>CAZRPU010000022.1:0-32679 GCA_964602055.1 uncultured Ignavibacteriaceae bacterium
AAACTCATCACTAACCAATCAACTCCATGCGCTCAAAAGTCATTGCCGGTAACTGGAAAATGTACAAAGAGATCGACAACTCGGTCGAGCTTATACAGGGGATTAAAGCTGCCGAAGCCGGATTTCCCTCAGGAGTGAAAGCAGTCATTTGCCCGCCATACACTTCTCTCGCCGTTGCCCACCGGCTTCTTGAAGGATCGAACATCGGCCTGGGCGCGCAGAACATACATTTCGAAGAGGAGGGCGCCTATACGGGAGAGATCTCTGCGAAGATGCTCGCGTCCGTGGGGTGCCGCTACGTCATTGTGGGGCATTCCGAGAGGCGTCAGTATTTTGGCGAAACGAACGAGCTCATCAACAAGAAAGCGCGTAAAGCGCTTGCCACCGGGCTCATCCCGATCATCTGTGTCGGCGAGTCTCTTGCAGAAAGAGAAAAGGACCTGACCGAGAAAGTGATTTCAGTTCAAATGAAAGGAGTTCTGAAGGAACTCTCGGCAGCTGATCTGGAAAAATCCATTGTGGCCTATGAGCCGGTTTGGGCAATAGGAACAGGAAAAACAGCCACGCCTCAGCAGGCAGAAGAAGTCCATCAGCTCATTCGCAAACTCATCGGGCAAATGCATCCATGGACGACTGCCGAAAAGGTGGTTATTCAATATGGCGGATCGGTCAAGCCCGAAAATGCCCAGGCCCTTCTTGGACAGCCAAATATTGACGGAGCTCTTGTGGGGGGAGCATCCCTGAAAGCCGATTCTTTTATCCAAATCATCAAGGCTGCCTCCGGCTCATAGATTCTCTCTCCATAAATCATCTCTCTACTTTAAGAGAATCCATAAACCTCTTAGTTTCTAACAGGTTAACTGGTTTCCTCCCTCAAGATTTCCGTTGCTTTCCGGCCTTTTTGTTGCTATATTGTGTGAAACTACTTTGAAGCCCCAAACGACCCTGTCTGTGGGCTCAACTTTTACTTCCCCTCACGAGAATTGCGTATTTTTACCCTTCTCACCGCCATAGCTCGATCGTCTTTCTTATTACTCCTCACCCTCTCACTCTGTTTTAGCCAGGAAATCAAAGTTCTCGAAAACGGCAATCCTTCTCTTCGGGGGGATGATATTGGATTTTTCCCCGACACGCCCACCAGGGAGAAAATCGATTTGGCTGGTACCTGGTCGTATTCCTTCGACGAAGAAGTGTGGTCCGAAGTCAAGATCCCGTCTGCCTTTGACTATGAAGGAAGGATTACTTTCCTCCGAAACTTCTCTGTTTCCGAAGCAATGCTTACGGCCTCCGCCTTTAAGCTCGTCGCTCTGGGGATCAATTATGAGGCTGAAGTCTTCATTAACGACATCTTCATAGGGAAACACACAGGGGGCTACACATCTTTCACGTTGAACATCCCCGAAGGTGTGATTCAGCAGGGAGAGGAGAATGCGATCAAAGTCGTTGTCACCAATGCGCTCTCGGCAAAAACGACCCTCCCTCTCAGAAAGCAGATCTGGGGCTGGAAGAACTATGGCGGGATTCTCCGGGACTTGTATATCCTGGCTACGCCTCGAATGTGGGTTGAGTCGGTCGTCCTCAAGCCCTCTCTCGACGAGGGGTCAAGGCGCGGGAACGTCAAGGCGACGGCAATTATCTCCAATCAGCAATTTCCCAATCTTGTCGGTCCCGATTCGACAAAATCAAAGAATCTTCCCGGATATCAGGTGGCGTTTGAGGTTGTCGATATTGCTTCAGGAGCAGTTGCGCTGCAAACCGCTCCATTTGTCTTCGTTCCCGAAAACGGCAAGGATAACGAGCTGCCCCTTGAGTTTGTCGTCGCGAACCCGCGCCCGTGGAGCCCCGAAGCCCCGGTACTCTACAGGCTCAAGACGATGATCTTTTTCGGCGATGCAAAGAAAAGGACCCTCATCGACGAATTCCATCAGGATTTCGGTTTCGCTTCGGTGCGTACAACCGGGGGATCTCTTGTCTTCAACGGGCGGAAGGTCGAGTTGAAGGGCGTCGTGTGGACCGAAGACTCCCCCGTCCACGGCGCATCGCTGACATACGAGGAGATGGAAAAGGATGTGGCGGTCATCAAGGTCCTGGGCGCGAACGCGATTCGCTTTGCCTTCCATCCTCCGCATCCGTACATGATCAACCTCTGCAATCGCTACGGACTGTTTGCGCTTCTCGAAATTCCGGTCTGGAATGTTCCCGCCGAACTTCTGGCAGGCGAGGTGTTTCAGAACCTTGCCGAACAGACAACGCGTGAAATGGTCCTGAGAGACCAGAATAACCCTTCGGTTCTTGCATGGGGAATCGGGGATGATTTCGATTCATCCGATCCGCGCGCGCGTGTGTATGCCGGCCGTGTAACATCGCTGATCAAGGGAATCGATGAGAGGCCTGTCTACTTCGGATCGCGCATGGCAGAGAATGACCAGTGCGTGGATGTCGTCGATTTTGCAGCTGCCAATGTCCCTTCAGGAGACCTCAAGGAATTCAAAGAATCGCTCCGTTCCTGGCAAAAGCGGTTTCCGTCCCGCCCCGTGCTCGTCCTGAGGTACGGCAAGATGGTTGAATCAAAAAACCACAACGGATACAGCGATCCGCTTTCCGAAGAAGCACAAGCGCGGTTCTTTCTTCAGTACTATACCGCGATTCGAGAATCGGGAGTTGCCGGAAGCTTTATTCAGTCTTTTGCAGACTGGCGCGGCGATCGGCCCATTCTCACGGCGAACAACTCCGATCCATATATCATGCCCGTAGGCCTGCTCAATGCCCAGCGTGAGAAGCGACTTGCCTACGATGTGGTAAAAACGGTTTTTGCGGGACAAAAGGTTGCCGCCCTCCCGATCGGCAAACACCGGAGTTCGTTTCCCATCGTCCATATCGTCGCTGGTTTCGTCGTGATCTTTGCCGTCGCGTATCAGTATCATTACAACAGGCGTTTCAACGAATCTCTCAAGCGGTCGATGCTCCGATCCTATAACTTTTTTGCCGATCTGCGCGACGTCCGCACAGTCTCGATTTTTCATACGCTGTTTCTCACGCTTCTGATATCCCTCACGCTCGCGGTCGTTCTTTAAATTCAGATAGTTCAATAAACCACCACCACAATGGCAGAACCCGTGATGACACAGTATTTCGTGTCCGACGTGGTGAAGGAATATCTTATTCGCGCAACATGGAACCCCCTTGAAGGAATAGCCTCGTTCACCGCTGTGTTTCTCCTCTTGTCGGTGGTTCTTGGAATCCTCGTTCGGCTCAGTTCGCTGTTTGTCCGCTCGAAAATCACTTTCATGCATGCCTATACCGTGATCGTTTGGGCATCCGCCCCGTTTGTTGTTCTGAGCCCTCTGGGAATGAGCCTCTTCAAGATTCTTCAGACACCGTTCTATGCGCTTCCGACGTTCCTCATTTGTTTTGCCTTCTTCGCCTGGGTTTCGCTCAGAATCCTGAAGGGGGTCTCGGTGATTTTCGAAATGAGCGCCGTGAAAACCTACATTGCCGGGGTCGTTATCGCTGCGGCGTTCGTGACCGCTGCCGTGGCATACTATGATTCCGAGTTTTCTCTTACATCGTACATGCAGTTCCTCTATCACATCATGAGCGGCTCTGCCTAATGTACCTGTCCAAGATCGAAATACTGGGATTCAAGTCATTTGCGCAGAAGGTAAATCTTGCCTTCGATGCCGGCATCACGTCCATCGTGGGGCCCAACGGCTGCGGGAAGACGAATGTGGTTGACGCCATCCGATGGGCGTTGGGGGAACAGCGTCCGACGACGCTTCGCAGCGACAAGATGGAGGACGTTATCTTCAACGGCACGAAATCCCGGAAACCCGTGAGTATGGCAGAAGTCTCCCTGACCATCGAAAACACGAAGGGAATCCTTCCGACCGAATTTTCCGAAGTCACCCTGACCAGGCGGGTCTACCGGTCGGGCGAAAGCGAATATTATCTGAACAAAGGCCTGTGCCGCCTGAAAGACATTCGTGATCTCTTCATGGATACGGGCATGGGATCGGATGCATACTCGGTGATCGAACTGAAAATGGTCGAGACGATCCTGAGCGACAAGGCGGATGAGAGGAGACGCCTTTTCGAGGAAGCCGCCGGCGTGACCAAATACAAACATCGCCGCAAGGAAGCCTATCGGCGGCTCGAAAATGTCCAGCAAGATCTCACGCGCGTGGGGGATATTGTCCGTGAAGTGCAAAAAGCGGTCAATTCCCTCGAACGCCAGGCGCAAAAGGCGGAACGCTATAACTTGTTCGCGAAGCAGCTGCATGAACAGGAATTGGGCCTCCTGAGACGGGAATTTGCCAGCATCAGCACGAAAATAGCCCCTTTGCGGGAACAACTGGCAGTTACCGTTGACGAGAAGGACAGGATCGACGTGGAACTCAAACAGGAGGAAGCGCTCCTGGAAGTGCTGCGGGTTGAAATGTCGGAGTTGGAGGCACGCAGTGCGGAAGCGCAAGCCGCATGGAATCGCCAGCAGGAAATTGTTCATCAGATCGAACAATCGGTTGCGACGGCGCGCGAACGAAGTCGTTCCTTGTCCACCAATATCGATCGTTTCGAAAGGGAAAAAATAGAGCTGACAACGCAGAAGGAAAATCTGCAAAAACGTCTGGCCGAATTACAGGTATCCCTCGAGGATGTGCGCACCGCCACGGAAAACGCCGAAGAGGTCTATCGGAAAAAGAAATCCGATTTTGACGCGTTCGAACAGCAAGTAAATGCGAAGAAGGCTGAACTGAAGGGATATCAGGATAACGTTATAACGCTCCTCCATGAAATCGGAGAGCTGAGGCAGAAGGAGAATCAGGCCAAAGCACGTTTCGAAAACCTCCGGGGGCGGGTGGAGTTCATTACGGAAGAAAACGGAACGATGCGCGGGGAAGTGGAAAAAAATTCCGCATTGGTCATACAGCTGACGGCGGAGGATCGGGAGCTGAGGAAGCAATTTGCAGAAGCAGAAGTGCGTGTCCATGAAATGGAAGCGGTCCGGCGGCGGCAGCATGAGGAGCTCGAGCGCCTTCGGGAGCATGACTTCGAGCTCAGAAGCTCGCTGGAAGGAAAGAAAGCGAAGCTCGATTTTTTCAAAGGCCTTCTCGAAAGCCACGACGGGGTATCGGAAGGCGCGAGGTTCCTGATGAAGAATGATGCCTGGCGCGCAAAGGTCGGCACAACGGTCGGTGAGGCGCTGAGCGTCGAGCCGAAGTATCGCGTTGCAGTCGAAGCCGCACTGGGGGAATCGGCCGGCTTCGTCATCGCCGACACGGTCCAAACGGCATATGAGGCGATTGATGTTCTCAAGCAGGAACAAAAAGGAAAGGCGACGTTTCTCTGCCTCGAGCGCATCCCTGCGGTGACAGGTAACCGGCCTTCTGTGACGGGAGCAGGCGTGATTGGGTGGGCGGCGGACATTGTACGAGCTGACGCGGCAACAACACCGCTGTTTCGGTTTCTGCTGAACGGCGTGCTCATTGTCGAGGGAGGCGAATCAGCGCGGATGGCTGCCGGCAGAAATCAGGACCTGACCTGTGTGACGCTTGAGGGTGAAATCGTGTCGGGCAAAGGCGTTGTGCGCGGCGGCAGCATGCGCCAGGATGAGGGCGGACATATCGGTCGACGCGCCCAAATGGAGGAGTTGAGCCGGGAGATTGCCCGGCTGCAGGAGGAGCACGAGGCTCTGCAAAGAACGGCGGGGAAGAAGTCTGCGGACCTTGAGGCTCTCGATCCGAAAAAACTTGCCGAGGACGCCCGGGCTATCGAGCAGCAGACAACGACGGTTGAAGTGCGCATAGCGCAATTGGAATTCGAGAAGAAGCGCGCAGCTGAGACGATTGAACGCGGAATGAACGAGATCGGCCGTCTCCAGAAGGAAATGTCCGCTCTCCGGAATCAGCTCGACCAATCCATCCCCGCAATCCAATCGCTCGAAGCCAAAAAATCGGACGCCGACCGGCTCTCGGGTATGACGGCAAGTGAAGTGGAACGGATGGAGGCAAAGCTGGCGGAAGTGTCCCGGACGGCCAACGAGGCGAATATGGAGGTTCTCTCGCTCAAGGCCGAGCAGCGAAGCATCGAACAGGATATCCAGTATGCATCCTCAACGATTCAATCGGTCGTTGCGGGATTCGATCAGAGGACACTCGATGTGGAAGCATCACGAGAGGAGATCCGGCTCCTGGCTGTTCAGCTGGAAGAAAACCAGGCGGCGTTGTCCGGCTCCAAGGTGGAAAGCGACAGGCTGAAAGGACAGAAAAAGGAAGCCGACAGGGAACTGGGGGAAAAACGGGGGCAGGTTCACGAAATCGAATTGAAGCTGAAGGATGAAAGGCTCAAGCACGAAGGATCGCTCAAGGCCGCCCACGATCTCGAGTTTAAGATCCAGGAACTGAGCATGAAATCCGAGAACCTTCTCGCACGGGCCAAGGAGGAGTTCGACACCGAACTGAGGCTCGAGCAATTCGATGATAACGAAGAATTTGACTTCACCGCTGCACGTGAGGATGTCCGGGCTCTGAAAGAAAAATTGCGCGCCCTGGGAGCGGTTAATTTTGCCGCTTTCGACGAATATAAAAGCGAGAAAGAACGGCTCGATTTTGTCAATGCGCAGAAAACCGATCTGGAAGAATCGGAAGGGACACTCCTTGCGACGATCGAAGAGATTAACACCACGGCTCAGCAGAAGTTTCTGAGCACATTCGAAAAGATCCGCGAGAATTTCATCTCCACGTTCAAAGGGCTTTTCGACGAAGGCGATGAATGCGACTTAACATTGGAAGAGGGCGTGGATCCACTCGAGGCCAGGATCGAAATCACAGCGAAACCTCGCGGAAAGCGTCCGACATCCATCGACTTACTTTCCGGCGGAGAAAAGACCTTGACGGCCATCGCGCTTCTCTTCGCCATTTATCTGGTCAAACCAAGCCCCTTCTGTATCCTGGATGAAGTGGATGCACCGCTTGACGACAGCAATATTGACCGGTTCACGCGCATCCTCCGCCGGTTCTCCGATAATACGCAGTTCATTGTCGTCACGCATAACAAGCGGACGATGGAAGCCGCTAACGCGCTGTACGGCGTCACGATGGAAGAAGAAGGGGTCTCCAAACTCGTATCGGTGCGGTTCGAGAAGTCCGCGGCGACAGAACCGGCTCGGGTCTGAGCGGTTCGGAAAAAAATATCATGCTACGGGTTTATTGCGATTTCGACGGGACACTGGCGGCCGAAGATGTGGGCAATCGCCTGTTCCGGACGTTCGGAGGAGAAAGGGCGGAAGACATTGTCCGTCAATACCGGTCGGGACAGATCAACGCACGGGAATGTCTCAGCCGGGAATGTCACAGTATCGGGCAGGTGAAGAAGGAAGAACTTCTCTCGTTTGTCTCCCGGTTCCGGCTTGATCCCCACGCGGTCGAATTCGTTCGGTTCTGCAGAAGCAACGACATTCCCCTGACAATCCTCAGCGACGGGCTTGACCTCTACGTGGAAAAGATCCTGAGCGACGCGGACCTCGGCGACGTTCCCTGGTTCGCCAACCGTGCAACATGGATCGAAGGGCCTCAGGGGGCTGAACTTGTTCCTTCGTTCCCTTACCGCGATGAACACTGTGATCGCTGCGGAAACTGCAAGCGGAATCACATTGTGACGGGCTCGGCGGACGATGATGTCGTGGTGTACATTGGTGATGGATTTTCTGACCGATGCCCGGTTCGGTATGCCGACATCGTTTTTGCCAAAAATGATCTTCTGGTGTACTGTCAGCAGCAGAATATTTCCTATTTCGAGTTTCGGCACCTGGGTGATGTGAGAGACAGGCTTGAGAAAATTGTGGGGAAAAAAAGGATCAAGCAGAGGCGAGAAGCAGTCATGGCGCGTCGTGATGTCTTTATTGCTGAGTAATCAATGGCAGATCTTCGGCAAAAACTCTTCCATTATAGAAGCTACACACCGCTCCCGTTCCTGGCCGTCATGGTGATATTTGCCCAGCCGACAGGAATCACCGTTCTTTCCGGGGCCATTGTTCTTGCTCTCGGCGAATTCACCCGGTTCTGGGGTGTCGCCTATGCAGGCGCTTTGACGCGTGTGACGGGCGGGGTGGGCGCTCCCTCGCTGGTGGTGGCCGGACCGTTTTCTTATGTGCGGAATCCTCTCTATGTGGGCAACATCCTTATCTACATTGGCGTCGGGATCATGGCGAATGCGTTGAGCCCCTGGCTGCTCGTTGCGGCCGGAGCATATTTTGTTCTGCAATATACTTTGATTGTTTCCCTCGAAGAGGAGTTTCTCGAAAAGGAATTTGCCGGCGCCTACAGCGAGTACAGAAAAGAAGTGCCCCGCTTCATTCCGCGTCTCACGGCATGGGAATCCGGTGCAACGGATCAGCGGCCCGATTGGATGGCCGCGCGAAAATCGGAACGCAGAACGTTTCAGGCAATTGCGCTTGTGGCTCTCCTGATCGTCGTCCGATGGTTGTGGAGTTGATGCATGAAACGAGTCATGATCATTGCCGGAGAAGCATCGGGGGATTTGCATGGTTCGGGCGTTGTGCGGGAACTGCGGAAGTTGAATCCGAAGGTTGAGATTTTCGGTGTCGGTGGGGAAAAAATGAAAAGGGAGGGAATGAGCCTCGTGTACCACATCCGCGAACTTGGTTTCATGGGCTTCGTGGAGGTGGTTCGGCATCTCCCGTTCATCAAAGTGATGGAGTACACGCTGGAACAAATTGTGAAGTTCAAGAAACCCGATGTCCTGGTCCTGATCGACTATCCTGGGTTCAATCTTCGCTTTGCCCGACGCGTAAAAAAATACGGCATGAAGGTGGTGTACTATATCAGCCCTCAGGTCTGGGCATGGCATCAATCGCGCGTCAAGAAAATGCGGGGAATCGTTGACATGATGCTTGTGGTGTTCCCCTTCGAAGTCGATTTCTACAAGAAGGCGGGAATTCCAGCGGAGTTTGTCGGCCATCCGCTCCTGGAGGTGCTTGATGGCGGCATGACGAGGAAGGGATTCTGCAAACGCTACGGCATTGACGGATCGAAGAAAATTCTCGGGCTTATTCCCGGAAGTCGGCGGCAGGAAATCGAGAAGATATTCCCCGCGATGCTTCGTGCCGCACGACAGGTGGCGGCGGAAGAAAATATGGAAATCGCTTTGGCGGTTGCACCGACACTGGAAGAATCTCTCTTCCGGACGCTCTTTGGCGTGGAAGACGTTCGTCTGGTGAAAGGAGCGACCTATGACCTCATGAATCATGCGGACTTCGCGTTTGTCACCTCCGGAACGGCGACGCTCGAGACCGCGTGTTTCGGCACTCCCATGTTCGTCGTGTACAAGACATCCTGGCTGACCTATGCCATTGGAAGGCTTCTTGTGAGAATCCGCAATATCGGACTCGTGAATATTGTCGCCGGGAAGACCGTTGTCCCGGAGTTCCTTCAGCATCGGGTCAAAGCCGCTGCACTGGCACGTGAGGCGCTGCTGCTCCTGCGAGACAGCCGGAGGATGAAGAGTATGCGCGATGAACTCTCTCTCATCCGAAAGAAACTGGGCTCCCGGGGCGCTTCGAAGCAGGTTGCCAGGCACATTCTGCGGGTTGCTGCATTGTGAAGCCGTCACCGGTTTTGCTTCCGCTTTCGTGGTTGTACGGGGCGGCGGTCTCGATGAGAAACATGTTCTTTGACGCCGGACTGATGCCTGTGGATCGGGTCGATGTTCCGGTGATTTCCGTGGGAAATATTTCGACAGGCGGCTCCGGCAAGACACCCTTCGTCGCGGGCATCGCGGCGCTCCTGAAAGAGAAGGGAAGAAATCCTTCGATTGTCAGCCGCGGCTACGGGAGAACGACAAAGGGATTTCAGGTCATCAGCAATGGAAAGCAAAAATGCACAGAGGCCTCTTCCGGGGGCGATGAACCGGCTCTTCTGGCCGATCGCTTGACAGGCATTCCGATCGTCGTCGACGAAGACAGAGGTCATGGGGCGAAAATGGCCGTGACAATGTTCCATTCGGATGTGGTCATCCTCGACGACGGGTTTCAGCACCGGTCGCTCCACCGGAACTGTGACATTGTCCTCATCACGGCGCGCGAACTGCATCATCGGCAGTGGCTTCTTCCGGCGGGATACGGGAGAGAGCCGTTCAGTTCCCTGAAACGAGCTGATCTTCTGGCGATCACAAAGTGCAGCAGCACGAAAGATTTTGAGGTACTCGCTCCTGAACTGAGAGAACGCTTTCAGGTTCCCGTGATCGGGGTCCGCCATGCGGCAGCGGAAATCCGCCGCGGCAGCGACGCCCGTCAGGAAGAACAGAACACGCTGAGGGGAAAAAAAGCAGTGGCGTTTTCGGGGATTGCCGACCCGGACTCCTTTGAGCGGACGCTCGGGGATTTGGGCGTTTCCGTCGCCGTTCATCATCGCTTCGACGATCATCATTGGTTTACGGGGAATGATGTCGATGCGATCTTGAAATCGTTGAAAAACACGCAAGCGGAAATACTTGTGACCACCGAAAAGGATTTCATGAGATTGGAATCGACGAAAGAGGAATTTGGCGATGCGCTGTTGACCGTCGGCGTGCGGACGGAAATCATCGCCGGGCAGGAGGATCTGGTGGAAACTCTGCAACACGCAACAGAACGAGGATAGTGCATGGCTTTGTTGTTTCATGAATCGGAGTCTATGACCCTGGGCGTCGAAATCGAATTGCAGATTATCGACGCGAAATCGAAGGATCTTTCTCCGGCATCCCCAAAGATCTTCGAGAAGCTGGGAGGAGAGCAAACGCATATCAAGGCGGAACTCCTCCAATCCATGATCGAAATCAACACGGGGATCTGCAAGAACATCGCCGAAGTGCGTCGCGATCTTGAAGAACAGTTCGGCATACTCGAAAAAATCGGTTCGGGACTGGGTGTCGAATTTGCCACAGCCGGGTCCCATCCGTTTGCCCGCTATCAGGAGAGAATTCTTTATCCGGCCGAACGCTACAAGACGCTGATCGACAGGAATCGGTGGATGGCGAGGCGCCTCATGATTTTCGGTCTCCACGTACACGTGGGCATGTTCAACGCCCATCATGCAATGGCCATGAACAATGCGATGCTCCATTACATGCCGCATCTCCTTGCCTTGTCGGCCAGTTCGCCGTTTTGGCAGGCGAAAGATACGGGATTGGCATCGAGCCGCGTTACGATTTTCGAAGCGCTCCCCACGGGAGGGCATCCATGTACGTTTCATCACTGGAGTGATTTTGAATTTTTCTATGATTCCATGATTGCTTCGAAATCGATCACATCGATCAAGGACATTTGGTGGGATATTCGTCCCCATCCCTCGTACGGGACGGTAGAAATCAGAGTGTGCGACGGACTGCAAACGCTGCGCGAAACAGTGGCCCTTGTTGCTTTTGCGCAATGTTTGTATGCCTGGTTCAACCAGCGCTACAAGGATGGGGAAATTGTTGATCCCCCTGCATATTGGGTTCTTCGGGAGAACAAGTGGAAGGCTTCGCGCTTTGGCGTTGAAGCGGAGATTATTCTGGACGCCACGGGAAAGACCAACCTCTTGAGGTCCGAAATTGATTGGCTCGTGAAGAGGTTGAAACCAATTGCAGCGTCGCTCGGCTGTTCGCAGGAGCTGGACGACGTCACGAAAATGCTTCACCATGGACTCGGCTACGAGCGTCAGAGGAAAATCTATGAGAAGGAGGGCACGTTCCTGGCGGTAACCGAGGCGAACATTCAGGAATTCAAGAGGCGAGAGCCGCAGTTTTGGGACTAACAAGGAGGATGCGTGAGACTGGGTATTACGGACAACATGAGGCCAAAGCCGTCATTTGACAATTATCTTCGCTGGATCCACCGTGTCGATCCTCAAATCGAATTGGTGAAGCTCTCCTCGCTCCTGAAGAATGAGGAAAAAGTGCGGTCCCTCGATGGGCTCATTCTGACCGGAGGAGGAGATGTACATCCTTCATTATACGGTAAACCGGAAGCAATCGAACATGTGGAAGAGGTGAACGAGCAGCGTGATGCCTTTGAACTCAAAGTGATTGAAGAGGCGCTGGATGCTGAAATTCCCATTCTCGGCATTTGCCGAGGAATGCAGATCATGAATGTCTTCCTGGGAGGAAGCCTTATCGTGGATCTTCCGATGGCAGGGTATCGAAGCCATGTTATTCGCGACGGTGTCGATTTTCGCCATCCGCTGGAGTTGCTGCCGGACTCGTTGTTGGAAAGCATTGCCGGGCCGGGGCCTCATAAGGTCAACTCTGTCCATCATCAGGCGGTGGATGAGCCCGGGAAGGGGCTCAAGGTCGTCGCTCGGTCCGATGACGGCGTTATCGAAGCACTCGAATGGGTGCTGAAAGACCGGATGCCGTTCCTTCTTCTCGTGCAATGGCACCCGGAGCGCATGGCTGATTTCGACAACCCTTGTTCGGGTCGCATTGCGGAACATTTTCTGAAAGAAGTACGCGTATCAACCTCTCATCAAAAGCACTCAATAGCTGACAAAGAAACGGAGCAGTAATCTCATGGCAAAGAATCCTCACTACGTATATTTTTTCGGCAAAGGAAAAGCCGAAGGCACCGCGGAAATGAAGAACCTTCTGGGCGGCAAAGGCGCGAACCTGGCCGAAATGACCAACATTGGTCTCCCCGTTCCCCCGGGCTTCACCATGACGACCGAAGTCTGCACCTATTACTACGAACATGGACGGTCTTACCCGAAGACCCTGCGCAAGGACGTGGAATCAGCGATGAAGAAAGTGGAAAAGGCCATGGGCGCGGCGTTCGGCAATCCGCAAAACCCGCTCCTGGTTTCTGTGCGCTCCGGGGCCAGAGCCTCGATGCCCGGCATGATGGACACGATTCTGAATCTCGGACTAAATGATGAAACCGTTCGCGGCCTCATTGACAAGACAAAGAACGAACGGTTCGCTTACGACTGCTACAGAAGATTTGTGCAGATGTACGGCGATGTTGTTCTCGGCCTGAAGCCCGTCCACAAAGACGATATTGATCCGTTTGAGGCCATCATCGAGGAGAAGAAAAAGCAAAAGGGAGTCCACCTCGACACCGAATTGACGGCGGAAGACCTCAAAGATCTCGTTGCCCGCTTCAAAGGAGCCATTAAAGAGAAAACAGGGAATGATTTTCCTCAGAACCCCATGGACCAGCTGTGGGGCGCCATCGGGGCAGTCTTCGGCTCGTGGATGAATGACCGGGCAATCGCCTACAGAAAACTGTACGATATCCCGAGTTCCTGGGGTACTGCGGTCAATGTCCAGACCATGGTCTTTGGGAACATGGGGGAAGATTCCGGCACGGGGGTTGCGTTCACGAGAGATCCCGCGACAGGGGAAAACGTCTTCTACGGTGAGTTCCTCATGAACGCCCAGGGCGAAGATGTGGTCGCAGGAACGAGGACGCCGCTGCCGATTTCCGATCTCGCAAAAAACGATCCCACAACGTACAAACAGCTTGAGAAAATCCGTTCAGCCCTTGAGAAGCATTATAAGGAGGTCATGGACATCGAGTTCACGATTCAGCAGGGAACCCTCTACATGCTTCAGTGCCGCGTGGGCAAGCGCACTGCGTTTGCGGCAATCAAGATCGCGGTTGATATGGTCGACGAGAAATTGATCAGCGACAAAGAGGCGCTTCGACGGATTCAGCCAGATCAGTTGAACCAGCTGCTGCGCCCGATTTTCGATCCGGCACAGAAGGCGAACGCCGTGAAAAGTGGCAAGCTTCTCGCGAAAGGACTCAACGCCGGACCGGGAGCGGCCACCGGGCGCGCCGTGTTCAACGCGCAGGATGCGGAAGAATGGGCCAAGCGCGGTGAAAAGGTCATTCTGACGAGAATTGAGACATCACCGGAAGATATCAAGGGAATGGATGCGGCGGAGGGGATTCTGACTGCGCGCGGCGGCATGACGTCGCACGCCGCTCTCGTTGCCCGCCAGATGGGAAAGGTGTGCGTGGCAGGATGCAGCGTACTCGAAATCGATTATGCAAGTCATACCATGCGCGTTGGAAATCAGGTGGTGAAAGAGGGAGACTGGCTTTCCATCGACGGCACCACGGGCGAGGTGATGATTGGAAAAGTTCAGACCCGCCCATCGGAAGTCCTCCAGGTCCTCATTGACCGCACGCTGAATCCGAAAGAGGCGGTGGTCTATCAGGAATTCACCAAAATCATGAACTGGGCGGATAAGTACCGGCGTCTGGGAGTCAGAACGAACGCGGACCAGCCCGACCAGGCAGCCAACGCGGTTGCCTTCGGAGCTGAAGGAATTGGTCTTTGCCGGACGGAACATATGTTCTTCGGCGAGGGAAAAATCGGGCCTATGCGCGAAATGATTCTCGCTGATACGTTGGAAGACCGAAAGGCCGCTCTGGCGAAACTCCTGCCGCTTCAACGAAAGGACTTCGAGGGGATCTTCGAGGCAATGGACGGACGGCCTGTCACGATTCGCACCATTGATCCGCCTCTGCACGAATTCCTTCCTCATGACGAGTCATCGCAAAGAGAGCTTGCAGGGCAGATGGGCGTTCCTTTTGAAAAGGTCCGGCAGCGGGTTGAATCGCTCCACGAATTCAATCCCATGCTTGGCTTCCGCGGATGCCGATTGGGTGTTATCTACCCTGAAATTACGGAAATGCAGTCACGGGCAATATTTGAAGCGGCTGCCGCCGTGAAGAAACGGGGTAAGGGCGTGGAGCCGGAGGTGATGATTCCTCTCGTGGGAAATGTGAAGGAACTGGCACACCAGGAAAAGATTGTTCGGAATGTGGCTGAACAGGTTATGAAGGAATCGGGCACGAAGTTCCGGTATTTGGTCGGGACCATGATTGAGGTTCCGCGCGGCGCCGTGACGGCGGATGAAATAGCTGCCCATGCGGAGTTCTTCAGTTTCGGGACGAACGATCTGACGCAGACAACCCTCGGAGTAAGCCGGGACGACGCCGGCAGATTCCTCATTCCGTACGTCGACCGCGAGATCTATGCCAAAGATCCTTTTGAAGCCATCGACAGGCCCGGTGTGGGCGTTCTTATGCAGATGGCGGTGGAAAAAGGGCGGTCGGCGAGACCCAACATCAAGCTCGGGATCTGCGGAGAGCACGGAGGCGAGCCCTCCAGCGTCGAGTTCTGCCACGAGATCGGATTGAATTACGTGAGTTGTTCGCCGTTCCGCGTGCCCATTGCCCGTCTTGCTGCCGCCCGCGCAGCGCTGGCAGATTCGAAACCGGGGAAAAAGAAGGCCTCAACCAAGAGAACGCACGCACGAAAATAGTGTGGAAGGTCACTAATGTGGAAGGACTGTACTGAATGAAGCTCTCAGATTTTCGATATCCGCTTCCCCGCAATCTTGTCGCAAAATTTCCCGCGAAGCCACGGGACCATTCCTCTCTGCTGGTGCTCAACAGAGCCGATGAGTCTATGGAAGACAGGAAGTTCTTCGAGATTGCTGAGTATTTCAATAAAGGCGACTGCCTTGTGGTCAATGAAACGCGTGTGTTTCAGGCCAGATTGTTCGGGAAAAAAGAGAAAACCAACGCAAAAATCGAGGTGTTCCTTCTTCGCGAACTGAATGCCGAGGAAAACATCTGGGATGTTATCGTTGACCCGGCACGCAAAGTGAGGATCGGGAACAAGATCTTTTTCGATGACGGGAAACTCTGGTGTGAAGTGATCGATAATACCACCTCCCGCGGCCGGACGGTCCGATTCAACCACAAAGGTGACTTCTTCAAGATCATCGAGCGGATCGGCATTACGCCTCTTCCTCATTATATCAAGCGGGACGCAACGAACAAGGACAAGGAAACATATCAGACGGTTTACGCCCGAGTCCTGGGGGCCGTTGCCGCACCCACCGCAGGGCTTCACTTTACCAAGGCCCTCCTGCGAAAGATTCAGTCAAAGGGTGTCAAGATCGTGCCTGTCGTTCTGCACGTCGGCCTCGGATCGTTCCGGCCGGTCGAAGTGGAAGATCTCACGAAACACAAGATGGATTCGGAATACTACGAGATCTCGAACGAGGCGGCCCACACCATCAACAAGACGATCGATGCAAAGCACAATGTGTTCGTCGTCGGGACGAGCACGTGCAGGGCGCTCGAATCGAGCGTCACATCGGATGGCCATGTAAAACCCTCGCGTGGATGGACCGATAAGTTTATCTTTCCGCCATTCGATTTCAAGGTCACCGACAAGCTTATTACGAATTTCCATCTCCCCGAATCAACGCTCCTCATGCTCGTCAGCGCATTCGCAGGCCATGATTTCATGATGAGGGCCTACAAGAAAGCAATCAAGGAAGGATACCGGTTCTACAGCTACGGCGATAGCATGCTGCTGCTGTAAACCCTGGAGAGCGCAATGACGCAGGAACGGCCGAAAGTTTATGTGGTGATACCCGCTGCCGGGTCTGGGACGAGAATCGGTGGCGCCACGCCCAAACAGTTCCTCAGCCTCGAAGAAAAACCTATTCTTGTGCACACGGTGCAGCGGTTTGAGGCTTCCGCCGAAGTGGATGAGATAGGCCTTGCCGTGCCGGAAGATTCGATCGTTGACGTGGAAGGGATGATCACCCGCTACAGGCTCAACAAGGTGAGCAAGATCGTCTCAGGGGGGGAGAAGAGACAGGATTCGGTCTTCAATGTTCTCAAACGCCTCGACATTCGCCTGGGCGATCTTGTCCTCGTGCACGACGGTGTCCGGCCGTTTGTTGCTCCGCAAAAAATCTCGGAGCTTGTCGCCGCCTGCCGCGACAACGATGCCGCCGTTCTGGCGGTCCAGCCGAAGGACTCGATTCGCCGTTCGAACGGCGGAGGCTTTTTTGATCAAATGCTCGACCGCAGCGCGGTCTGGTTGATACAGACACCGCAGGCATTTAAGGGCGTTCTTCTTCTCAAAGCCTTCGAAAAAGCCGTCAAGGAACGATTCTCTTCGACGGATGAAGCTGCCCTTGTGGAACGGATGGGCGTGAAAGTGAAGATCGTTGAGGGAAGCTACGACAATATCAAGATTACGACGAAAGAAGACCTTGAGCTTGGAGCACTGATTTTGCAGCGCTGGCATCAGCTCGGGTTCGCCTGACGCGACTCCGGCAGCCGACGGCTTGCATCTTTATCCCAAACTTCCTATTTTCTCGAAGCTTTAACTCACACTTTCACCAAAGGATACCGGCGAATGATTAACATGGGCATCGTGGTCGTTCTGAGCTACATTCTCGGCTCACTTCCCACCGCAGTGCTGTTTTCGAAGTGGATCCATGGGTTCGACATCCGTACGAAGGGAAGCGGAAACGCCGGCGGAACGAATGTCTTTCGCGTTCTCGGGTGGAAGTCGGGTATTTTCGTGATGGCAATCGACTTTGCCAAAGGGTTCGTCGCTACGGTCTTCATTGCCCGGTTGTTCTGGGATCCCACACTCCCGTTCTATAATAGAACTCCCTTTGACGATTTTACCATCATCCAGATGATCTGCGGCGGTGCCGCCATTGTCGGTCACATTTGGACGGTCTTCGCGGGATTCCGCGGCGGCAAAGGGATCGCTACGGGAGCAGGAATGCTGCTGGGTGTCACGCCGGTGGAGTTCGGCATCTCCGCTGCGGTATTCTTTATCGTCTTTATTGCTTACAAATACGTTTCTCTCGGCTCAATCAGCGCAGCAGTGGCGTTTCCTGCAACGCTGTTTGTCCGGTTCAACATCTTTGGCGACCAGATCCACAGCTACAAGACGTTGATCATCTTTAGCCTCGGTGTTGCCCTTCTTCTTATATATTCCCATCGCTCGAATATCAAACGGCTGCTCGAAGGGACTGAAAACAGAGCCTCCCAGGCAGCCCGGAACAAGACGCTCGAAACGGAATAACTCCACCGCGCGCCCTGCTGAGCCGATGGGTTCCTCGTAACTGAGGTCCTTTCATGAAAACAACTGTTCTTGGTGCCGGGAGCTGGGGTACTACCCTCGCGCTCGTCCTTGTGGAAAACGGGCACGACGTCGACCTGTGGACCTACAAGACGGCTCAGGCGGAACTCATGAAGGAAAAGCGCGAAAACCCTGCTTTCCTGCCCGGTATCCCCCTGCCCCCCCAGCTCAAAGTCAGAACGGAAATCGAAGAGGCATGCACAGGAAAAGAACTTATCGTGGCCGCCGTGCCGGCACAATTCCTGAGATCGGTGATCCTGAGGATTGCCGACCTCGACTTGGAAGAGACCGTTATCTGCAACGTGGCAAAAGGGATCGAAAATAACACCCTGATGACCATGTCCGAAGTGCTTCTCGACGTCCTCAAGCATGAAAAGAAAGAGAATTTCGCAATCCTTTCCGGCCCAAGCCACGCAGAAGAGGTCTCGCGCAAGATGCCTACGGCCATCGTGGCTTCTGCCTATAAGCCACGGTCGGCCAAAATCGTCCAGGAAGCCTTCATGACGCCCTATTTCCGTGTGTATGTCAATGAAGACATACGCGGTGTGGAATTGGGGGGAGCGATCAAAAACGTCATCGCTGTGGGGGCCGGTATCAGCGATGGGGCCGGGTTCGGCGATAATACGAAAGCAGCTATCATGACGCGGGGTGTTTATGAAATCACACGGCTTGGCGTCAAATTGGGGGCCCAGCCGAGGACCTTTGCCGGTCTTTCCGGCATCGGCGACTTGATTGTCACGTGTATGAGTCGGCACAGCCGAAACCGTTACGTCGGCGAACAGGTAGGAAAGGGACGCAAGCTCGACGATGTCTTGAAGGAAATGGTGATGGTGGCGGAAGGTGTGGCTTCCACCAAGTCTGTGCGCGATCTCGCGAAACGACATCACGTTGAAATGCCAATTGTTGAATCGGTGTATGAAATGCTCTTTGAGGGGAAAAATCCTCAAGAAGCGACAGCGGAGCTGATGACCCGACACGCGAAAGGGGAACTTCACCGCGAGGGTTCCTGATGAGTGTTTTGGTCGAATTCCGATTGAATTCCAAGCGATTCTTCTGATTTCCCTTCCTTGATTCTCCCTCCGGTTTTCAGTATTTTTACATATCTATTCCACGAACACTCGCTTCCGTGCTCCCGTACTTCCTGGGCTTTCTGAGCAGCTACCTCGTTGGTTCCTTTCCAACCGGTTACCTGCTGGTAAAGCGAACTGCAAATATCGATATCACGAAAAGCGGCAGCGGTAATGTCGGAGCCCTGAACGCCGGCGTGGTCACAGGCTCGAAATGGACCGGAATCGCTGTTGGGGTATTTGACGGGCTTAAAGGCATGGCCGCCGTTATGATCGCAGGGGCGCTGTCGTCGGATTTCACGGGTTATGCAGTGGGCCTTCTGGCCTCGGTTGTGGGGCACAACTATCCCGTGTGGCTGAAGTTCAAGGGGGGACGTGGTCTGGCAACTGCATGCGGCGGACTCCTCCTTCTGGCAGGGAGCTATGTCGTTGTTTGGTGCACTATATGGGCTGTTCTGAAATGGCAGAAACAGACTATCCTGGCTTCGAATATTCTCGCTTCTCTCGCCGCGCCGGTGGTCCTGTTCCTCCTGCCGGCGGCATCGCTGGAAGCGGTACAAATTCTTCCCGGAACCGCCGGAAATATTCGATTGCTAGGGGCAGCCTTGAGCATTCTTCTTCTGTTGAGTCATCCAGACGGTTTTCGGGAGTTGGCGCGGAGCAAAGGAGCGTAACATGGGCATGATCGGCAAGACAATGAAAATACTGGCTGTCCTTTCCTTTCCCCTCTTGCTGGGAGTCATGATTGGCTATTCCATACAACCCTCGGAAAACACTGCCGGGGGGGATCCGGCACCCTCCGAGTTTCGCGAGGCCTTTCCTCTCACGGTGCCTGCCCAGCAGCGCCAGGCTCAGGACAGCGACATCACTGCCTCGCGGCAGAACAGCATCACCAGGGCCGTGGCCCGAGTCAGCCCGGCGGTGGTAGGGATCAATGTTATTGAGATCAGAGAATATCAAGACCCCTTCTACCGTTTCTTTGGTGACGATCCATGGATGCGGCGATTCTTCGGTGACCGAACCGTCCGCCAGCAGGTCAAGGGGCTCGGCTCGGGGTTCATTATTTCCCCCGAGGGCTATATCCTCACAAACGACCATGTCGCCGGAAATGCGACTCAGATTACGGTCACGATGACGAATGGTGAGCGGCTTCAAGCCGAACTGGTAGGAACAGACCCTGTGAGTGACGTCGCCCTGCTCAAGGTCAAAGGAAGCAACCTTCCTTACCTCAACCTCGGCAATTCGGATGACATTATCGTGGGGGAATGGGCGATCGCCCTTGGGAACCCATTCGGTCTCTTCGAGATCAACGACAAACCGACTGTCACGGTTGGCGTCATCAGCTCAAGCGGAATGAATCTCGGGAGGGTGGACAATCGTTTCTACCGCGATATGATCGAGACCGACGCGGCAATCAACGGCGGCAACAGCGGTGGTCCATTGGTGAACGGACAGGGGGAAGTGATCGGGATGAACACGCTCATCTACACCGGCGGCCAGTCCACGACGTATGTGGGATACGGCTTTGCCATCCCCATCAACAAGATCAAACGCATTGTGGCGGAACTGCGCCGGACCGGCAAGGTTGCCCGCGAGAGTTGGCATGGATTCGAGTTTCAATCCGTTGATGTCCGCGTTGCCCGGTACTTTGGCCTTGCGCGGGCCGAAGGCGTGATCGTCAGTGAAATTCAGGCCAACGGCCCGGGTGAGAAGTCGGGATTGAAGGTCGGAGACGTGATTCTCGAAGTGAATGCGCAAAAAATCGTCGGTGAGGATGACCTGTTTGTTCTGCTGAGCGATGCAAGGCCGGGAGAGGTCCTCACTATGAAAGTGTACAGAGAAAAGAAAACATTCACGCTCTCGCTGACCCTCGGTCGGCGCAGCCAGGGAGGCTGACAGTGATTCAGCGTTACACGCGTCCTGCCATGGGCAGGATCTGGGAAGACGAGAACAAATACCGCATCTGGCTGGAGATCGAGCTGCTCGCATGCGAAGCACAGGCCTCCCTGGGGATCATTCCCGCGGAAGCGGCTGCTTCTCTGCGGAAGAAAGCCACATTCAATGTGCCGCGCATCCTGGAAATTGAGGAGGAAGTAAAGCACGATGTCATTGCGTTCCTGACCAATGTCGGAGAATCGGTTGGAGCGGATGCGCGCTTTATTCACCTGGGCATGACATCCTCTGACGTTCTTGATACGGCCCTGGCCGTGCAAATGAAACAATCCGCCGAGCTCCTGCTTGAGGGCCTCGACAAGCTGAAGGGAGTCCTCGCAAGGCGCGCACAGGAGCATAAGACGACGATCATGGTGGGCCGGACCCATGGTATCCATGCGGAGCCGACGACTCTGGGGCTGAAATTCGCACTCTGGTATGCCGAAACCGTGCGCAACATCCAACGCTTGAAGAACGCACAGAAGAACATTGCAGTAGGACAGGTTTCCGGGGCGGTCGGCACGTATGCGCACATCGATCCTGCGGTGGAGCGGCACGTCTGCGAAAAGCTCGGGCTGGAAGCAGCGCCGATTTCGACGCAGGTTCTTCAAAGGGACCGGCACGCGGAATTCATGAACACCCTGGCTGTTCTTGGAAGCTCTCTGGAGAAGTTTGCGACCGAGATACGGCACCTTCAAAAGACCGAAGTGCTTGAGGTGGAAGAATTCTTTGCAAAGGGCCAGAAAGGTTCGTCGGCCATGCCGCACAAGCGGAACCCGATTACCTGTGAGCGCATTGCGGGCCTTTCCCGGGTGTTAAGGGGCAACGCAGCTGCGGCAATGGAAAATATCGCCCTCTGGCATGAACGCGATATTACTCATTCGTCGGTCGAGCGGGTGATTATCCCCGACAGTTGCATCCTTCTCGATTACATGACGGCACAATTCACTGCAATCGTTGATACCCTGCTTGTGTATCCAGATACCATGAAGAAGAATCTGGAGAAAACACACGGGTTGATCTTTTCGCAATCTGTTTTGCTTGCCCTGACACGGAAGGGAATGAAGCGGGAGGATGCATATCGCATTATCCAGCATCATGCGATGAATGTGTGGCAAAACGGCAAAGACTTCCAGAGCGCCCTGAAAGAAGACAAGGAAGTCGCTGGAGTGCTCGACAAGAAGGAGCTCCAGGAGATGTTTGACGATAAAAAGAACATCCGGCATGTCGACTATGTTTTTCAACGTCTCGGCTTGTCATAACCATGAAGACTGAATACTCCTATGGCAAAAAAATATCAGAACTACATTAACGGAAAATGGGTCGATGCGAAGTCGGGAAAGACTTTTGAGAACCGCAATCCGGCAAACTGGGATGAGGTGCTCAGCACGTTTCCCTTGTCGGGAAAAGAGGATGTCGATGAAGCCGTAAGTGCTGCAAGAAAAGCGTTTGAACAATGGAGGCTTGTTCCGGCTCCGGGGCGGGGAAATATTCTGCGAAAGGTTGGCGATGTCATGACAGCCCGGAAAGAAGACCTTGCGCGCACGATGACAAGGGAAATGGGGAAAGTGCTTCTGGAAACGCGGGGCGACGTGCAGGAAGGGATCGATACGGCCTACTATGCAGCGTCGGAGGGAAGGCGCTTGTTTGGGCATACGGTTCCCTCGGAGCTGCCGAACAAATTCAATATGGCCCTGAGAATGCCGATCGGCGTCGCCGGCATCATCACACCATGGAACTTTCCGATGGCGATCCCCACCTGGAAGATGTTTCCCGCTCTGCTGTGCGGCAATACCATGGTCTTCAAACCAGCCTCCGATACTCCCGAGACAGCGGCCAAACTTGTTGAAATCCTCATGGAAGCAGGTGTGCCCGAAGGCGTGGTGAACATTGTTCATGGCGGCGGGAGTTCTGTCGGCATGGCGATTGTCGAACATCCGGGCGTCGATCTTATCAGCTTTACCGGCTCGAGTGCCGTCGGCAAGAAAATTTCGGAAGTTGCGTCGAAGAGTCTCAAGCGTGTCTCATTGGAGCTTGGAGGAAAGAACGCACAGATCGTGATGGATGATGCCAGACTCGATCTCGCGTTGGAGGGGGTCTTGTGGGGAGCTTTCGGAACAACGGGACAGCGATGCACGGCGACAAGCAGGCTCATCGTCCACGAGAAAGTCTACGACAAGTTTCTCTCCATGCTCGTTGATCATACCAGAAAACTCCGCCTGGGCGACGGTCTGAACGAAACCACCGACGTGGGGCCGCTGGTGAATGAGGGCCAGGTGAACACCGTCGACCGCTACGTGCATATCGGGGCCGACGAGGGGGCAAAAGTGCTTGTCGGCGGAAAACGGGCAGCCGGAAACGGCCTTGGCAAGGGATGGTTCTATGAACCGACGATTCTCGATGGAGTGACCCCTTCGATGCGTGTGGCCCGCGAAGAAATCTTCGGCCCGGTCTTGTCCGTTATTAAAGTGAAAAGCATGACGGAAGCGATCGAGGTGGCCAATGGTACAAACTATGGTCTTTCCTCTTCCGTTTACACTCAGGATCTGAACAACGCCTATCAGGCCATACGGGACATCCGCGCCGGCATCACCTACATCAACGCCCCCACCATTGGGGCGGAGGCGCACATGCCTTTCGGTGGCGTGAAAGAAACAGGAAACGGCCATCGTGAAGGCGGATGGACGGTCTTCGAATTTTTCTCGGAATGGAAGACCGTGTATGTTGATTACAGCGGAAAACTCCAGCGGGCGCAAATCGACACAAAGGAATAGATCAGCTCTCTTTCAAAAACCATTATCCATTTTCCTCATCCATCATGAGTCATCGGTCTTTTTTCGTCATCCAGTTTTTTGAACACCAGGAATTCTTCTAAGGCCGCTCTCTGTCTTGCTCACGAACCAAAACCAGAGAATCCTTGGATTAATGGAGGTGTCCCATGCCGGAAAAAGTAATCGAATCGAAAACTCAGAAAATTCAGAAGAAACCGTTTGAATCCGCCGGGCAGCAAAGCGCCTCGGCCCCGTCATCTCTCCCAACCACGAAGAACCCGGTGAAGGTCCTGCCGACGGAAGTTCACTCCACGCTCGCGCGGCATATGCTTGTCGACGGATTTGATCTTGTGGTCGATCTCAAGCGATCGCAAGGTGCGCGGGTCTATGATTCCCGCTATAACAAGAAATACCTCGACTATTTCACCTTTTTTGCGTCGGGGTCCGTCGGAATGAATCATCCCAAGATGACCGATCAGTCTTTTCTCGAAAAGCTGGCGTCGGTCGGCGTGAACAAGCCGTCGAATTCCGATGCCTACACAGTGGAAATGGCCGAGTTCGTCGAGACATTCGCACGTGTCGCCATGCCGGACTATTTTCCGTACGTCTTTTTCATCGATGGCGGTGGACTCGCGGTCGAAAATGCTCTCAAGACCGCTTTCGACTGGAAGGTCCGGAAGAACTTTACGAAGGGCCATACGGAAGAACGCGGCTTTCAGGTCATTCATTTTCGGAGAGCTTTCCACGGCCGAACGGGCTACACGCTCTCGATGACCAATACCGATCCTGTCAAAACGAACTATTTTCCCAAGTTCAAATGGCCCCGCATTCATAACCCGGCTGTGAAATTTCCTCTTGATTCCGCTCATCTTGCCGAGGTCAAGAAAGAGGAAACGATGGCCTTGAAGCAAATCAAACAGGCGATTACGAACAATCCTGATGATATTGCGGCCCTTATTCTGGAGCCGATTCAAGGCGAAGGCGGAGACAATCATTTCAGAAAGGAGTTTTTCGAGGAGTTGAGGACAATCTGTGACGAAAGCGAGATCCTCCTCATATTCGACGAAGTACAAACGGGTGTCGGGATCACGGGAAAAATGTGGGCGCATGAGTACTTCGTCAAGCCGGATTTGATGACGTTTGGGAAAAAGACCCAAATTTGCGGCTTTGTTTCAACGAATCGTATTGATGACGTCATGGACAATGTGTTCCATAAGCCCAGCCGGATCAATTCAACGTTCGGAGGGAATCTGGTCGATATGGTTCGGTTCACGCGGGTCCTCGAGATTATCCAGGAGGATAACCTGGTCGGGAATGCCGGGAGCGTGGGAGAATATCTGCTGAAACAGATCGGACAGCTGGAGCGGGAATTTCCCCGCCTGGTGAGCAATTCCCGCGGTCGCGGGCTGTTTTGTGCGCTGGATCTCGATACTGCACAGAACCGGGATCATCTTCGAAGCAAGGCATACGAGGAAGGCCTGATTCTCATCGGCTGCGGCGATCGGTCGATCCGCTTCCGTCCCCCCTTGAACCTGAAGAAGGAAGAAGTCGATGAAGGGATTCTCACCATCCGGAAAGCGCTGAAGGAACTCGAATCGGGCGAATAATGGAATCCGCGGAAAAGCAGGGAAAGAACCCTCTGAAGCTTGACATGACCATCGTGGAGGAACTTCTGGTGCGGTTCCTCCGCGATGAAATCAACACTGCCGGGTTTTCCAAAGCGGTCGTCGGCCTGTCAGGTGGAGTGGATTCAGCCGTTTCGGCAACTTTGGCGGCAAAGGCCCTTGGCAAGAAGAATGTGCTGGCGTTGATCATGCCATACACGACGAGCAGCGCGCGGAGTCTGACGGATGCCCGGAATCTCGTGAAGAAGCTCGGCATTCGTACCGAGACCGTGGATATCAGCCCGATGGTGGATACCTTGTGCAACGCTCAGAGAATAAAGGACCGAACGAGGAGAGGAAACGTTATGGCGCGCATGCGGATGATAGCGCTCTATGACGCCTCGTCGCGGGAGAAGGCCCTCGTTGTCGGGACAAGCAACAAGACCGAGATCATGCTCGGGTACGGAACATTGTGGGGCGATACCGCTTCGGCGGTCAACCCCCTCGGCGATCTCTACAAGAGCCAGATTTGGGATCTGGCCGAGTCAATGGGAGTTCCTCAATCGATCATCAGGAAGAAACCGAGTGCGGATTTATGGGTTGGACAGACTGACGAAGGAGAGATGGGGTTTACCTACCGCAACGTGGATCGCCTGCTCTATTATATGATCGACGAACGCAGGTCGGACGATGAATTACGGAGCCGCGGTTTTGACAAGCGCTTCATCCGCAAAGTCCGCAGCCTCGTCCAAAAGAATCAGTTCAAGAGACGTCCCCCCGTCATCGCAAAAATATCCTACCGGACGGTGAATATCGATTTTCGTTACGCCCGCGACTGGGGTTTCTGAAATGCAGTCCGCGGGAGATTCTTCGCATCTCCGCGCCTATCCATGCCGGGCATTCTCTACATAGTTGCGACACCGATCGGCAATCTCGAGGACATGACCTTTCGCGGCGTTAAGGTCCTCTCGAGCGTCGATATTATTGCTGCCGAAGATACGCGGACCACAAAAGTCCTCCTGGATCATTACGGCATCAGCAAGCCGATGCTCAGCTATTTCAGCTACAATGAAAAACAGCGGGCGCCTCAACTGATTCAACACCTGCTCGACGGGAAATCAATCGCCCTTGTGTCGGATGCCGGGACTCCCGGAATTTCTGATCCTGCCTACCGCATTGTCTCGGGAGCTCTGGCACATTCAATTCCGATTGTCCCCATCCCCGGGCCGTCCGCATTCTTGACAGCTCTGATTGTGAGCGGGCTTCCCCTGGATCATTTCGTGTATGAAGGATTTCTGCCGGTCAAAAAAGGGAGGAAGACGAGAATCCAGGGCCTGAAAGATGAGAAACGCACGATCGTTTTGTATGAGTCGCCCCACAGGGTTCTGAAAACTCTTTCCGAACTGCACGAGGCCTGGGGTGACCGGCAGGTTGTCGTTGCCAGGGAATTGACCAAGAAATTTGAAGAAGTTGTGCGGGGACCCCTTTCCTTGGTGATCAAGCTGCTTTCTTCCAGGCCCACCCGGGGGGAATACGTTTTCGTCGTTTCCGGAGCTTCCTAAGAATCGCCTGAAAACCGGCCGATTCCCCACTTGACAATTGGCACCCAAACTGCTATATTATTAGCACTCAAGCGGACAGAGTGCTAATTTCCAACCTGTTCCATAAGCCTTTCAAAATAAACAACTTAAATAAGGAGTCAGCGCTATGATATCTCTTAAGCCTCTGGCAGATCGCGTTGTGATCAAGCCTTCTGTCGCTGAAGAGAAAACCAAGGGCGGCATTATCGTCCCGGATACGGCCAAAGAGAAGCCGGTGTGGGGAGAAGTTATCGCAGCCGGGCCCGGACGGACAACCGACGAGGGAAAACACATCGCGATGGAAGTGAAAGTGGGAGACAAGGTCCTGTACGGAAAATACTCCGGTACGGAAATCACACTTGACGGCGAAGAATACCTGATCATGCGCGAGAGCGACATCTTTGCTCTCATGCCCAAAAAATAAATTTTGAATACAGAGGAGCAATAAACATGGCTGCAAAACTCATTAGCTACAATGTTGACGCACGGGCCGCGCTGAAGAGAGGCGTTGATCAGCTGGCAGATGCCGTGAAGGTCACTTTGGGCCCGAAAGGCCGGAACGTGGTCATTGACAAGAAGTTCGGCGCCCCGACCGTAACAAAGGACGGCGTCACCGTCGCAAAGGAAATTGAACTCTCCGATCCCATCGAAAACATGGGAGCTCAGATGGTGCGCGAAGTTGCATCCAAGACCTCGGATGTGGCTGGTGACGGCACAACAACGGCTACCATTCTTGCACAAGCGATTGTACGGGAAGGCCTGAAGAACGTTACTGCCGGCGCAAACCCGATGGACCTCAAACGGGGAATCGATCTCGCCGTGAAGAAGATCGTTGAAGGCTTGAAAGAACTCAGCAAAACGGTCGGCGATGACAAGGAAAAGATCGCACAGGTCGGGACCATCTCTGCGAATAACGACCGCAGCATCGGCGAGCTTATCGCAGATGCCATGGAGAAAGTGGGAAAAGACGGTGTGATCACGGTTGAGGAAGCGAAAGGCACGGAGACGAATCTGGATGTCGTGGAAGGGATGCAGTTCGACCGCGGATATCTCTCGCCGTATTTCGTCACGGACGCAGAGACCATGGAAACGGTTCTCGACGACCCGTACATTCTTATCCATGACAAGAAGATCAGCGCAATGAAGGACCTCTTGCCGATTCTCGAGAAAGTTGCTCAATCGGGCAAGTCCACGCTGATTATTGCTGAAGAAGTGGAAGGCGAGGCACTGGCCACGCTGGTAGTCAACAAACTGCGCGGGACTCTGCGCGTGTGTGCGGTGAAGGCTCCTGGCTTCGGCGACCGCCGGAAAGCAATGCTCGAAGACATCGCGATTCTTACGGGCGGCACCGTGATCTCCGAGGAAAAAGGCTTCAAGCTCGAGAATGCTCAACTGTCCTATCTCGGAACCGCGAAACGCGTGACTATCGACAAGGATAACACAACGGTTGTCGAAGGCGCCGGGAAAAAGGATGAAATCAAGAAGCGCATCAACGAGATCAAACAGCAAATCGACAAGACGACCTCCGACTACGACAAGGAAAAACTCCAGGAGCGCCTTGCGAAGATCTCCGGCGGCGTTGCCGTCATCAAGATTGGCGCGTCGACCGAAGTGGAGATGAAGGAGAAGAAGGCGCGTGTCGAAGATGCCCTGCACGCCACCCGTGCGGCTGTCGAGGAAGGAATCGTCCCCGGCGGCGGCGTGGCGTACCTGCGAGCGGTCAAGAAGCTCGATGAAGTCAAGGCTGAGAACAGCGACCAGAAAGTCGGCGTGGAAATCGTCAGGCGGTCACTGGAAGAGCCGATCCGCCAGATTGTGGCCAACGCCGGTCTGGAAGGCTCCGTGGTGGTGAACAAGGTCAAGGAAGGGAAGGACGACTTCGGCTTTAACGCTCAGACAGAACAGTACGAAAACCTGATTAAGGCGGGCGTTATTGATCCGACAAAGGTGTCACGCATCGCACTCGAGAACGCAGCCAGCGTTGCTGCTCTTCTCCTGACCAGCGAGGCAACCATCGTCGAGAAGCCCGAAGAGAAGAAAGCGCCCCCAATGCCTCCGGGCGGTATGGGCGGCGACATGTACTAAGTCGGAGTCGGAAGGACGGTTGCCAGGTTTCAACGCAATCAGCCTTTCGAAGTCTGAAACACCCGCTTCGTGCCCTGCACGGAGCGGGATTTTTTTTGGGGAGTGGTCCCATCAAGCCCAATGAGAATGGCTGGTTTTTCCCAGTAGATGCAGGATTTCGCCATGAATCGCATGTTTCGATGAAACAGCGATGAACCGCGCATGATGCCCCCGAACGAGCTCCGGGGAGAAAGAAAGCCCCTGCTCGGGCGACTTGACAGGAAATAGGAATTTCTTTAGCTTCGCCATTGCCCACAGCAGTTTGGGGGGGCTCACCAAATCACTATCCTACCACAATCATACCAAGGAGGGGGTCATGCCAGACTTCTATTCCAAAATGGTCAAGGCCGGAAGAATCACGTATTTCTTCGACGTGAAAGAGGCCAAGAACCAAACCAAATACCTGACCATCACGGCCAGTCAGCCTTCGCAGGACGGCGAAAAGAAGTTCGTCAAGCGCAGTATTCGCGTGTTCAGCGATTCCGCTGACGAATTCGGGACAACCGTGAGGGAGGCAATCCAGAACATGAAGTGATCGCTCCATACATGATCGCTTCGAAAGGCCTCCTTTTTCCGGAGGCCTTTTTTTTTGCACGACACTTCATCTCGCCCCATCTTCACTCTCTCCCTTTGTCCGTGTCCGCCTCTCATATTGCTAGTACTTCGTTTAATCGGTACATTGCTCTCCCCATGCGTATTCCGGACCTTACCATAGATGAAGTACGATCGGCGAACGACATCGTCGAAGTGATATCCGCCTTTGTACAGCTCAAACGGCGGGGAAAGAACTTTCTTGGACTTTGTCCTTTCCACCAGGAGAAGACTCCCTCTTTTACCGTGAGCCCCGAGAAACAAGTGTATCATTGCTTCGGCTGCGGCAAGGGGGGAAATGTTTTTAGCTTCATCATGGACATGGAAAAGATTTCGTTTGTTGAAGCGGTGCGCTCCCTTGCTGAGCGGGCGGGAATAACGATCCAGACCGAATCGTCGCCTTCCGGACAACCGAGCGAGGCTGATCATCTGTACGCTGCGTGCAAGTTTGCGGGAATATTCTTCTACAAAAGCCTGACCGCTTCGGAGGAAGGAAAAGCCGCTCTTGAATACTTTCATGCCCGGGGGTTCTCCGACGATACCATTCGTCATTTTGGCCTGGGATACGCCCCCAACTCATGGGACAGTCTTCTTGTCGCTGCTCAGCTCGAGGGCATTCCCGTAGAGCACCTGGTGAAGGCGGGTCTTGTGCGCTCGCGGGAAGATCGGAGCGGACACTATGATTACTTTCGCGGCCGCGCCATGTTCCCCATCTTCTCAACGCCGGGGCGGGTCATTGCGTTTGGCGCCCGGCGGCTGAGGGAGGATGACCCGATTCAGGGGAAATACATCAACTCACCGGAGACCCCCGTCTATAGCAAGAGTCGCGTGGTGTTCGGCCTCTTCCAGTCGAAAGAAGCAGTGCGTGCCGAAAACAATGCGCTCATGGTCGAGGGGTATGCCGACCTGATTTCCCTCTTCCAGTCAGGCATTCAAAATGTCGTTGCCTCAAGCGGAACGGCTCTTACGCCCGATCAGGTTCGCCTGGTGGCGCGCTATGCCAAGACGCTGACATTGATCTACGATGCGGATTCCGCAGGCTCCCAGGCAACCCTGCGAGGGGTTGATGTGGCGCTGGAGGAAGGAATGGACGTGAGAGTGGTCCCTCTGCCAAAAGGGGAGGACCCGGATTCGTTCATTCGCACCCAGGGGCCCCGCGCATTTCGGGCTCTTCTGGGGAAGGCCGTTTCTTTTATCGATTTCAAAGCTGCCCGTTTTTTGGAACACGGATCCTTCGCAACGCCCGAAGGGAAAACTGAAGCTATTCGTTCGATTGTGCAATCGATTGCGAAAATTCGTGACGAGTTGAAACGTAACATCTTTGTCAAGGAAGTGGCCGATCGCTATGGCCTCTACGAGTCGGTCCTGTATCGTGAACTCGATCGCTGGCTGGGAGGAAACAAAGAGCCGCGGCAGGCGCGGCCTGCGGCCCCTGCGGGCCCGGTGCGCCAGCAAGCTTCTCCTCGCAATGCGGGATATCATAAAGACATACCGGCGGCGGAGCGCGACATTCTGAAGGTCCTTTTCGAGAACCAGCCGGATGCTGTGGCTTTTGTGGCTGCAAACTTGTCACTCGATGAGCTGACCGACCCGCGCGTACGGGCGCTCGCGGATCAGGCCCTGCAGAGCTGGCGCCATGAGGGAACCATTGACATCATGTCGTTCATTAACAACCTGAAAAGCGATGAACTCAAGAGCATTGTCACCGACGTGACGCTGGGGAAATACGAGTTGAGTTCAGGCTGGCGCGGCCGTGAAGTCGAAATCGAAGAGCCGCCTCTGGCACGCATCGCTCAGGCTGCGATCGCAGCGGTAAAGCGGATGGCTCTCCAAAAACAGGTCGAACGTAATCAGCTGGACCTGAAAGACGCCGCCCAGCGGGGAGAGGATACTCTCTCGTATATGCAAAAGCATCAGCAGCTCCAGCGCGCACTCAGGGAATTGGAAACGCCGGGGGGGAATTGATTTTCGGAATGCTGCTGCCTATCTTGAAATGTGTCCATTGAAACAATCCAAGCCGTCGAATTGAAAGTGCACATCAGTTCCCAAAGAATGTTCCCATGCCCGTAAACGCTCCACTCATGATTCATATTGTCCCCGGCAAATGCGACTTCTGCGGTTGCTGCGTCGGCGTATGTCCGGAAGATGCAATTGAACTGATGGAAGCGAAGATCGCGATCATCGAGGACCGCTGCACGAATTGCCGGAAATGCGTCTGGGCATGTCCCTGGGAAGTGATCGAATTCCATCGCGAGGGAGTATCGCACCTCCCGACGACTCTCTCGGCGTTGAACGCTCAGGATATGGCTTCAACATGAGACAATCCTATGACGTGATTGTTGTTGGGGCGGGGCCTGCAGGATCAACGGCCGCCCGCTTTGCCGCCGCCGGCGGGGCAACGGTTCTCCTTCTCGAAAAGGACAGGGACGTGGGCTATCCCGTCCGATGCGGCGAAGCGGTAAGCCACGAAGGGGTCATCCAGTTCATTCAACCCGATCCCAAATGGATTGCTGCAACTGTCACGCGCTTCCGCCTTGTCGCCCCGAACGGTAAGGAGGTGACGCCAAGGCTCGATGGATCCGGTTATGTGCTCGAAAGGCGGATTTTCGATTACGAGGTTGCAAAGCTCGCAGTGAATGAAGGTGCTGATGTTGTCACCAAGGCGTATGTCTACGACCTCCTCAAACAAGATGGCAGCGTTGTGGGCGTCAAGGCGTTGATCAAAGACGAAAAGGTCGAGATTCGTGCAAAGGTTGTCATCGGCGCGGATGGCGTCGAAAGCCGGGTGGGAAAATGGGCGGGAATCGACACGACCTGCCACATCAGGGACATGGAAAGCTGTGCGCAAATGACCGTCTCGGGCGTGGAGGTCGATCAGGATGTCCTCGAGTTCTATTTCGGCGACGATGTATCGCCCGGAGGATATCTTTGGGTCTTTCCCAAGGGAAAGAATACCGCAAACATCGGCTTAGGCGTGAGTGTGGAACTTGCGAAAAAGAAATCGGCCATCAAATACCTCGAGGAATTCATGGAACGCCGGTTTCCGGGGGCGGCAGTTC
>CAZRPU010000023.1:0-31992 GCA_964602055.1 uncultured Ignavibacteriaceae bacterium
GGTTCAGGGTTCAAGGTTCAAGGTTCAGGGTTCAAGGTTCAAGGTTCAAGGTTCATCAACCTATTCCCATCGCTTCATGAACTTCGGACATGGTCTGACGTGCAACGGATTGAGCTCTCCGTTCACCATCGCCCAGAATCTCCCGGACGCGGTCGGGCTTCGTTTCCCATTGGGCGCGGTTTTCGCGATTCGGCGCAAGAGCTTCGGTAACATGCCGGGCACAATTCATCTTACAATCCACACAACCAAGCGCTCCGCTTTCACATCCCTTTCTGATTTCCGATACTTCCGACTGGTTGAACTTGTTGTGATAAGCAAAGACAAGGCAGATGTCGGGACGACCGGGGTCCCCTTTTCTCACCTTCTGCGGATCCGTAACGGCCCCCTTCATTTTCTTTGCTATTGCCTCAGGAGAATCGGAGAGGAGAATCGTATTTCCGATCGATTTGCTCATCCTCCGTCCGTCCAGTCCCGGCAATCGGGCAAACTTGGTGATCTTCCCTTCGGGCTCGGGAAAGACGGCCTTGTACTGGTTGTTGAACTTCCTTGCGATTTCGCGTGTAATTTCGATGTGGGGAAGCTGATCCTCACCCACCGGAACGACATCACCCTTGTAAAGGAGAATATCCGCCGCTTGCAGAACAGGATAGCCCAGGTGGCCATAGGCAATGTTCTCCATCGACAGGTCGCGGACCTGCTCTTTGAGAGTGGGATTCCGTTCGAGCCTTGCGGTGGTGATCAACATGGAGAAAATCAGGTGCAATTCCGCATGTTCCTTCACGCGGGATTGCCGGAAAACAGGGCTTTTCGAGGGGTCGATTCCAGCCGACAACCAATCGATAAGCATGTCGAGGCTGTTTTGTTCGATTTCCGTGGTGTCCGGATTGGTTGTCAGTGCGTGATAATCTGCAATGAGGTGATAGTTCTGATATTCATCCTGAAGAGCGACCCAATTTTCGAGTGCCCCAACCAGATGGCCGAGATGGAGTTTGCCCGTCGGGCGCATTCCGCTGAGAATTACCTTTTTCTTCCGGGTCAACTCGTTAGCTGCTCCTGAATCCTTTAGTTCATGAACAAATAGGGCTTCCACCGATCGTCCACCGTCCCGACAAAATCCCTGATAAACATGACATGGTTGGGGCGGATGGGTTTTCTCATCAGCGGCATTTGGGATTCGGAAGGAGTCCGATCCCCCTTCTTGTTATTGCATTTCACACAGGCGCATGCCAGGTTCTCCCACGTATCCTCGCCCCCGCGGGCGCGAGGAACCACATGATCCACCGTGAGAGCGACGTCCGAACGTCCGCAATATTGACAACGGTGGCCATCGCGTCTCAGAATGTTTTTTCGGGAGAGGACGATCTTTTTGAAAGGCACACGGACGTAGATAGAGAGGCGGACGATGCTTGGAAACGGCATCGCCAGAGAAACGGAATGAAGAAGCTTTCCATCCAGAGCGGCAATCAATTCGGCTTTGCCCAAATAAAGGAGGATGACTGCTTTCTTAACATTGCAGACGCTCAATGGCTCGTAGTTATGGTTCAGAACGAGTACTTTGCGGTTCACCCCAAACTGAGTTTTTCCGGGGCCCGACTTCCCATTCGACCCTGCACTGTGAATCGCTGCGCTGAAGTCTCAAACACCTCCTAACTCGCAGGCAACTAGGCCCGTTGAATGAAAGGTTTCTTGAAGACTTTCCTGTTACTAACTGAAAAATATAGTATAAAGCCGTCAGAGAGTCAAATTGCTTATTTTGGTCGTTTGTAGCGGGATTTGACTTCCCTCATGGAGTCCCCCCCAAATTTCTCCAGAAACGCATTCGCCAAAACCGGCGCAATCACAGCTTCGCCAATAACCGAGCACGCCGGGACCGCGCAGACGTCCGATCGCTCGTAGCGCGCCGCAACCTGATGCAATGTCGCAAGATCAACAGACTTCAGAGGATGAGCCAGCGTCGAGATGGGCTTCATTGCGCCCCGAAGGACAATGACTTCGCCGTTCGTGACGCCTCCCTCAAGTCCGCCTGCACGATTCGTCGAGCGCCTTATTTCCCGTTTCGCAACGGCAAACGCGTCATGAACCTCCGACCCGGGTTTTCGCGCGTTGGCGAATCCTGCGCCAATCTCCACTCCTTTCACCGCATGGACAGACATCAGTGCCTGTGTCAGCAAGCCATCAAGTTTCCTGTCCCAGTGGACATAACTTCCAAGCCCGATCGGCAAACCTGTCACAAGAATTTCAAAAATGCCGCCGAGGGTGTTCCCTGCCTTTTTCGCCCATCGGATTTGTGCTATTGCTTTCTTTTCACCGGAAGGGTCGAGCATGCGTACGGAGGACTTGTCCGCCTCCTCCGTGACCTTATATGCGCCGCACGCTGCTCCCATGTGTCTCCTGATGGCACGTGACGTTTTCGATGCGTCGATTTCCGATGAACCGATACTGGTGACATGGCTTCCTATGAAGATGCCCACATCCTCCAAAAACTTTCTTGCAATCGTGCAGCACGCCACCCGCATGGCCGTCTCTCGTGCGGAAGCCCGTTCGATGACGTTCCGTATATCCTTGAAGGCATATTTCTTTGCACCGACATAGTCGGCATGTCCCGGCCGGGGGATCGTTACAGCTTCGACCCCCTTGCCCTCTCCTTCTGCCATCATACGCTCGGACCAGTGAGTCCAGTCCTTGTTGCGGATGAGGATGGCAATGGGAGAGCCGAGGGTAACGCCAAAGCGGATGCCAGAGAGAATTTCCACCTTATCCGACTCGATTTTCATCCGGGCTCCCCGCCCGTACCCCTGTTGACGCCTCCAGAGCTGGTGATTGAGATATTCCGATGTCACGGCCATTCCCGCCGGAACGCCCTCGATAATTCCCACCAGCGCCTGGCCGTGGGATTCCCCGGCTGTAAGATATCTGATCAATTCTTCGTCTTTCTTGAAATTCGAACAATAAAGCGAAAATTCGATGAATTATCAATTTCTCCAGGCAAACATAAAAAAAGCGCAGGCCGAGACCTGCGCTTGACAACTCAACATATTCCCGTAAGGCTATTTCGTATCAGCCTTGCCCTGGGGAATCTGAATTGCAATATAGCGGACAAGCTTCGTGGTGGTTTTCACTCGGAGCATGAGGGCGTCCCCCGCTTTCATCCGGCCTATGACATCCTTGAAATCCTGAGGGTCGTTCACCTCCTTGTTCCCGACGTCAAGGATAACATCTCCGGGGGAGAGTTCCCTTTGATCGGCAGCGCTGAAGGGCTCGACATCTGCCACCAGGACGCCACGATCGACTTCCAGCTGGCTCTTCGTCCTGTTGTCCAAAGAGCGGACCTTCAGCCCCAAAAGGTCAATCGTGACAGAGGAGGAGCGGGATGATTCCCGTTCCTTTCTTCTGTCATCCGGAGCATCGCTTGCCGCTGCAATTTCTTTTTCCTCTTCCCTCATTTTCAGCGTTATCTTCTTCTCGATAACCTTTCTTTCCCTGAAGATCTTCAGTACAACGGTCTGGCCGGGATCTTTGGTCGCTACCACCGTTTGAAGCTGCTGAGAGGTATTCACCTCCTGGCCGTCGACGCTGAGGATGATATCCAGCGGTTTCAGGCCGGCTTCTTCACCGGCGCTCCCCTTGTTTACGCCCTGAATAATGACCCCTTTCGCCTCGCTCAGACCCTGGGCCTTCGCCGTCACAGCATCGACTGTTTGAATATTGACGCCGATGTATCCCCGGCGCACTTCGCGATAGCGGATGATATCGCTGGCCACTTTCCGTGCGAGGTTGATGGGGATGGCGAAGCTGTACCCCTGATAGCGCTGATTTGTCGTGGCGATTGCCGTGTTGATGCCCACCACGGCTCCGCTGATGTCGATGAGAGGCCCGCCACTGTTGCCCGGATTGACCGCGGCATCGGTTTGGATGAAGTTTTCGATCTGATATCCCTGACGATCGCTGATGATATTGATCTGTCTTCCGAGAGCACTCACGATACCCTGCGTCATCGTGGACGTGAGTCCGAGAGGATTTCCCACGGCGAAGACAATATGACCCACCTCGACGTCGTCTGAATTCCCGATGCGCGGAACCGGAAGGCCCGACGCATCGATCTTGATCACCGCGAGGTCGGTGAGTTTGTCAACACCGATGAGTTTTGCCGACATTTCCCTGCTGTCCGAGAGCTTGACACGGATTCCGTCGTCGTCGGCATTTTCCACGACGTGATTATTCGTGAGGATATAGCCTCCGGTGGTAAGAATGACGCCCGACCCTGCTCCAATCTCCGGGGAACGGCGGGGATCGATGCGAAACTCCGGGCCAAAGAAATGAAAGAACCTTTCTGTTCCCTCGCTTTCTTTTGAGCCCGACGATTTCACCGTGATGTAGACGACCGACGGTGTCACATCCCGGGCGACGGTATGAAACGCTTCATTGAGCGCCTGCAGCGTCGGATTCACCTTGGGCGGCACAGCTTTCGATCCGATTTGCGGCGGATCCTGTGCGAACGTGACGTCCACTCCCTTGAAACTCGAGACGAGAACGACACCGAACACGATGCCAAGTCCGATCAGCAGCACTGCAACGATAATAGACCTTGTGGACATAAATCAATCTCCTTCTTCAGTATTCATGGCGATAGTATCAAAGACACGGGCCGATTGTGAAGGCCTCACACTCTCAAAGTGGTAACGCAGATAAGAACGCAAAGTTGCGCCCAGTTCGTTCCCCGCACCGGCGGAATATTCCAGGACTCCCAAGCTTTCCATGCGGGCGGAAAACAGACGCTCGAGGATCAGGCTTGTCTCTGAAAGAATTTTTCGATACGGGCGATCCTTTCCGGCGAAATCGGATTCTTTCCGATCGGCCCTTTCGACGAGTCCCGGTGGAACATTGTTCGCGCACGCAGGACACAACATGCCACCCTTGTCCAGCTGGAACATCACCGATGAAGTTCCTTCGGCCTGGCGTCCCCTTGTTCCACAGACGACGCAACGGTCGAAGACCGGCGTGAAACCGAAGAGGGCACACAGCCTCAGCTCAAAAGCATAACGAAAGTTGACGAGCGTACCTGATGAAGACTCCAGGGCATCCAGCACTTGATCAAGGAGGTCATACAGAGCCGGATGTTCTTCTTCGTCATGGGTTACCTGGTGCAGCAGCTCAAGGATCGAGAGAGCGACGGCCATGCGCTCCATTTCCGAATGGATCCTCTTGTGAGGCTTGAGAATATCGCATTGGGAGAGCAGCTGGAGGTCACGATGCTCCTTCCGGTAGAGAACCAGGCTGACAGCCGTCATGGGCTCCAGGGACGCTCCGAACTTGCTCTTCGTCTCACGCGCTCCTTTTGCCACTGCGGCGAGCTTTCCATACCGCCGCGTATAGAACGTTACGATTTTGCTGGTTTCACGAAACCTCATCGACTTCAGGACCACGGCGTCGGTTTTGACAATCATGATTGCGCCCCTTCTGCCTGCACTGTTGCCGTGTGCTTGAGGCCGCAAAGCGAGATCTTGTACGGGGGCTTCAGGATCCCTTGTTCCGTGATAAACGCATCGATGAGATGATGCGGCGTCATGTCAAACGCCGGGGCATAGACATCTGTCCCTGCCGGCGCGATCCTCGTTCCGCCAAACGTGAGGATTTCATCAGGGCTTCGCTGTTCAAACGGGATTGCTTTTCCATCGTGCATGTCGAAGTCCGCCGTGGAAGAGGGAGCTGCGACATAGAACGGGATGGCATGGTGCCGCGCGAGAACCGCCAGCCCGAATGTGCCGACTTTGTTCGCCACGTCACCGTTCGCGGCTATTCGATCCGCACCCACCACGACTGTTGAGATCTTCCCCTGCTGCATGAGAAATCCCGCAGTACTGTCCGTTATGAGAGTATGCGGGATTCCGAGTTGATTCAGTTCCCACGCTGTCAGGCGGGCACCCTGGAACAGGGGCCGTGTTTCCCCAATATAGACGTGCTTGAGTTTTTTCTGTTCCCACGCAGCCGCAATCACGGCGTGCGCCGTCCCTTTGCCCCCTGTTGCCAGCGCACCGGTATTGCAGTGGGTGAGCACGACCGCCGCGTTCGGCAGAAGATTCGCTCCAAACCGGCCGATACGATCCCCCATTTCTTCATCATCCGCGTGCAGGTTCATTGCTTCTGCCAGCAGCGCGGAGCGGAGCTCTTCCGGGGATGTCGTGGTATGATCATGCAGAACCCGCTTCATCCGGTCGAGGGCCCAGAACAAATTGACGGCTGTGGGACGGGTCGATGCGAGGAGCGACATGACGCCTTCAAGGCGGGAACGCGTGCGGGCGTCGTTCTTTTCAATGGAAAGGGCACTAAGAGCGGTGGCGTACGCAGCTGCAATGCCAATCAGCGGTGCTCCGCGGATGGCCAGCCTCTTGATAGCCTCGGCGATCGTGCGGGGATCATCCGTTTCAACATACCGTACCTCTTCAGGCAGGAGTGTCTGATCCAGAAACCGCACTTTTCCCTCTCGCCACTCGATGGGCCGCACGCCTAATACCTCTCATCAAACTGCGACAATTCCCTGAAGGAACGATAACGGTCTTTGATTTCAAGGTAGGTAAGATCTTCGAGCCGTTCCACGCCAAAGCGCTCAACACAGAACGAAGCAAGCGTGCTTCCGTAGATCACGGCCCGTTTGAGGTTTTCGGGGGAAAAATCGTCTGTTTTGGAAAGCCATCCCGCAAAACCTCCGGCGAATGCATCGCCGGCACCGGTCGGATCGTTGATTGTTTCGAGGGGATATGCCGGAGCGGAAAACACGGTATTCTCCGCGACGAGCAAGGCGCCATGTTCCCCCTTCTTAATGATGACGATTCTCGGCCCCATTTCCGTAATGCGCTTCGCAGCCTTATAGAGATTCGGTTCCTGTGTCAGGAGCCGCGCCTCGGAGTCATTCACCACGAGAACATCCATCACCTTCAGCGTCTTTTTCAATTCGTCCACGGTGTTCTCGATCCAATAGTTCATGGTATCGCCGATCACGAGACGGGGCTTGGAGATTTGCTCCAGCACTTTTCGCTGAAGAGCGGGATGAATATTTCCGAGACACACATAATTCGATTTTTTGTATCCCGGAGGGATGACGGGATCAAACTGTTCGAACACATTCAGCTCAGTATAGAGCGTATCACGCGTGTTCAAATCGTAATGATAGCGTCCTCCCCACCTGAAAGTCTTGCCGTCTTCGATCACCCTCAAACCATCGACATCGATGTTGCGTTGTTCAAGAAACTTGAGATGTTTCTTGGGAAAATCTCCCCCGACAACGGCGACCATCCGGATAGGGGCGGAGAAATAACTCGCGGAAGCTGCAATGTACACGGCCGAGCCGCCCAGGGCATTCTGTACTTTGCCAAACGGCGTTTCCACCGAGTCCAGTGCAACGGAACCGACAACGAGAAGGCTCAACGATCACTCCTTTCTTCCTGATGGCAGCGTGATTTCCAGAAGGCGTGCTTCTTCCGTTTCGTTGACAAAGCGCTCATAGACCGTTTGCACCGCCGTTCGCTGTCCCGACCACGGAAGGAGCATCAATGCGCGTTCAAGAGGACACCATTCAAAGGCCTGATGCTCGTCTGACAACGCCGGTTCCGCGTTTTCGGCGACAAGCGCGGCAAAATTCGGGCACATCTGCAACACGTCCCGCTCCGGGTCAAAGAACGAATTGACGAGCGGGAGACGCCAGAATCTGAGCGGGGCCAATTCCGTCTCTTCCTTCAACTCCCGCAGCGCCGCACGTGTCGTCTGCTCTCCATCCTCAATCATGCCGGTGACAATCTGCCAGATGCCGGGATAGAGCCGGTCATCGTCCGCTCTTCTGAGGACGAGAAAAAGCGGCTCGCGCTGAATCCTTTTGAAGACCGTGATCTCCACAATGCGGCTTACAATGTTCGGCATTTTTCCCTTGAATGGCAATTCAACCTGCGGCGTCCTTAGTATTGAAAACCCAGGCTGATGCTAAAGCCGGACGGATTCACCGTGAAGGGGTGCGGGCCCACCGCATCATCTTTCTTCGAGGCAAAAATGAACTTTGGCTCGACAAAGACCTTCCCGACCAGTCCCCTGAAGAACACCGTCAGAAAGAGGTTGCCCCCGTTTTTGGAATCGGATTGAGGCGTCAACGAGCCGCCGAGCAATCCGCCCGTGGTTGCCCGGTAATCTACGGAATAGAAGTAGAGATAATATCCGGCACCGGCGCCGAGATACCCGCGCGCCTCCGCGTCCGCCACGTCAAACACCTTGTACGCAGCCCCCGCCCCGATGGGAATCAGCACGATTTGCTGCCTCGTGATATCGGGCTTGGGGTCTTTGTAGAAATTGAAGGACTGTTTGAGGTACAGGTCGGCACTCAGATTCAGGAAGAAATCGTAATGAACGAATTCTGTAATTCCGTCGGCCCCGATCACGATCCCGTTGTTCAGCCCCCGGTCAGGGCTGTAGAAGCCGATTTTTCCGCTGTATTGCTGCCGAACGTTCTGCGCTCGAGCCCTTTCACCGCATACGGCGAGAAACAGTCCGACCACCAGCACGAGTGTTTTCATGGCGTATGCCTCCTCTCAAGTAATTGTTGCGCTCTCTACACAAGGTACTTCACAACGACAAATCCCAGGACAAGAAGAACGACGAAGACAAGAGTCAGCACCTCGAAATACTTGTCTATGACAGGTTTGATTTTCGCTCCGAAGAAGAAGAACAATGCGGCGACAAGAAAGAACCGTGCAGGCCTGCTCAGTGCGGATGCATAGACAAGCGTGGCAAAGGAAACATGGAAGGCCCCGGCTGCAATGGTAAAAACCTTGTACGGGATAGGGGTGAACCCGGCGATGGCAATGGCCGAAAAAGCATTCCGTTCATACAACACCTTCACCGCTTCATATTGGTCCTGGAGGGAATAGAATTCGATGATCTTACGTCCCACCATATCATAGAACTCCAGGCCAATCACGTAGCCCAGCATTCCTCCGAGGACCGAGCCCACGGAGCAGATGAAGGCGTAGCGGAAGGCCTTTGCCGGTATAGCAACGGCGAGAGCAATGAGCAGAACATCCGGGGGAATGGGAAAAAAGGACGATTCGGCGAGGGCAATAAAGAACAGCGCCCATCCTGCGCCAGGCTTCTCCGCAAATGCTTCCACCCACGCCTTGAGATCTCTGATCCACTTCGAAAGTCTTTTCAATCGACTCCAGGGGAATTTCTAGGGTTTCATGAATATACAAAGAAGAGAGGAAAAATTGAAGGATCAGAAGCGACGGGGATCACATTGCGGTCGAGTTTCATTGCAAGGCAGGAACGCCCGGAATGCTTCTTGCGGCACGCGCGGCATTGCGGACGGACTGAGCAAGCAGGTGCGCGGAGAGTTCAGCCACAAGATCAAGGTCCGCGCTCACTGTTCCGTTTGAGAGTGCAAAGGACACATCGCCGTCGTAGCTTGTGTGGACCGGAACAATGGACCTGGCGAAGCCATCGTGCATGCGCTGGCAAATTTTATACAGTTCCAGTTTCGTCAGCTGCGCATTCGTAGCCATGACGGCAAGAGTGGTGTTGGACGATGCGAGAACTTTTCCCCTTGCAAATGTCCGGATGGGGTCGTTTGCTGCAAGAAATCCCTTTGCATTCCGGGCACCGGCAAGTATGCTTCCTTCCTCGTCAAGAATATCACCCACGGCATTCACCACAGCAAGGACGCCGACCTGCAGTGCACCCACGGAGCGCGACGCGGATCCGATTCCCCCCTTCATCCATGTCTTCTGCCCCGCCCACTTCCCCACCGTTGCTCCTGTACCTGCCCCCACATTTCCTTCTTCGACAGGGCCGGTCGTCGCCGCTTCACATGCTTTCCGCCCTTCCTCGGGACCCGGGCGGACATCGCTGCTGCCGACGTTCAGGTCAAAAACGACCGCGGCCGGAACGATCGGGACCTTCACCCACGGAGTTTGATATCCGATGTCATTTTTCGCCAGCCACTGCACAACACCATCGGCAGCTGCAAGTCCGAAGGCACTGCCCCCGGTGAGAAGGACCGCATGAACTTCCTGCATGGATTTTTCGGGCGCGAGCAATGCGAGTTCCCTGCTGCCGGGAGAGTTTCCCCTGACTTCTCCTGATGCACGCGTTCCCGGGGGACAGAGAATGACGGTACAACCCGTCATGTTCACCGTGTCAGTATAATGACCGACTCTGAATCCCGGAATTGCCGTAATGGAAGAGTTCATAAGTGGCCGTTTCGATGCAGATCTATTGCTTTTCTTTCTCCGACTTTTTCAGATGTGCCAGAATCACGCCGCAGGCAACACCGACGTTGAGCGACTCAGCCTTTCCAAATCTGGGAATTTTCACGACAGCGTCTGCGACAGCCCGGACTTCCTTGCTGACACCGCGGGCTTCACTCCCGAAAACAACGACGTTTCGTCTCCCCCATTCCGCTTCTGTATAATCGAACTTGCCATCGCCGGAAAGCGCGATGACCGTAAATCCCGACTTCTTGAATTCGGCCAGCTCCTTTGCCAGGTCGATCTTTTCCGCGGCAGGAACATGAAAGAGAGAGCCCACGGTCGAGCGGACCACCTTTTCGTTGTAGAGCTCGACGCATCCGTTTCCCAGCAGCATCAGGTCGCCGCCGAACCAATCGGTTGTCCGGAGCAGCGATCCGATATTCCCGGGATCGGCCACCGCATCTGCCGCAACAACAAGCTTCGCGTTTTTCACATGCCGGTCCGACAATTCCATTTCCTTTTTTCTCACAACGGCTATTACACCCTGTGCGTGCACCGTGTCGGAGATTTGGTTCAGTTCAATGTCATTGAGCTCCTTGACCGGGATGTGGCGCTGGCGGACATCGGCGAGGATTCCTGCATAGTCCTCGTCTTCCAGAAATCTTGAGAGGACGTTGACGGATTCAACGTCAAACGGGGAATTCAGCACTTCCTTCAGCGCCCGCCACCCTTCCAAAAGGAACTTCCTTTCCGCCTGGCGGATTTTCTTCTGGGAGAGAGAGCGAAGGTACTTCACTTCATTTTTTGAAAGTCGCATAGAGATCACGCAAATAATGGAAAATCGGAAGAAGCGGCTGGACGCTACTCGTATTCTCCCCAGGCTTTCCTGAGGGTGTCCGAAATCTCGCCCACGGTTGCGTATGCTTCCACGCACGTGAGAATATACGGAATGAGATTGTCCTTTGACTTCGCTGCAGCTTCGAGTGCCTGAAGCCCCGAGAGTACGTTTGTGCGGTTCCGCTTTTCACGGACCGATGCAAGCCGCTCTATTTGTTTTGCCCGAAGTCCTTCGTCTATCCGGAGAATTTCCGGCTGCACGGATTCATCGATCTGGAATTCGTTGACGCCAACGATGACCTTCTCTTTCTTTTCAATTTCCTGCTGATAGATGTAGGCGCTTTTCGTAATCTCCGTCTGATAGAAGTTCTGCTCAATTGCTTTGACAGCGCCGCCCATGGAGTCAATCTTCCTGAGATACTCCCACACGCGGGATTCGATTTCATCCGTCAACGACTCGAGAAAATACGACCCTCCCAGGGGGTCGGGTGTGTCCGCAACGCCTGATTCATGCGCAATCACTTGCTGCGTGCGGAGAGCAAGCAGAACCGATTCCTCGGTCGGAAGGGCAAGCGCTTCATCTCTGGAATTCGTGTGGAGGGACTGGCATCCGCCAAGGACGGCTGCAAGAGCCTGCAGGGTCACCCGAACGACATTAGTATCGATTTGCTGCGCCGTGAGGGTAGATCCTCCCGTCTGTGCATGAAAGCGGAGTTTCATGGTTTCCGGGTTCTTCGCTTTGAACCGCTCTTTCATCATGCGTGCCCAAATGCGGCGCGACGCACGGAATTTTGCCACTTCTTCAAAGAAGTTGTTGTGCGAATTGAAGAAAAAGGAGATCTGCGATCCAAACGAATCCACATCGAGTCCTCTCGCGACGGCAGCCTGCACATAGGCGACCGCATTTGCGAGAGTAAAAGCGAGTTCCTGCACTGCCGTCGAGCCTGCCTCCCGGATGTGGTAGCCGCTGATCGAAATCGTATTCCAGCGCGGAAGATTGCTGCTGCACCATTCGAAGACATCTGTCACAAGTCTGAGCGACGGCCCCGGAGGATAGATATGCGTTCCGCGGGCTATGTATTCCTTGAGGATGTCATTCTGCACCGTACCGGAGAGTTTTTTCCAATCGGCTCCCTGTTTCCTGGCAACGGCGGCATACATGCACAGAAGAATGGCAGCCGTGGCGTTGATGGTCATCGAAGTCGTGACGCGCTGGACATCGATTCCTGCAAACAACGTCTCCATGTCTGCAAGAGAATCGATTGCAACGCCCACCTTGCCTACTTCTCCTTCTGCCATGGGGTGGTCAGAATCATACCCCATCTGCGTTGGCAGATCGAACGCCACTGAAAGCCCGGTTGTTCCCTGATCGATGAGATAGCGGTACCGCTTGTTTGATTCATCGGCGGTGCCGTAACCGGCATACTGCCGCATGGTCCAGAAGCGGCCGCGATACATCGTCGGATAGACCCCGCGGGTGTACGGTTCCTCGCCGGGGAATCCCAGCTGCTTCTCGTAGTCCAGGGGATCGGGTACATACAGTTGTTCCACCGGAATTCCGGAATCGGTCACGAAGCGTTTCTTGCGCTGCTGAGTCTTCATTTCAGCGCTTCGCTTCTCCCACTGCTGTTTCAGATCTGCTATCGAAGTACCCATGGTCTCATGGCTCCTGCTTGCGCCAGGTTCTCTTCGTCCATTGTTGTCCATCGCTTTCCATCACCACTGCTCCTTCACGGTCTGTCCGCAAGACTTGAATGTCCCGTTCGGTCATCCGGCGGACAATGTCAGCTGATGGGTGGCCGAACTTGTTCTTCGTTGCGACTGAAATTATGGCAAAATTCGGAGTGATGCTATTCAGAAATGGCAGCGATGAGCTCGTTGAACTCCCGTGATGGCCTGCCTTCAACACTTCGGCGTCGAGAAACGAGCCAAACTGCCTGTAAACAAGTTCCTCGGCCTCCGCTTCTGCATCCCCCGGCATGATCATCGAAGTGGCGCCGTACACCACTTTCAGAATAATGGAGCGGTTGTTGAAATGCGTCACCGCCTTCCCCTCCAAAGGAGGTGGAAACAGGCAATACACTCTGACGTTCGGATCGGGTGAAACTTCTGTTCCGGCATTTGCCACCCGCCAGATACCGCGGCTCTGCACCAATGCACGCAGAGACCGGTGAGACGTCGACGCAATGAGAGAATCGGCCTCCACCACCATCCCCGCAGAAAACCTCTTCACGATCGATGGAATTCCCCCGACATGATCGCTGTGAGGATGGGAGATGATGATCCTGTCAATGTGCGTGATTCCCTGCCGCCGGAGAAACGGGGCAACGATGCGTTCCCCCGCATCAAACCCGGGTGTGTTCGGCCCGGCGTCGACGAGCATCGAGGTTCCGTTGGGAAACTTCAGGAAGAGGGCGTCTCCCTGTCCCACGTCGAGTGCGGTCACGCTCAGGACGTGAGATGAACCGGAAAAAATGTCCCGGACCACTGAACCGGTTCCGACGACAAGCAACCCCGCCACAACTCTTTTCAGGATCGGGCGCTTTCCGAGATTGAGTATTCCCGTGAGAAAGATGTAGAAGATGACTGCCGACACGATCGAAAAACCTGTTGTTTCGATCGAGGCAAACGGTACGGAAGAGGCGGCCTGAACAAAGCCAAGCAGGAATGTCACCAGTACATCGTTGAGGGCAGCATACGCTGCAGCGATCCAGACGGATACGGCCGAGGCTGCCAGGGTGAGGCAGCCCAGAATGAGATTCACTCCGACAAGGGGGACCACTACCAGGTTTGCCATAAGCGAAATAACGGAGAACCGTCCGAAGTAATATGCCGTGAAGGGAAGAGTTCCAAGCTGAGCTGAAAGAGAAACGGCAAAGAGTTTCAGAAGAGCATCCACCCCTTTGATCTCCTCGAAGCGCGCGGGGATTCGCTGAATCAATGACTGCAGAATGGGATAGATCGCCACAATGGAGATGACCGCGGCAAAAGAGAGTTGAAAACCAACGTCATACAATTGGAGCGGATTGAAGAGAAGGACGAGGAACGCCGCCAGAGCAATTGAATTGTAGATATCGGCTTTGCGCTCGACGACCTGGCTGCCGAGAATGATGCATCCCATGATGGTCGCCCGGACAATGGATGAGGACGAACCTGTGATCAGCATATAATAGATGAGGCCGAAGACCGTGAATGCAATCATCCAATACTTGGGCACTCTGCAAAATCCCAGGACCAGGTAGAGTGCCGTTGCGATCACCGCAACGTTCGAGCCTGAAACAGCAAGGATATGAATGGTCCCTGTTTGAACGAACGATTCTTTGAGTTCCGGCGAGATTTCCCTTCGATCGCCGAAGAGCACTCCCCTCAGGAATGCCGCCTGTTGTTCACCATGCATGGCATCCAGGATCCTGCCGAATGCGGCGCGCTGGGCAGAAAACCACGCGATGGCATCCGGCGCTTTCCCTGAGGAGGGCGTGCCGATCGTATCGACCACCCAAAGGATGCCATCAATCTCTTGCAGTGACAGATAATTTCCATAGTCAAGCTCGCCCGGATTCCGAGCCCGCGGGAACTCCCCGATCACGGCCCGAAACACAACGGTACTCCCCGCCGGCCATCTCTCGCCTAGCGACCGAAAATTTCCTGCAGATGCAAAGGTCATGAGTCTCCGTTCAACCGAATCTGCTGCTCCAGCCCTGAGCATTTTCTCGGCGATGACGGTCAATCGGAAGGATTTTCCCCGAAGGAAGGGCTCCTCTTCCACTGTTCCATAGACCGTCACGGTATCCGTCAACCCGGCCGACGAGATTCGGCGAACCACGGCCTCTTCCCTCTGAAGAGCGGCAGAAACCATTCCCAGAAGTACCACGGCGCACTGAAGAAGGACGGCGCCGGTGTTCCCGGGCACGCGCAGGAACGAGAGGAAGAGTGCTGCCAAAAATAAGACAGCGAGGATGCCAAACAGTGCGGAGAGAGAAACGGGAATGTCAGAAAGGAGTATTCCCCCGATGAGAAGCAACACAAAACGAAGTGCCGGTCGTTTGCGCAGCACGTTCCCCCCAGATGTTTTTTCCTAGGTGTTCAAGATGGTTACCAGGGCAGGAGTCAGGTGGCTGAGATTCTTCACGCGCATGATCAGATCTTTGCCGCCTGCACCGACAGCGATACAGGGAACAGGGTTTCGCGTATGCGTTTTCGTCGACAAGTCCTCGATATTCCCATGGTCGCTGATGAGGACAATGAGACATTTTGTGAGGTCGGAATGGTCAATCAGTCCCCCGAGGAACCCGTCGAAACGCTCCAGGACGTCGACGGCGAATTTCATATCCATGCTATGGCCGGCATGATCGGTAAGCCAATATTCAAACAGGGTAAAATCGTGATGAGCGGCAATCGCGGCCAAATGCGCCCCTGCCTCCTCCGGACGGACGGTGTGGAGCTCGGGATAGCCAAGTTCCGGCCACCGTTCTCTCGTGATATCGGCAGATATGGCCGCATCGTTCCGAAGGGCTTCGATGGTCAACAACGGCACGCCCGACATGAGGCAGGAGAGCGTCGTTACGGTGAGGCGGCGCGTGCCGGACTGCGTGTACTCGAAGAACTGTTTCGGGAAGGCATTGGCGAAGATCACGCGTTTCCCTCGTTGAAGGAGCTGCCGAAAGATATTCTTCTCTTCGATGACGGGGCGAAGGTCGGTTGTCGGGTAGGGGCCAAAGTGCCTCCCGATTTTCTTCGATGCATTGGTTCCCGTAAAAATTGCCGTTTGTCCTGTGCCGCTTTGAGGGAGGCCGGGGACGCCGAGCGTTGCGTTTACCGGAACAACGGCCGCTCGTGCCGTTGAGAGAGATTTCCTGCGGGAATGCGGCATGCCGCCGAGAAGAGTGCGAAGGGCAGGCATGGAGGCATGAAAGAGGGGATTGACTTCCTTGTCGTCTTTGCCAATGCCAACGCCGTCGAGAAACAGAAGAAGCACCCTCATGAATCTTCTCCGGGATCGCGCAGCAGAACCTTACCGGGTTTGCTCTCTACGAGAAGGGTCACGGGCCCGTCGTTCACCAGTTCGACTTCCATCATTGCCCGGAAGACTCCCGTGGCGACTTTTTGGGGAGCAACCGCCTTCCGAAGTTCCGCAACGAAAATGTCATAGAGCTGCTCGGCGCGTTCGGGCGGCGCCGCCTCCGTATAGCCCGGACGGTTCCCTTTGCGCGTATCGGCATACAGAGTAAACTGGGAGACGACCATGATCTCTCCTGCAACGTCCCGAACGGAGAGGTTCATCTTGCCTTCGGGATCATTGAAGATCCGCAGGGACGCGCAGCGGGTTGCCAGAGCCGATGCCTCCTCTTCCTTGTCGTCTGTCTTGACGCCCAGCAGGATGAGCATGCCTGTGCCGATTGCGGATGTGGTGCGCCCTTCGATGGAAACAGAGCAGCGACGAACGCGTTGGATCAGAGCACGCATGAAATTCTCACATTGGGGGAAAACTCTTGGAGGGCTTAGTTGAGCGGGCCGGGATTTCTTGTAACAGCATGACACGATGCCAGGAGGACCCGGGGGACCATTTGAAGATCTTCCACCACCGAACAATCGTACATCCCTGCTTCCAGCATCATGTCTTTCACCTTCTCAGCCTGTCCATAGCCCACTTCCACGGCGATGGTCCCGCCGTCGGACAGGAGGTAGGGTGCAAGTTCGAACAATCGGCGGAAAAATTCGAATCCGTCCTTTCCGTCCGTTGCCGCCGAGCGAGGTTCGAATTTCCTCACCTCGAGTTGGAGATGTTCATACTCTGCCAGCGATATGTACGGCGGGTTGCTCACGACAATGTCGTATCGCCGAAGCAGAATCTGGTCCACCGGCTCAAAAACATCAAGGAACCGGAATGAGATGCGGTCAGAGACCTCATGTACTTTTGCGTTCAGGTCCGCGACTTCCAGGGCTTCCTTGTTGTTGTCGATGCTGGTGATCTGAGCCTGCTTGACATACTTCGCGAGTGAGACTGCGATATTTCCGCTTCCCGTCCCCACTTCCAGAATCTCAATGGGTTTTTCGGGAGGGAACCTGTTGCAACGGAGCATGGTCTGTTCGACAAGAGTTTCTGTTTCGGGCCTTGGAATGAGGACTCGCGGATCGACCCGGAATTGAAGGCCCATGAATCCTCCGGCTCCCACGATATACTGGACCGGCTCTCTGTTCAAGCGACGCTCGAAGAGACGCCGGAACTCACTGATTTCTTCTTTCGTGAGGGGCTTGTCAAAACTTGTATAGAGCTGGATCCTCTGACATTTGAGGGCGTGGGCAAGCAGAAGCTCGACATTCAACCGTGCTTCATCGAACCCCTTCTTTTGGAGAAGGTCGATGGACACCTTCATGAGCTCGCGTACGGACCAGACTTTGGTATCCTGCTGCAGCATTATGTCCTTCGCGTTTTCGTGGTTCTCTTCGCCGGCTTGTGTTTTCGCATCGCCGCTTTCTTTCTCGCCAAGGGCTTCCTCACCGTTTTTTTCCTTCTCGAAGCCTTGCGGCGGGTACGGGTTTGGCCCGACCGGGAGAGCGATTGCTCCAGCCTGACCATCCGTTCTTCTGAAAAGGTCTTCTTCACTTCTTTCTGAAGTTTCTGTGTCCGCGAAAGAATTTCGAGCAGTTTGTCCTCGGTTTCGCGGTCACCTTCCGGCCGAAGATCCCAGGCCTTTGTCAGGGCACTCATCGTACGATCCACTTTCGACCTGATGATATTCCCCAGCAATTGCGGGGTAAGGCTCACATTGCGCAATTTCACCCTGTCGCCGGTGAAAAACCCCAGCTGTTCCATTTCCATTTCATCAGGAGAACCATCATGTGGAAGGGGGTCTTCGAGGTCTTCGGTGACCGTCTTGTGAAAGGGAAGAAACTCAAAACGGGGGTCGCCTTCGAGCATGGCGCTGAAGTCGGGGAACGTGGGGACCTCGAATCCCAGCTTCGATCCGGCAGCGGACGTATCGGTCCAGAGCTTCTTGACGGCCACGATCACGTCCTTGTCGGACGCAAGGAGGCGTTCAGCTTCTTCAAGACACCGCTCGTACACGGTTCCTCCAAACTTCTGTGACTTCGGAAAAGGTAAAACTATTTGAAGGAAAGCGCAAGCTGAAGTCACTGAGCGGTACTGACCGTTTCCGGATTCTGCGTCCGCAGGAGGAGGACAAATCCGGCGAGGGCGAAAACCGCTCCGGCCAAAAAGACCGCCTCATACCCCGCCAGATCGCTCACCCATCCACCCAGCAAGCTCGACAGATAGAAAGGTGCAAGCCATGCATTCATGATTCCGATGTAGAGAGGCCGCGTTGCATCTGTCGCACATTCCGAAGCAAAGTTATAGCGCGTGATCATCTCCATGCCCATGAGCATGCCGACGAGGGCGAAGATCACGAAAAACCACACAGGATGACTTGCAACAAGTCCGATGACCGATGCTGCCACCATGGCTAGAGCGCAAATGAGAAGGGTTGTTCTGTGTCCCTTTCGGTCAGCGATCCAGCCGAGGAGAGCGCCGAAGAGCACCTGCGAGGCGAGGAAGGTCATTGTAAAAAATCCCACATAGGACTCAGGGAGGGCGAATTTTTTCAACGCTGCCACTGCAAAGAACCCTGCGGGCATGAGCCCGATGACGGAAAGCCCGGAGGCAAGGAGGAACATCCTGAACCGCGCATCGGCCCGCATGATTTCCGTAATCCTGCCGATCAGGGAGGACAAAGGCAGTGCGGGAGTCACGGCGGAGGGCTCTTCGCCGGAAACCTTGCGAAGGACAAGCCATGAAGCCAGCTGATAGAAGAATGCCACAAGGAACACCGATCCATAGTCCCACGGAAATGGAAGGTAGGCAAGGAATGTTGTCAGAAGGATGCTGTTGAGGAAGCCCATCAAGGCACCAACCGAAGACCGCAAACCCATCAGTCGGCCCCGCTGATTCGGGAGGGTCGTTTTCACGACGAAATCAAACCAATGAGGAGAGGAAATCCCTGCGATAATCTGGTTTGCACCAAAAAGAACAAAGAACAGGATCAGGGCAAGGGAGGGTTCGTCTTTTCCCAGAAGAGCAATCAGAACGGCAAGGAAGAGAACCTGCACGCGTTGGGCGATGCCCGTGGAAAGCACCCAAGGCCTTCGATAGGGGGAACGGCCGGCATAGTTCGCTGCAAACACCTGCGGTACAAAATAGAACAGATAGACCAATACCGGAAGTGCGCCGACAGCAATATTACCCCCGCCAAGCCTTGTCACCAGGGCCGGGTACACCACCTGAAAATTCAGAAAGGCGAAGCTTGCAAGGTAGAGCGAGCCCTCGATGAGGTGATAACGAAAATTCCTGACGGAGGGTGAGGGGGATGTCTTCACACGGTTTGGGGAACAAAAAAAGGGTCTGACACGACCCTTTGTTGAAGATGTTCACGCTTCGGGCTGAGCAACCGCCTATTTTTTCATCTTCTCTGCGAACAAGCCCGCGACTTTTTCGATATCGTAGCCCACTTTGGGCAGATACACGCCGCCGTATTTTTCAACCATACTCTTCAACGTATCGTAGGCGTCCGCGCTGCAAAAGAAGATTGGCGTACCGCGGTTGGACCCTTCCTTCTTTGCCAGCTGGAGGAGCGCAATCCCGGGGAGATGGCCTTTCAGGCTCGTATCCTTGAAATCGTTATCAAGGATGATGAGGTTAAATGCTTCGGACTTTATTTTTTGCCACGTCTCAACGCTCGTTGCAGTCTCCACCACCGCAATCTCATCCTCCAGAATGGCTGTGGCGACCTCCAAAGCAAATCCATGGGACTTTCGCTGCCCTTCATCATCATCGGCAACGAGGACTTTATACGGCATTCGCGGTTTTTGATCCTTTTCGAGTAGAGGCTTGCAGACCGAATCTTACCAATTTTTCCATGGAAAAACAACATCGGAAAAAATGTTTGCTTCCGTGATTCACGGAATGGAATGGTCTCGTTGGTAGACCTGTTTCCCGCCGACGACCGTCGTTTCGACCAAAACCCGCGGAATTTCGTTCGCAGGAATCTTCATAAGGTCGGCCGAGAGGACGACGAAGTCGGCGAGTTTCCCCGCTTCGAGAGAACCCTTGAGATCCTCTTCAAAGCCGGCCCATGCCGCCCACGTCGTGAAGGAGCGAACTGCCTCCTCGCGCGTCAAGCGTTGACCGACGTACCATCCTCCGTCGAAGGCGGCGGGATCGGTGATCCCGGCTTGTGAGAGTTCGAAATGGCGACGGACGTCGCTTTCAGATTTGGGGATTCCCTGCTGATCCTGTCGTGTCATGCCGGCATAGATGCCGAACAGCGGGTTGGGGTGTTCAACGGGAAAATCCGACCCGCCCGGAATGACCACGCCCGTTTCTCGGAGCGACCTCCACGCATAAGCGCCGCGCACGCGAACGGGGCCCAGCCGTGCTTCCGCCCAATACATGTCGGAAGTGCAGTGCGTTTCCTGCATACTGGGAACGACTCCAAGCTGACGGAATCGCGGAATATCTTCCGGCGCGAGGACCTGGGCATGTTCAACGCGCAGGCGATGATCCCGGCGGGGAGTGCGGCCAAGCGCACGTTCGTACACATTGAGAATGATATTGTTGCCTCTGTCCCCGATGGCGTGTGTGCACACCTGAAACCCGTTTTCGAGCGCCTCATTCACCGCTTTCTGCAGATCCTCCTCCGATGTCAGGGTCAGGCCTCGGTTGTCGGGATCGTCCGTATACGGCTCAATGAGGGCCGCGCCGCGTGAGCCCAGTGCGCCATCTACGTAGAGTTTCAACGCGCTCACCGTGAGACGGTTATTGCCGTAGCCCACGACGGGACCCGTCTGCAGGAACCGGTTCCATGGCTCGCCGACCGCTCCGCCGATCGCCGCATAAATTCTCATCGGAAATTTTCCGCTGTCGATGAGCTCTTTGTAGAGGCGAATGTCAGTCGTGTCAACGCCCATGTCATGCACCGTCGTCAATCCATAGCTGAGACATTCTTTGATGGCGACTTCCATTGCTTCGCGTTCTTCGTCTCCCGACAGGGGGGGAAGCTTATCGGTAACAAGGGCTTTTGCAGAATCGATGAGAACGCCTGTGGGGTTGCCCTGAGCGTCCCTGATTATTTTTCCGCCATACGGGTCCGGTGTATCGCGGGTGACGCCGGCGAGATCGAGCGCTGCCTGATTGACCCACGCCGCATGTCCATCGATCCTCACCAGATACACGGGATTCCTGGGCGCCACGCGATCCAGAACGGCATGATCGGGAAAGCGCTTGCTTGGCCAGTCATTCTGATCCCATCCTCTTCCGCGGATCCAGACGCCCTCACCTGTTTTTTCCACTCGTTCCCTCACGCGCCGGGCAGCATCGTCGCTGGAAACTGTTCCCACCAGGTCGACCGTGATCCTCGCCACCCCAAGACTCAGAAAATGCGCGTGGGCATCGATGAAGCCAGGGAAAACCGGCTTGCCCCCCAGATCGATAGCCTCGCGCGCTTTAAACCTTTCGGAGAGATCGGCTCTGCTTCCTACGCCGACAATCCGTTCACCTCGAACTGCTATCGCGTCGGCGACAGAATTCTGGCTGTCCAGGGTGTACACGACACCGTTCACGAACAAGGCATCTGCCGATTGTGGAAGGATTCGGTCAAAGAGGATGAGGAAGAACGCTACCACCACGACAAAGGAGAGAAAAATGCGCCATTGATCATTCATGAGAGGTATCCGAATGTTCCGATTGTCATTGTACCACTGTTTCGAAACCGCGCCGTGAGAGGTCCCAGTAGATGATGCCCGCGGCGATCAGCGCTATGCCCAGAAACACGACGCCGATTCCCGTGGAGCCAAGAATAATCTTCCCGATTCCAAAAAGGCTCATATACACAAGCACGATTCCTGCGACCCAATTGAGAAACAAACCGCGATACTGCGTATCCCCTTTGACGTCCGGCAGCATCCGGGCAACTCTTTCCCAGCCCTTGCCTCCGGGGTGGACCCTGCGATAGAAACTCTTCAGGGTTTCGTCATTCGTCGGGCGTGTGGCGAATGTGACTATGAGCCATACAGCCGTCGTTGCAGCAACGATATAGAACATGGATTCAGGAAAGGCGACGGTGGTAAAGGACTTCATCACGCCGTAGACGATCAACGGAGTCACCATAGCTGCGATTTCACTCCAGGCGTTAATCCGCCACCAAAACCAGCGTAAAATCAGCACAAGTCCGAGGCCGGCTCCCGCTTCGATGATAAACTGCCATGCCCCTGAAATCGTATCCATCATTCCAGTAATAATGAGAGAAAGGACCATGATCACGATTGTCGTGATTCGTGAAACCAGGACCAACCGGGCTTCGTCGGCATCGTTCTTCATGAATCGCTTGTAAAAATCATTGATCACATAGGATGTGCCCCAGTTCAGCTGGGTAGCGATGGTGGACATGTACGCGGCAAAGAACGAGGCAACCAGCATTCCCTTCAAACCGGCCGGCAGATAGTCGCGCATGGCATAGACATAGCCGAGTCGCTTCGTTTCAGGTGTGAGCTCGGGATAGAGGATGAGCGTGCTGAGCCCCACAAGTATCCAGGGCCACGGCCTTACACAATAATGCGCAATAGTGAACCACAGCGTGGCAAAGAGCGAGTGTTTTTCATCCTTCGCCGACATCATGCGCTGTGCGATATAGCCTCCGCCTCCAGGCTCTGCACCAGGATACCACGAGGCCCACCATTGAATTCCCACAAACGCCAGGAATGCACCGACGGTAATGGCAAGGGCACCTCCCGCTTCTCCTGCGGTTCCCGATTCCCCTATGACCGGCGTGAAGCGCAAGGACCACTCGGGCAATTTCTCCGTCAGGCCGGCTATTCCGCCAATTTGAGGAAGATCCAGAACCACGAAGGCCAAAATGATCGTTCCTGTCATGGCAAGAATGAATTGAAATGCATCCGTCACAGTGACACCCCACAGTCCCGAGAGGGCGGAATAGATTGCTGTCACAATCATTGCTCCCGCCACATACCACATCACCTCGCGCGTGGAAATGCCAAACATGCCTTCAAGAACAGTTGCGATCGCGAGGTTGACCCATCCCATGATGACACAGTTGATCAGAATGCCCAGGTAGATCGATCGGAACCCCCGAAGAAAGGCTGCGGGTTTGCCGGAATAGCGTATCTCCACGAATTCGACGTCCGTCATGATCCCTGCCCGCCGCCAGAGCCTCGAAAAGAAGAACACCGTCAGCATGCCGCCGAACACAAAATTCCACCAAAGCCAGTTGCCCGCGATACCGTTCTTCGCAACCAGCTCGGTGATGGCAAGAGGAGTGTCGGCTGCAAATGTGGTCGCCACCATCGAAGTGCCGGCGAGCCACCACGGGAGATTTCTTCCCGAGAGGAAGAATTCCTGAATGTTCTTTCCCGCCCGGCGCGTGAAGTATACTCCAATCCCCGCGCTCAGGACGAAATAGAGAATCAAGATAACCCAATCAATACTCTGCATGGAGGGGTTCCCGGAATGAAGGGTGAGGGATGATCATTGACAGGGGTTTGAACGCGCTTAATGTAAGAGAAGATGGAGGGAATTGCAAAGAAAATGCTCCCCTCGCCCTGTCGTCCATCGCACGGACGTCCCACGGTTTGCCGCAAAGCATACCGAAATCTCTCCTTGCTCTAGAGCATAAGAATTCATATTTTCCACAACATTTTTCCAACATAGTTCGAAAAAACAGGCTTTCTGATGGCTCTTGATCTTCTCGATCAAATCCTTCCTCATGTAAAAGATCACATCTACCCTTCACGATTTCCGATCAGCGACTGGAAAATAAGGGTCGGTGATGTTCCCAACGGGTTCCTGCCGACGCTCAACGACGGCCATTGGACCGTGATTCATCCTCCTCAGGCTCAATGGGGGGCTTTCGACACGACCTTTTGGTTTCGTTCCGCGGTGACCGTGCCGCCGGAGTTTTCCGGGAAGCCCATCGTCCTTCTCCTTGACATCCCCGAAGGCCTCCTGTACGTGAACGGCAAGCCGTATCAGGGACTCGATACCAATCACAGGGTTGCCTATCTCACGGATAAAGCCCGGACCCATCAGCAGTTTTCCCTCGCCATTCAAGCCTACAGCGGGAGAAAAAAGGAGCAGAACCATTTCAGCAGGGCTGACCTTGCAGTTCTGAATCCGACGGCTCGTTCTTTGTACACGGGACTTGTTCTCCTCAAAGAGCTCGAACGTTTCTACGGTGCGGGAACGCCGGAATCTCGTGAAGTCAAGGAGCTCATCCGCAAGACGCTCATTTATCTGAAGTATTTCAAACCTGACGGGGAGGAATATCCGAACGCCATTGGCCGCGCTCTGCGGTTCCTCATGGAAACCCTGCAGACAGAGTTTCGCACGGAGGCGCCTGGGCTGATCCATCTCATCGGCCAGTCCCACATCGACCTTGTCTGGCTGTGGACCCTGAGGGAGGCCCGCAGGAAATCAGGAAGAACCTTCTCGACGATGCTCCGTTTGATGGAAGAATTTCCGGACTTCCGTTATGCGCAGAGCCAGCCCATCCTCTACGAGTTCGCGAAGAAGGATTATCCCGATATCTACAAGGATATCAAGAGCAGGATTGCCGAGGGGCGATGGGAGGCCCTGGGGGCCATGTGGCTGGAGCCGGACTGCAATATTCCAAACGGCGAATCGCTTGTCCGTCAAATCCAGCACGGGAAGAAGTTTTTCAAAACGGAGTTCGGCATCGATTCCCCCCTCCTGTGGCTTCCGGACTCTTTCGGCTTTAACGCCGCGCTTCCCCAGATCATGAAGAAATCGGGAATCAAATATTTCTTTACCACAAAACTCACCTGGAACGACACGACCAGGTTCCCTTACAACTCGTTCTGGTGGAAAGGAATCGACGGATCCAAGATTCTTTCCCACATCCCCCCCGTCGGCCTCGAGGGACAGGTGGCGCCCAAGGACTTCAAGAAGAGCTGGGATTCTTTCCAGCATCAGGAGGATCAGACAGACGTTCTCCAGACCTACGGGTACGGAGACGGCGGAGGCGGGCCCAGCAAGGAACAGATCCTGACAATCGAATATCTGAAGAATCTTCCCACTCTGCCTCCGCAGAAGATCGGAACCGTGCAGGAGTTTTTTACGGCGCTGGAAGAAAAATCGAAATCTCTGCCTACATGGGAAGGCGAGCTCTATCTCGAAAAACATCGCGGGACCTACACGACGCACGGATGGGTAAAGAAGGAGAACAGAGAGTGCGAGACGCTTCTCTTTACCGCCGAACTGCTTTCCACCCTTGCAACTTTGAATGGGAAACGATACCCCGCTGCTGATCTCGAGGCATCATGGAAAATCCTTCTGACGAACCAATTTCACGACATAGTGACGGGTACGTCGGTCGCCGATGCCTACGAAGACGTTCGGAAATCGTACATGAAGCTCCGCAAAACGTCCGGCACTCTAATCAACAACGCTCTCGCGGGATTCTCCAAACCTGCCAGGAAAAGCACCAAGGAGTTTCATTTCACTCTTTTCAATGCCTTGCCGTGGGAACGGAACGAATACGTCGAGTTCACCGTGAAAAGCAAAGAAAAACGATTTGTCGTCACGGACAGCATGGGACGAACCGTTCCCCATCAGATAACGTCCCGGGCAAAGGGAGTCGTCACGATCCTCTGCTACATTGCGGGAATGCCCCCGGGATCAACGTTGTCGATCAAGATCATGGTAACCGAGCAGAAGTCTGAATCTCCCGAGGCGTGGAAAGTGAGCACGAGAGTGATGGAAACTCCGCTCTACCGTATGAGAGTCGACACACAGGGGCACCTCACTTCGCTCCATAGCAAAGTGCTTCGGAGGGAACTGCTGAAAAAAGGGGGACGGGGTAATGTGCTTCAGACTTTCCATGATGTCCCCCAGCAATGGGAGGCATGGGACATTGATGCCGGTTTCGAGGGGAAGAAGGCAGATATTTTGCGCTTCAAGTCAGCCCGCATTCTCGAACAGGGGCCTCTCCGCATGACCCTCGAGGTTGTTCATCGGACTGACAAGGGATCCATCATCACGCAGCATATGCATCTCTACCATCAGTCGACGAGAATCGACTTCAGGACGAGAGTCCGCTGGTGGGATTCACAGGTTCTCCTGAAAACGGCGTTCCCGGTGAACCTCAACCCGAGCCATGCCACCTATGAGATCCCCTTCGGATCACTGCAGAGATCTGCAAGGCCAAGGAGCCCGGAAGACAAGGCTAAATTCGAAGTCCCTGCCTTGCAATGGGCAGACATTTCCGACGCTAAATTCGGAGTCAGCCTACTGAACGATAGCAAGTACGGCTATGACGTGAAAGACGGTACTCTCCGACTGACGCTGCTGCGATCACCGCGCTTTCCACATCCCGTGGAACCCTGGAGACACGGGAGTTCGCAAGCAACGGATCAGGGAGAACATGTATTTGTGTATTCGATCTCTCCGCATGCCGGGGACTGGCGCAAGGGAGAAACCGTCCGGAGGGCCAGAGAGCTGAATCATCCGCTCATCATACGGGAGTTCTCCCAGGCGAAAGAGATAGCGCCGCTTCTGACTTCCCTGCCGTCCTCGCTTGCGTTAGATGCGGTCAAACGTGCCGAGGAAGGGCAGGAGATCATCGTTCGTCTTCACGAATCCCACGGCCAGGCCGGAAGACATCATCTCGAATTCGGTTATGGAATCGATCAAGCCTTTGAATGCGACCTTCTTGAACAGGTCGTCCAGAAGATTAAGCCCTCCAAAGGGAAGCTCACCTTGAAGTTTGCACCGTTTGAGATCAAAACGTTGAGGTTGAAGCTTCGTCCGAAAAAGAAGAAATAGACTCCCACCCCGCCGCTCCCTTCTTCTTTCCCCCTCAATATTACGCTCCCCACCCGATTTCCTCCAGGAACGCCGGTTCACTCAAAAAATGGAAGTGCAGGGCGCGACGAACGTGCGATGTGATCGGACTTAGGAGGAGAGTTGGTCGAAGCGTCTTTTACCGGGTGAGAACGTTCTTGAGGACGAAGAGGACATTTGCCGGCCTCTCGGCCAGCCTGCGGACATACCAAGGGAACCAGTAACTCCCATAGCTGATGAGGCTGCGGATGCGGTATCCCTCCCCTGCGAGGCGACGCTGAAGGTCCATTTTGATGCCATAGAGAAGCTGAAACTCATACTGATCCCTCCCTACGCCGATCCGCTGGGCTTCGTGCTGAATGCGGCTGATCAGAACGGGGTCATGCGTTGCAACACCGAAGAATACTCCCTGAGAAGTTTGTTCCAGCAGAATTCTTGAAAGCGCAAAGAAGTTGGCATCGACATCGCTGCGCTTCGGGAATGCCGTTGTTGCGGGCTCTGCATACGCCCCCTTGACGAGCCGGACAGCGGGCTTCAAGGAAAGAAGATCCTCGACATCCTTTTGCGTCCGGTAGAGATATGCCTGAAGGCAAATACCGACCTTGTCATACGAGGACTTCGCCCGCCGATAGATCCCGAGCGTGCGGTCGACATAAGGGCTCTGCTCCATGTCGATCCAGACCCAGTTACCGAGCTGATGCGCCTCTTCAAGAATCCGGCGAAGGTTGGCGTAGCACACATCCTCACTGAGGTCGAGCCCCAACTGAGTCAGTTTGACCGAAACGTACGCATCGAGTCCACTCTGTTTGATATCCCGGAGCGCTTCGCAATAGTGATCCGCAACATTCCGCGCCTCCAGCTCTTCCCCCACGTTTTCCCCCAGTCTCGTGAAAATGGTCTTGATGGAGTCCCGTTGGAGGATTTGCGCGGCATTGATGGCATCTGACAGATTCTCGCCCGGCATAAACCGAGTGACCGCCCGGCGGACAAACTTGTACTTCGGCAGCGATTCACGAAGCTTCCTGTTTTCAGAAATCCATAACAACGCGCTGCGGGCAATGTTCATAGGCGTCTTTCAGAAAACACTCTTGATCATGCCTCCATCGACCTGGAGGCTTGCACCGGTAATGTAGGATGCTGCAGGAGAAAGAAGGAAGACCGCCGCCCGGGCGAATTCCTCCGTTGTTCCATATCGCCCCAGCGGGATCGTTGCCATCATGATTTTCCGCTGTTCATCCACGGAAATATTTTTCTTCTGGGCATTCGCAGTATCGAGCTCGGTCAGGCGATCGGTCTGGATGCGTCCGGGGATCAGGTTATTGAAGCGGATTCCATCCTTCGCAAATTCTCTGGAGAGGGTCTTGGCCAGGGCGGCCACCGGAGCCCGCGCAACATTTGAGAGCGTAAGATTATCGATAGACTCCTTCACCGACGAAGACGTTGAGAACACCACACTTCCGCCGCCCCGCTGTTTCATAAGAGGAATGGCCGTTTTTGCCATTCGGACAGCGCTCAAGAACAGGAGGTCGAGGGCATCCTTCCAGGCTTTTTCTTCGAAACTCAGGAAGCCTCCCGACGGGGGCCCGCCTGTATTCGAAAAGAGCAGATCCACTCCGCCGAATTCCCGCAAGGTATCGTCCTTCCATCGCTCGACCGCTTCCGGCGAACGCACGTCCGCCGTGCACGCCAGAACCTCGGCTTTCGATTCCTTCTGAAGTGCTCTCTTCGCTTCCTGAATCATCGAGGTATCGCGCGAAGCGATCGAAACCTGTGCCCCCTCAGCGGCGAGAATGCGGGCCACGGCAAGCCCAAGCCCCTTGCTTGCCCCGGAAACCATTGCCACCTTGTTTTTCAGTCCGAGGTCCATGTGATGTCCTTGAGATTATTGCGCGTCCAGCGGATCAGAGATTCGAGGGATTTGCGGGTCGCATCATCCATTTTCGCGCCCGGGGCTCTCGCATCGGAGCGGATGGGTACCCCGCGCCGCCGGAGCATTTCCTTCCGGATCGCCATGCCTATGCCCTCTTGAAACTCGAAGCGCATGAGAGCTACTGTTCTGTAGAAAAATTCCGATGCCTCGTCATTTTTCCCTTCGTGAAAGAGCCTTACGACCTTCACCAAGATTTCCGGAAGCGCAAATCCCGTCATCGCCCCGACTCCTCCGGCAAGGAGTTCCTCAAACAGGTACGTGCCGCCAAGGCCCCCCACAATCTCCATCGGCCTGCCTTTTAACACGTCGAGAACCCGCGTGATCTTCAGGGGGGTCGGCGGATCTTCCAGCTTGATTCCTTTGACGGCGGGGACTTCTTGTGCAATGCGGGCCAGCAACGCCGGCTCCATCGTAAATCCGGAAACCGGAGGATAATCCTGAACAATGATGGGAATCTCCACCTCTGCGGCAACCGATCGGAAGTGATCCACCACTGCCTGAGAGTTCAATTTCGGGAGCCGGGGAGGGCTTATCATGACAGCAACGGCGCCAAGTGCACGCGCTGTTTTGGTCCATTCGATGCACGTCTTCAATCCTTCCGACGAAGCGCCGATCACGACCGGGACCCGCCCGTTGACATGCTGCATGACGGTTTCGAGCACCTGCAGCCGTTCCTTCTCAGAGAGCCTCGATGTTTCGCTGGTCACACCCGAAGCTGTGAGCCCATTGACACCGGCGCGGAGGTACAAATCAACAACGCTCTTCAATCCCGCAATGTCGACGGACTGATCTGCAAGAAAGGGAGTTGGAAGAACGGAAAAAACGCCTTTGAGCATAGGATAAGATTTTTCGTGATGGAGAAAAAATAGGGGGGAAAAAGTGAAGATGCCAGAACAATCTGGGCGGAAGTTCCTCAGAGGAAAAGCTCGTTCCTGCTGTTGTCCCTTGGAGACAGAAGTTTGTATTGAGCGGGAATGTCCGCCCGGGAATCTCAGAAACCGATATTACTTGCGGACGTAGAGGAAATCGTACTCGACGTGCCAGGTTGTTCCTGTGTCGTACGTCCGTTCGGAAAACTGGCGAACTTTGTCGGGACCGAGGTTGAAGAATGTCAGTCTCCTCGTATAAGGCTTGCCGTCTTTCTCCTTTTCCTCGGAAAAGAAGACCATATCTTTGCCCTCAAGCTGGCCTGTAAATTCTATTTTTCCCCCCACCGCATCCACCCATGTTTGACGCCATTTCCCCGTCCCCGGATCCACGAAATTGAAACTCTTGCCGGTATAGCCCGTATGGCCGCTCCAGTTTTCAAAGATCACACATCCGCCGAGAATATTCTGAATGCTGCTCTCCCCTTTCTTCTCTCCTTTGGTGTCGAACACATTCCATTCGCCTACCCAGAAATCGAATTGACGATGGACGGGGTCATTGGCGCAAGGGGTCGCGTTGGTCTGGGCATCCGCCGAAGGTGAAAGAAGCAGAAGTGCAGGAAGGAGCAGCAACAGCATCAATCTATGACGGGGATTCATCATTCTCCATCGAGAAGTTGTTCACAATGGTGTCCCAGTGCCTACGCAGCGCGCCTGAGCAAGTTTCATGTTCGGTTGTGCGATTGCGAATCTTGGTTCAATCAGAGGAATCATCTTTCCATTCACTCATCACGATTCCCAGCGCCAAAGAAAGAAGTTTTGCATCGCTCTTGTCCGCCCTGGAAGGGATAAGAATGGGAATCCGGGCACCGACAATGACATGCGCAAGGCGAAGATTGGCAAAGTACGTCGTGCTCTTGGCAAGGCTATTGGCAGATTCGATGTTGGCCGCCACCAATATTTCCGCCCGTCCGGCGACAGGAGAATCGATTCGTTTTTCCGCTGCAGCTTCCAGAGAAACGGCATTGTCGAGTGCCAAAGGGCCGTCGACGATGCAACCCTTTATCTGTCCTCTCTCGTTCATTTTCGAGAGGGCCGCCGCGTCGATGGTCGATTCGAGCTTTGGAACAATGAACTCCGTTGCGGACAAGATTGCGACTTTCGGCCTGGGATTTCCAAGAGCATGGGCAACCTGGACCGCGTTGTTGATAAGTTCCACCTTGTTCATCAGGTCCGGCAGAAGCGTCATGCCGCCGTCGGTAATCATGATCAGCTTGTTTTGAACGCGTTCAGGATATTCGAGGACAAAGATATCGCTCAGCAGCCGGCCGGTTCTGAGTCCTGTTTCGGGTTGAAGAACTCCCCGCATGAACGCTGCTGTATCTATTCCTCCCTTCATGAGGATATCAAACCGATTATCCCGGGCAAGAGCCATGGAGATGCTGAGCGCGTCGAGCGGATTTTGCGCTTCTACGATCTCCACATGCTCAGGTGTTCCCTTTCCCGTCTCTTTGAGCCCAAGCTCAATGGCGCGACGGTCGCCGACCAGAACAAACCGGGGATTCAGGGATCTTTGCGCTTCGGCCAACGCATCGAACGTTTCCCGGTTATTCGGATTGACGACGCCGATTCGTTTTTGAGGGATTGCTTTTGCACGTTGTTGCAGGTTTTCGAAACTCGCTATCAGTTGATTCATGGTCATTTCCTTAATACTCTCTTGCCCGTTCTTGTCCCCTGAGCACCCTCAGAACTCCCTGCGCGAGAGAAAGAAGTTCCTGTTCTCCGGGATAGCACAGAACGGGCGCAATAAACCCTACCCTGGAGGAAATCCAATCAGTTACCATGGCTGACGAAGCAACACCCCCCGTGAGAATGATTCCATCCACCGATCCCTTGAGTACCGCCGCCATTGAACCGATCTCTTTTGCAATTTGGTATGCCATTGCTTCGAGCACAACGGCGGCATTGGTATTTCCCGATCGGGCCTTTTGAGCGACCGCTTCCACGGACGGCGTTCCCTCATAGGCCACCAGGCCTCCCCGACCCATGATCATCGTCCGCACTTCTTCTTCCTTTTTTTTTCCCGAGAAGCAGAGCGACACAAGCGGCTGCAGCGGAAGACCGCCGGTCCGTTGGGGGGAAAACGGTCCATCGCTCGAAGCGTCGTTGACATCAATCACACGTCCATTCCTGACCGCCGCGACAGAAATCCCGCCACCCAAAAGCGCGACCACATAAGAAGAAGACACCAAATTCTTCCGATGT
>CAZRPU010000024.1:0-3757 GCA_964602055.1 uncultured Ignavibacteriaceae bacterium
TCTGATCTTCCATCCGCCTCTTCTCTGTAATGTCAGAGCAAATCGATAACACACCCTTGGGCCGATCGCCGCCGTTCCTCAAAAGCGTCCAACGTGCCTGGACAATGATTTCCCGCCCATCTTTGCGCTTGTGCGTGAGTATCCCTGTCCATTCACCGCGCTCGAGCAATTCCCGAAGTGCCTTGTCATACGATGATGTATCCTTTGTGACCAAGATGTTCGAGATGTTGCCGCCAAGAATTTCCGATTCTTTAAAACCGTAGAGAGTCTCAGCACCGCGGTTCCAGTAGCGGTACGTTCCGTCGAGATCATGGACACTGATTGCATCGGAAGCTTTATTGAGGAAATTTGCCTGTTCCTCGATCTTCTCACGATCACATTTCTGCTGGGTGATATCCTCCTTGATGCCGATGAAATGCACAATCCGCCCCTCATGGTTCTTCACGGGAGAAATCGATACTCTTTCCCAGTAGAATTCGCCATTCTTTTTCTTGTTGCAGAGCTCCCCTGTCCATTCTCTTCCTGCAGTGATGGTCTTCCACAATTCACCATAAACCGATGCCGGCGTGATTCCCGATTTGAGAATACTCGGTTTCTTTCCAAGGACCTCATGGTGCTCATAGCCGGAGATTTCGGAGAATTTGGGATTCGCATATTCGATGTGCCCCTCCGGATCCGTAATGACAAGAGAAACCGGGCTTTGTTCTATCGCTCTTGTGAGCTTCGTAATCTCCTCCCGGAATTGTTTTTGTTCTGTGATGTCCCTGGCACTTGCGTATATCATGCCTTTGTCGACGTCCCCATAGGAATTCCACGAAAGCCACTTATACGAACCATCCTTCGCTTCATATCGGTTTTCAAATCCGAGCACCGGTTTCCCCACAGAAAGCTCCTCAGAAGCCTTCAACGTCATTTCGCGGTCATCCGGATGGACAAACGTAAGAAAGGGCCTGCTCATGAGTTCCTTTTGGGACCATCCGAGAACTCTTTCCCAGGACGAATTCAGCTCTTTGAACAACCCGTCGAACCCTGCAATGCAAAGCATTTCCATCGATACTTCAAAAAACCTCTGCCGTTCTTCCTCCGCCTTCTTTCTATCAGTGACGTCACGGCCGATAACATGAAATCCGGCAAATTTTCCTCCCTCCAAAATGATTTTGGCATCTTGGGCCACCCAACGAAGTTCTCCATCTTTTGTCCGAAAGGGAAGTTCAGCAAATGAACTTTCCGTCCGATTGTGCTTCTGACGGAGGTAATGCAAGAGGACTTTTTTCCGATGATCCCTATGCACAAGATCGGTAAAGTGCATTCCTGCAAGTTCGTCTGCGGAATACCCCGAGAGAGTTGACGCTGCCTTGTTGGCATGCCTGAAGAATCCCCGCTCATCTGTTGTATAGATCATGTGGTCGGCGTTTTCAACCACCTCGCGATACATCTTCTCTGACTGTCTTAAACGGAATTCCGCCTCCTTCTGTAGTGAAATATCCACCATGAGACCCATAAACCCCGTTAAGCTCCCGTCTTTTTTAAAAACGGGTGACGTGTGAAGAATCACGGGAATTGCTTCACCTGATTTGGTTCTGACGAGCAGGTCACCTTTCCACGGTTTACCCGATCGCAGCAGGCTGAGAATAGACTCCCCTGCTTTTCCCATTTCCTGAAATGCCTGCGTATCCCTGATATGAAACCCGACTACTTCACTTGACTGCCATCCAAAGAGATTTTCGGCAACCTGGTTCCAGTAGGAGATGACGCCCTCGGGGTTTGTCATGATCACTGCGTCAAGTGTATCGAATAACATGAAATTAAAGGGCGGTCTTGTCCTTGTGGGGGTTCCCTTTGTTTTTTCCTCCTGAATTGATTCTGTCTTTGGGACTCGGATTTGCTTCACCATATCCTCGCTTGTCCATTGTTTACCTGGTGATCGGTCTGCTGTATAGTTCAACTCATTCGTTCGCATATTTTCAACACCTTTTCAAAGTCCTTCGATTTATCCAGAAAGTAGTTTGCACCATTAAGAAAATACTTTCGTTTCAGTTGTGCCTCTGCAAAATTCGTGAGTGCTATGATGATCCTCGACGTGTTTTTTCTTCTTACCTCCCGTAAGACCTCCAAGCCGATCCCATCGGGGAAATTGTGATCAAGGATCAGTACGTCGGGCTTGAGGCGATCGGCCATGTCGATAGCGGCACGAACCGTTGCTGCCTCTTCAATCTCGATTTCGGCTTTCATGGTTCTAAGAAACCTTTTCAAGGTTTTTCGAATTTCACTCGAATCATCTGCCAGAAGGATTGTCATTTTTGTTCTTTCGGTGATGCTGAATGAGCCCTTCAGCGAGGCAAAGCTAATAATACAATGTAGATGAATACGTCGGGACGCGGTATCGTGGAAGGAACACAACGACTGAAGGATCTATTGAAGGATTGGTGTCCGCATGCGGGAAGTCCCTTGTAGGGATTCCACTACAAAGCGAACGGAGAAATTATTGTCAGAGAGGGCGAGCTGAGGGGATGCGCTGAGGTAAACGACTAGTCTATTAACTTGTGTTCCAATGCATACCTCACGAGATCCGCATTGGAGCTGACGCCGATTTTTTCAAGAATACGGGAGCGGTAGGTGCTTACGGTACGGTCACTGAGCGACAGCTGCTTTGCTATTTCCGTAACGGATTTTCCCTTAGCAAGGAGACGAAGGACTTCAAATTCACGGTTCGACAGTTTCGCGTGAAGCGTATCTTCACCATCCTGAATGATCGAAGCAAGTTTTTCTGCGAGGCCGGGCGTGATATATCGAACCCCCTCGGACACTTTCCTGATCGCACGAACCATCTCATCGGGAGCGCTTTCTTTGGTAAGGTAGCCCGAGGCTCCGGCCCGTAATGCTCGAACTCCCGCCTGTTCTTCCGTAAGCATGCTGAGGATGATAACGCGGATGTGCGGACGAAGCTTCTTGATTTCAGTCAAAGCATCGAGCCCGCTCCGCCCGGGCATAGTCACATCCAGGACCATGACATCGATATCCCCCGCCATGGCTCCCTGGATTGCTTCCTCCCCGCTTGCCCCCTCCTTGACCACGCGCATGTCCGATTCCAAATCGATAATTCTTTTCAATCCCTCACGAACCACCGTATGGTCATCCACAACCATCACGCGAATCATCTGGTCCCCTTTCTTAGAATTCACCCCTTTGGCACACGAAGCGGACTCTCCACCGTGAGCGTGGTCCCTCGCCCGGGTTTCCCGCGAAGGTTCAGAGATCCCCCAATGCTCAGGGCGCGCTCCGCCATACCGAGCAAACCAAGGGACTTTCGGTTGTTCGCCTGATCGGTCGAAATACCAATACCGTTATCGGCGACCGTAAAACGGATCTTGCCTCCTCGTACATGGAGGGCGACAACGACTTTTGTGGCTTTCGCATGCCGTATGATGTTCGTCAGTCCTTCCTGAAAAATGCGAAAGAGCGCCGTGGATATCACGGGGTCCGGCGGATGGGCAGGAAGCGAGGATCGGACAAGACATCGGATGGAGGTCCTCTTGCTGAATTCCCCGGCCTGCCACTTGATGGCAGCAACGAGATCCAGATCGTCCAAGACCGTCGGCCTCAGGCCTGTTGAGAGTTGGCGGACCTGCTGAATTGTCTGGTCAATCAACGCTGACATTCCCTCAAAAACCTCCATAACGTCCGGCCCATTGGGAGAAGTCTTTCCTCCCACCGAGAGACGCTTGATGAGCGAGAGGTCGATCTTCAGGGCAGTCAG
>CAZRPU010000024.1:3857-31741 GCA_964602055.1 uncultured Ignavibacteriaceae bacterium
TTTTTCCTCGTGGTAATATCTTCGAACACCGTAACGAATTGTCCGCGTTTCGGTGAGCTGGCTGAGATACGAAAATGCTTTTTCAGGGGCTCAAAATATGTCTCGAAAGAATGCGCCTTTCCGGTCCTTGCCACTGTTGCATAGATGTCAAGGAATGGAGGGGGCTTCATTGCGTACGCTTGGCTGGCTGGTTTTCCCAGAAGATTCCTCGCTTTCAGCCCGGTGTTCTTTTCGAATGCGGGATTCACGGAGAGAATACGATAGTCTATCGCTGCTTTTTTTTCATAGATGATCTCGTGAAACGCAACTCCTTCGGACATGCTTTCGAAAATAGTTCGCAGGAACTGATCGCCGTGGTTCTTCTTTTTTTTCAACATGATGGCATTCTCTCTCCTCATCATCGGCCGGAGTCAAAACAAGAAAAGCGTGACACGGGATCATTGATCCGCGTTCACGCTTTTTCAAGAAATGGATTGAATTCTCTAACATCACTCCCCCTCTATCTGAAACCCGCTTCAACTCCTCATTTTTCGCACGATGATGTTCTTGTTGGCTTGAAGGTGTTCGATTTTTGATTCCGAAGCAAGTGAAGTCGGTTATTCGTCACAATTTGCTCATGTATGTACCACCAGAGCCAGTGATCCTTCTTGCAGGATGGCCGACGGGGGCTGTTGATGGAAACAAAAAGCGGCTCCTCAGCTGCCTGTTGTCGATGTAAGGAGGCTGACAAAATGTGACGATGGCTTTCTCAGCCGGTCTCTGAGATTTCTTTGATTGACCGGAGAGCGGATTTCCGGGCAACACAGTGCACAGAGCGAGGAAAAGAAGCGCAGATTTCATCCTGATTGGCCTTTCGTACGGCTCAGGTGATCAATTCTCCGAACAGCAGACCCGCAATAATAGAGAGCGCCATAATAAGAAGAATGTACATCGCCGCTTGCTTCCTTCCCATGACCGTGAAGAGTACAATCATGCCCGGGAGGCTCAAAGCGTTGCCGGTCAGCAACAGAGTCAATGCCGGACCCCGGCCCATCCCAAGTGCCATCAATTTCTGAATAATCGGGACTTCGGTGAGCGTGGCGAAGTACATGAAGGCGCCGAAGGTTGAGGCCACGGCGTTTGAGAGGAGCGTGTTCTCTCCCACGAGCCGTGTCACAGCCTCCTTCGGCACAACGACTTCGATCATCCCTGCAACGAAGACACCTACAAAGAGATAGGGAAGAATCTTCTTTGTGAGGTCCCATGTCTGGCGCATCCATTCGAGGGTGTGTTCTTTCTGGAATTTCACGAACACGATGCCGAGGATAGCACTCACAGAAAGTATGATGAGAGCTGCTTTTATTGCCGGAGGAATGGATAATCCAAAGATCACAAGGACTGCAAGTTGAAGAACAAAAAACATCGAGATGGTCCAATTTGAGTACGGAACATCCTCCTGCATGCTGGTGGCAAAACCATTGGTTGCGTTCCCTTTGTCGTGACTCCGGAAAACAGCAGCCATAATAAGCCCTGCAATGACGGAGATGACGGCAGCTGCAACGAGCCTGCTGACGGCAAAGTCCCAGCCGAGGACAGAGCCGGTCAGGAGAATCGCCGTAATGTTGATGGCTGGACCGGTGAACAGAAACGCGACAGCGGGGCCGATTCCGGCCCCTCGCTTGTAAATACCCGTGAAGAGCGGTAGAATCGTACATGAGCAGACGGCAAGGATCCCCCCTGAAATGCTGGCAATGGGATATGCGATATACCTCTTCGTCGCAGGCCCCAACAGCCTTATCACAGCATCCTTTTTGATATAAACGGCTATAGTCCCCGCGATGAAGAAGGCTGGAACAAGGCAGGTGAGGACATGAAGGCGTGCATACTCCTGGAGAAGGGTCAGTCCCGCACCCAGGGAAGCAAGCATGATCGGTGCGTCAATCGGGGCAAAGTAGAAAACCAGGAATGCCGCGACGAGGATGGAGAACTTCGTCCATTCTTTCATTGTCGCGACGCGTTTGCTTCCTGTGCAAGGATCAACTCCTTGATCTTTCCAACAGTCGGGACGCCCCCTTGCCAGACGACTTTCTCGTCGATCACCAGTCCGGGTGTTCGCATGATGCCGTAGCTGACAATGGAGTCAAAGTCTTCCACTTTCCGGACATCTGCCTTTAAATGGAGTTCCGAAAGAACCTCGATGGTGCGACGTTCCAGGGTTTTGCAGTTCATGCAACCAGGTCCGAGAACTTTAATAGTCATTCTTGTTGTTCCTTATTTGCGTTATGCCTTATGCTTCTTCCAAAGCTTCCACTTTCCTCTCCACGTCTTTTCGCGCTATTGCTGCGGCGACATCAAGAATCTTGAAAACGCGATCATCGACAACCTCGAAGTTCACTCGTAGCCCGCTTTTCGATGATTTCAGAATTCCTGCCTGCAGCAAGACCTTAAGGTGACGGGAGAGGTTCGACTGTTCGAGCTCCAGCGCAGGTGCCAGTTCACAGTTGCAGCGGACATCTTTCCGCAAGTATTCCAGGATCCGGATGCGGTTTGGATGGCCAAGTGCGGAGAGAATATCGGCTTTCACAAGTGCTGAAGTTTTCATCGGTCGTTCCTTGAGTTGTCAAGCATATGAGCATATACTCATATAGTGTGCCAGACCAAACATTCGAAATCTGGCAGATGAACTTCCTTCCAGACCGACTGATTCTTATTTGCGTGAAAAGCGTTCCTGTTTTCGGCAAATCGAATGAGCCGGATCAATCGGAAAAACGAGGATAAGAAAATGCAGGCCAAATGACCTGCATTCATTTTGAATGTTGTCTGGGAGTTTTATATCTCTGCAGAACCAAGCACAGGATCAGTATTGAGTCGGGGTGAATCGCCACACAACGGCTCTACGGGGTAAACTGGATTCTCCGCTGAAAGCGGACGCGCCTTCCGCCACAAAGACGGCGGACAAGCCGGTGCAGAACCAGCGACTTCTTGTCCCGTCGCTTTCTGACGGACTCCCTCCTGGCAGACCCCCGCCACAAAACGGCGGGGTCCTCAATTCGACAATGAACTTAACTCAGAAACGTTAAGCTCAGTCGAATTGGGAGTCGGGGTGACTGGATTCGAACCAGCGACTTCTTGCTCCCAAAGCAAGCGCTCTAGCCAGGCTGAGCTACACCCCGGATAATCGATTGTACTTCCGTTAAAGCGAAGTCCCGTGTTCTTTGCGGGGCTGAGCTACACCCCGGGTAATCGATTGTACTTCCCGTTGCAGTGAAGTCCCGCGTTCTTTGCGGGGCTGAGCTACACCCCAGGTAATCGATTGTACTTCCGTTAAAGCGAAGTCCCGCTCTGTTTGCGGGGCTGAGCTACACCCCGGTACTATCGCAGAGTGAAGATTGAATAATTGCTCTACTAATATAAGGAAAAGAAGGCTCGTTTTCCAGTGACAAGGCCACGCAGCGCGATGGAGACAAACACTACAATTGGACGGTTTTCTACTGTGCTTTCAGAAATGACCGGGCAGTTGTATTTTCCGGATCGATCAGGAGTACGCTCCTGGCCGTTTCCATCGCATCCCGTTTTTTCCCGATGTTCCAGTACGCGGTGCTCTTGTTGAGGAGGGTTGGAACATGCAGGGGGTTTCGCTTCAACACTTCATCACACTTCTTCAAGACCTCCGGCCAGTCCTGCCGCCGCACCGCTATTTCAATGAGTCCCTCATGGGCCGGCTCGAATCCCGGCTGAAGCTGCAGGACTTTCTCGAGCCGCCGTTCTGCTTGCGTGAGATCGCCCATCTGCTGATGAGCCTGAGCCAGGGAAAAATGCAGCTCGGGATACGAGAGTGAATCGTATGCGACCGCTTGCAGGAGTGCTTTCGACGCCTCGAGAGGATCGCGCATGGAAAGCAGCACACGACCCAGGCCGAGAGAGCTTTCGATCAGACGCGGTTGTACGGAAATTGCCCTGCGAAACAATTCGGCGGATTCCTTCAATCGGCCCTGAAGCGACAATGTGCTCCCCAGCATGTACAACGCCCGCGCATGCTGCGGATTGCGTTCGATTGCCCGCCGGAGGGCAGCTTCCGCTTCATTGGTCCGCCCGCGCAGGTTGAGGGACGTTCCCGCCACGTAATCATCTTCACCGTCCTGCCGCTGCGCACCCATGGCGCGCGCCGAGGCCAGCAGGGTAATTGCACTGTCGAGATACTCGCTCTTCTGTTCCTGGGTTTGATGAAACTCAAAATAGGCGATGCCCCGTTGCTGGAGCTGCGTCCTGAGATCGGCAGCATGAATCATCGGCACCAGCGCCCGCATCGGTTCAATTCCTGCTTTCCTCCCGCTGCCGCGCTGCTGCGGCGTTCGCCGGATATAATGGTCCGTGTACGACACATGTGGAATGTCGCTCGTCTCGCCGATGCTCATGTGGCAGGAAACGCACTCGCGCGCCTTCTCGGGGACCGAATGATTGAACGAACAGGCAACCGAATGGTCATCGCCGGCGTGGCAGGAGAGGCAGGTGTTGTTAAAGAACTTCTTCTGCATCGTCGTTGATGTCGTGTGAGGGTCGTGACATGTCGTGCACGTCATTGTCCCGCTCTTGACATAGCAGGCGCTCTTCCTCAGCCTGTCGGCCTGTGCGGCAATATTGAATGCGCTTTCATCCTCATGAGAAACATTGGTGGCGAAGACCGCCTTGTAGCGCGCAAGAGGCTCTCCGGGCTCAACCATATGCGGTTCGATGCCGTCGTTCCACACGCTGAGTCCTTCCAGGTGACACCGCTGACACAGGTCCATCTGCACATCGCGGCTCCACCTCGGCGAGTTCCGTATCGTTGAACGAATGAGGCTCTTGTCTTCGGGAGAGCGATCCGCCGCCTCACTATGCCTCTTTCCGGGTCCGTGGCAGCTCTCGCATCCAATCCCCTGTTTCACGTGGGTGAAGAAATTTTCGGTGGAAGCCTCACGCACACTCGGGCCATTGTGACAATTCATGCAGGTGCTGTTGATCGGCCTGTCGAACCGCATGTTGTTTCCCTCATACCCGGGACTCATATCCCACTGCTTCTTCCCCGAGTACCATGTCAGGGGCATTTCGAAAAGGAATCCACCCTGCCGCTCAATGAAGCTGATGGTTTGATTCGCGCTCCCGATTTGGTACGCCGCAACGCGCTCCTGCATATAGGTGATGGCCCCGCGTTCCATCCGGTACTCGCGCATGACGAGCTGGCTGTCGCGCAGTAGCGCAACGTAGGAAAACCCAGACGATGCGTCATGGACGGGCTGTCCGAAGGTGATGGTGGCTGCAAGAGAGCGTACATCCAGCCGCGGAAAACTCCTCCCCATTCCCGTCTTGTTGTAACTGTCATGGATGGTTTGATGACAACGTGCGCAGGCTTCATTTCCCACCCATTCTGTCAACAGTTTCTGCGCATCGCCGTCGACCTGGTCCGATGTGCCCCGGCAGGAGGAGAAGGCGAGTAGCACCAACGGTGCTGTGAAAGTGGCAATGACGAGACTGCGCATAGACATGGGACGTTGGGAGATATTGAACGTATCCGGACAACGACTGCTTTTGTGCGAGCCAACATAAGAAATATTCGGAAGAAATAGCACCGCGTTCTGACGGCCGCAAGGACTCTTTTTGTTGTATTCTGAATGTGCTTTTCTTTCTTATATTGGCTTGTCGAACTCACTCCCTGATCCTCTGATGAAGATGAAAACCGGAAAAGCCTCAAAGACCCGACCGTTCCATGCTGCCGGCAATCGTTATGACGCAATGCATTATAATCGCTGCGGACGAAGCGGTCTGATGCTCCCGGCAATTTCACTCGGCTTGTGGCATAATTTCGGAGACGTCGATGATTTCGCAACATGCCGCGCAATTGTGCGAAGGGCGTTTGACCTTGGGATTACGCATTTTGACCTGGCCAACAACTACGGTCCGCCCCCCGGCACCGCGGAAATGAATTTCGGCAGAATCCTGCGGGAGGATTTCTCCGGGCACCGCGACGAAATGATTATTTCCACCAAGGCGGGGTATCTGATGTGGCCGGGACCGTACGGCAACGGAGGATCGCGAAAATATCTTATCGCCAGCCTTGACCAGAGTCTTTCCAGGATGGGGCTGGAGTACGTCGATATCTTCTATCATCACCGTCCCGATCCTGAAACACCGATGGAAGAAACGATGGGCGCGCTCGATCACATCGTGAAAAGCGGCAAAGCTCTCTATGCGGGCATTTCGTCCTATTCGGCAGAGCAGACCACCAAAGCCTCGCAGCTGCTGAACCAACTGGGCTCGCCGTGTCTTCTCCATCAGCCGAAATACAGCATGTTTGAACGATGGGTCGAGGGAGGACTGCTCAACGTGCTGGAACGGGAGGGCATCGGGTGCATCGCGTTTTCCCCGCTGGCGCAAGGCTTGCTCTCGGACAAATATCTCAACGGCATTCCCCGCGATTCAAGAGCGGGAAAGCCCCATGGGTTCCTGAGGCCCGAACAGATTACGCAGGAAAAACTCTCGACAATCCGTCGTTTGAACGAGATTGCTCTTCAGCGTGGCCAGAAACTGGCGCAAATGGCGGTAGCATGGATACTGCGTCAACCGCAGATCACTTCAGTGTTGATTGGCGCGAGCCGCATCGCTCACCTTGACGAGGCCGTGGAGGCCTTGAACATGAGGACGTTCAGCGATGAGGAATTAACGAGGATTGACGCCGTGTTGAGAGGATAGGATGTTCATCCCGAAACGCGTTTGAGCATTTGCTGCTGCGCCTCAGAATTTCACATTCACGATGGGGAGAATCTTCAGGCCGGGAGGGTTGGATTCGACATAATTGATGAGGCCGATCTGAACCCCCGCAAGATCGTGTGCATGATTGAAAAGTCCTATGGTGAGGCCGGTTTGCCGATCGTAGGTCCTGTGATATCCTCCAATCGTCAGAAAACTCAGGTTCTCCGTCTCCGTCCAGAGCGCCGCAATATTCACTCCGCTGACCGTCCTCCCTTCGATCTTGTAGCCCGCAATATTCAGGCCGCTGATCGTTCCTTCGCTTTCAATCTGACCGAGAGTCGCCGTAATCCCTGAAACAGATTTTTGTCCCACGACCGCTGCTCCGCCGAAAGAAATTCCTGTCAGGTCACCTTGCGCCACCACGGCGAGGCCCCCAAACGCGATGCCGGTCAAATTCCCCTGGGCGACGGTTGCAAGCCCGCCAAAGCTCATTCCCTCGATGTCACCCTGCGCAACTGTTGCCAGGCCTCCGATACTCAGGCCGTTGAAATTCTTCTGTGTGATCGTCGCAAGCCCTCCGACTCCGATGCCGCTCATGGAACCCTGGGCGACTGCAGCAAGGGCGCTCACGGAAATTCCGGCAATATCGCCCTGAGCAACGGTCGCCAAACCTGCAAGATTGAACCCCAGAACATCTCCCTGGCTTACAACAGCCAGACCGGCAACAGTGACGCCAAAGACAGATCCTTGCGAAACAAGCGCAAGTCCGGCCAGCGAGACTCCTTCCATGCTCGAGCCAACGGTCACCGCGGCGGGGCTCATCGCAATCCCCCGGATTCTCATGGCCGATGGGGCAACCACACCGATGGCAATCCCATTGATGTCCCCTCCCGGTCCATCTCCCGAGGGCTTCCACAGGGTGACATTGATCCCGTTGATCTGTTCCAAATGACTGTCGCTCCAGTTGAACCGGAGGCCATTGATGCGCGGTGCATTGCCAAAGCTCACGCCGGTATTGCCGATGGTCAGATTCAGCGCGGCAGTTGAGGCAGGTTCTTCCTGGCCAAACAGGCTTGCTGCAAGAACAAGCATTGGGAAACTACGACGGAACATTTTCATGAAAATCGACATTCTCTAAAAAGTTGTGTCACCGTATATACGCGGACCGGAACACATTGTTGCGCACAGCGAAGTCTGACGGAGCTCGCTGCACGTGCGGCGGTCCTCTCTATTGTTTCATCAGCCAGAGTTCGGGGTTTTGTTTGTCCCGCTCCTTCCAGATTTCAAAATGGAGAAGAGATCCGGCAATCGAATCACCGCTTTTTCCGATGATTTCCCCCTCCCTCACCTTTTGTGACTCAACGACATTGATGTCGGAGAGGTGGGCATAGACGGTACGATAGCCGTTGTAATGATTGAGAATCAGGACATTGCCGTAGCCGGGGATGAAGGAAAGGATGGAGACCTCTCCCTCGGCCACCGCCTTAACGTCGGTTCCCACCTTGACGGAAATATCAATCCCTGTATTCTGGGTAATCGTTTTGAGAACGGGGTGTGTCTGATTTCCGAAGCGCGATGCAATCGCCCCCGATGCAACGGGCCAACGAAGACTTCCCCGCCTCTGGGCAAACGTGCCTGTGGGCTCAATGTCCAGCACCGGATCGGGAACGGGTTCGGCTGAGGCAAGGCTCTGCCGCTGACGTTCGCGTTCTCTCGCGGCGGCAGCTTCGCGCTGCTTCCGGGCCTCTTCTTTCCGAATTTGTTCTTTTTCAATAAGGTCGGCGATGAGTTGTTCGATTTTCTGTACCGCCGCCGTTTTCCTGGAAAGTTCCTGACGATAGGCCTTCTTGTCCCGTCGAATCTGGCTCAGAACTCTCTGCCGCTGATATGCCTTGTTCTTCAGGTTTCGTTCTTCTTTTGTTTTTTCGGCCAGCAGCCTCCGCTCCTCGTCAAGAGTCTGCTGCAGCTGATCATTCTGCCGCTCCAGCTCGCCCTTTTTCTGCGTAATGCGCTGAAGGTCTGCTGCTCTCTGATCGGAAAATTTCTTGAGGTATTCGATCCGGATATACATTTGATTGACCGATTTCGACGAAAACAGGAGCTCAAGATCGTACACGCGTCCGTTCTTGTACACCGATTGTACATAGCCGGCGTAATGTGATTTCAAGAACTGCAGCTGGCGCTCCAGCTCCGCGATCGACTCTTTGGCGGTGTTGATCTCCCTGGTCATTTGTCGCTCTTCATCTTTGAGCTTGCGAATCAGCTGCATCATAAGCGTTGCTTGCTGCTCCAGATCGTCGAGCCGTTCAAGCGTCGATTTTTCCCTCTTTTCGCTGTCGCGCAGCTTGCCTTCATATGCCTGTATCTCGTTTCTCAGTTTCTGGAGCTCGCGTTCCTTGCGTGTAATTTCGCGCGTCTGTCCCCGGGAGGGTGCGAAACCTGCGCAAAGTAGGAGAGTCAGGAGGAGTGCGCTCTTCATCGCAGGCGGGCCCTTGATGCGTTTCCCGGCACGTCAAAATCAAATTCGAGATTCGCCGGATTGATCACAAGATCGGAATACGCCACCGAGACGCGCCGCCGCTCCCGCATCATCGTAATCCGTACATACTGCGGAACAACAACGCCGTCCACCGTGCGAAACTTGCTGAAAAGTTGTTCGAGAACGACCTTGCCGCTCCCGTCCATGTGATGAATCTTGACGATCTGCATGATCCGGGGATCAACCCAGTACCGCCGAGTGCCTGTGAAACGGTCGTAGGTAAGCACAAATTCCTCGTCTTCAATTGCAAACCTGGACGGCGCGTTGAGATCTTCCGAAAGAAAGAAGCCGCCCGTAAAGAGATTCAGCACGTCGTCAAAATCGAGAGGAATCTGAAAAACCCTCCCCAGGTTTCCCGGATTGGTGGGCCCCTCGACGAGCTTGTTCTGGAAGCTGTAATAGAAGGAAAGCTTGCTGCGCGTCACCATCGCGGAGCCGACATCGATCCCGAAGGGACCCTCGATTTTCACGAGGAGGGAATCCGGCTTGCGGAGCTCGAGCTCGAACGATCCCGACTGGGCGAGTTCGGGGGTTTCCACGGAGATCGAGCCTGAACCGGTGAGGGAGTGGACGCGCTGCTGATTTTGTTTCACCGACTCCTGAAGCATCGCGGGCGTCACGGCCCTGTCTGCATAGCGAATCGCCGCGGGGCCGCATCCGACGAGGAGAAACCCGGCCACAACCAGAGACGCCCGCTGCCTTCTCACAAGGTTCCTCGTTCGACTTTCGCCTTCAATTCTTCGTTGTTGGAATCCAGCTCGAGGGCTTTCTTCCACCATTCCAGCGCTCTGTCCTTTTCATCCAGCTTAAAATACACGTCACCCAGGTGCTCATGGACCTCGGCGCTCGCGTCTCCCTGATCGACGGCCTTTCGGATGTACCGCAGCGCTTCCGGAAAATTGCCAAGCTTGAAATAGACCCATCCGATCGTATCGAGATAGGAACCGTTCAAGGAATCTGCCTTCACAGCTTCCCTCGCCATGGCAAGGGCGCGTTCGAGCTGCAGGCCCCTCACGGCGAGACTGTAACCGTAATTATTCAGGATGAGGTCCGATGCCGGATCGATAAGGAGGGCTTTTTCATAAAGACTGTCCGACTGCTGAAAACGCTTCATGCCGTCCAGTGTCAGGGCCAGGGAACTCATGGTATTAACATCGTTGGGATTCAGTCGAAGGGCTTCCCAGAGATGCTCGACGGCTTCTTCATTCTTTCCCAGGCGCGACGAGGAGAGTCCGAGGAGAAGGTGCACCCGGAAATCGCGGGGAAAAAACTTTTTCCCCTTTTCCATAAGGTCGATCACCTTCTGGTGTTCGTTTTTTTCGAAGTAGCGCGTGGCGACAAACCACCATGCCTCTATGGAGCCTCCTTCCAGCTCCGTCACACGCAGAAAATTCTCGAAAGCGGCGGATGTGTTCTGCTCCATGTCTGCCAGAGCGCCCAGGTACCAAAACGGACGCCAGTCGTTCGGAAGATCCCTCGCGGCCTCTTCGAACATGGCCCGTGCTTTCGGCGCAAAAGTGGAATCCGTTTGAATTCGGCCGAAGTAGGCGATTCCCACGCGGATTTTCACCTGAGGGTTGTTCTTTTCCTTCTTGAGCAAGCCTTCGTACAGGCTGAGCGCTTTTTCGAATTCGCGTTTCTCGAGATATGCATCCGCGAGGGCCGCGGTAACCTCGAAATCTCCGTCATCTCGTTCCACCATTTCCTGGAGCAGGCTAATTCCCTTGTCGATGTTTCCGGCCCGCATGAAGGTCTCGGCAAGCTGACGCTGAAGCGCCCGGTTGCTGGGGTCGATGCTCAGCAGCCGTTCATAGCGTTCCGCTGCCTCGTTGAACCGGCCGAGAGCGGAATAGAGCTCACCGAGTTGAAGAAGTAATTCCCAGGAATCCCCCTCCCGTTCAAGCAGCTGTTCATAAATTTCAATGGCGCGGAGCGGCCGGTGCGCCTGATAGACCCGGGCGAGATTAAACCATGCTGCGGTGTACTGAGAGTCGATTCTGATCATCGCCTCGTACTCTTTTGCCGCGAGATCCGGCTGAAAGGCATTCTGATAAATCGAGGCGAGGCTTTCCCGGTAGGTCATGTTGAGCGAATCGAGCGCTACGGCCTGCTGGCCGGCTTGCGCCGCAAGCGCATGCTTGCCCAGGAGACTGTAATCTCTGGAGAGAGCATAGTAAATGGTCGGATTCTTGTCATAGAGCAAAGCTTCCTGATATTCGAGGATCGCCTTGGCATAGTCTCCTTTGGAATCATAGAGAGTACCGTCGACAAAGTGCTTCACAGCCTGCTGCCGGTTGGCATCACTGATGCGTCCGACCGAAGCATCCGGTGGCGCTGGCGGAGTTGTCGCCTGGGAAGTCTTTTCCGAGGTCGAACACCCCGAAAAAAAGAAGAGGGCCAATGCCCAGGCGCAGATGATCTTTTTCAGTTTCATGGAAGAAAATATATCGAAAGAGTGATTGAATAACAAGGTAACGCGGCTTGCTTCGTCCGCGTTGAGAGTGTACCTTACACCGAACATCATGGATGAAGCCCCGCTCGTCTACGATCTCGCCGTCGCATGGGTCTGGCAATACGACCTGGAGTTTGTCGGCATTCTTGAAGAGGCTGCCCGCGAGGAAAACCTCACGACCTTTCGCGTGGAGCGTCACAATGCGGCACAATTCTTCGAGGCGCTGAAGAAGCGCACCGTCGGCGTGCGGGCTTTTCTTGACCGCGCGTCGGACGAGGATGAGGCCTTTCAGCCCTTAGCCCGCTACATCGCCCAATACCGTTCCGATATCCGGGTCATCAACCCTCATCATCTGCAGAACCGTGCGGCGGACAAGGCGACCATGCACCTGGAATTCCACGCGCATGGGATCAATGTCCCATACACGATTATCATCTCTCCGTACAGCCAGAAACAGGAACCGGAACTGTCGCTTTCCGAGCTGGCCAAGCTGGGCCGCCCCTTCATCATCAAGCCGGCCAATACAACGGGGGGAGGCGTCGGAGTTGTTCTCGGCGCCGAAACCCTCAAGGATGTTCTTGACGCCCGTCAGCACCATCGGAACGACAAATACCTGCTGCAGGAAACCATCAAGCCGGTGTATCTCTCCGAAAACCGGGCCTGGTTCCGGGTTTTCTTTGCCTTGGGGAATGTCTACCCGTGCTGGTGGGACGATCAAACCCACACATACGAACTCCTTACGGAGGAAGATGAAGCTGCTTTCGATCTGGGAGGGCTCAGGGACATCACGCGCGCAATCCATGAAATCTCCGCACTGGATTTTTTTTCCACGGAGATCGTTTACACGGCTCGGAACATTTTTGTCGTTGTTGATTATGTCAACGAAATCTGCGACATGCGCCTTCAATCCCTGCACCGCGACGGCGTCCCGGACTCTCTTGTCCGGCACATTGGACGTGCCATGGCCCGTTTCGTTCGGTCCCTCCCAGCTTCGGATTCCCCTTGAGAGATCTCGGTTTTTCTTCCTCGCTTCATCCTCCATGTCAGACGAATCATTTAATTCCTTGACAGAATAGGCATCTTGACTTTCAAAATGGGTATTTATACATTAGCTCAGTATTTGTTCACAGATTTTCATTTTCGGAGGACACTATGGTTCTCAACAACTTCGTGGAATGGCGTTTTGTTCGCAGTTTTTTCCTCGGCAGCATGCTCTTCGGGGCTTTGTTCATTGCCGGATGCGGAAGCAGCGAGGAAGCAATGATGGAAGAGGATGGTTTTGAAGACACCGCAGCTGCGGAACAGCCCACGGAAGCGAAGGCGGAGGAAGGGGGCGATCAGCAGGCCTTGACGAGCTTTATCGGTGCAGCTCCCAAGAAAGAGGAGAAAGCGCAGGAAACTGTTGCGCAGCCTCCCCCCCAACAGGTGCAGGCCGCTCCGGCCAGTCCGGCCGAAGATCTCCGAACGGAGAACACGAGCTTGAAGCAAAAAGTAGTGAAGCTGGAGCAGGATGTCCGAACCCTGAATGCCAGAATTTCGGACACAGAGTCGAAATACATGAGTGAGAAAGAACGGGCCGACAAAGCCGAAGAGGCCGCCAAGGTGGCCGCACAATCTGCGGTTATTTCCGCACGCGGTAGCCAGGTCACGGCACCTTCCGAATCGATGACGCCCGCCACGGAAGCATCTATGGGATCGTACGACGGCGCTCTTCAGCTCTTTCGAAGCAAGAAATACGACGAGTCCATCGGAGCGCTTCAAAACCTCTTGAACAGCGGCGTGCCTCCCACACTGGAAGACAATTGTCACTATTGGATTGGAGAGGGAAATTTTGGAAAAAGAAACTACGCGGAAGCGATGAAGCACTTTGAAATGGTTCTCCAGTTCAAAGGTTCGGAGAAGCTGGCTGACTCCCATTACATGGTTGCGCAGTGTTATGAGCGTACTGGCAACAAGGCGAAAGCCAAGGAAGCTTATGAACGCGTCGTAAAAGATTTCCCCATGAGCAATCTCGTGCCAAAAGCGAAAGAACGCTGGGCGCGCCTCTGATCTCATTTTGCCGTTTTGTGCAAAGAACCCCCGGAGTGCAACGCCGGGGGTTTTTGTTTTCTTGAATCTCACTCGCCTCGTTGGTATATTGCCCGGGCATTTCCCCAACGTTCAATCCGCTGCTTCTCATGGCCAAATCCAGCACGAAATATGTTTGTCAGTCCTGCGGCTACAATTCCCCGCGATGGGTGGGAAAGTGTCCGAACTGCAGCGAGTGGAATACGTTTGTTGAAGAAGCGCCTTCCCCCCTTAAAGCAACGCGTAAACCTGCCGGGGCCCGCTCGAACATTGACCCCGTTCCCCTTGCCGAAATTGACCACGACGAAACTCCGCGGCTGGAAACCAAGATAACGGAGTTCGACCGTGTTTTGGGAGGTGGGATTGTACCAGGTTCATTGATCCTCCTCGGAGGCGATCCGGGCATCGGGAAATCCACGCTCATGATGCAGCTTGCACTGCAGCTCAAGGACTCCGTCATCCTTTACGTTACCGGTGAAGAATCAACGCGCCAAATCAAACTCAGGGCCGAACGACTTCAGGCTGCGGCAACGGCAAACATCCTTCTCCTCGCCGAGACCAATCTTGATCTTATTCTTGACGTCATCGAGCGCGGCTCGCCCGACCTGATCGTTGTCGATTCGATCCAAACCATGTATCGGCCCGGACTCGAAAGCGCTCCCGGCAGCGTCAGCCAGGTGCGCGAGTCAACGGCGTTGCTTCTCCGACTGGCGAAAACACGCGGGATCCCCGTCTTTGTCATCGGTCACGTTACAAAGGAGGGGATGATTGCCGGGCCCCGTGTGATCGAACATATGGTGGATACCGTTCTGCAGTTCGAGGGCGAGGCGCATTATTCCTACAGGGTCCTCCGGGCCCTCAAAAACCGCTACGGCTCAACCAACGAGATCGGGATTTTTGAAATGCACGATTCGGGACTCCGGGAAGTCCGCAATCCCTCCGAAGTGTTCCTCTCCGAACGGAGGCACGGCACTTCGGGTTCGACCGTCGTGGCGAGTATCGAGGGATCGCGCCCCATCCTCGTCGAGGTCCAGGCCCTGGTGACACCGACGAGCTATGGAGTCCCCCAAAGGACTACCACCGGAGTGGATTACCGGCGGCTTTCATTGCTTCTCGCCGTCCTCGAAAAAAGGGTCGGATTGCGATTGGGAGCCCACGATGTGTTTGTCAATATTGCAGGCGGTGTGAAAATTGATGAACCGGCCGTGGATTTGGGAATTGCCACATCCATCACGTCAAGCCTGCGAGACTCTGCGGTCGACTCCACGTCGGTTGCAGTCGGGGAAATTGGTTTGGGCGGAGAAATCCGAACAATCGGGCAGATCGAAAAAAGAATTCAGGAGGCCGCAAAGCTGGGATTCAAACGCATTGTCATCCCTCAGAACAACATCAAAGCGGTCAAGAACGGGGGGGAAATCGAAATCGTGGGTGTGGACAGGGTGGAAAAAGCAATGGAAGTTTTGTTGGGATGAAGAAGAAGGCAAAGGCCTGAAACGCCCACAATCATTCAGTTGATAACCCATGGCGCTGTACTGACACGAAAGAATTCATCATACATGCCCGATCACCACGCGAAATTCATGAAAGAGGTTATTGAGCTTTCACGGGAGAATATTCGCGAAGGAACCGGCGGCCCCTTTGCCGCGCTGGTCGTCAGAAACGGCATCATCGCTTCGAGAGGCACGAACCGGGTCACCTCCTCCAACGACCCAACTGCTCATGCGGAAATCGTGGCCATTCGCGAAGCGGCCCGGGCTCTTGGTACGTTTCAATTGAAGGGGGCGACCCTGTATACTTCCTGTGAACCGTGTCCCATGTGTCTCGGCGCAATCTATTGGGCCCGCCTCGAGGCAGTATTTTACGCCAACACGCGGCATGACGCTGCTTCCATCGGTTTCGATGATGAGTTTCTCTACGGGGAGCTGGCCATGCCGATGGAGAAGAGAGCGATCCCTGTAACGCAGTTGATGCGCGACGAGGCGTTGGAGGTTTTTCATGAGTGGGAAAGAATGGAAAACAAGATTCGTTATTAGTTCCTGAGATTCCTCGAGAGTCGACTTCTTTACAAGACAGGTGAATCACCATGGATTTGCAGTGGACCGGATACGTCGGACTCGTCGCTCTGGCTCTTTGCTGGATTCCTCAATCCCTCGAGACCATCCGCCTCGGCTATTGCCCCGTCAATCTGACGTTTCTTCTCCTTTCCGCCGTCGGCAGCCTTAGTCTGGCGATTTATGCCATGAGCCTCGGTGATCCGGTTTTCTCTATCCTCAATGTCCTTACGACCATCGGTGCACTTCTGAATCTCTATTATAAACTCCTTCCCCGGAAGACCTCATGAATCAGCTGGTTCTTGCGACCAACAATCTTCACAAGGTGAAGGAAATCAGGACCCTTCTTGCGCATCTTCCGGTTGAAATACTGACCCTGAGGGATATTCCGAACGTTCCCCCGCTTCTTGAAGACGGGATGACGTTTCGTGAGAATGCTTTGAAAAAAGCCCTGACAGTTTTTCGCCATGCCGGACTTCCAACGCTTGCAGACGATTCCGGTCTCGAAGTATTTTATCTGAATATGATGCCCGGAGTTTTTTCAGCCCGATTTGCCGGGGACCATGCGACCGATGCCAGCAATAACGAAAAGCTCCTTTCGCTCATGAAAGGGGTTGCTCCGCGCCGGCGGAAAGCCCAATTCAAGTCGGTGATCGCTTTTGTCGACGGGAAGATCCAGGAAATCACCGAGGGCGTTTTTACGGGAAGTCTCGCGGAAGAACCTCGCGGCATGAACGGCTTTGGCTATGATCCGCTTTTCATCCCCGATGGCATGTCCCAGACATGCGGAGAAATACCGGATGAACTCAAGAACACCATCAGCCACCGCGCATTGTCCCTGAAAAAAATGACCCCGATGCTGCAACAACGTTTTGGCTGATTGCGCCCGGCAGCGCCTTCTTCGGCGCCTCCCACAGGAATAGGACGCTCCCATGACAATCCGGCAAATCGGATTTTTTCTCGGGCCGGCTGTTTTTCTCCTCCTGGCACTGCTTCCTCCTCTTGAACCTTTTGTCGATGCAGCTGCATCGACGGCGACAATCGGCATCGAAGCCTCCCGCCTCGCAGGCTCCATGCAAATCGTCTTTGCCCTCCTTCTGCTCATGGTTCTCTGGTGGCTGACAGAAGCGGTCCCGCTTCCCGTCACCGCCCTTCTCCCGGCCGTCATCCTTCCCCTCTTCCATGTGAGCAGTCTTCACGAGCATCAGGTGGTCGACTTCACCATGCAGAGGGTTCTTTCGCACTATGCGAATCCTGTCATCTTTCTTTTCATGGGAGGGTTCCTTCTTGCCGGCGCGATGCAAAAATGGAAACTCGACCGCCGGTTCACTCTTTGGTTTCTCACGCGGGGCGGAATTGCCAACGATACGCGCTCCATCCTCCTGGGGATCATGACGGTGACGGCTTTTCTCTCGATGTGGATTTCCAATACGGCCACGGCCGCCATGATGCTTCCCCTCGGGTCGGGAATCCTCTCTCTCCTGAAGATGAAGCCGGGGGAATCGCGCTACGGAACCGCGGTGATGCTCGGGATAGCATGGGCAGCATCGATCGGCGGCGTGGGCACCATCATTGGTACGCCTCCGAACGGCATTGCCCTCGGGATCCTCAATACAACATTTGCCGATGATCCCGGTTACCAACCCATCAGTTTCCTTCAATGGATGGGAATCGGCATCCCCTATGTCGTCCTCTTTCTGCCATTTTCCTGGTGGTTGCTTCTTCGGTTCCATCCTCCCGAATTCACGCGAATCGATTCCGGCAAGGCGCGCATGCTTGAGCAGCGGCAGGAGCTCGGGCCTTTTGCTCCCGGAGAAAAGCGGACGCTCGCGGTGTTCCTTCTGGCCGTTGTCCTCTGGATGACGAATCCTTTCTGGGAAGCCTTCCTGCCCGCTGGCCTCGCTGAACGCCTTGCATGGATCGACGAATATACCATCGGCCTCTCGGCAGGAGTCCTCCTGTTTCTCGTTCCCGTCAGTTTCCGTGATGGGGTCTTTGTCCTCGATTGGAGGGATGCCCAGTATGTCGATTGGGGTACGCTCTTGTTGTTCGGGGGAGGCATTGCTTTGTCGGATGCGATGTTCAAAACGGGCCTTGCTGCATGGATTGCCACCTCGTTTGTCGGCGTCCTGGGCTCTCCCTCGACGCTCGTCATGCTTATCGCTATTGTGGTCCTTGTTGACTTCCTAACGGAAATCACTTCGAATACTGCTGTCACCTCGATGATGGTTCCCATCGTCATTTCCATTGCCCTCCGCACCGGCGAAAACCCCGTAACGCTTGCAATCGGTGCTGCCGTAGCAGCTTCGATGGCATTCATGCTGCCGGTGGCAACACCGCCGAATGCGATCGTCTATTCTTCCGGCTATGTGAGCATGAGGGACATGATCCGCGCGGGGTTCGCTCTCGATATCGCCGGCTGGTTCTTTACCCTGTTCGTCCTTGTGGTCATTGCGGGATGGCTTTTGGGCATCGTTTCCGTGTAGCGTCCCGCTTGACAATGGGTGTCCAATTATGTAGTATTGCGTGGTTTTTCGGTCATCATTCCTTCATTCTAACAGGAGGGTGTATGGATAAGAAAATCCTGATCGGTGCTGTGGTCGTGTTTGTCATCATTGGTATCGTAGATTATGTGCTCAATACCGTGGTCCTGACGGCCGAGTACGAGGCCACCATGAGTCTTTGGAGGCCCATGGCTGAGATGAAATTGTGGATTTTCTATGTCACGTACGCCTTCATTGCGTATTTCTTTACTCTGGTCTTTTCCAAGGGATACGAATCGAAGGGAATCATGGAAGGAGTGCGGTATGGAACGTACATCGCCATGATGGTTTCCCTTCCGGCGGCATACGGGATGTATGGCGCCATGCCCATTCCGTATTCCCTTGCCCTCAAATGGTTCCTGGGAGGCTGGGTGGAGTTCATTCTCTGCGGCGTTGCGCTGACATTCGTGTTCGGTTCGAAAAAAGAAGCCGCCGCCGCGTAATCTCGCGTTTCCCTTTATCCGATTTCATTTCCGAAGTCTCTTTCGGTTATTGAAATCGGATTTTTTTTGCCCTGTCGGCATTTCTTCGCCGTTGCATCCTCACTATCTTCTCCCTACCTTTTCTGACCGCATTTTTCAGCATTTCACAATCCGCGAGGTTCCCATGAAAGCGATGATGTTGAAGATTCTCAGCATTGGTCTGTTCCTCTCTCTCGTTGTTGCCGGCGGTTGCTCCTCTCAGCGTGAAGTGATGACACAGCCGACAGCGACGATGTTCAGTGTCGATACCGTTACCGCCGGTCAGTTCGATACCGGCAAGATGTGGACATTCGATTATCCACCCCTCGAGTATTTCAAGCAGACGTATAATTTCACGCCATCTGCAGAATGGTTCCAAAACGCTCGCTTGGGGGCGCTCCGTCTCCCCGGTTGTACCGGGTCCTTTGTATCCGAAGACGGTCTCGTCTTTACGAATCACCATTGCGCCCGCGGCGCCCTCGATGCTGTGAACCGTGAGGGAGAGAACCTGCCGGAAAACGGATTCTATGCCCCGACCATGGCGGACGAACGAAAGGCATCCAATATGTACGTCGACCAGCTTCAGTTGATGGAAGACGTCACGGCGGAAGTCGTTGCGGCATTTGAGTCGGGAAAGAACGATGAAGAACGCGTTGCAAACCGGACGACGAAGATCGCCGAAATCGAGAAGCGGTACAAGGACAAAACGGGGCTCACCTGCAGCGTGGTCACGTTCTATAATGGCGGAAAATATTCCGTCTACGGGTACAAGCGTTATACGGATGTGAGGCTGGTGTTTGCCCCGGAGACCCCCGCGGCCTTTTTCGGGGGAGATTATGACAACTTCACCTATCCCCGCTACGATCTGGACATCTCCTTTTTCCGTGTCTATGATGAGAGTGGAAAACCGCTGAAGACGAAGAACTTCTTCAAATGGAGCGGAAACGGAGCACAGGAAGGTGAACCGGTATTCGTGATCGGGAATCCCGGACGCACGAGCCGCCTCTTTACCGTTGGGCAGCTGGAATTCAACCGCGACCGATCGTATCCCTACGTTCTTGCAAGACTGAACGACATGGTCGCGGTTTATTCGGCGTACATTGCGAAGCATCCGGAATCGAAACTGCAGTACCAGACAGCTCTCTTCAGTTTCTCCAACAGCCAAAAAGTCTATGTTGGGCGTGTACAGGGATTGCATGATCCGGTGATTATGGCAAAGAAACGGGATTTTGAAAAGAAGTTCCGTCGTGCCGTTGCGGCACAACCGGCCCTGAAGACCCAATACGAGAGTGTCTGGGGAGAAATTGAAGCCGTCCAAAAAGAAAAATCAAGACTCTTCCAGGAACTGCAGGCTCTCACGTTCACGGGACTTGCTCGCCCGACCGTGCTCAGCCTCGCAAACAGCATCTTTGATTACGCAGCCATTCTCATGCTGCCCGCATCAGAGCAGGCAAGCCGGCTGCGTGGTATGTCCCTGGAAGCGTACAAAGGGAGGCTTGCCGGGACTGCCGTCAACAAAGAGCTCGATGAGGCTATTCTTACTCTTCACTTGAAGACGCTTCAGGCTCACTTTGGCAGCGGGAACGCGGCTTTCAACAAGCTCCTCGGAGGCAATTCGGTTGAATCCGCCTCCTCGGCCTTGATGCGTACGACGATCATGACGGACCCTGAAAAAGTAAAGGACCTGCTGAATCAGTCGCCTGAAAGCATTCAGAATTCCTCCGATCCCTTCATTGCGTTTGTCGCTGCACTTGCGCCGCGTGCGAAAGAAGTGCGGGAGAAATACAATGAGGCGACGTCGAAAGAACAAGCCCGCGTGCAGATTCTGGGGAAGGCTGTCTTTGATGTGTACGGTACTTCGATTCCCCCCGATGCGACGTTTACGCTTCGTATCGCCGACGGCGTTGTCAAGAATTACGAATACAACGGCACGATCGCCCCTCCGTATACGACGTTTTACGGCCTCTATGACCGCTACCATTCCTTCGACAAGAAAGATCCATGGAATCTCCCTGATCGTTGGAAGAATCCACCTTCGACCTTCGATATGAGTACGCGGTATAATTTTGTTTCGACCAACGACATTATCGGTGGAAATTCCGGCAGCGCCGTTGTGAACAAGAATCTGGAAGTGGTCGGCATCGCCTTCGACGGCAATATCGAGAGCCTCCCGGGCGACTATATTTTCGATGACACCAGAAACCGCTGCGTTTCGGTGCATTCCGCCGGAATCCTGGAAGCACTCGACGACATTTACGCGGCCCAAAGAATCGCCGCGGAGCTGCGAAACGGAAAGAGCAACTAAAGAAGATTCCTTTGTCCGAATCGGTAGAAGGCGCCCGCTTGACGGGCGCTTTTTTTATCTGCCCGATCTGCCCGTTCCATAGATCGGTTTTGCATTTCGTGATCGCTTTGGTTACTTTAACCAACCCATGCCGGATACCTCCGCACTCGACTCCCTGAAAGAAGAGAATCGCCGCCTCCGACGCGCCGTGGAGGAACTCTCCATTCTCAACGACCTTGCCAGAGCCATCGGTGCATCTCTCAATTCCCAGGAAGTGATGCAAACGATCATCCGCCGCTCGCTCAAAGCCGTCAATGCGGAGCAGGGAATCATCACCCTGGTCGACCGACAGGAAGAGCAGCCCATGGTCACGCTCGTCCGGACGATGGTCAGCTCGTCCGACCATCAGCAATTTCATCTGAATCAAAATCTCCTCGGCTGGATGCAGCTCAACAAAAAGCCTTTGATCGCCAACGATGTGAAAGATGATGACCGCTTCCGAGGTGTGCGCTGGGATGAGGACATCCGCTCGCTTCTGTGCGTCCCCCTCATGATCAAATCGGAGCTTACCGGCGTCCTCACGGTCTTTAACAAGAAAGAAAAACAACCCTTCAGCGATGACGACCAGCGTCTCCTCGCAATTCTTGCCGCCCAATCTGCTCAGATCGTCGATAATGCACGGCTCTACGAAGCGGAACGCGAGTTCATGAAGATGCAGGAAGAAGTGCGGCTGGCGGCAAAGATTCAATCGGAACTGCTTCCACGCAGTGTACCTCCTCTGGGCGGTTATGAAATTGCGGGCAAGAATATTCCCGCGCAGGTCGTGGGGGGGGATTACTTCGACTTTATTCCGCTCGATGAACACAGGCTTGCCGTTTGTCTGGGAGACGTTTCGGGAAAGGGGCTCCCCGCCTCCCTTCTGATGTCGAACACGCAGGCAACCATCCGCAGCCAGACCCTCGCCAACCCCGTTCCTTCCGATTGCATCACCAAAGCGAATACACTGCTCTATCGAACTACCAGCGCCGAGAAATTTGTGACCCTCTTCTATGGGATTCTCGATTCGACCACTCACGAATTCGTGTACTGCAACGCCGGACATGACAATCCATTTGTGTTGAACTCATCCCCCACGCCGAAGCGACTTGGTGTAGGAGGCACGGTTTTGGGAATTCTCGATCCTTTTGATTTTCCCCAGGATACCGTGAAACTTTCTACCGGCGATGCGATCATTATCTATTCCGACGGCATTACGGAATCGATGAACGATACCGATGAATTGTTCGGCGAGCAGAGAATCCAGGAAGTTCTCGAAAAACATAAAAACGACACGGCACAAAAAATTGTTGATGAGCTTATAGCGGCCGCGAAAAACTATGCAGGACGCCAGCCGCAGGCCGATGATATGACCGTTGTCGTTGTGAAGCGCACCTCCTAGCACACCGTCGTTCTACTCTCCAAGGGACTTCATGGCACGTTTTCTTCGATGCCTCCTGTTGTTGCCCCTCCTCGCTCCGGCTCAGGATCAGTCCTTCATCCCGGCCCGTATCAATGACTCTTCCTCGCGTAATCTCTTCGTCATGACCCTCGGGAATGTGCAAACACCGCTCGCCGACGGGATGTTCAACCTTCGAACGGATGAACTCCGTCTGAAGGAGGGACGAATTCTCGAGAACTATTATCGCGACTCTCTGAAGATTGCTTTCTACGCGCCGATCGATAAATCTGTTTTCCCGCTTCCACCGAGCGGCTGGTGCTCGTGGTACTATTATTATCAGGAGATTGGGGAAGAAGAAATCCTGCGCAATGCGGAATGGATCGCCGCAAATCTTCGCGACTACGGCGCTCAGGTGGTGCAGATTGACGACGGCTGGCAGGGCACCGGCCACGGCCTGGGCGAAAACCGCGATTGGACCACGATTGACAAACGTTTCCCTTCAGGCATGGCTCATCTTGCAACATCGATCAACCGACTTGGCCTCACAGCGGGTCTGTGGCTCGCCCCTCACGGACAGAGCAATGAAGCGGTTGTTCGAAAAAATCCCGGGGCCTTTCTCCTGAAAGAAAACGACTCGACTGCCTCCAATACCTGGGAAGGGACGTTTCTGGTCGATCCTTCCACTCGTGAAGGCCATTCGTATTTGAAAAACCTCTTCACGAATCTTTCCGGCTGGGGATATGAATATTTCAAGATTGACGGTCAGCCGATCGTTGTCAATGAGTACCGGACGAAGAAATCGTTCATGCGAACACCTTCCGGAAACGCTGATTCCCTCTATCGATCCACTCTTCAGAGCATTCGCAGCGCCATAGGGCCAAAACGCTATCTCCTCGGATGCTGGGGGATTCCACTGGAGGGCGCCGGCATCATGAACGGATCGCGCACGGGCGGAGACATTGTTCTCGGCTGGTCCGGTTTCAAAGTGGCCCTTCAGGCAACCATGAACTTCTATTTTCTTCACAACATTGTATGGTACGCTGATCCTGATGTCATGCTTCTTCGATCCCCCCTCACCATTTCTCAGGCGCAGGCCTGGGCAACACTGCAGGGCCTTACGGGACAGGCTTTGCTGGCCAGCGACAGGATGATGGATCTTTCAGCCGAACGCGTCGATATCCTCCGGCGTGTCTACCCTGCCGTGGACATCCGTCCCCTGGATCTCTTTCCCACATATATGGAAAAGAATGTGTGGGATTTGAAAATCCGGCATCTGGATACGCAATACGATGTTGTGGCATTGTTCAATTACAGTGACACGCAATCGAAAAAACTCTCTATACGCTGGAAGGACCTTGGGTTGATGACGGATGATCCTGTTCATGTCTTCGATTTCTGGAACAAGGAATATCTTGGGGCCTGGGAACAGGGCATCGGCCTTACCATTGAACCGACCAGCTGCAGGGTCCTTGCGGTGCTCCCGATGAAAAATGATCCGCAAGTTGTCTCCACCAGCAGGCATATCACGCAGGGTTGGGTTGATCTTATCGAGAAAACGTACGACGAACGTACTCGGACATTCCGGGGAAAGAGCCGGGTGGTACAGAATGATCCGTATGAAATCCGGTTTGCCTTTCCGAGGGGCGCAGGCATGAGGATCCAATCGGCCTCCGCCGGCGGCCTCCCCGTCACCATCTCGAATCACCAGGGATGGGCAACCATCAGGTTTACCTCTCCCCGAACAACCGATGCGGAATGGGTAGTGACGTTCGGTCCGGCTCCTGTGTATCGTTACCCGGTGAGAGCCCCTTCCGGAGTAATGCTTGAACGCGTCGGGATCAACGGAATAGATGTTTCGTGGAATGACAGTTATTACCTCTCCGGCGGCTATCAGGTCTACCTCCAGGACCGTTTGCTGGGCTACACCCCGTCTGCTTCCTTCCCCATCAGGGGTTTGGATCTGGATTCAACCTACATCGTCTCGGTACGTTCGGTCTGGCAGGATGGTTCTGTCAGCGAGCGGGCAGCATCAATCTCAGTTTCGCCTGATTCTCTCCTGCCGGCGGAACTCTCGCTCAGCGAGATCGAACCGGACGAAGCCAGAACAGGGTATGGTTCGGTTGAAATGAACAGAGCGGTGTCACGCCGGCCCCTGAAGCTCGGGGGCACGGTGTACCCGTCCGGCATTGGCACTCATGCCGTTTCTGAAATCACGTATAACCTTCATGGCCGCTTCAGGACGTTCTCTTCCACCGTCGGCGTGGATGAAAACAACGGCAGACCTCTCGGTTCCGTGGAATTCGTCGTTGCAGGCGACGGCAAGGAACTGTGGCGCAGCGGAGTCATGCGTCGTGACCAAAGACCCAAAGAGTGCCGGGTCCCGATTGCCGGGGTTCGGATACTCGTTTTGAAAGTTCTGGACGGCGGCGACGGCATTGACTATGACCACGCGGACTGGGTGAACGCAAGAGTATCAACCACAGCGCAATGAGCACATCAGCATGAACTCTCTTCTTTCCATCAACGTTGTTGACTACCTGATCATCGGGGGATATGTTCTCGTCACAATCTTCGTAGGGTATGCGCTCAAGAAATACATGAAAACGGGGGAGGATTTTTTTCTCTCCGGGCGGTCGCTCCCAAGCTGGATTACTGGCCTTGCGTTCCTGTCTGCAAATCTGGGTGCTCTCGAGGTCGTCGGCATGGTGGCGAACTCGGCGAAATACGGCATTCTCACGGTCCATTTTTACTGGATTGGGGCAATCCCTGCAATGATCTTCCTGGGCATTTTCATGATGCCGTTCTACTATCAGAGCAAGATCCGCAGCGTCCCGGAATATCTCAAGCATCGGTACAACGAAGCGACGAGAGCGCTCAATGCCGTGTCGTTCGCCATCATGACCATCCTCATGAGCGGTATCAGCATGTATGCCATGGCACTGCTCTTCGAGTCCATGCTGGGATGGTCGCTCACGGCGAGCATTCTCCTCTCGGCTCTTGTTGTCCTGCTCTATGTCTTCTGGGGCGGGCTCTCCTCATCCATCTATAATGAAGTGATACAATTTTTCCTCATTTGGCTCGGTTTGCTGCCAATTGTCTATATCGGCCTGGAAGCCACGGGCGGATTGAGCGGCCTCGCGGAAAAAATTCCGGAATCCTTTTTCCACGCATGGGAAACAATGGGGAGCGCGGAAACAAACCCGTTGGGCGTGGATTATCTCGGCGTGATTCTGGGACTCGGATTTGTCCTCTCCTTCGGATACTGGACGACGGATTTCCTTGTGGTCCAACGAGCCCTTGCCTCTGAAGATCTGCAGGCCGCCCGACGCACGCCCATTCTTGCGGCATTTCCCAAAGCTCTCGTTCCCATCATTGTCGTGCTGCCGGGATTGATTGCCGTTGCGGTTCTTCCCGAATTCCAGGCGGGAGCGGAAACGACCCCCGACTACAATTCCGCCATCATCCGGCTGTTTGCACATTACCTGCCGAACGGGGTTCTCGGACTTGCCATCACGGGTCTCCTCGCCAGCTTCATGTCGGGCATGGCAGGCAATGTTACGGCGTTCAATACCGTATGGACCTATGACATTTACGGCAGCTATATCAGGAAGAACATGCCCGATGCGCACTATCTCAAAGTCGGCAAATACACGACGGTTGCCGGCGTACTCGTGAGTATCGGTGCCGCCTATATCGTCAGCTCGTTTCCCAATTTGATGGATTACATGCAATTGGTGTTTTCGTTCTTCAATGCTCCCCTGTTTGCCACTTTTCTTCTCGGGATGTTTTGGAAACGTGCGACTCCCTGGGGAGGCTTCTGGGGCCTGCTCGCGGGCATTCTCGCCGCGGCGCTGCATTATCTCCTCTACCGCCTGGGCACGATTCAATACGCCAGCGAGATGGGCGCAAACTTCTATCAGGCCTGGTGGGCCTGGCTGACCGACTTTGTCGTCACCATTGTTGTCAGCTTTGTGACGCGCCCAAAGCCAGTGGAGGAACTTCAGGGGCTTGTGTACGGCATGACGGCGGCACAAGAAGAGCGAATATCCTTTTTCCGCCGACCCGAGATCTGGGGATCCATTGCAATCCTCTTCACGATTGTTCTCAACATCATTTTCTGGTGATCTATGAACCAACCCGCGACGAAGCATTTCTTCGATCTGAAAATACCGCTGGGAAGCCTCCTCTGCACGTACGGTGTTGTTCTGGTGCTTTACGGATTGTTTGGCGACCCGTCCCTGAGCGAAAAATCCCTCGGGATCAATATCAATCTGCAGTGGGGTATTCTGGTGTTTGCAGTGGGCGGATTGTTTCTGGGATTTCATTTTTGGAAGAGGACGTAGAGGTCTGAGTATCCCTGACAGATGAACATGATCGGAACTAACATAGGGCATTACAAGATTCTCGAAAAGCTCGGGGAAGGTGGCATGGGCGTCGTCTACAAAGCCCAGGACCTTAAGCTCGACCGTCTCGTAGCATTGAAATTTCTCCCGCCTCAGACATCCGTCAGCGAAGGGGCCAAGGCCCGGTTCCTCCAGGAAGCAAAAGCCGCGGCAGCGCTGAATCACAACAACATTTGTACGATTTACGGCGTCGATGAATCCGACGGGGCCATGTTCATTGCCATGGAATATGTTGATGGTGGAACACTCCGACACTCTCTCCCGTACGCCGATCCTGACAGCGCTCTTTCCGTGGCCGTTCAGGTGGCGGAAGCTCTGGGAGAAGCTCACGCGAACGGAATTATTCACAGGGATATCAAAGCCGACAATATCATGCTGACCTCCAAGGGACAGCCGAAGGTAATGGATTTCGGCCTTGCGAAGCTGAAAGGATCCCTCAAGCTCACGCGAACATCCGGGACGGTCGGAACGTTGGCTTACATGTCTCCCGAACAAATCCGCGGCGAAGAGGCAGATGCCCGAAGCGACATTTTCTCCTTCGGCGTCTTGCTTTTTGAGATGCTCGCCGGGAAGCTCCCGTTCCGCGGTGAGCACGAAGCGGCCATGATGTATTCCATCCTCAACGAGGATCCTCTTCCGATGGAGCAATTCCGGGGAGATGTGCCCTCCGGTGTGACCACTGCGATTCATCGTTGTCTGGAGAAAGATCCCGCAAAGCGTACACAAACATTTTCCGAAGTCCTGACCAATCTGCAGTCTGGCAAAGCTGCTCCTGGTGGCGCTGCCCGGAGGTTCCGGCAGGGCGCAGGGCGGCGGACCGGTGTAATTATCGCTTCTCTGGTACTACTTGCTTCCATCGCGATTCTTTTTTCTGCCGGTCCCGAGACCATTCTCCATTCATTGGGGTACAGTGCAATTCCCGATGAACAGCATCTTGCAGT
>CAZRPU010000025.1:0-24779 GCA_964602055.1 uncultured Ignavibacteriaceae bacterium
CGAGACCGCCGGTTGCCCGAACGATGGGTACGGTGCCGTATCGCATGCTGTACATCTGGTTCAAGCCGCATGGCTCGTAGCGTGACGGCATGAGGAACAGATCGCTCCCTGCCTCGATCAGATGCGCCAGTTCCTCATCAAAGCCGAAGAAGACTCCCAACTTCGAGTTGTATTTCTTGTGAAAGGCTTCAAATTTCTTCTCCGCCTTGGGATCACCGGAGCCGAGAAGAACGAATTGAACGTCGAGTTTCATGATCTCGTCCATGGCATCAAGAACCAGATCAAAACCCTTCTGCTCGACCAGCCGCGAAATGGCGCCGACGAGAGGAACGGACTCGCTGTAGGCAAGATCAAAGCGTTTCGTGAGAGCCTTCTTGTTATCGGCTTTCGCTTCGATGGATTTCAGATCGTACTTCCGGTAGATATGATCATCGGTCAACGGGTTCCACTGATGATAATCGATGCCGTTGAGTATTCCGTGAAGGTCCTTTTTCCTGTGAGAGAGGAGGCCGTTCAACCCCGCCCCCAGCTCTTCGGAATGGCAAATCTCCTGAGCGTATTTTTGACTGACCGTTGTAATCACATCGGCAAAAAACAATGCAGTTTTGAGAAAGTTGAATTTACCGTAGGCCTCGACGCCCTCGGGCTTGAAAAGCTCCTTCGGCAGGCCGGATTTTGCAAATGTTTCTGCAGAGAATGATCCCTGATATGCCATGTTGTGAATCGTGAAGACTGTCTTCGTGTTCTTGAAAAACGGATCGCCTGAATAGAGCGTCTTCAGGTAGGCGGGAATGAGGCCGGTCTGCCAATCGTTGCAATGAATGATATCGGGCTGCCAGCCGAGACGCTTCAGCGTTTCAAGCACTCCGCGGCAAAAAAAGATGAAGCGCTCATCGTTGTCCTGATAATCTTTCTTGCCGACCGGGCTCTGGTAGATGCCGTCTCTGCCAAAATATTTGTCGTTATCGAGGAAATAAACCTGAACCTTGTCTTTGAGATTGCTGATGAAGGATGATTTGACATTCCCCAGTTCGGTTGCAGACCCGACGGGTATGGGGATATCCTTGAGGCGAATGATATCATGAAGCTTGAATTTGCGCTCGCTGATGAACCGATAGCGCGGCATCATGATCCGAATTTCGTGGCCCGACTCTTTGATGGCTTTCGGCAGGGAACTGGAGACATCGGCAAGCCCCCCCGTCTTCGCAAAGGGCTCGGCTTCGCTGGAAACAAACAAGATGTTAAGAGGTTTCGACATTCATCCTCATAAAAAAGTGATAAAACCTTGTTAATTTATCATTTTTTTGAACCATTCGCAATTGAAAGTTTGGGATGAGTTGAGAGCGACCGGTTGGCCTGCGTCACAGAACGGGCTCCGTGTCTTGATTCTGAAACGAGTATCGAGTACTTTTGATGTGAGCTTAAGAAAAAAGGAAACCTATCGATTATTGTTAATGCTTTGTTCCTGATTCTGCGTTGCAGATGGCGTCATCCGCGGAACAAGCCTTAACTTTTCGGTAGTGAACTTTGAAGCCGAATGAGTGGCTTGTCCCTCATTCGGCTTTTTTTGTTATGTCACGATCAACCCATATCGCCCTCTGCACCGTCCTTGCCACAGTCTGCGTCCACGCGCAGGAGGCGGAATTGCTGACCGTCCGGAACATTTCGGCAGCGACGATCCGAGTCGAATTTGAACCCGCGTTCGTCACCTATAATGTACATGCGGGCGACGGAAGGAGTTTTTCGTACTCTACTTTCTCAGGTGCTGTCCTTCCGCAGGGAGCGCCCGGGTCGCCGATGATTCCTTATAGGGCCGTTCCTCTCGAGTTGAACGGACCGTCGGTAATGGTTCGAATTCTGGAAACAGAGGAAAGCCGGACGGACAGCTCTCAACCTGCATTCTATCCCCGGTATGAGATCGACAGGGCTTTTGGAGCATCTGCTCTCTTCGAAACTCCTGCGGGTTCCGGCGGGCAGATTCATACCCTTCCGCTTGCAGAAATAACAGATGTTGCGCGCGCAGGAGGAGGATATAAGGGCGTCCTTCGCATCCGTCCAGTCCGTCTTTCCAGCAGCGGGCCACCGACGGTAACAAGACGGATGGTCCTGCTTGTCGAGTCGGGTCCGGGGTCGGTGCAAACGTCCAGGGCAAATACATTGGAAGAGAAAAGGGCTTCGGCGAATCCACTTGGGTCAGGGGAATGGTACAAGATGGCTGTTCAGGAATCGGGGATCTACAAGCTCGATCAGGCGTTCTTCGCTCGATCGAATATCGCGCTCTCGGCCATTGGCAATATTCAGTCCATTCGCATCTTCGGAAACGGCGGAGGAATGATTCCGGAAAATCCCTCAGACCCTCATCCCGATGGCCTCGAAGAAATGACACGATATGTTTCCGACCAGAACAACAACGGATTGTTCGATTCGGGGGACTACGTTCTCTTCTTCGGACGATCGCCGAGCGGATGGACGTACAATCCCTCAGCAAGGTCTTTTTCCCATTGGATTCATCATTACACAACCACGAACGCGTATTTTCTTACGTTTGGCGGTAGCTCAGGCCGGCCGATGGATTCCCTTGCGTCGCTGAATGTCCCCTCGCCCCATGAACCGGCCGATTTTCAGGAAATGCTTTTCGTGGAAGAGGAACGGAACAATCTCCTGAATTCCGGAAGGCAATGGTATGGGCAGCTCTTCGATGCCGAAACGAAAATCGGCTTGTATTCGAATTTTCTTCCGGGATATGTTTCGACGAAAGCGGTCCAATATCGGGTTGCCCTTCTGGCACGGTCGTCCCAAACCGGATCCTTTTCGGTGCAGGAGAACGGTGATCCCCTCGGAGGCCCCGTCTTTACACTCGGGCTGGATGTAACCTCGATTGAGAACGACTATGCCTATCAGGCACCTGTGGCCGCTTTCACCAGAACACTCCCGATCCCCGGAGACAGGAGCGTCGTGCGGTTTTCTTTCGATAACCCCAATCCTGCGGCCAGGGGTTGGCTCAATTGGATGGAGATTTTTTATCGGCGGCGATTCGAGGCCGTCAATGATTTTCTCGCTTTTCATTCGCCGGACACCAACAGCGTCGTTCGCTATCGGCTCTCCGGCTATTCATCCAGGGAAGTGGAGGCGTTCGATTGCAGTGATCATGCCAACGTCCGAAGAATTGCTGGATTGACCTTCGATCCTCTCGATCCGGGGAAAAATTCGTTCGAGCTGCCCGACTCAGCGGGCTCCGTTCGACGATACTGCGTCGTCGGACCAAACGGGTATAAGACGCCGGGCGTGCTGACGCGTGTCAATAATACGGATCTGCATGCAATAACGTCCGGGGCTGAGTATGTCATCGTGACGCCCGGAGATTTTCGCTCGGAAGCGGAACGACTTGCCAGCCATCGACAGCAGCGGGACGGGTTCTCGGTCCTCGTCGCTTCAATTGAAGACATTCAAAACGAATTTGGTGCAGGATTGCCTGACCCGCTCGCGCTCCGGGATTTTCTCATGACAGCGGCCTCATGGAACCAGAAACCTCGCTATGTCCTCCTTTTCGGCAACGGGCATTACGACTACAAGAACATTCGGTTCGTGAACAGGAATTGGATCCCTCCCTATGAATCCCTCGAATCGATCCATCAGATTCAGTCCTATGCGAGTGACGATGCGTTTGCGCAGCTGACGCCCGGCGATGTCCGTGTCAGCGTTGCGTTGGGCAGGATTCCCGTGACGAACCTCGCAGAGGCCCGATCGATGGTGGATAAGATCATTTCGTACGAGACATCCTCTTCGTTTGATCTCTGGCGCAACAGAGTCCTCTTCATAGCAGATGACGGAAGAACGAGCACGCGGGATGAAGGAAACATCCACACCAACCAGGCGGAAGTCCTTGCACAGATCTATACACCCGCTTCCGTTGACAAGAAGAAGATCTATATCATCGAGTTTCCGACAGTCAACAGCTCCGCCGGAAGGAGAAAGCCCTCGGCGAACGCTTCGATCATCGATGCAATGAACCGTGGTTCACTCATCGTCAACTACACGGGCCACGGGAATCCCCAGCTCTGGGCTCATGAAGCGATCTTCACGCGGGAAACAAGCATTCCGCAGTTGACGAACGCCGATAAACTGTTTCTCCTGGTGGCGGCGACCTGCGACTTTGCGCGCTACGACAACCCCGCAGAGCAGAGTGCCGGGGAACAAATTCTCACGATGGCCTCGGGGGGAGCAATAGGGGTTGTGACCGCCTCCAGAGCAGTCTATTCGTTCGAGAACTCCCAATTCAACAACTCTCTCTACACGAAACTCTTTGCGCGCGATTCCTTGGGAAGAGCTCCTCGCCTGGGCGATGCCATGTTTCAAACGAAGCAGATTCACTTCAGCACGAACGACCTCAAGTATCACCTCTTGGGCGATCCTGCGATGCGGCTGAATCTTCCTCCTGCCGCTGTGGGTGTCGATAGTGTGAATGGCTCGCCTCCCGCGGGAGTGGTCGCAATCCAGGCGCTGAGCAGGGCGAGCGTTGATGGCGGTATCAACAGGCCGGATGGATCCCGATGGACAGGTTTTGATGGTCAGGCAATTCTGGAGGTTTTCGATTCAAAGCGGACTGTGGCTGTTCCGGAATGGGGTGGTTATACATTTCAGGTGACGGGGAGCCTTCTCTACCGGGGTCTTGTCAGTGTGACGGGAGGCGTATTCCATGCGACCGTACCCATTCCGAAGGATGTGTCGTATAACAATGACCGCGCGCGCATTTCCGTCTATGCATGGTCAGGAACCGCAGACGCCATCGGATTCACGGACGGCGTGACAATAGCCGGGACCGATTCTTCGGCTGCGATCGACACCACGGGCCCTCGCGTGGAAGTTTTTTTCGAAGACGAATCTTTTCGCCCGGGCGATGTGGTTCCGCCGAATCCCCTGCTTCTGGTGAAACTGTTCGATGCAAGCGGAATAAATACTTCAACGGCAAGTGTGGGCCACAGATTGGAAGCGGTCCTCAGCAGGGTGTCGCAGCCGTTGGATCTCACGGACGCGTACCGGGGCGACATCGATACGTATCAAAGCGGAGCGATACGTTATTCCCTGAACAACCTGCCCGAGGGGCCTCAGTCGATCATGGTAAAGGCATGGGATGTCTATAATAATTCCTCACAGACTGAAATCACATTTCGCGTCGTGGCTGCTGCCGATGTCGCGATGTATCAGGTATTCAACTTTCCCAACCCTGTTGTCCATTCGACCGTTTTCACATTTCAGCGGAGTTCTGACGAGCCGATCGACATTAAGGTCAGAATCTACACCGTTGCCGGGCGCTTGATCGGCGAGGTTGAGTCGTATTCCGTTGTCGACAGATTTGTGCGAATTCCTTGGGATGCAAGGGACCAGAATGGAGATGCCCTCGCGAACGGTGTCTATTTCTACAAGATCATCTCAAGCTCCGCTGACCGAACTACTTCGCAGGAGGTGGTCGGGAAAATGACCATGCTTCGTTGAAAGGAAAGAAAGTCCTTTACACAAGGCATTGAAAATGGTGTTCTAAACAGTTACTTTTCTAATTCATTTCCGACCGGGTCGGAAAATGCTTGATCGGAGGATGCTGTTATGGTGAAGAGATTTGCAGTAGTTGTTCTTGCCCTGGGTCTCTCGGTGAATGAGCTGAGTGCACAGGTGTCCACGTCGGCGGTGCCGTTTCTGCTGATAGCGCCCAATTCCCGCGCCAGCGGCATGGGAGAGGCAGGAGCAGGTCTGGCAGACGACGTATGGGCCCAGTTTTGGAATCCCGCCGGATTCGCGTTTCAACGGGGATCAGAGGTGGCCGTGTCTCATGCAAACTGGCTTCCCGGTTTCGGTCTCTCGGACCTTTGGATTGCCCACACCGTGTACAAGCAGTACATGGAAAATCTTGACGGCACCATCTCCGCCGGGCTCACATATCTCAATCTTGGAGAATTCATCCGGACCGCCTCCACGGGGCCGGAAGAAATCGGAAGATTCAAAGGTTATGAATTTGCCATCACTGCGGGGTATGGCACAAAGATCATCGATGAGCTTGCGATCGGCATTAACACCCGGTTCATTCACAGCCGGTTGGCCCCCTTTGGCACTGACCAGGAAAAAGGGCGCGGTGTCGCATCAGGCTTGAGCTTTGACCTGGGTCTTATGTATCGGCCCCGGTCTGTCGTCGTACCGTTTACGGATGTGGACTTGGGAGATGTCCTGAGCATCGGTGCCAATCTTTCCAACGTCGGCCCGAATCTGACGTACATCGACAAGGCACAGGCAGACCCGCTGCCGATGAATTTTCGACTTGGTTTTGCCTACAAAGTTGTTCAGAGCCAGTTCAACAACCTTTCCTATGTCCTCGATTTCAGCAAACTGCTGGTGAGGCGCAACAGTCAGGGAAAGGCCGATCCGTTCTACAAGTCTCTTTTCTATTCATGGGTTGACAAACCCTTCCGCCAGGAGCTGCGAGACATTGTGAGCAGTATGGGACTTGAGTATTGGTACGGAGATCCAAAACTCATAGCTCTCCGCATCGGGTATTTCTATGAGGATCCCCAATACGGCAACAGAAAGTTCATGACGTATGGCGCAGGGCTGCGGTACGATGTCTACGCGTTTGACTTCAGTTATATCGATGCGTTCGAAGACAAACATCCGCTTGGTGAGACGCTCCGCTTTACTCTCATGATGTCCTGGGAGGGATCCCCGTTCTAGCTCGGTTTGTGCGACGAATCCCATTCCCAACGCGGAGCGCTATGAAGGCTGTTCTTCTTACGCTGTCCCTTCTTCTCTTCTTTTCCACGGGAGCCGGCCAATCACGCCCATCGCTGCTCCTTCGGGCCCATCCGCTTCGTCCGTCCGTTCTTCCTTCGGTCCGAACATCCCTCGCAACGGATACCGTCCGGCTTTTGGCACTCATGGTGCAGTTCAAGAGCGACCTCGATCCCAGAACGAGCGGGAATGGATCTTTTATCCTTACAGGTTCGCCGGACCAAATCGATCCCCCGCCGCATAACGCGGCTTTTGTCGCAGCAAAGCTCAGGTTCCTCCATAACTACTTCCGGAAATCTTCGAATGGATCACTGATCGTGCAGGGTGATGTCTTCAGTCCGATTGTCACACTTGCCGATTCCATGGCTGCCTATTCTCCTCAGCGAGCCGGGTCGTCCCAACCACTGGCTCAATTGATTGTAGACAGCTGGACAGCCGCAAACGCCCTGAACCCTTCTTTCCCCTTTTCTTCCTATGACGCGTTCCTCCTCGTCCATGCAGGCGTCGGCCGTGACATCAATGTGGTCAGCATCCTGGGATTCGATCCGACACCGTTTGATTTGCCCTCTCTTTCCGTCGACCTTCAATCGCTGCGTGAGCTGCTCAATGACCCCGTCTATCCGGGGGTTCCCGTAAACGGCGGTGCATTCCATATTACCAATACGCTGATACTGCCCGAAACAGAGACCCGTGTTTTCACTTCAGGGAACGTTGTTGACACGCTGCAGCTTGGTACGAATGGGCTCTTTGCCGCCTCGTTGGGAAGCTTTCTTGGGCTGCCTGATCTCTTCGATACCAAGACCGGCCGCTCCGGCATAGGTCAATTCGGTCTCATGGACGGTGCCTCCATTTTTGCTTACAGCGGGCTTTTTCCGCCAGAACCTTCCGCATGGGAAAAGATTGCCCTGGGGTGGGTGGTCCCTTTCGAGGCCACTGGCGCGATCGCTCTGCCGGCTGTGGGCCTCACCGAGACGGGCCAGGATTCTATTTTGAAAATTCCGATTTCTGCGTCAGAATATTTCCTTGTTGAAAACCGATCACGCGATTCGAAGGGGGACGGCCAGAAGTTGACCATCTTCCAGAACGGCCAGGATGTAACCCGCTTCTTCGGAAAGGATACTGTCGGCTTCTTTTTCAACGATGTCAGAGGCATCACGGGTGTCGTTGTCGATGTTGAAGATTTTGACTGGGCAATATCCGGGGATATGACTCAGCAGGGATTGGAGGGCGGTGGCGTTCTCCTATGGCATATCGACGAAGACGTTATTGCAAGAAACCTCTCAAACAACGAAGTGAATGCAGACCCTCTCCATCGCGGCGTTGACCTCGAAGAAGCTGACGGATCTCAGGATATCGGCCAGGCCTATGAATTCCTCCAGCCGGGCAGCGGCACGGAAGTCGGGTGGCCGCGCGATCAGTGGTTTTCGGGCAATGGTGCTCCGCCGTACCGGAACATCTTCAATCAATCCTCCTTCCCCGACAGCAGGAGCAATAGCGGTGCGCTGAGTCTCGTTGATGTGAAGAATTTCGGTCCCAAAGCGCCAACCATGACATTTCAGGTGACAGTGGGGAGCCTGGAATTCCAGCGAGTAAACGGATTGGCCAAAACGTTCGGTTCCGCATCGGGAGCGCTGGCGCCAACGACGATACCAACGGCGGTAATTGTTCCGTCGGAGAATCGGGTATATGTTTTTCAGAAAAACGGGGTTTCGAAAATCAGTAATCCTTCGGGACTTCTTTCAGCGAACGGCGGATCGTTCCCCGTCGCTGCTCTCGAACAGGCCAAGACACTGCTCGTGGGGGCACAGGACAGTGTTCTCACCATTTGGGATCTCGACTCGACGACAGCGGGTCAGAGTGCGTCCGTTACTGAGATCACTGTGCCGCTTGGAGCGGCCATCACGGCGGCGCCGATGATCCTCGATTCTCTCGGCGTCATCCTTCTCAAAGCTGGGTGCAGCGACGGATCCGTCTGGACCGTCAGGCCCAATGGGACGGTCATTAATAGGATCGCCGTAGGGAACTCTCCGGTCACCGGTTTGGTAGCAGACCCCGGAAATCCCGGCTCCCATTTTTCCGTCACGGCGAGCTCCCTTATTCACGGATCGACAAGCGTTGCACTGCCTTCCAGCACGACAGGCTGGATTCTTTCCGGTGGGGCGGTGCCTGGAGGACTTCTGGTGGCCGTGGCTGAGCGCGGGGGAAAGAGGATCTTTGGCTTTGACAGGCTTCTCGCCAAACAATTCGAAGCGCAAGTTTCAGACGGCATGATTTCGAGCATCGTTGTTGCCGATGCCGATGCGGAGGGGAGGAACGACCTTGTGGTGTCGGCCGGCGCCTCGTTATACGCGTTCAACATGGCAGGAATCCTGCTCGATGGATTTCCTTTGCGCGTGGCGGACGGCGAGTTTACAGGGTCGCCGCTCGTGACAGACATCGATGGTGATGGAGTTCGCGAATTGATGGCGCTCTCCACGTCGGGCGCCGTGCATGGATTCGGGAGCAACGGCCGGGTAAAGGCCGGATTCCCCTTGCAGTTCGGATCGCCCGGTGGCGGTTCTATTGCTCTCTTTGAAACAGAAGGATCAAAAACCGGTATTCTGGCAACGTCATCATCAGGTTCATTGAGCGCGTGGGAGCGGAATCTCGCCTATGCGCCCCAGCAGGGGGACTGGACAGGTGAACTCCTGAACTCCGAACACAGAAATTTCAACCCCGGCCCCTCTTCCATTCCAGGGCTTCCGGTGAGCGGGTTCTTGCCGAAAGAACGCGTCTACAATTGGCCCAATCCTGTCTATGGATCGGTCACTAATATTCGCTTCTATACAACTGAGCCGGCGGCGATCACAGTAAAGATTTTTGACCTGGCCGGTGAAACGGTCGCTCGCCTCACGGGATCCTCGCCGGGGGGGATTGACGTCGAAATTCCGTGGAATGTCAGCGGCATTCAAAGCGGAATTTATTTGGCTCGCGTGGAAGCTTCAACAGGGCTCAGGTCTGATGCTGTCGTTTTCAAGATTGCGGTCGTGAAATGAAACCGGCATGGTGGTTCCTTCTCATATGTTTGCTTGTCCCCGGCTGTGACCGACGCGGGCCCGGCATCACGGACCCCGAGATTCCCGTTATCGGATATCGGATTGAAGGTGTGGTGACCGATGAGCTGGCCAGGCCCGTGGCAGATGTTCAGGTTGTGTTATACTACGACTTGTCTCCGGAAAGCGGCGACTCTGTCACGAGGGCCTATACGCCTGCTGACACGAGTGAGTTCATCATCGTCCGGGTCCTCGACGCATCCGGTGCGACAGTTCGCCAGCTCTACGCAGGACAAGCTCCCCAGGGTTCGGACCTCTATATTGTCTGGGATGAACGGGACAGTCTAGGAAACACGGTGAGGAGCGGACTGTATAGTATCGTCTTTACCGTGAGCGGACAAGTCAGAAAATCGTACAGGCTCATCGTTGACGGAAATCTGAACGCAGTTACTGATTCTTTGGGCCGTTTCGAGATTCCGGAATCGGATCTCCCCGTCGATGAAATAGCCCCCTTTTACGACGAGGATTCTCGGTTTCTGGGCAATTATCGGATCACCGACCAGGTCTATCTCCTGTTTACCGCCCCTTCGTACACCTCGCGCACCTTTCATATCGTTCTGGCGAAGAACAGAGTCACGAACTTTTCAGCCATTTTGCTGTGAAGCTTTCCCGAACAGCATATCCGCTTCTCTTCCTGATCATCCCCGCCCTTCTTTCGGCGCAGCCCGGGGAAACTCCCCACACTGAACTCGATTGGTTCACGATCGAAACACAGCACTTCTTTGTCCATTTTCACAATGGCGCTGGAAGAACGGCTGCAGAGATTTCAAGGATTGCGGAAAGCGTCTATGAGCCGATCACGAAGCTTTACGGCCACGAGCCTGATCAAAAGGTTCATTTTGTCGTGCGCGATCACGACGATTATTCCAACGGAGCAGCGTATTTCTACGACAACAAAATCGAGATCTGGGCTCCCGCAATGGATTTTGAGCTCCGGGGCATCCATCCCTGGCTTTGGAATGTCGTCACGCATGAATTCACGCATCTTATTCAGATCCAGACCTCTATGAAGCTGGGAAGGAAAATCCCGGCGTTGTATTTCCAATGGTTCGGGTATGAAGCAGAGCGAAGACCGGACGTCCTCTACGGATTTCCCAATGTTCTCGTTTCCTACCCGCTTTCGGCTTTCGTTGTTCCAAGCTGGTTCGCGGAAGGGACCGCTCAATACAACCATCCTGATCTGGGGTACGATTATTGGGATTCTCACAGGGACATGATCCTGAGAATGTATTTGATTGATGGAAATCCCCTGGGCTGGGAAGAAATGGCCGTTTTCGGAAAGACAAGCTTAGGGAATGAATCGGCATATAACGCCGGCTTTTCGATCGTGCAATTCATTGCAGAAGAGTACGGTGTCGAAAAAATAGTGGAAATTTCGGAAGCACTGGGAGCGATGCATCGTCTCACAATCGATGGTGCAATAGAAAAAGCGCTCGGAAAGTCCGGCCCTGTGTTGTATGCGGAATGGAAAAGTGCAAAAGAAAAACACTACAGGGATGTTCAAAGGACGGTAGGAAAGAACGGAACGCGGGGAACCATTCTTGAATCCGAGGGCTTTGGAAATTTCTACCCCCGTTTTTCACCGGATGGCAAGAGCGTTTTCTATGTGTCGAACAAGGGTTTTGATTACTTCAGCCAGAGTTCGCTGTACGAGTACGACCTTGACCGGAAATCATCGAAGAAGATTCTGCAGGGCGTGCGATCGGCTGTTTCCGCTTCACCGGACGGGCGTTATCTCTATTATAGTAAGGCCACTTCGGACAACCCGCGGCAATCGCGCTATTTCGACATTTACCGGTATGATCGGACCGAACAGGAGGAAATCCGCCTCACGAAGGGATTGAGGGCAATGAATCCTCAGGTTTCCAGGGACGGCAAGAAGATCGTTTTCACCTTCGGCAGCGACGGTACATTGAATCTGGGAATCTGTGACAGCAGCGGGAACGACATACGACAACTCACTGCATTCAAGAATGGCGAGCAGTTATATACGCCGACGTGGTCCGCAGACGGTTTATCCATTGCTGCAGGTTTTTCACATGGAAACAATCAGAGCATCGTAGTGCTTGAGGCGTCGGGCGATTCCGTGAGAACGCTTATCTCCGGAAACGACGCGAGAAATCCCATGTACTCCGACGACGGATCAGCGCTGTATTTTTCCTCTGACAAAACAGGGATATTCAATATTTATGCGCTTGACTTACAGAGCGGCAAGATCTCGCAGGTGACGAACGTTCTTGGCGGGGCGTTTCTCCCTTCGGAAAAGAGAGGAAGCATTGTTTATGCCGAGTACACGTCGTCGGGCTACAAGATTGCCCTTCTTCCGCCGAACGATCGCGTGGTGACACAGCCACCGGACTCCCTGCTTTCCTTCACGGGAAACCTTCTCCCTCAAGAATCCGGTCGTTCGACTGATGGACAGTCTTTGACACCGTCAGCAGCTCCGTATCGAAACAAGTTTTCGAGCCTGTCGCTCATTCCGGTGATCCGCGTGGACAACTACAATCCGCGGAACAAGGGTTTGGATATCATCAAACCGGGGCTCTATTTCAGCTCATTTGACATGCTGGAGAAATTGAGTCTGTTCGGAGGGGCGGCGATCAATCGCAAGTTCGAAAGAGATCTGTTCTTCATGATGGAGTATCGCGACAGGCTTCCGTTTCTCTGGACTGCCGGAATCGAACCGGCGATGTCGGTCGAAGTGTACAACATCACGAGAAAAACGACCAGCTCCTTCACTCTTGATCCTTCCCCCATACGCATTACGCCGGAAATCACTTACAACCTCTTTGAAGTCGATATTGCTTTCAGGCACCGGTTCTTCAGTGAAAAAACAACGGTTGCCGTGCGCTATGCTCTCAGCCGGTACAGCGCGGACTTTGGCTCGTTCATCAACCCCAACGACAACTCTCTCGTCCCGGCGTTTCGGAGCACGTATCTGATCGGCAATGCCTTCACCACCGAACTCCGGCACAGGAACATCCTCCCAGGTGTGGAAAGCGAAATCAATCCCATCGGAAGGTCGATCACCATCAGGCACGGATATGAGCTGAACAAGTTCAACCCTGAGGGTGAGTTTCTCCTGGAGGATGGTGCGCTCACTCCCGTCTATACCAACGTTGTGTTTCATCGGTTGGAAGCGCAGTGGGACGAGCACGTGGGTTCCTTCGTTGATCACCACACGGTTAACCTGAGCCTGCGGGGAGCGGGCGTGCTTGGAAAAAGCGTGGACAGTTTTTTTGATTTCTATGCCGGCGGCGTCCTCGGGATCAAGGGATATCCGTTTTATGCGCTGGGAGGAAACACGGTGGCGACCGCAGGCCTTTCCTACCGATTCCCCCTTGTCCGTGACCTGAATTTCAGGTTCTTTCAATTTTACTTCACAAAGCTCTACGCGTCAGTGTTTGGGGATGTTGGAAATGCGTGGACGGGGAAGGTGCGGGAGGGGGGAAGATGGAAAAGGGACGCGGGGTTTGAGTTTCGCCTGGAGGCGTTTTCGTTCTATGCCTATCCGACGCGATTCTTTTTCAGCGGAGCATACGGGTTCGACGGGTTTGAGAAGACTTTCAGCGGGGTCAAGGTGACGTACGGAAGAGAATGGCGGCTGTATCTTGGAGTCCTGTTTGGATTCGAACTCAATGATGCGACACGGCTGCGCGGATCTTGATGGAGGGCTTGTGAAAATACTACGATCGATGTGCCTTTTTCTTTTCCTGCTTGGCTTTGCCGAATCGCGGTCCCAGGAACATTCGACCGGCGAACCGCGGGAATTGACGGGCAATCTTCATGTGGATTTGTCTGTGGGGACTAGCGACAAGCCTTCGCTTCATTCATTCTCCGATCTCCCGGCTCCTGAACGAAAGTCTCCTTTCCTCGCTGCCGCGCTTTCTGTGGCTGTTCCGGGCGCGGGCGAACTCTATGCGGAGAAGTATTGGCGGGCCGCATCGTTTTTTGGTGCCGAAGTGATTCTCTGGGTCATCTATGCATCACGGACAGCGAAAGGGGATGATCAAACGGCGGCATTTCAACAGTACGCCGATGATCACTGGTCGGTGGTGCGGTATGCAAACTGGATGGAAACCAATGCTTCCATCCTTAATCCCTCGTCGCCTCCCTGCTCGGGTATTGTGACGAATCCGGATCCTCAGGCGGCTCCCTGGGATCGCGTGGACTGGGGGGTCCTGAATGAGTGCGAAGCGAATATCGGAGCAAAGGCGAGCACAGGATTCAGCCACCGGCTCCCGCGCAGACCGGATCAGCAGTATTATGAACTGATTGGCAAGTACCTCCAATACAACGCAGGATGGGATGATTGGGGAAGTTCCGGTCCCAGCACGACGGAATATCTTGTGAGCCCGTCTGCGCGATTCAGGGAATACCGCGATATGAGGGGACGTGCCAACGACTACTATAACATCGCAACAACGGCAAGTTTCCTCCTCGTTGCGAATCACATTCTCAGCGGACTCGATGCCGCGTGGGGCGCCAGCCAGCATAATGCGGAAATCAAAGTTCGGGCCCATCTTCAGCCGATGCTTCGTGAAACCGGGTTTGTCGAATTTGTGCCAACGGCAAAAGTGATGGTTTCGTTCTAAGAAGCTCCAGCAAGTACTTTCCTTTTCGATTGATTTTGCGGCGATCCGGCCGTACCTTTCCGGTTCGGGTTTTATGACAAACCGCAATCTCAATACCCCTCGTTCTCCTCAGCAACTCCCCCCGCGGGCAAAAACAATCGTTATTCGCGGTGCTCGTGTTCACAATCTCAAAAACATCAATCTCGAACTTCCCAGAAACAAACTGATTGTCGTGACAGGCGTCAGCGGATCCGGCAAATCGAGTCTTGCTTTCGATACGCTCTATGCAGAAGGACAGAGACGCTACGTCGAAAGCCTTTCATCATACGCCCGGCAGTTCCTTGAACGAATGGACAAGCCTGACGTTGACCTGATTCAGGGTATGAGTCCGGCAATAGCCATCGAGCAGAAGACCACAAGCAGAAATCCGCGCTCCACCGTCGCAACGTCGACGGAATTGTATGATTACTTCCGGCTGCTCTTTGGCCGGATTGGCCAGACGTTCTGCCCGAAGTGCGGAAAACAGATCAAGCGGGATTCGGTGACAAGCGTCGTTCAACGACTGCAGGAAGAGCCGGATGGGTCGAAGGTCTTCATTACGTTTCCTCTTCACGACCATCCCGGCCGATCGATGAAGGAGGAACTCGAAGCCCTCAAGAAAAGGGGGTTCTTCCGGGTTCTTGTGGGAGATCAAACGATCGATTTGAATGAAAAAGGACTCAGGGGGAAAAGCAAGAACGATGTTCACGTCATGGTGGACAGACTTGTTCTTAAGAAAGGGGAACAAGAGAGCGAGACCCGTCTGGCCGACTCGGTTGAAACCGCCTTCGTTGAAGGGGAGGGCTATGCTCATGCGCTGTTCCCGCAATCCGACCTTCGTCTTCGGTTTACGCAGCATTACGAGTGTACGGAGGACAACATTCGCTTCGAAGAGCCCGATCCAAGACTCTTCTCCTTCAATAATCCGGTGGGAGCCTGTCCCCAGTGTCAGGGATTCGGTCGTTCCGTAGGCATTGACATGAACCTGGTCGTGCCTGACCGGAACAAGTCCCTTCGGGGAGGAGCGATTCATCCGTGGACCTTTCCTAAATGGCGCGAGAATCTCAGGGATCTTCTTCGTGTCGCATCAAAAGCCGGAATTCCCGCCGATGTTCCTTTCAAAGATCTCTCCCCCCAGCAGGTCGACGCTCTCCTGAAGGGGTTTGACGGCTTCGACGGCATTACGAAATTCTTCAAGGTCATCGAGCGGAAATCGTACAAGATTCATTACAGGGTTTTTCTTAGCCGGTATCGCGGATACACCACCTGCGAAGCGTGCGGAGGTTCCCGCCTGCGCAGTGATGCGATGAACATCCGGGTAGCGGGGAAGACGCTCCACGATGTGGTCCGTATGACCATCGAAGAAGCATTTCATTTTTTTGAACGGGTGAAGTTTACGAAATTTGAGACGCAAGTAGCTCGACGCATTCTGGAAGAAATCAGAAAACGCCTTCGGTTCCTTCACGATGTCGGCATTGGTTATATGACGCTCGATCGGCTTTCTATGACGCTTTCCGGGGGCGAATCGCAGCGAATCAATCTGGCAACCGCCCTTGGCTCATCGTTGGTCGGCTCGCTCTACGTTTTGGACGAGCCGAGCATCGGGCTCCACCCGAGGGACAACCAAAAGCTCATCGCGATCCTCAAATCTCTCCGCGACGTGGGAAATACGGTCATCGTCGTTGAACATGATGAAGACATGATTCGTGCAGCCGACGTCGTCGTGGATATGGGGCCCCGCGCAGGAGAGGAAGGGGGTGAGATCGTCTTCAGCGGAAGTGTGGCGGAGCTTCTGGAGCATCCCGGTTCTCTCACGGCACGTTATCTTCAGGGAACGTCAGGAATTCCAGTGCCAAAGTCCCGCAGGACCGATTCCGAGCAATCGCTGTTCATCAGGGGAGCAGCAGAGAACAATCTCAAGGACATCGACGTGCGCATACCTTTGAACATGATGGTTTGCGTCACCGGTGTGAGCGGCTCGGGAAAGAGCACGCTGGTGCATGATATCCTCTACGCCGGTCTCAGAAAACTGAAGGGCGGATTCGAAGGCAACGTCGGCAGGTTTCGTTCCATTGAGGGAGCGGAGGCTATCGACCGGGTCGAGCTTGTGGATCAATCCCCTATAGGTCGGACACCGAGGTCGAATCCCGTAACCTATATCAAGGTATTCGACCAGATTCGCGAAATCCTTGCTGCCACACCCGCGGCAAAAGTCCGCGGATTCAAGCCCGGCCATTTTTCCTTCAATGTTCCCGGTGGTCGGTGCGAGACATGCGAGGGGGACGGCGTGCAGAAAATTGAGATGCAGTTTCTTGCCGATCTCTATCTCACATGCGAGACATGCAAAGGGAAGCGGTTTAGGAAAGAAGTCCTCGATATCCGTTATCAGGGAAAAAACGTCGACGATATTCTCGGAATGACGGTTGCCGAAGCAAAGCTCTTCTTCCGCAGTACTGCGTCCGGCGAAAGAGTAGCGCGGAAACTGCAGATTCTCGACGACGTGGGGCTGGGATACATCCGCCTCGGACAGGCGGCAACCTCTCTCTCCGGAGGAGAAGCCCAGCGGATCAAGCTTGCCAATCATCTTCTCGCTTCCCATCTGGAAGGGCGGACGCTCTTCATTTTCGACGAGCCAACGACGGGGCTTCACTTCGATGACATTGCAAAGCTCCTGAAATGTTTCGACGCACTTCTTGCTGCAGGCCATTCTTTGCTCGTCATCGAGCATAACATGGATGTCGTGAAGTGTGCCGATTTTGTGGTGGACCTTGGCCCGGGGGGAGGTGACAAAGGAGGAGCGATCGTTGCGGTAGGAAGGCCGGAGGAGTTGGCGTCAGCGCCGGAATCCTCCACAGGGAAATTCTTGGCTGTACTTCTTCGGCCCGAAAAGCGCGGACGAGTGCCGCTCGTTCAAAAGGGGTAGCCCTTGCGGTGGGAACCTCTCGATCTATTTTTGCGAAAGATCGATACTCCCTGACCGCGTTTCGATCGTGATAGCGCCGGTCCCCGATCCAATCCTGCCTGATGCAAAACTCGAGGAACTCCTGTTGCGGATTTGAAGCGGGAAGTCCGTTCGGACGTTTCCATATTCAGCATCGAGCAAAACATCTCCCGAAAAGCCTTTTGGCAAATCCACCGTCACATTCCCATATTCATTTCGAATATCGATCTTGGTTGGAACTGCGCCCATCTCGACGTCAATGCTGCTGCTTTTGTTGACGATGGAGACTTCCTTGGATTTCAGTCCCCTGAGGCGAAGCGTGGAGTATTCTGTTCTGGATTTCCAATCTCCACCGATTTCCTGCGCCCTGATCTGGGAGCTCTTGCTTGACAGATCGACCGATCCTGAGGTGTTCCGCAGGGAAATGTTGCTGTAAGGACAGTCCAGGAACACGCTGCTCTGAATGTTCTCAAGAATCACGTTTCCCGACTGGCCTGTAATAGACACAAGCTTTCCGGTAATTCCTGCGACGTCTGTGGCTTCAACGGTGGTATACGGTGCGTCAATGTTAAGTCCGCCGACATTGCGGATTCTCAACGATCCGCTTTTTGTCGAAATCTGTGCAAAGCCTTTGACATCAGATATGTTCATGGGTGAGTAGTCGCCTTGGACGGTAAGGTTGCCCCCAATTTTCTCAATCGTGAGCCGTCCGCTTTGCGATTTGATGGTTGCCGACTGACTGACATCGCTGATTTTGATCGTGGAATAGTTCGCATCGACAGAAACAGGACCCGAGAAAGAGGCGATGGTTACAGTAGAACTGGTGCCGGAAAGGTCAAGGGAGCCTTCAGAGTGGTCGATCTCCGTTTTTCCGTAGTCATTCCTGACTCGCCGAACATTTGAGCACTTTTTCAGGGAGAGGGTATTGCTTTTGCCGTCGATATTGAGTTCGCCCGTCATGCCTTCGAGGGTCAAGGATCCGTAACTGAGGTCTGTTGTCAAGGGGTTTGCTTTTGGGACGATGACCTCTCCTCGAATCTCCTTCCGTACATAGTTGCCGCCTTTGAAGAGACTCCAAAAACCGGAACGTAAGTCCCGCCGAAGCTCCTTAAATACAAGCACAAGTGCATGCTCGGATTTCTCTTCCCGAATCTCCAGAGCATCGATGTAATCCCGCTCGTAGACTTCGTCGGATGACGAAATGGTCACCTTGAGGGTCACTGAAACCTCGTTCTTGTCCCAGGTCTTGAACTCTATTTCTGATCCTGAGAGTCCGCGGATTTCGATTCTTTGCGATGGAGTGGTGAAGGATTTGTGCTCGAGGTTTTTCGATTGATCGGCCAGAGACAAAGGGGCACAAGCAAGCAGTCCGAAAAAGAGGATTGCAGATTTCATAGTTCGAAGTCTCCCAGTTGAATAATGTCCTGCAGAACCTGAAGTTTCATGTTGTACAGTTGCCGTAAGCGAAGCCGTTTCAGGGGTGAAACGTCGGTTCGGGCAATTTCCGATCGGAGCTGCACTATCGCCGAGTCGATGAGAACAACCTGCCGGAGTTTCGATTGCAATGCATCAGCTGCGGGCTCGGTCAATGTCACCGGTGTGGCGGGAGGGACAAGGCTCTCGAATTCCCTGATTGCGGAACGGTATGCGTCATCGAATCTGATCTCCTGCGGCTGCCGCGCATCGATGAAAGCGTTCATGAGCGAAAGGAAGCCGGCACCGCTGAGAAAGAGGATCACAGCGGCCGCCATCCCGGCAAAGAAACTACGTGCATCGCGAATGGCGAAAAGAACCCGTCTTTGACCCATGGAACGGGCGATCTGGCGCCAGAGCCGATTCCTTGTTTCCGTGGAAAGAGTATCATCTTCTGTGTAGTACTGCTCGGGCTTCATCCTGCTTCTCTCCTTTCCTGTTCCCATTTCTTCCTCAAGGATTGCTTGGCACGCGTCAGGATTGTTCTCGAAGTGCTTTCCTGAATACCGAGCATTTCTCCGATTTCGGCATGTGAATATCCCTCCACCTCAGAGAGGAGGAAGACAGCCCGTTTGGCTTCATCCAGCTCATTCACCCAGCTCTTCATGAGATCCTGCCAATGAAAATGGTCCGCTGAATCATCGCCGGGAATCGAATGGGCGCTCTCGACCGGCTCAAATGGCAGAATCGCACCCCTCCTCCTGTCCGCACGCATTTCATTGATGCCGATGCCAAAGATCCAAGTCGAGAATCGTGAACGTTCCGCGAACGAATCGATCCGATGAAAGGCTTTTATGAAAGTTCGTTGGACCCATTCTTCCACCTCGTTGTGATCCTTCGAAAACTGCCTGAGGAAGCGATAGAGAGCATCAACATGAAGTTCATAGAGCCTTCGATATGCCTGCTGGTCGCCCTGCCGGCTCTTTTCAAGAAGTAGGGATTCTTCGGTCATTACGGAGATGATCTCAACAGTGAGACGCGGTGAATGCTCGAAACGCTACATCGTGGAAGAGGAAAACTGCGAATGTGACTTGAGTCACTCGGGTGGGGGTTGAACGCTTGTAGATGATTCAGCAAAGCGCTTCGCGGCGTTATGAGAGCTCAGGGGAGGCTCTCAGAGGTCCGGAGCGCTTTCTGTTTTTTCGCGGGGATCAGTAGAACGAACCTACGTTCAGGGTAATGTAGATGCCCCCAAAATTCTTTACCCGCCGGTTATTCAGTATTTCGATCCCCTGCGGGAAACGGGCATGATAGTACCGAATGCTCAGCCCAAGGAGGGTTCCGTGCGGAGCCCCGAAGTATGCCCCTGCTGCGAGGAAGCCCCCAAGCGAATATTTTGCCTGCCCGAATTTCAGACTGGTGAAAAACTCAACCTCTTCGGTGAACGTAAAGGTCTCGCCGTTGGATCCGGTCACAGTCCTGTAGTACGCATACGGAGCGACAAACATGATCGTTGGGCCGAGTCCGCCCGAAACATAGGGACGGAAATTATCCATGATCTCATCCCTGAACAGGCGGTATTGCACGCCGAACATGAGGGGGAACATCAGCAGACGGTTTTTTTTGTTTGGAATGATCGAGTTGCCAAAATAGTCGAAATACTCCACTTCGGCATCGTCCTTGACGTCAGAAATTCCCAGCATGGCAACACCTGACAACTCGTCGTTGAATTCGTGTCGGAAAAAACCTCCGACGCCGAATCCGTTGTTGGACACCATAATATCGAGTCCCCAGGCATCGCTGGGAGGCGTGTAAACACTCTGACGTATGAGATCGGGATTGGCAGGCTGGAAAACGATCGACGTGTCGGTTTCTTGCGCAAACAGGAGGGCTGGGAGCCAGAGGAACATTGCTACTCCTGGAAGTGTGCGGGCTTTCATCACCAATCCCTTTCGGTTGTACTGGTTCAACCTTCGCCCACGCAATATAGTTCCGTGAAAAAGGAAACGCAAGCTCTTACTGGACAGCGGCCGTGACGAACTTGAGGTACTCGGTCTCGGGCATCGAGGGGTGCAACGGATGGTCGGGAGCCGCACCGGCGGTTTCGATGATCCGTATCCTCCGGGCCGCCGCACGGGCGCTCTGTTCAAGAGCTGCAAAAAAGGACTCGCGGCTGATATGGTGAGAGCATGAAGCAGTGAAAAGGAATCCGCCGGGATTGATGAGGCGGAGGGCATGCGTATTAATCTCCCGGTAACCCCGAAGAGCACTGTTGACCTGTTTCCTGGAATGCGTGAAAGACGGCGGATCGAGGATAACCGCATCGTAGCGCTTCGGTTGTTCCGCCATATTCTTCAGCAGATCGAAAGCATCGGCCACGCCGAACGAAACGGCGTTCGTTTGGTTGATGGTCGCATTAATGCGTGCCCGCGCGACTGCTGTTTCAGAGACGTCGAACGCATCGACAACCGACGCTCCGCCTGAAGAAGCGTTGAATGCGAATCCCCCCTCATGGCAAAAACAGTCGAGGACTGCTGCATCACGCGTGTAGCGCCGGACGGTCTTCCGATTCTCCCTTTGATCAAGGAAGAGGCCTGTTTTCTGCCCTCCAAGGAGGTCGACTTTGAACTTGATGCCGTTCTCGGTGACGATCGGCTGATCAAGCGTACCCCGAAGAACTTCCTTGCGCTGGTCCAAATGTTCGAGCAGACGGAGGGGCGACTCATTCCTCTCGACAATCGCTTTTGGATGGAACAGAGATTCGAGAACGTCGCAAAGAAGGGTCAACCGCCTGTTCATTCCATGGGAAAGAGCCTGGACAGAGAGATACTCATTGTATTTGTCGATGATCAGGCCGGGAAGAAAGTCTCCTTCCCCGTGTATCAGCCTGAAGGTCTCAGCGTGGGGGAACAACCGCCGCCTCAGGGCAAGCGCTTCCGTAATTCTTCGTTCAAAAAATTCGAACGAAATCTCTTCGCGCTCCCGGCTGAGAAGACGAAATGCAATCAAGGAATGAGGATGATAGAACCCCACTCCCAGGAATTTTTGATCGTGGCGAAGAAGTTCGACAACATCGCCGGCCTCAGGGTCCCCAAGGACAGTCTTGATCTCATTGCTGAAGATCCACAGATGACCCGACAATAACCGACGCTCTTCATTCTTTCGGAGAACTACTTGTTTCTTCATGAAAAAAAAATAGACAGAAATGGCGTTAGAAGCAATTCAGTTTGACGCGATCAACCGCCGAAAACGAAATGCGTGTTGCACAAATAGCGGAGGTTTGGTATATTGCATCATAGCTTGTGCCTATGAAGTTCCTTCCCACAATCCTCACGACTCCGATGATAATCTTCTCTCGAAAGGATGATGCTGTATGATCAACGTCCACGAACTCCTCGGGAACGATGCGAAATCGTTGCTTGAGCACAAATGTACGACCATCCCCAAAGAATCACTTTGTCTCCCGGGTCCCGACTATGTTGACCGGGCATATGCGCTCTCCGACCGGCCTGTTATGGCCATTCGAAATCTCCAGTCTCTCTTCGCGGGCGGACGTCTTGCCGGAACGGGGTATCTTTCCATCCTGCCGGTGGACCAGGGAATAGAGCATTCTGCCGGCGCGTCGTTTGCTCCGAATCCTCTCTATTTTGATCCGGAAAACATTGTGAAACTGGCAATCGAAGGGGGATGCAACGCCGTCGCTTCAACGTTGGGTGTGCTGGGAGCTGTTGCGAGGAAATACGCTCATAGGATTCCTTTCATTCTCAAAATCAATCATAACGAATTCCTCTCCTATCCCAATACATACGACCAATCGCTCTTCGCCAGCGTCAAACAGGCATTCGACATGGGCGCAGCAGCCGTAGGAGCGACGGTGTATTTCGGGTCCCCCGAGAGCCGCCGACAGCTGTGGGAAATCAGTCAGGCCTTCCAGCAGGCGCACGAATTGGGCATGGCCACGATTCTCTGGTGCTATACGCGCAACCCTGCTTTCAAGACGAAGGAAAAGGACTACCATGTGTCTGCCGATCTTACGGGGCAGGCGAATCACCTGGGGGTCACCATTGAAGCAGACATCGTCAAGCAGAAGCTGCCGGAAAACAACGGCGGTTACACCGCCCTCAATTTTGGGAAGACCCACAAGAAAGTCTACGAACAGCTTTCATCCGATCATCCGATTGACCTCACGCGCTACCAGGTGGCCAACGGTTACATGGGTCGGGCCGGACTCATCAACTCCGGCGGCCCCTCAGGGAGCAATGATGTTGCCGAAGCGGTCCGAACGGCAGTCATCAACAAACGCGCAGGCGGAATGGGCCTCATTTCCGGCAGGAAGGCATTTCAGCGACCGATGAAGGAAGGTGTTCAGATCCTCAACGCGATCCAGGATGTCTATCTGTCGAAAGACGTTACCGTTGCGTGAGGAATGTTCTGCGGAATAAACCGCTTCTCGATTCGAGCATGGCGTCAGGTGCGTTGCCCGACTAGCGACCGCTGACGCCTTTTTGTTGTACAACGCCACTATGAGCCTTCGCTGTCTTATTTTTGACATGGATGGTACCTTGACTCAAACGAATCAACTCATCTTTGATTCGTTCAACTTCATCGTCGAGAAATACCAGGGGAAGAGGATGACTCCGGACGAAATCACGGCCCTCTTTGGCCCGCCCGAAGAGGGCGCACTCATACCGATTGTAGGCGAACATCGCCTGCCCCAGGCAATGAATGAGTATCTTTCCTTTTATCGAATGCACCATAACCGTCTCGCCCGCCTCTATCCCGGAATAAATGAAATCCTTCGGGAATCAAAGAAGAAGGGAAAAATACTGGCCCTCTTTACGGGAAAGGGGATTCATACGACCACCATCACTCTTGAAGAGCTTGATCTCACGAATATTTTTGATTGTGTCGTTACAGGAAATGATGTCGATCGGCACAAACCTTCGGGGGAAGGAATTCTTCGGATTCTCGAGCGCTTTGATCTCCGGCCAGACGAAGCTCTCATGGTGGGAGATTCGGTCTCCGATGTGAAGGCTTCACGCGAAGCCGGTGTCAGAATGGCCGCAGCCCTGTGGGATTCTTATGCGCGGGAACGGGTGCTGGCCATGAATGCTGATTATCTCTTTCATTCTGTTGAAGAGTTCCGCCAATGGTTGAGAGAACACCTTGACTGAGGAAACCTCACGGGATTGGAAGGATGATTCTCCGTTGCGGAAATTCGCCGCTCGGTTCGGGCTCATTCCGCTTGCCGTCATTTTCTATGTGACGGTCGCCCTTCATTTCGACTACACGCCGGACGACACCTATATCTACCTTCAGTACGCAAGGAACGTGGCTGCGGGAAACGGATTCACGTTCAATGAAGGCGTCCCGAGCAACGGAATTACCGGTCCGCTGTGGGTTCTGATGATTGCCGCGGGGGTCGCAGGAGGTCTTGATCCCTACATCACGGCTAAAACGCTCGATATTCTCTTTGCAAGCTTGTCCATCATTCTCGTCTATGCCCTTGGATCGGGCATCCTGAGGGACAGGGTCCTGGCGCTCCTTGCAACATGTCTTGTCGCGTTCGATTCGTGGATGTTGCGGTGGGCGGGTTCTGGAATGGAAACCTCTCTTGGCGTTCTCCTGACACTGCTTGCGTTCTGGTACGTTTATCGCGATGAGTATGTACTTGCGTCCCTCGTTTCAGCTCTTCTGACGCTTGTGAGGCCGGAGGGGGCTATGCTCTTCGTCCTCATTCAAATCGATCACGGATTGCTCAAGAGGGATGCCGCCCTCATTCGGAGAATGACTCTTCGCTCGGTCGCCGTGTATGGCATTGTCCTGGCGCCATGGCTGGTCTACGCAACGGTAACATTCGGAACGCCTGTTCCCAACACGCTTGGGGCAAAATCGATCGTGCCGTTCTCTCCTGAAAGTACCTTGTTTGTCCTCGCATCAGAAGCA
>CAZRPU010000025.1:24789-31676 GCA_964602055.1 uncultured Ignavibacteriaceae bacterium
TTCTGGTGTCCACGCAAGGGGCGTCTCTCATGGCGCTCATTCTCGGCCTCGTCGCTTCTGCCAGGAGAACTCCGTTGAAGGTTTTACCCCTGGAGATTTTTCCTCTCATATGGGTTGCTGCATTGCTTCTTTTCTATCTTGGGGCCAATATTCAGGTTGTTTCCCGATATTTGCTCCCTGCGATCCCCCTCATCGCAATCTATGCGTTATGGGGCGTGAAAAAGATAGGGGAATTTTGGAAATTGGATCTCCGGTGGAAGACCATTGCCTTGGGGGTTGTCCTGCTCGCCACCCTCGGCCAGAATATCTATATGTACGGAACTCAGGTGCTTCCTCACATGAAGGGATTTACGGAAGGAATGAATGGCTGTCTTCGGCCTCTGGCATTCTGGCTGCAGGCGAACACCCACAAGGATGCAACGGTGGTTACTCCCGACATCGGCCTTTTGGGTTATCTTTCGGGACGACGATTTTTCGATACGGCGGGATTGGTTACTCCGGAGATGAAGAAGGCGCTGAGAGGAACAAGCTATGAAACAGGAATGGCTGAACGGCGGTATGAATCCGTCATACGGCCCGATTTTGTGATAGACCGCTTTTCGATTCCCGGACGTCTTGCGGCCCCCGATCTTGTGCCGGTCATGACCAGGGAATTTCCGGATATTGCCATCGCCGGTGCGAAGCCGGTCTACTACACGCTCTATAAGGCCATTCGATGAGAACAAAGTTCTCGATGATTCTTGGTTTTGCAGCGGTGACGATTGCCTCGAGCCAGGAATTTGAATCTCCGAAAATCAGGGGATTACGACTCTATGGTATTTCCACTGCGAGCCTCCCTGTGGCGGGGCTGCGGACGAAGCCGGTGACACTCGAATTCGACGTTCTTTCGGAACATCCGCCGGACATCGAGCTGAGGTTTGTTCATTGTGACAGGGATTGGACGGTCACCGGGACTTCGTTTGTCAACGACGATATTCGAAATCGTTCTCGAGTGAGCCCATCAGCTGTTGCAGCCCCAACCGGTGTTCTGGGCTACACGTTTCATTATTCCATGAAGATTCCCGGTTATCCCCTCTTTGACAGTTTTTCTTACTCGGGTAACTATTGGTACGAAATGTGGGACAGGGAAAGCGACGAATTGCTTGCACGGGGAAAACTGTTCGTTACGGAAGATCGGCTCATTCCGGTCATGAAGGTGAGAAATCGCCACGAACCGTCTGAAGTGAACCCGTACTATCAGGTTCATGAAGTGAGTGTCGCATTCACCGTACCGCCTCCCGATTCCGCCGGAACGAATGTATTCGATGAGCAGAATTTCCGTACGGTCGATATTTACAGGAACAGGGAGATCTATCGGCCTCGGAGAGTATCGGCGGACGACGACGATCAACACACCTTTGTGAGAGGCTTCGCCACAGCCGAGCAGGAATATATTCTCGACAACATGGAGCCCGGCAATGAATATCGGGTGCTGGATCTCCGGAGCAATGATTACTACCCCCAGGGGAAGCTGCTTCGCAGCGGGGGTGGAGCGGACGTGAGCAGATTTCTGACAGCGGTCGGCCGGGACAACGACGGAGGATCGTTGATCGTTTCCGGGACGCCCTACGCCGACTATCTCGAATTCCGCTTTGAACTCCTGTGGAAGACGCCGGGGGAAGAAGTGTACCTTGTCGGTGATTTCAACAATTGGAAGCCGGGCCCGGCGTCTTTGATGCGGTACGAGAAAGACAGGTACGTCGCCGATGTTCTCCTTCGGAGAGGAACCTACGACTATCAATACGTGCTGGGCAGCGATTGGATCATCCTGGAGGGGAATAGTTGGGGCACCACGAACAACTACACCGCATTCCTGTACTATCGCGATCCCCGGTTTGGCGGGTTCGACCGGCTGGTGGGCGTTGCGCGGAGCAAGAGTCCGGGCGGATCCCCGCCGTAGAACGATAACCATTGTCAACGAGGAAAAAGCAGTGAAACCCCTTACTGTTTCCGTCATCGGTACCGGCCACCTTGGCAGTTTGCATGCGAAGATGTTCAGTCAGATCAACACCGTGCATCTTGCAGGCGTGTTTGATCTCGATGCGAAAAAAGCCGGAGCTGTCGCGGCCGAAGTTGGATCGAAAGCCTTCGGCAGTGTGGACGAAGCCCTTCGTTCGGCCGAGGCAGTGAGCATTGCCACAACGACCAAGGGCCATGCCGAAGTCGCCATGCTGGCCCTCTCTACAGGCCGTCACGTTTTTATCGAAAAGCCGATCACGGAAACAATTGATCAGGCGCGCGATCTTGTTGCATTGGCTGAGAAGAACGGTCTTGTTGTACAGGTCGGTCATATCGAACGCTTCAACCCGGCCATCCTTGCTCTCGAGGGGTATGAGCTCAATCCTCTCTTTATTGAATCACACCGGCTCGCGCAGTTCAATCCCCGCGGAACGGACGTTGCCGTAGTTCTTGACCTCATGATTCATGATATCGACCTCATTTTGAGTCTTGTTCAGGCGAAAGTAACGCGTATCGAGGCGAATGGGGTCGCGGTCGTGTCCGATTCGGCCGATATCGCCAATGCCCGTCTTCAGTTCGACAATGGCTGTGTGGCGAACGTCACGGCCAGCAGGATCTCGCAAAACAAAATGCGCAAGATGCGTCTCTTTCAAAAGAACGCGTACATTTCCATTGATTTTGCGCAGGGCCTGGCGGAAGTATTTCGTCTCGTGGACGAGGACGATCCGATGATGCCATCGACAATGCTGCTGGGAAAGATCGAGCAGGGGAAAAGGAAGCGGTCAATTGTCTACGAGCAGCCTGAGATCAAGGAAGTAAACTCTCTTCAGTATGAGCTTGAACTCTTTGTACAGTCTGTGCGCGGGAAGCGGAGTCCCCCCGTGAGCGGCCGCGACGGGCTTCAGGCCCTTGAAGTAGCCAGCGAAATCATCCGCGTCATTGAACGACAGCAAATCCGATTGTCCTGACATGAGAAAAGCAATCAACATCGGTCATCCCCTTCTTGTTCGGGTGGGACAACTCGCGGATGCAGAAAACATCAGGGCGTTTGTCGTCGGGGGATACGTACGCGATCTCCTGCGCGGGGAAGAAAGCAGAGACATTGATGTTGTGGTCGTCGGCGACGGTATTGGATTCGCAACAACGATCGCCAAAAAACTTCAGATAAAGAATTTGGTGGCCTTTCCGAAATTCGGCACTGCCATGATTCCCCTGGAGACAGGAAAGCTGGAAATTGTCGGCGCACGGAAGGAAACCTACGACAGGAAATCACGAAAGCCTTCGGTACGGGAGGGGTCACTCGATGAGGATCTGTCACGAAGAGATTTCACGGTGAACGCGATCGCCGCCTCGTTGAATGCGGGCACACTCGGTGAGCTGGAAGATCCCTTTCATGGGCAAAAGGACATTCAGAAAAAAATTCTCCGGACGCCTCTTGATCCGAAGGAAACATTTGATGACGATCCGCTCCGTATCATGCGCGCGGCCCGGTTCGCCGCCCAACTGCAGTTCGATGTCGATGAATCCATTCTCCACGCGGCCCGGAACATGAAAGACAGGCTCTCGATTGTTTCCCAGGAACGCATCTCCGAGGAGTTTGTGAAACTCCTGGAGAGCCCAGAGCCGTCGGTGGGGTTGAAGCTCTTGTTCGATATGAAGGTTCTTGATGTTGTGTTTCCTGAAGTCGCACAGTTGGCGGGCGTGGAACAAAGAAAGGAATATCATCACAAGGATGTTTTTCTCCACACGTTACAGGTGGTCGATAATGTTAGCACGGCCGGCGGCGGCGTTTGGTTACGGCTCGCGGCCCTCCTGCATGACATAGCGAAACCGAGGACGAAGGCGTTCAAGGAAGGAATCGGATGGACTTTCCACGGGCACGAAGAAATCGGCGCCCGCATGGTGAAGCCGATTTTTCGGCGGATGAAGTTGCCACTCGATCATGTTCCGTACGTCGAGAAGATTGTCCGGCTTCACCTTCGACCCATGGCTCTTGTTGATCAGGAAGTGACGGATTCTGCTGTCCGTAGGCTCTTGTACGAAGCGGGGGAGGAAATCGATGACCTGATGGTTCTGTGCCGCGCCGATATTACCTCCAAGAATCCTCGTCTTGTGAGCACGGTAAGGGGAAACTATGACCGGGTGGCCCGTAAAATGGCGGAAGTAGAGGAGAAGGACCGAATGAGAAACTGGCAGCCGGCCCTCCGGGGGGAAGAAATCATGAGCCTGTGTGGAATTGAGCCAGGACCTCTGGTGGGGAAGCTCAAACAAGCCGTTGTTGACGCAATTCTCGACGGAAACATTCCCAACGATCACGACGCTGCGGTGGAGTTCTTGCTGAAAATCAAAGGACAAATCCTGAATTCGCAGAAGTAAGCCCGCCGCTCTCCTTGTAACCCTTCTCGTGATTTCCCGGTCTAATGCAGAGAATTCCTCGCCTGTTTTATGCATCAAATCCGAAGGATTTCTGAAACTTTACACATGTTTTTTCGTTTACTACATAGTGTTTTTGAAGGTTTGCCGAAGGAAATTAGCACCCCCCAATGTTTATATCCAGGAGATGTGTCATGAAGAAGCTCGTATTTTTCACAGCATTGAGCTTTCTCGCTGTGAATGTCGTTCTCTCCCAGCCCGTTGCTAAACGCCAGCTGACACTTGCAGACGCAGTTACCATCGCTCTCGAACAGAACTTGAGTGTCCGTCAGGCACAGAACAACATGGAATCGGCTCAGAGCAGCGTACTTTCCGCATACGGCGCGTACTTGCCATCGCTCACAGCGAGCGGCAACTGGACGCGGAGGCAGACAGAACGCCCGGCGTCAACTCAGTTTATTCTCGGCATTCCCATTCCCGTTCCGGCCACCTCTTCCACCAGCAACGACTTTAGCACCGGATTGTCGCTCGGATACGTTCTTTTCGACGGACTCAACCGCGAGGCCAGCCTGAACCGTGCTACGTCGACAGCGATAGCGGCCGAACAGCAGGTAACGCGCACTCGCCAGCAGATCGTTTTCCTTGTCCAGAGCAGCTATCTCAATGTTCTTCGGACGGAGCAGCTGGTCAAGGTGAGCGAAGAGAATCTGAGAAGAGACCAGCGGCAATTGGATCGAATCACCGAATCGAACCGCGTGGGATCTTCCTCGATCGCAGATGTCTATCGGCAGCAATCGATCGTCGCGAACGACGAACTGAACCTTATCAGCGCCCAAAATAACTTCGACAAGGCAAAAGCAGATCTTCTTTCTCTGATTGGGACGGATGTCGGGGGTGACTACCTCGTGGCAGACCCCTCCATATCGACGGATATTAATGAGCAGGAGCTCAGCGCAATAAAGGATCTCGTCGTGAATTTTGAGACGTACCGGCAGAAGGCGATTGGGACGCGTCCTGACTATCAGGGGGCGGTCCAGAGCTTTGACGCGGCGGAATCGGGAGTGACGTCGGCGATGAGCAGATATTTTCCGAGAATCAGTGCGAGTGCAGGATACAGCCTTTCGGGAACAAAACTCGAGACCATCAAAGACCAAAAAGGCATTAACTGGGGTATCAGCATCAGCTGGACATTGTTCGATGGTTTTCAAACGAATCAGAACATTCAGGTTGCTGCCGCACAAAAACGGAATGCTGAGCTGACCCTTCTCCAGACCGAGAGAAACATCAGCGTGGATGTCAAGAAGGCGCTCCTTGATCTTGAAGCCTCCCGAAAACAGTACGAAGCGAGTGAAAAAAGTCTTGTTTCGGCAACACAGGACCGGCGCGTTGCCGAAGAGCGGTATAACCTGGGCGCAGGCACCTTGATCGACCTTTTGACGGCAAACGCGGGATTTGTCAATGCTCAGGCAAGCAGAGTCAACGCGACGTACAACTATATCGTCTCGCGAAAGAATCTTGAGTATGCAATGGGAGAGATCAGGTACTAATCGAGCTTGGGCCCCAATCGTCTAAGAAGGAAGGATCGAAATGGCAAACGGTAAGAAATCACGAAAAAAAATCATCATCTTCTCGATTATCGGACTTGTGTTGATCGCCCTCGTTGCCCTGGTTGTCATGGGGAGCAGCAAGGAAACCATCATCACGGTACAGACGGAGAAGATCGATAAGCGAACGATTACGCAGATCGTCAGCGCAACGGGAAAGATCCAGCCGGAAACTCAGGTCAAGATCAATGCAGAGGTCAGCGGCGAGATTACGGAGTTGCCTGTACGCGAAGGTCAACTCGTGAAGAAGGGTGCGTTGCTGGTGCGCATCAAGCCTGATGCATATCAGGCCCAATACGAGAGGGCGCAAGCTGCCCTGAGCAGCAGTGAAGCGAACCTTCTGAAGGCCGAAGCAGAATACAAGAGGGTGAAGGAGCTTTACGAAAAGAAACTGGTTTCCGATTCGGAGATGGATATTGCCAAAGCAACTTACCAAAGCGGGAAAGCATCCTTTGCACAGGCAACAGCCTCCCTTAAGGAATCGCGGGAGACGCTTGCAAAAACGTCGATCTTTTCCCCTATGGATGGCACCGTCAGCCAATTGAATTCAGAGCTCGGTGAGCGAGTCAGCGGCAGTACGTTCACCCAGGGAACGGACATCATGACGGTTGCCGATCTCTCACAAATGGAGGCACGCGTCGATGTCGGCGAAAACGACATCGTCATGGTGTCTCTGGGAGATACCGCAAGAATTGAAGTCGACGCGTTTCCCGACCGCAAGGTTATTGGAACCGTTTCCCAAATCGCAAATACAGCGAAATCCACCGGCCTTGGGACGCAGGACCAGGTGGTGAATTTCGAGGTTCGCATTCGGCTGCACCTCCCCGAAGGCTCGGGCAATACGTGGGCCTCCACGGGAGGCAGCGATCGTCGATCGGAAATCTCGGGTCCCGGACGGATCAACCTCCGTCC
>CAZRPU010000026.1:0-31458 GCA_964602055.1 uncultured Ignavibacteriaceae bacterium
GAAGCGAAAGAAGTGATTCTGATGGCGAACAAGACATCAAAAGCCGCAGCAATCAAGGCTGCGATCGAAGGCCCGATTACCGCCATGGTTCCCGCATCCATCATCCAGATGCACCGGAAGGCCTATGTGATGATCGATAAGGAAGCTGCATCAGCGCTGACACATTCCTTCAGGGGCTGACATGACAACAGATCTTTGCCTGTTTGAAGACGCTCTTGCGACGCGGCTTCTCCCGCTTACGTATTTCCGGCCCGTCTACAACTTGAAGAGCGGGATTCTCTCTCTCAAGGAAAAAATTCTCTACGCGTTCCCCAAGGCACATCTGACTCTTCATTGCCGCGGGTATCTCGCAGAGTATATGAGAGTGAGGAATCCCCGGATTCAGGTGAACGAAGCACCGCTGAGAGATACACTCTTTATCAATGGTCGGACTCTGATCGACGACTCGCTCGCACGGCAGCTTCTCCGGGAAAAGGAAGATCGCGTCTTCGTCAAGGGCAATGACATCGTTGCAGCAACGATGACAACCAAATCGTTGAGCCGGATGCGCGGCGCCATGAATGATCCACTGACGCCGGCACTCTTTGCAGGGCTGCCGCGAACGGAAGTGGACGCACAGCTGATCTCCTACCCCTGGGACCTTGTCAAACACAACGGCGCCGAACTCGAAAAAGATTTTTCAAGACTGATGAAGAAAATGAAGGGAAAGCGGCTGAGAGGCGCGATCGCAAAAGGAGTCCATCTGATCGGCCGGGGAGACATTTTTGTCGGTGAAGGTGCAACCGTGAAGCCCGGGGTTGTGCTCGATGCAGGAGAGGGTCCGATCTACATCGGAAAGAATGCACGAATATTCCCCAACGCCACGATCATTGGCCCGGTTGCCGTGGGTGACCAGTCATGGATCAAGGTGGGTGCACAGATTTACGAACATACGAGCATTGGCCCTTTGTCGAAAGTGGGAGGGGAGGTGGAAGGCTCCATTATCCATGGATATTCCAACAAGCAGCATGGAGGATTCCTCGGCCACGCTTATATTGGGACATGGGTTAACCTGGGAGCCGACACGAACAACAGCGACCTGAAGAACAACTATGGGACGGTTCGCGTGACCATCGGTAACGAACAGATCGACACGGGGATGCAGTTTGTCGGCTTGACGATGGGGGATCATTCCAAGAGCGCCATCAATTCGATGTTCAACACAGGAACGGTGGTCGGGGTCAGCAGCAACATTTTTGGTCACGGGTTTCCTCCCAAATATGTTCCCTCATTTTCCTGGGGATCGGCCGGCGAAACGTTTACAACTTTCAGTGTTGACAAAGCGATCGATGTCGCACGACGGGTGATGGCACGCAGGAAGATCGAACTCACAGCGGCAGAGGATCACTTGTTCCGCAAGATTTTCGAACTGACAAGCGAGGAACGGCGGCGGCGGGGCATGCCATCGTAGGGCACGCATGAACGGCGAAGAACGAATAGCGGACGTACCGGCCAGGGCTGATCTCTACGCGGGCCCTCGCGGAACAGCGGTCAAGATCCTGAACCGCATCGAACGATCGGATGCCTACCTGGATCGCCTCATTGACGCTGAGCTCCGATCAACAGAGATGAACGACCTCGACAAAGGGCTCATGAATGAAATCGTCACAGGGGTCATTCGTTGGAGGGCAAAAGTCGATTGGGTTCTCACAGGGTTCTTTCACGGCAATTTTACGAAGGCGGAGACCAACATCAAGAATGCGCTCCGGGTCGCGCTGTATCAGATATTGTTTCTTGACAGGGTCCCTCATTCGGCCGCAGTCAATGAATCCGTCGATTTTATCAAGCGTCTGCGCGGTCAGAAGGTGGCCGATCTCGTCAATGCCGTCCTGCGCAATATCCTCCGAAACCTGGAAAACATCCGCTACCCCGATGTGGGAGAGAACCAGATCCAGCATCTTGCCGTCGTTCAGTCGCATCCTCAATGGGTCGTCAAACGCTGGGTGCAGCGCTTCGGTTTCGACGAAACCCTGAAGTTGCTGGAGACGAACAACCAGCGGCCGGATCTCACCCTCCGCGTCAACAGATTGAAAATCGATTTCAACTATTTTCTGTCGAAGCTCGACGAACTCCAGGTTCAGTTTGCTCGGTCTCCCTATCTGGATTTCTTTGTCCGGGTAAAGCACATGACCGGGATAGGGGCATCCGAAATGTTCCGACAGGGATTTTTTGTGGTGCAGGATGAGAGTGCAGGGCTGGCCGTGAAGCTTCTTGATCCCCAGCCGGGCGATCGGGTCATCGACCTTTGTTCCGCTCCGGGTGGAAAGACCACCTATATCGGCGAGTTGATGAAGAATATGGGGGAAATCATTGCCATCGATAAATACGAGACTCGATTGAATCTCGTCCGCCTGTCCTGTCAGCGGCTCGGGGTCGTGAATGCACATTTCGCTGCCGCGGATGCAGCAGAATTCTCGGTTCCTCCGGGCGACAAAGTTCTTGTCGATGCCCCCTGCTCGGGACTCGGCGTGCTTTCGAAGAAACCTGATGCCAAATGGAAACGCGAGCCGGAAGACCTTGATGACCTGTGCCAGCTTCAGGGAAAAATCATGGACAACGCTGCAAGCCTCGTCAAGCCCGGGGGAATTCTGGTGTACAGTACTTGCACCACAGAGCCGGAAGAAAATATTCTGCTGATCAGAAAGTTCCTGGAGAATCATTCTGAATTTTCGATCGACCCCGCGGGGCCCTTTGTTGATCCGCAGCTGGTGCATGCGGATGGATTCGTCGAGACGTTTCCCCATCGTCACGGCATGGACGGGTCATTCTCCGTTCGACTGAAAAAGAATACCGCATAATTCCCGCCGTTTGTTTCTACGGCAAATCTCTCTATATTTCTTTCTTCACTGCAGACTCTCTTGGGAACCACTACCAGAAGGAGACCCTCCGTGCGACTTCTTCCGCTCAGCCGAATTCTGATACTGTTCACCTGCGTCGTTCTTCTGCGTCCGGCGGCCCCATCGTTTGTGGATGAACCGCTTGTCGCAACCTTTTCCATTGTCGGCATCGACCCGGAAAACGGAGACGTGGGTGTGGCCGTCCAATCAAAATTTCCCAATGTTCGGGCCGTAGTGCCGTGGGCGGAAGTGGGTGTTGGTGCGATTGCCACTCAGTCGTTTGTCAACGTTTCCTACGGAGTACGAGGCCTCGCATTATTGCGAAACGGTGCAACGGCAGAGGAAGCGATGAGAATTCTGGTTGCAACGGATAGTGGCCGGCACACTCGGCAAGCCGGAATTGTTGATGTGCATGGGAATGCTGCGAGCTGGACCGGGGGCGAATGCTTCGACTGGGCCGGCGGCATGACCGGCTCGACCCGCGGGGGTAAGGGCGCGTTGATTACCGGAAAGGGATTTGCCGCGCAGGGCAATATCCTTGTGGGTGAAAAGACGGTTGAAGCAATGGCCACAACGTATCAAACGACGAAGGGGTCTCTCGCCGACAAGCTTGTTGCCGCTCTTGTTGCAGGGGGGAAAGCAGGAGGCGATCGTCGCGGAGAAGAGTCGGCGGCACTGCTGGTGAAGCGGAAAGGCGCGGGGTATGACGGGACAACGGATGACTTTATCGATATCAGCATTTACGACCATGCGAAGCCCCTGGAGGAACTGGAACGACTCTATGCCCTTCATAAGCTCTATTTTTTCCGATCGGAACCCGGGAACCTCATCGTCATTGATGCCGGTCTCTGCAAAGAGCTCCAGAGTATCCTGCGGAATAAAGCATATAAGGGGATGGAGTTCTACAAGGGTCCGGTGAACGGAACCTTTGACGCCGCGACGAAAAAGGCGCTGCAAGACTTCATGGGATGGGAGAATTATGACGTGCGGATTCGGGACGATGATAAAATCGACAGAGAAGTGCTGCAGGACATCCGGAAAAACTATTCCGCCTGGCTGAAAACTCAATAGCAGACAACGATTGCTCATGGCGGGAGATTGCATTTATTCAGGACTGTCGGAGCGTTTTTCACCATACCATCGAGAATCTACAGGATAACAACGGAACATGAAAAGCAACGAATTGCTATCGGCTGAACTAACACGGCTGGAAGAATCGAAGACTTTCAAGTATGAAACAGCTCTTCAGACCGCACAGGCAGGGCTCGTCAAGGTTCGAGGGAAGAGTGTCGTCATGCTTGCTTCCAATAATTACCTTGGGATGTCGAATCATCCTGCCATCAAGAAGGCCGCCATCGAGGGGATTCGGAAATTCGGCTATGGAGTGGCATCGGTGCGATTTCTGTGCGGGACACAGACGATCCATTTGGACCTCGAAAAAAAGATTTCGCGGTTTGTCGGAACAGAGGATACTATTCTCTTTTCTTCCTGTTTTGCGGCCAATGAAGGTTTTTTCGCCTCATTGACGAACGAAAAACTTGGTTATGAAACCTACAAGGACGTTATCTATAGTGATCAGCTCAACCATGCCAGCATCATCGACGGGCAAAGGCTGTGCAGGTCTGAGACCACAGAGAAGAAAATCTATAAACATGCAGATGTACATCAGCTGGAGCACATGCTTGAGGAGGACAAAGGGAAGGACTATCGGTTCAGAATCATCGCCACGGACGGCGTCTTCAGCATGGAGGGGGATCTTGCCCCTTTGGATCGTCTTGTCGCCGTTGCACAAAAGTACGGCGCCATGCTGTTCGTCGATGATTCGCATGCGATAGGTGTGTGTGGAAGAACGGGGAGAGGGACGCCGGAACAGTTCGGAGTCTTGGGCAAGGTGGACGTCATTACCGGTACGCTGGGTAAGGCGATCGGCGGAGCTTCAGGCGGGTATATCAGCGGGTCGAAGGAGCTCATCTCCTATCTGCGCCAGAAATCGCGGCCCTACACTTTTTCGAATTCGCTTCCTCCGGCTATCGTTCTTGCCTGCAATGCGTCCTTTGATCTGCTTTCCAGGGACAAATCGATTGTCCGTCGGCTTCAGGAAAACACGCAATACTTTCGCAAGGAGATCCAGTCCCTTGGATTCAGAATCCTCGACGGTACTCATCCGATAGTGCCGATCATGCTCGGCGAGGCATCTCTTGCCCAGGATATGAGCGCGGCGCTTCTCAAGGCAGGCGTCTATATCAAAGGATTGTGGTTTCCGGTGGTGCCTCGGGGAGAAGCGCGCCTGAGAGCTCAGATCTCGGCTGCACTGACTCGAAAAGATCTGGATCGGGCGCTCGAAGCATTTTCCAAAGTGGGAAAAAAGCTTGGCGTTCTCTGAGAATGAAAAAGCGCCGAAAGCGGCGCGAGTCGTTTTCATCGACCTTCTCCGCGGATGGGCCGGTCTCGTGATGATCGAAGTGCATGTTGTCAATGCGTTTGTTCTTCCGGCCACAAGAACGGAATCGTGGTTTCCTGTTCTCAATTTTCTGAATGGCCTCGTCGCACCATCCTTTCTTTTTGTCGCAGGCATGGTGTTTGTCTTCGTGAGCGAACGAAAGCTCGATCAGTTCCGCTCTTTTCGCGGGGCGTTTTGGAAGCAACTCGCGAGAATCGGCCTTGTTTGGGGAGTGGGGTACATGCTGCACCTTCCTTTCTTCTCCTTCCGGCGGATACTCCAAGAGACGACTCCGGAAGGATGGCTCAAATTCTACCAGGCGGACGTTCTCCATTGCATCGCGGCGGGTCTCCTTGTTCTCTTTCTGATGAGAATTGCCCTGAAGAGCGAAAGGGGCTATCGCGTGTTCCTCTGGATGAGCACGATCGTCGTTGTTGGCTGTGCCCCGTTTCTTTGGGATATCGATTTCAATGAGTATCTTCATCCTTTCGCAGGGGCTTATCTCAACGGGACACATTTTTCTCAATTTCCGGTTTTTCCCTGGCTGGGGTTTCTCTTCGTCGGTGGTGTCACCGGAATGAGCCTGCTCAGAGCGCAAAAAGCGGGAACCGAAGAGTTGCACATGAAACAGGTGGCTCTCTGGGGAGCGGCGGCGGTTCTGGCGGCACTGATCGTAGGAGAGCAGTTTGTCGTACCCGGCGGCTCGGCAGATATTCGTCCCCAGCCCGTGTTTTTTCTTCTGCGTATCGGTGTGGTTTTCCTGTTGCTGGCGGGATTGTGGTGGTATGTGCGGTTTCGACGGACTGACAGATCGTTCGTGCTGGACGTGAGCAGGGAAACGCTCTTGGTTTATGCGGCGCATCTTCTTATTATCTATGGTACATTCTGGAATGACCGGAGCCTCGCAGGCATCTACGGAAAGTCTCTGAATCTTTGGGAATGCGCCGCTGCAACGGTGCTGCTGAGCGGGGCAATGATCGGCCTCGCGATTGCATGGGGACGAATCAAGGCGGCCTCGAGGCCCCTGGGCCGTTCCATCAGCTTCGCGGGCGCTCTCATAGCATTCTTGGTCTTCTTGATTCGATGAACAATGGAACTTCTCATTATCATATTGTTGATTGTCTTGATTGCCGGCGTCGGAATGCTCGTTGCGATATTCCTGAAGCGTTCGGGCAGCCCCTTACAGGATTTGCAGGCTACCAGCCTTGTTCAACAACAGATAGAGAGCCTTCGGACGGAAATGGCAGGGAGTCTGAAGAATACGGCGGACATTGTCAATCAGCATCTTCAGGTTGTCACGACCCAGCTGTCGAGCGTCACACAGCAGCTCCAGAACAATACGGGTCAGATGGGCCAGCGGCTTGATACTGCGGCGCGGGTGATCCAGGACGTACAGAACAAACTTGGCGAGCTCGGCAAGGCAACGCAGGAGATCACAGAGCTGGGACAAAGCGTTTCGAAGCTTGAGGAAATGCTTCAGGCGCCGAAACTGAGGGGAGGACTGGGCGAGTTGCTGCTGGAAGATCTTTTGAAGCAGGTGCTGCCCAACGGTTCCTATGAAGTCCAGTATACGTTTAAGAACGGCCAGAAGGTCGACGCGGTGATCAGAACTTCCACAGGGCTCGTTCCGGTGGACGCAAAATTTCCGTTTGAGAACTTCCGCAAAATGCTTGAAGGGAAAAGCGATGCGGAGAAGCGTACGGCACAACGCACGTTTACCGCCGACGTACGAAAACACATCGATGCGCTTGCCTCGAAATACATCCGCCCGGATGAAGGAACATTTGATTTTGCACTGATGTATATTCCTGCGGAGAACATCTACTATGAGACCATCATCAAAGATGATCTCCTGGGAGAAAGTGAAAGTCTGCATTCCTACGCTATTCAGAAGCACGTTGTTCCGGTTTCGCCGAACAGTTTCTACGCCCATCTCATGGTTATTGCCCTCGGATTCAAGGGGCTTCAGATTGAAAAGAACGCCAAGGAAATCCAGCAACATCTCCAGCGTCTTCTGACAGAGCTTAAGAAATTCGCAGCGCTGTTCGAAACCCTCGGGGTGCAGCTGAACAACGCGAAGAACAATTTCGACAAAGCGGACAAGCAGCTTGCCAGTTTTACCGATCGCCTGTCGAATGTTCAGTCTTCCCCTGAGGACGACGAGCCCCAACAGCTCAGCTTGCTCTCCGGCGGGTCGTAACCTCCGTCCATATTGCTTTTGGATGATGTTTTTGTAATATTCGAACACTGTCAATCACTTTGCAAGGAGGTTGTTATGGAAGGCAGTCCAAGTCAGGCCGCAGCGTTGGAATGGAAGTGGGTGATCGTAGGTGTTGTTGTTGGAGTCGTTATCGCCGCAGGATCATTTTTTGCCGTCGTTCCGACGTTCAATAGCATGCCAATACAGGCGCTCGTTCTTCTCGCAGGCTTCATCGTGACAGGAGCAATCGTCGGATATGCTTCTCCCGGTGTGACAATCCGCGAGGCAAGCGTCGCCGGCGGTCTGGTAGCCCTTTTGATGATTATTCTGCTGTACGCAACCGGTCAGGCACTTGGGCAGGACATTGTTCGGAACCTTCTTCTGCTGGCTCTGGGCGTGGGCCTGAGCTGGATCGGCGCATGGGTCGGAGAGAAACTCCAGGGGAGCGACAAGAACACCGAAGATGAGACAAAGAGGCTCTTCACCGATGTGAAGGCAAAATGGGTGATTGTGGGAGTGGTCCTCGGCTTCGCATTGAACGTTCTGGGAGTGTTTATCATTACTCCGATGTTCAACGTGAGCCTGAACGCTGCTTTTGCGGCATTTCTAGTCAGTCTGACGGTTACCGGTTTCATCGTTGCATATAAGTCACCGGGTGTGACACTCAAAGAGCCCGCGATTGCCGGCTTCCTGGCTGTTCTTCTCGATTGGTCTTTCCTCGAATTCATGCTGGAGCTCCACGTGTCGGGCGGATACCTGGCTTTCGGGCTCATTCTCGGATTCTGTCTCAATCTGTTCGGCGCATGGCTCGGCGAGAAATATCAGATGAGTCTCGAGGCGAAGGGAGCAGGGTCGGTCGCAACGTCGTCTTGATTCATTCTTTCTCGAGGTGAACCTCTTCCGATTTTCCGGAAGAGGTTTTTTTTTGCTCAATGGCTTTGACAGGCAGATTTCTGTATCTTTTGCTTATGAATTCGAGGGAAACGATTCCATGATGAAATCTCTGAAACGTATTGGCATTCTGACAGGGGGAGGCGACTGCCCCGGCCTCAACGCCGTCATCCGAAGCGTGGCCAAACCGGCTATGACCTATTTCGGGGCGACCGTGGTGGGGATTGAGGACGGTTTTGAAGGCCTGGTCGAGGGAAGAATGCATGAGCTCAAGCAGAGGGACGTGAGCGGGCTTGTGAATCTCGGAGGGACCATTCTCGGCACATCGAACAAGGGTGATCCGTTCCACTTTCCCGTGGAGACCAAAGAAGGCATTGAGGTCCGCGATTGTTCCGAGAAAGCGATGCAGAATTTCCGGGACTGGAAGCTCGATGCCCTTGTGGCAATCGGAGGGGACGGGACCATGCATATCGTGGACAAGTTCACCGATATGGGATTCAACTTCATCGGAGTCCCTAAGACCATCGACAATGATCTCTTTTCAACGGATGTCACGTTTGGATATGACTCGGCACTTTCCGTTGCAACTGAGGCCATCGATCGGCTCCATACGACCGCTTCAGCTCACCATCGGGTGATGGTGGTCGAAGTCATGGGCCGTTATGCGGGATGGATCGCACTCGGAGCAGGTCTGGCAGGAGGCGCCGACGTCGTTCTCATTCCTGAAATCCCGTTCCGATGGGATAAAGTCTATGAATATGTCAGTGAGCGGAATACACGCGGCGGCCGATTCAGCATCGTTTGTGTTGCCGAGGGCGCGAAGCCGGCGGACGGGGAGCAGGTGGTGAAGGAAAAGGACGTGAAGCGAACCGACCCTGTTCGCCTGGGAGGAATTGGTGATCTGGTCGGGCGTCGCATTACCGAGGCGACAGGTCTGGAAACACGAGTGACGGTCCTGGGACATGTCCAACGCGGAGGCAGCCCAACGCCGTATGACAGGATTCTCGCCACACGGTTCGGGTCGATGGCTCTTCAACTTGCATCCGAGGGTAAGTTTGGTCACATGGTGAGCCTGCGGGGGACCGAGGTGGTTGCCGTGCCCGTCAAGCAGGCTATTCTGAAATTGCGTACTGTTCCTCCGGATTCGCAGCTCGTACTTGCCGCGCGCGCCGTCGGCACGTGTTTTGGTGATTGATGAAAGCGGTATTCATCACACGCTTCGGCAGGCCTGAAGTCCTGAAGATTCGAGAAATACCCAGGCCTGAGCCGGCCCCGGGAGAAGTTCTCGTACGGGTCAGGACGATCGGGCTGAACTTCGCCGAAGTCTTTGCGCGTCTTGGCGTGTACCCCGGAATCCCGGATCCTCCTTTTGTGCCAGGAATCGAATGCTCCGGGATCATTGAGAGCATTGGAAAAGAGGTCAAGAGCGTGAAGCCCGGTGACCGGGTGATGGTTTTCAGCAAACAAGGAACCTACGCTGACTTTGTCTGCACCCGGGAAGAATTTGTCGTGCGGATGCCTTCCAGGATGTCATTTTCCCTCGGCGCCGCTCTCATGGTCACGTACTGTTCGGCGTACCACGGACTCATTACTTTGGCGAACCTGCGTCGCGGCGACCGGGTTCTGATTCATGCGGGCGCGGGAGGCGTGGGATCGGCGGCAATCCAGGTAGCCAAGCTCCGGGGGGCGGAAGTCTTTGCAACCGTCGGCTCCGACGAAAAGCTGGATGTAGCCCTGAGCCAGGGAGCAGATCATGCGGTCAATTATCGAAGCGAGGATTTCTCTGCGTATGTGAAGAGCCGGACGGGGGGATACGGCCTTGACGTGATCATGGATTCCGTTGCGGGGGCAGTTTTCCAAAAGGGCTGGAAGCTCCTTGCGCCAATGGGCCGTTATGTTATCTTCGGCTTCGCCTCTGTGACGGGACGGTCGACGATCAGCAGGATCAAAGCGCTTGGGGAGTCGCTGCGCATGCCGTTGATTTTTCCCCCTTCTCTCGTCTCCAAAAACATCAGCCTTGCGGGGTTCAACCTCTATTTCCTGGCGCACAAACATGCGTATATCCGGGGCATCATGAAAACAATTCTGCGTTGGCATGCGGAGAAGAAGATTCGACCTCTCCTGGGCAGAACATTTCCTTTCCATCAGGTTGTTGAAGCGCACAGTTTCCTCCAATCGAGAAAAAGCATCGGAAAGGTACTTATCGACATGCACACCGTGAGACCGTCTTGACCGGCCGGGAATCTCATCAAGGGATCATCGATTCCCGCTTTCTTCTCAACGCATATTGCCAGGGGTTTTTTCCCATGGCTGACCCCAAAACGGGGGAAATAGGCTGGTTCTCGCCCGATCCGAGGGGAATTATCGATCTTGACCATTTCAAGATTCCCAGAAGCCTCCGTCAGGCAATGAACAAGGGTCTCATGTCCGTCCGCATCGATACCGATTTTGAATCGGTCATGCGATTGTGCGCGCACCGTCAAGAGACTTGGATCTCGGAGGATATTGTCGGTTCGTATGTCCGTCTCTTTGACCGCGGATTCGCACACAGCGTCGAGACGTGGGAGGGGGAAGTACTTGTCGGTGGGCTGTACGGAGTGGCAATCGGAGGGGCTTTTTTCGGCGAGTCAATGGTTTCCCTTCGCCGTGATGCTTCAAAAATCGCTCTTGTTCATCTCGTCGATCGCTTGCGTGGACGCGGCTATGATCTTCTTGATACGCAATATCTCACGCCGCATCTCGCCCGTTTCGGAGGAAAAGAGATTCCGAGGGATGAGTATCTGAAAAGGCTGGCACAATCGGTCAGCAGGGATTGCACCTTCATATGAAAGTCCGCCCATGAGTGCTATGAATGAGCCCGTTCTTTCCGAAACCGCTTTCTCCGGTTTGGGCCCTCCGCGAAGGGGAAAAGTCCGGGACGTCTATGACCTTGGTGACTCGCTTCTTATCGTAGCCAGCGACCGCCTCTCTGCCTTCGATGTCGTCATGCCGCAAGGAATCCCATTCAAAGGAAAGGTTCTCACCAAGATTTCAGAATTCTGGTTCGACAAAACGAAGGACATTATCCCCAACCATGTGAAATCCACGATCGTGTATGATTACCCCTCATCATGCAAGCCGTATTGGGATCAACTCGGCGATCGCAGCATGTGGGTGAAGAAGACCAAACCGCTCCCGGTGGAATGCGTTGTGCGTGGGTATCTTTCCGGCTCGGGATGGGCGGATTACAAAGCAACGGGGAGCGTCTGCGGCGTCAAGCTTCCGTCAGGACTTTCGGAATCTTCGAAGCTTCCTGAGCCTATTTTCACTCCTGCCACCAAGGAGGAAGTGGGGGCCCACGATCAGAACATCTCGTTTGATGAAATGACTTCCCGGGTGGGAAGAGAGACCGCCTTGAAGGTGCGGGATTATTCTCTGGCGATCTATCGTCGGGCATGTGACATCGCCGAGTCAAAGGGGATTATCATTGCAGACACGAAGATGGAATTCGGCATCGATCCCTCCGAAGGGATCATTCTCATTGACGAACTTCTGACACCCGATTCGTCGCGTTTCTGGCCCAGGGCGAAGTACGAACCGGGCAGACCACAGCCAAGCTTCGATAAACAGTTCGTGCGCGACTATCTTCTTTCCATTCAGTTCAACAAGAAGCCGCCCGGACCAAAGCTTCCTGAAGAAGTGATTCACAAGACCTCAGCGTTGTATCTTGAAGCGCTGCGCATCCTCACCGGCAAAAGACTCTTCTGACGGAAGTGCCATGGACCCCGGATATCGCATCCTGGAGCATCCAGCGGACATCGGCATTGAGTCCTGGGGCGACACGTTTTCCGCTGCTTTGACCTCGGGTGTTGAAGGGCTCGCCGGCCTCCTCGTCGATCCGGCGACGGTTGATCCCCGCGAAACGAGAACCATCATCGTCACCGCAACGGATTATGAAAGCCTTGCAGTAAAAACACTTTCGGAGGTCCTCTACTTGTTTGATGGCGAGAACTTTGTTCCACGCAGTTTGGATATAGAATCCGCCGCCTCCTTTGAAGTCCGGGCAAAGCTTTTCGGAGAACCCCTCCGAAGCGGGAAACATCACATGCGTCTTGACGTGAAGGCGGTTACATATCATCAGGTTTCTGTTGAGTTTCTTCCGCACAGTGTCCGCATCCGTTTGTTTCTGGATATCTAAACCATGATTCGCCGCCTGGATGCATATCGATACCTGATTCCCCGCAACTATCAGGCAGGTATGACTGTCGAGGGACTGGTCTATGCTGATGAAGAAATGATTCGGGCTATCGAGCGGGACCAGACGCTCCAGCAGGTTGCAAACGTTGCAACGCTGCCGGGCCTCGTCGGCCGATCCCTTGCAATGCCGGATGCCCACCAAGGGTACGGATTCGCGATTGGCGGAGTGGCGGCCGCAGACATGGAGCGCGGCGTTGTGTCTGCCGGGGGAGTGGGATTCGACATCAATTGTGGCGTCCGTCTTCTTGCGTCGGACATTGCGAAGGAAAAAGCGCTGGAGAAGATAGATGCCCTTCTGGATGAACTCTTTCGGGATATCCCATGCGGAGCAGGGAAACACGGGAGAATAGGATTGACGGAAGATCAGCTCGACCGGGTCCTCGCATTTGGCGCCCATTGGGCTGTTGATGAGGGTTATGGTCAGAGGAGAGACCTGGAGTTTATTGAAGAGACGGGCCGCATTCGCTCCGCCGATCCTTCGAGGGTGAGTGATCAGGCCAGACAACGCGGGCGGAATCAGCTTGGAACACTCGGCTCAGGCAATCACTTTGTCGAGGTTCAATTTGTCGAAAAGGTGTTTGAGCCCGGCACGGCGGAGGCTTTCGGCCTTCATGAAGGCCAGGTCGTTGTTCTTCTTCATACAGGATCGAGAGGGCTCGGGCATCAGGTGTGCACGGATTATCTGGAGACGATGCAACAGGCGATGAAACACTATGGCATTCACGTTGTTGATCGTCAGCTTGCCTGTGTGCCTATACGGTCGCCGGAAGGGGAGAACTATCTATCAGCGATGGCAGCCGCGGCGAATTATGCCTTTGCCAACCGACAGGTCATGACACACTGGGTTCGGACGGCCTTTCAGCATGTCTTTGGTGGATGCGAGCTGAAGGTGGTCTACGATGTCACCCATAATATCGCGAAGGTGGAGGAGCACCGTATTGGGGGGAAGAAGAAGAGCGTGCTGGTTCATCGAAAAGGGGCGACGCGGGCATTTCCGAAAAATGCACCGGGGCTCCCGAAGGAATACATGGATGTCGGTCAGCCCGTTCTCATTCCGGGAAGCATGGGTACGTCTTCTTACGTTCTGGTCGGAACCGAAAAGGCCATGGAGGAAACATTCGGGTCGTCGTGCCATGGAGCCGGCCGGGCCAAGAGTCGCCAGGCGGCGAAGAAAGAGATCACAGCAGAGGAGCTTGTTCGTGAGCTTGAAGAACGGGGGATCAAGGTTCGTGGAGCTTCAAAAAGCGGATTAACAGAAGAGAATCCCGGAGCATACAAAGACGTACACTCCGTTGTCAATGTCGTGCAAAACGCGGGCATCGCCCGGAAGGTTGTGGAACTCAGACCTCTTGGCGTTATCAAGGGCTGAGCGAAGCTTTGTTTGAAGGCGGGAATTTTTGTATATTAGAAATGATTCCTGAAATTATGAATGGAGAGCAACTCGTGGATCTGACAAAAGAGAACGTATTGCAGTGTCTGAAGAAGGTGGTTGATCCTGATCTTCACAGGGATATTGTGACCCTGGGGTTTGTGAAAAACCTCGAAATACGGGGGAAAGACGTTCAGTTTCGCATGGAACTCACGACCCCTGCCTGTCCTGTGAGGGACCAGTTCAAAGCGGATGCCGAGCGTGCCATCAGGTCGGGGATCAAGGATGTCGGAGCCATTGCCATCGAAATGACATCGAACGTTGTTTCTCATTCCAACGAAAGAAAAGAGTCCATTATTCCGGGTGTCAAGAACACCATTGCGGTCGCAAGCGGGAAAGGCGGGGTGGGGAAATCGACTGTAGCCGTGAACCTTGCCGTATCGCTTGCAATGGAGGGTGCAAAGGTCGGATTGGTGGATGCCGATGTGTACGGTCCGAGCGCTCCGCTGATGTTCGGCATCACGGAAAAGCCGCGCATGAAAAACGAAAAGCTGCTTCCCCTCGAGCGTCATGGTGTCAAGGTCATGTCCATCGGGTTCCTCGTTGATCCCATGCAGGCCGTGATTTGGAGAGGGCCGATGGCCAGCGGGGCGGTCAAGCAATTTATTTCCGATGTTTCGTGGGGGGAGCTCGACTATCTCGTGTTCGATTTGCCCCCCGGGACGGGCGACATTCAGCTGACGCTGGTTCAAACGATCCCGCTCACGGGAGCCGTTATTGTCACGACGCCGCAGGATGTGGCCCTGGCCGACGCCCGGAAAGGGCTCGTCATGTTCAACAAAGTCAACGTCCCGGTGTTTGGGATCGTGGAAAACATGAGTTACTATATTTGCACCCATTGCGGCCATCGTGAGGATATTTTTGATTCAGGCGGTGGCTCACGAACGGCCCAGGAGCTCGGCGTTCCGTTCCTCGGAGAGATTCCAATTGACACAAGTATCCGTGTTGGCGGGGATAAGGGAATGCCGGTCGTCATCGATCAACCGGACTCGAAACAATCGACGGTGATTCGTCAGATCGCGCGCAATCTTGCTGCACAAATCAGCATTCAAAACGTCAATGGCATTCCCACGCCGAAGGTTGAAATTCTTCTTCCCTCATAAGTGATGATGCTTCAGAGAGATTCCATCGAACAGAGTCTTGTCAGGATCCGCCCGTATTTGCAGGTGGACGGGGGTGATGTGGAATTGGTGCGGGTGACAGAAGAGGGAATCGTGGAGGTGAGGCTGACAGGGTCCTGTGTTTCCTGTCCGATGTCCCTTATGACCCTCAGGGCGGGGATTGAAAGGGCGTTAATGCTGGATCATGAAGGTGTCAGGAGAGTGGAGCAAGTGCGCTGACAATCGCACGGTATCATTGTTCACAAGAGCCCGCCAGCGGGCTCTCATTGTTTAAGGCCGCCGGCTCTTGAGTTCCACGTCAACAATTTTGCCTTCCTTCAGCTGAATAATCCTTGCGGGAAATTTCTTCACGAGTTCGTAATTGTGCGTGGCCATCAGAATTGCGGTTCCCCGCATGTTGATTTTTTGGAGCAGCTCCATGATCTCGTTTGAAGAAGCGGGATCGAGATTTCCGGTTGGTTCGTCCGCCAGGAGAAGCGGGGGAGCGTTCACGATTGCACGTGCAATCACTACGCGTTGCTGCTCGCCGCCTGAGAGCTCATGGGGCATGTGCAGTCTCTTGTGACTGAGGCCGACATCGGCAAGGGCGAGGAGGACTCTTTTTTTCGTTTCGCTCCTGCGTGTGTTCGTGGCGTAGAGCGCAAAAGCCACGTTTTCATAGACGTCCCTGTCTTCCAACAGTTTGAAATCCTGAAAGACAATCCCGAGTCTTCTCCTTAGATAAGGTACTTCGCGGGTTTTGATTGCGGAGGATTCAAACCCTGCCACCCGGACGCGCCCTGATTCGGGCTTGAGATCCATATACAGAAGCCGGAGGAGGGAACTTTTTCCGGCGCCTGTCTGACCAACGAGGTACACGAAGTCGCCTGACTTCATGGAGAAGTTGACCTTCTCAAGCACTGTTTGTCCGTCGAAAGAGACCGTAACGTCGTGGAGTTCAATCATGACCGCCGCCTTGCTATTGTCACGGCAAGCTTGACGGCTTCGAGCATGCTATCGATTTTTGCGATCCCCTTTCCAGCGATGTCGTACGCGGTCCCATGATCTGGAGAGGTTCGAACAATCCCCAATCCGGCCGAAAAATTTACCGCTTTGCCGAAAGAACTCATCTTGAGGGGTATCAATCCCTGATCGTGATACATGGCCACGACTGCATCGTAGTTCTTGAAGGACTGCTTGCCAAAAAAAGCGTCGGCAGGAAAAGGACCCTCGAGCGACAGTCCTTTGCTTCGTGCTTCTTCGATTGCAGGCTTGATTGCGGTGCGTTCTTCGTCGCCGATGCTTCCCGCCTCCCCTGCATGCGGATTGAGCGCCAGCACAGCCATCGTGGGTTTCTTGATTCCAAAATCTCTTCGGATGCTGGAATCCAGAATGGCGAGCTTTTCCGCCACCTTCTCCTTCGTTATGCGCTCAGCCACTCCGTGGAGAGGGACATGAATCGTTACCAATCCCACCCGCATGGCATTCGAGACGAGCATCATAGCTACTTGCTGCGAGCCCGCGAATAAGGCGATCATTTCCGTTTGCCCTGGAAAATTGTACCCCGCCAGGTGCAGGGCCTCTTTGGAGACAGGGGCTGTGACGATTGCCTGGGCCTTGCCGTTCATGCAGAGCGATACGGCCGATTCAATGGCAGTTCCCGCGGATTTCCCGCTGGATTTCGTGGGCTTACCGTACTCGATGTTCGCCGCAATCCCGTCGCCAACATCGACAACAGGAACGGTGTTTCCCCGGGGGAGGATCGATGCCGCCTTCTGAAGGGTCATCTTCAGTCGAAGGGAGGCGCGGACATGTTCAAAAACGCTGAGCGGACCAACCAGGAGGGGCGTGCACACTTTTCGAACGGCCGGGTGCAGGGCTGCCTTCAACGCGAGCTCAGGTCCAATACCGTTGAAATCGCCGATCGTTATGGCGACAAGAGGCTTCAAAGGTCTTCGACTCCGATAAGAAGGTACACCCCCGCGCGATTCTTGTCTTCAAAAACAAAACGTTTCCTGATTTGCTGGTATGTCCAGACCTCGCGCGGAGGCACAGACGGCGAAAAAAGTCTTTCGGTGTTTGAGGGAGATCCATACAGAATGAAAATACGTCCTTGGTCCGACTTGTAACCGTCGTTTTCGCGATTCCTCGAATACCGCTGAATGGCAATATCGACTCGCCGATAATATTCCGTCATCAATTCGTTGTAGGCCGTCGTGGTATCGGGATCCCTTTTTTTCCAAAACCGGAAAAAAGCTTCTACATAACGGGAGCTCGAAACAGTGGTGAATGTTTCCATTTCCTCTTCAGAGGCAATATGCCGCAAGGCCTCAACGGCGAATTCAAGATTGGCAAGAGCAAGCGGTCTTTCATCCCAGGTTACCCGAAACGAGTAGTCGAAATGCTTCTTCCGCGAGCCAAGGTAGAAATCCATGGAAAGGGAAACTGTTCCCGGGTACAGTTTCTCGAAAGGGATGGGGACAAACACGACTTTGTCCTGCGTTTGGGCATTCCGCACTCCATACCGCAACGGTATTGTGGCAGCGTTTATTGTTTCGTCAGGACGGGGTTCCAGTGACGTGGTGCCTTCCAACAGCAGTAGGGAATCCCCTTCGAATTCCTGCGGCGCGAGCGTCTTGTATTCCATCCTGTTGGAAAGCTTGTATTGCACCGTCAGCGGGAATTGATCGCCCGGAGGGATGACAACCTGAAACAGCAATCCGCCCCTTTCACCAAACAAGACCTCCGTCCCGTGATTGAGAGCTTCAAATACCGGCGGACCGCCTGTTCCTCCCGCCGGAACAGCGAAGAGCGGGGCTGAAACGTCAAGATCACCGCTGAGAGGCGATCTGGTTGTGACTTTTTGAGTGTTGTGGAGGAACGAACGCTCAGACTGCACATCGTCGAGATTAAACCAGACCGTGTAGGTCCCTGGAGGAACAAGGAGAGCAAAAGTCCCCTGAATATCGGGACTCCTGCTTTCGTCCTTCCCCTGGGAGCTTCTTCGAAGAGTTATGGAGCGGAATTCTCTTGCAATCGAATTGTCGTTCTTGTCTTTCAGCTCGACTACAAGTTCTCCCTTTCCCATGTAGGGAGATCCCGACTGGCTGTCGGGATTTCTCAGGATCACAAAGAAATTCGGATCAATACGATACTGAATCTGTACTCCTGCTTTTGCCGTGTCGCTCGAAAAGAAAGGAATAGCCTCAAACGACACGGCTGAGCCGCGCACGTGCGGGGGAGAAGAACGACGGTCTGTTTGGCCGAAGCTGAGAGCACTTACTGCAAGAAAAAGCAGGACCAGATTACGAAAGCGCGAGGTCATGGAGAATCGACACATTTTGGGGTCCAATGATCTTACCGGGATTAAGAATGTTCTGTGGATCGAATGTTTTCTTGACCGTGCGGAAGAGTTCATAGATCTCGGGACCGTACAGCCGTTCCAAAAACGGAGTTCGGACGAAACCGTCGCCGTGCTCTCCCGAAAGAGTCCCTCCAAGCCCGATGGCGAGATCATAGACCTCCGAAGCGATCGTATCCACCATCTTATAGTGCTCAGGATTATTGAGATCGATGAATGACGCACAGTGTACGTTGCCGGTCCCCGCATGGCCATAAGCGGAGAACTCGATACCCGCCGAGGAGAGAATGTGATTGAGGCCTTTGAGGTATTCCGCAAGGCGCGCCACCGGAACAGCCACGTCTTCGATAAACGATGTCTTTCCCTTGGCCTTGACCATGTTGATGATTTTGCTCGCCTCTTCTCTCAGTTTCCAGATCCGCAGGATTTCTTCCTCGGTCGTGAGCGGTACGAATTTGAGGGGGAGGCTGAGCGACACGGTCCTGTTGAGGCGGACAACCTCATGGGTCAGGTCGTATAACGAGTCGCCCTCGAACTCAAAATAGAGGAGGGCTTTGGCATTCTCAAGGATGAGGGAATCCAATTCCGGGCTTATTCCTTTTGCCAGCGACATATAGGTTTTGTCGAGAATTTCGATGGCCACAGGATTCAGCTCGAGACCCAGCATCGTGGCGTCAGCCGTCTTTTCGTAGCTTTCCAGATAGACCAGGGCACCGACTCTGTGCTTTGGTACCGGGGCAAGGTCGAGTGTCGCTTCAACCGTCACTGCAAGGGTTCCCTCGGATCCCGTGAGCAAGCGAACGAAATCAGCCTTCTTCCCGGAGACAGCCCCGAGGAGATTGTACCCCGAAGAATTCTTTGGCACTGAAGGAAAACGCTCACGAATGAGTTTCTTGTTCTCCTGAAGGAGGGGTGCGAGCGTGCCGACAATGGAGGAATAAGCCGGGAATGCCTTGGCATCCTCGTCGGCCGCTTTGGAGATACGGGTCGATTCTCCATTTGCGAGGACAACCTTCAACTCGCGAACGTAGTCCTTCGTTGCCCCATACTTGATCCCGTGTGCCCCCGCAGCATTCGTGGCAATCATGCCGCCAAGCGTGCAAAGACTTGCGCTTGCAGGATCGATGGGAAAAAACCTGTCGTGTTGTCGAAGAGAAGCATTCAGATTCGAGAGGATCACGCCCGGTTGCACGGTCACGGTGTGTTCATCAACCCTGACAACGTTGTTCATGAAGCGGGTAAAATCCACGATGATGCCATAGCCGATCGCTTGCCCGGCAAGTCCTGTTGCCGCCCCTCTTGGGATGACCGCGATGTCATGGTCGTGACAATACCTGAGAAGAGACTGCACGTCTTCCGTTGTGCGGGGGCTGACGACCGCGAGGGGAAGGATCTTATACCAGCAGCCGTCGGTACTGCACCGTTCCAGTGACTCCGCATCGAAGGCGCATTCCCCTTCAATGCGCTTGCGAAGGTCTTGCTCGATCTGTTGAGAAAATGGCTGCATGAATGACGTCAAGGTAGTGAGAAAGGGGAGGAAAGGCAATCAATCCGGCAGTACGCTATTTCCATTTCCGAAGGAACTCGGTGAGGAGACGGACGCCGACTCCCGAGCCGCCCTTTTGATGGTACGCACTTGCCTCTTCAAGCATGGCGGTTCCTGCTATGTCGAGGTGCACCCATCGGTACGCGCCGATGAATTTCCTGAGAAACATGGCGGCGGTAATTGCGCCCGCCCATCGGCCGCCCACGTTCTTGACGTCGGCAATATCGCTCTTGATCAGTTTTTCGTACTCATCAAACATGGGAAGCTCCCATACGCGTTCGAATGTTCGGTCGCCCGCTTCTTTGAGAGCTTTCATCACCGCAGAGTCGTTGCCCATCATACCCGTCGCGTAATGGCCCAGTGCGACAACGCACGCCCCTGTCAGGGTCGCCAGGTCGATGACGGCGTCCGGCTTATAGCGCTCGGCATAAGCAAGCGCATCGGCAAGAATAAGCCGCCCCTCCGCATCGGTGTTGTCCACTTCCGATGTCTTTCCGTTGTAATGCCGCAGAATATCACCCGGGCGCAAAGAAGTTCCGCTTGGCATGTTTTCCACCGAAGGGACCAGCCCGACAATGTGTGTGGGGAGTTTCAACCTCGAAACTGCTTCAAAGGTCCCTATGACTGCCGCCGCCCCCGACATATCCATTTTCATTTCGGCCATGTTGGCCGAGGGCTTGATGGAAATACCGCCCGAATCGAATGTGACGCCTTTGCCGACGAGCACCACGGGTTTGGAGGTTTTCTTTCCATATTCCATGATGATCAGGCGCGGAGGCCTGGCACTCCCTTGAGCAACGCCGAGAATTCCTCCCATGCCCAGCTTGCGCAGTTCGGCCTCATCAAGGATCGTGACATCGAATCCGTATTGTTTCCCCAGTTCCCGTGCCTTCTTCGCAAGGGTTTCCGGATAAATTTCATTCCCGGGGGCGTTGGAGAGGTCACGTGCGGTCATCGCTGCTTCTGCAGTGATCTGAGCCTGGTTGAGGGCCTGTGTGGCCGCTGCCGCCAGCCCTTTGCTTTGCGAGCAGATGTGAATTGTTTCAAGCGTGCTCTTTTCGTCGTCGGATTTCGTCAGGTATTTGTCAAACGCGTACAATGCCAGCAACGCGCCTTCACCCAGCGCGAAGAGAATGTCCGAAGATTTCTGGTCGGATCCGGGATACCAAAGCGCGAGAGAAGAGGCATGGATTCGCCGGGCTCTCTTTGCGGCAAATGCAGCCGCACGGCGATAGTGTTCAAGATTCAGTTTCTTCTCTTCACCCAGCCCGGTCAGAAGAATCCGGCAGGGATGCGTCTTGCCGTCGCTGTAGACAATCGCCGTTTCTCCCACCTTTCCGGCAAAATCACCTTCTGCAAGAGGAACAGCGGCCGCCGGCCCGAACGTTGACGACAAAAACTGTGCTTGTTTGGCACGAAGGCTCTTATCCTGGAGAACGAAGCATGCCAGCACATCGGCTTTGACAGCGGTTGGAGAAGTGGACAAGAAAGAGAGTTTCATGCTTTCCTCACGGTGACAGATAATGGAGAGACTTCTCGACAAGCGACTTCTTGACGGCAGAGAGGTTGCCGTGGTTGATTCGTGCTCCCGCGGCGTTCTTATGACCGTTACCGCCGAATTCCTGTGCAAGCTTATTGATCCAGATGTCGCCGCGTGACCGGAAACTTATCTTCACAATGCCATTCAACTCGGTGATCATGAGGGCTATCTGCACTCCCTTGATCTCGAGCGCGAAGGGGATAAACCGTTCGACATCTGTCTCCGCAGTCCCTGTTGCTGCGAAATCTTCCTGCGAGATCGTCAACACAGCCACTTTGCCGTCGTGGAAGAGTTCTATTCCTGAAAGGACGGATCCAAGAAGTCTGAGGCGGTTCACGGGAGATTGTTCGTATACTTTCCCGTATATCTCGACGGGATCTGCCCCGAGATCGATCAGACTGGCTGTGATGCGGTGAAGGTCACCGTCGGTCTTGGGAAAACGGAAAGACCCCGAATCCGTGAGTATGGCAACGTACAAGGCTGACGCCATGCGGGCTGTTATTCCGGCCTTGAGGTGTTCAAGGAGCCTGAAAACGATCTCGCCCGTGGCCGCTGCCGCATCATCGATGATCAGGAGATCAGCGAAGGGATGCGGGTCGAGATGATGATCGATGATGATTTTTCGGCCATGACTGGCAAGAACGGGATCTTTCAGGCTCGCGAGCCTGTCCGGATGGTTTGTGTCAACGATGACAATGGCGTCTGCGTCTTGCACCAAACGGGAATCGCGCGCGGCGTCAAACCGGATAATCCGCTTGTCCGTATTGAGGAATTCGTAGAAGTCGGGGAGGGCCGAGTGATTGACAATAACCGCTTCCTTGCCCAATTTCTCCAGAGAGAGTGCAAGGGCCAGTTCGCTGCCGATCCCGTCGCCGTCGGGATTGATATGCGTCGTGAGGATGAATCTCTTGCTCGCTGCGACGATGGCCTTGAATGAATCGAAAGACGAGGTAATGTCGTTCATAAAAAAAAGGGGGTGATCGAAGCCAGATCACCCCCGAAGAAAACCCTCGAAGAAAGTCAGTTGATCACCCACGTTTCCCCGGAGCTCAGCAATTTTTTCATATCGCCGTCGCCCCGTTTCTGTTTCGCAGTGTCGATTTGTTTTGTCATTTCTTCATCGTAGCACGGCCGATCATTCGCAAGGAAAATTCCCACCGGCCGCGGCAAGTGCGGCTTGTAGGTCATATCGGCAAGAATGAAGGAAAGGGTCGTATCGGTCTCGTTGTGCACAAGGAGATCATTGACCGAATATTTTCCATCTTCGAGCGAAACGACTTCCGGTGTGAAGCCGTTCAGGCGAATTCCCTTGTTGCGTTCTTTCCCAAACACGAGGGGCTTGCCGTGTTCAATGGCCACCACGTGATCGTCCTTGGAGTCCTTTTCGGTGAATTGAAAGAAGGCCCCGTCGTTGAAGACATTACAATTCTGGTATATTTCAACGAATGCGGTACCCTTGTGATCTGCGGCCCGCTTCAGAACGGCTTGCATGTGTTTTGGATCGCGGTCCATCGTCCTCGCAACAAACGATGCGCTTGATCCGAGCGCGAGCGATGCAGGGTTAAAAGGATAATCCAGGGATCCGTAAGGAGTCGACTTGGTGATTTTCCCCTTTTCCGATGTAGGAGAGTACTGTCCTTTCGTGAGACCGTAGATCTGGTTGTTAAAGAGGAGTACTTTGATGTCGATGTTTCTCCGAAGGAGATGGATCAGGTGATTTCCTCCGATGCTGAGTCCATCGCCGTCGCCGGTAACGACCCACACGGAGAGGTCCGGTCGTGCCAACTTCAGGCCTGACGCAATGGCTGTCGCTCTGCCGTGGATGCTGTGGAAGCCGTATGTTTCCATGTAATACGGAAAGCGGCTCGAGCAGCCGATCCCGGAAACGAAGACCATTCTATGCCGCGGGATGCCGAGATCGGGGAGTATCCGTTGCGTTTGAGCCAGAATGGAATAATCACCGCATCCCGGACACCACCGGACATCCTGATCGCTCTGAAAATCCTTTGCGCTGTATTTCGCCGGAACAGCAGCCGGAACACTCTTGATGGTTTCTTCAACGAGAAGGCTCATAGTTATCCTCTGAGGATTTCCTCAATTTTCATTTCTATCTCGGCCGCTTTGAACGGAAGGCCCTGCACTTTGTTGAGTGTGATCGTTGGAACCAGGTATTTCATTCTCAAGACTTTCGAGAGTTGTCCAAGGTTCATCTCCGGTACAAGTACAGATTTGAACTTATACAAGATCTCGCCGAGGTTGGGTGGCATCGGGTTCAAATGTCGGAGATGGACATGGGAGACCATGCGGCCGCTTGCCCGGATTCTTGTGATTGCGCTGCGGATGGCTCCGTACGTGCTTCCCCATCCCACCACGAGAAGTTCTCCTTCCGCATCCCCGTCGACCTTCGCGGTAGGAATATCCTTCGCTATTCTCTCAACTTTTTCCGCGCGCAGTTTCACCATTTTTTCGTGGTTGGCAGGATCGTAGCTGACGTTCCCCGAAAGGTGTTGTTTTTCCAGGCCGCCGATTCTGTGTTCCAGTCCCGGCGTACCGGGCAGAGCCCACGGTCGGCTCAGCGTCGCTTCATCCCGCAGATAGGGGAGAAAGCCCTCGGGGTCAGTCCGGAATTTCGGAGAAATGTCCGGTAGCTTGTCATAGTCTGGTATCAACCACGGTTCAGAACCGTTGCCGAGATAGCCGTCGGAGAGAAAGAAGACGGGTGTCATATATTTAAGAGCAATACGCGCTGCTTCGAACACCGCATCGAAACAATCGGCTGGCGTCGAAGCTGAGACGATGGGAATAGGAGCTTCGCCGTTGCGGCCAAAGAGGGCCTGGAGAAGATCGGCCTGCTCCGTCTTTGTCGGGAGGCCCGTGCTTGGGCCGCCGCGCTGTACATTGATGCAGAGAAGCGGGAGTTCCACCATGACTGCCAGACCCAAAGCCTCGGTTTTGAGAGCGACGCCGGGTCCGCTGGTTGTGGTTGTGGCAAGTGCTCCTCCGAATGCTGCGCCGATAGCGGATGTAATACCGGCAATCTCATCTTCTGCCTGAAAGGTCTTGACGCCGAAGTTTTTGTAGATCGACAACTCATGGAGGATATCGCTGGCCGGCGTAATGGGATAACTTCCAAGGAACAGATCGAGCTTGGCCTTTCTCGCCGCGGCCATCATTCCCCACGCTGTGGCCTGGTTTCCTGTAATGTTCCGGTATTTTCCCGCGGGCAGCTTGGCTGGGCCCACATGATAGCGGACGTTGAAAATCTCGGTCGTTTCGCCGTAGTTCCATCCGGCCCTGAGAACGCGGATATTCGCTTCGGCGATTTCGGGCTTTCCTCCGAACTTTTTGTTGAGCCATTCAACGGTCGAATCGACAGGCCTGTTGTACATCCAATACATCATTCCGAGGGCGAAGAAATTCTTAGATCGATCGACGAGTTTGCTCGACAGATTCATGTCCTGAAGAGCCAGCGCCGTGAGCTTTGAAATGTCCACCTCGTAGACGCGGAATTTCTGGAGCGAATTGTCTTTCAGGGGATTCGCGGAGTAACCCGCAAGTTTCAGGTTCTTGTCATTGAAACCATCCGTGTTTGCAATGATCGCTCCGCCGTCAACGAGGCTTCCCAGGTTGACTTTCAGGGCGGCGGCATTCATGGCAACGAGCACGTCACATTGGTCCCCGGGGGTGTGGATTTCCTTGCTGCCGAAGTGAATCTGGAATCCGCTGACTCCAAACAGGGTCCCCTGCGGCGCCCGGATCTCTGCGGGATAGTCCGGGAGGGTGCTCAGGTCGTTCCCCAGGAGGGCAGTAGTATTGGTGAATTGAGTTCCGGTGAGCTGCATTCCGTCGCCGGAATCTCCAGCAAACCGTATCGTTACTTCGTCAAGTGATTGAGTAGTCTTTTCTGGCATGATGAGGTGGCTTCCTTCACAAACGCAGCTTCGTGATGCGGAAAAAAACATGAACACATCAATGTACCGATTTTTTGGCAGGAAAGTCAAGAAATCGACTTGCCTCTTCCATCGATAACACCTGGAGTCGTCGCTTCGTTCGCCTCGGAGCCGGCACGAAGCCGGCGCTCGACATTCTATTCGCGCACGACCCACACTTTGACCGTCCCCGTCACTCCGCCCGACAACCGAACGGGCACATCGTAAATGCCGAGTGATTTGATGGAATCCGCGATCTCGATTTGACGTTTGTCAAGCGTGATCCCTTTTTCCTGGACCGCTTCGGCAATCATTTGAGATGTGACGGAACCGAACAGTTTGTCTTCCTCGCCGACTTTCATCTTGATCGTAATCGAAAGCTTTGCAAGCTCCTGAGCCATACGCTCCGATTCGGTCTTCTCCTTCTCGAGCCGTTTTACCGACTGCTTCTTTTCCTCTTCCAGCATTTTCTCGCTGCTGGCGGTTGCCTGATAGGCGATATTGCGGGGGATAAGGTAGTTGCGGGCGTATCCGTCCTTGACAACGACCAGGTCTCCGATTTTGCCGAGCCGCCCGTAATCCTGACGCAAAATGACTTTCATACTCTCTGCTCCTTGAAAAAAATCGAAAGTGAGATTACTTCACAGCTTCTGAAACAAAAGGCACGAGAGCAAGATGCCGGGCACGTTTGATGGCCTGCACGAGCATCCGTTGGTGCCGTGAACAGGTCCCCGTGATTCGTTTGGGAATTATTCTGCCTTGTTCCGAAATAAAGCGTTGAAGTCTCTTCTCGTTCTTATAATCAATGTAGACATCTTTGTTTTCGCAGAATCTGCATACACGCTTCTTCCGCACGAGTGCGCCGCGACGGTTGTCCCTCATCTGAGGCCGTCCGCCGCGCTGTGTTCGCTGTGTTGGATTCGTTCGTCGCATGGTGATAATTCTCCAATATCGTTGAAATGAGTCTAGGTTCGGTTTTCGCGCGGCTTGCCTTCAACTGCCGGCTTCATGGGCCCCTTGGGCTCTGCGGATTCGAGTTTTTCCGTTATTTTTGCCTGCTGTTCCCGGGCGCGAAGGGCTTTTTCCGAAAGCTGAATCGTGAGAAACCGCAGGATGTTTTCATCAAGGGCAAAATACCGTTCCAGTTTTGCGACCATGTCCGCCGAAGCCATGAATTCGCTGGCAACGTAGAAGCCATTGTTCTTCTTTTGAATAGGATAGCTGAGCCTTTTGCGGCCCCACTTGTCCAGGATTTTGAACTCGCCTGATTGCTTGACGACAAATTCCCGAAACCTCTCGACGATCTGATCGATCTGCGCATCATCGAGAGTGGCGTTCACGATGAAGGTCGATTCGTAGACCCTTCGACGTAGTTGATCCATGGTGATTCTCCCTTTGGACGTTCATCAATGGCCCTCACACGGGGTGAGAGCAGGGGTTGTGAGTTGTACCGGCAGATTCTTGCGACAGCCGGCTTAGAGTAAAGGTGCTATGACCAGCGAAACAACAGACATCAATTTGATAAGGATGTTCATCGACGGACCTGATGTGTCCTTGAACGGATCCCCCACGGTGTCGCCGACCACCGTTGCCTTGTGAGCATCGGAACCCTTCTTTTCTCCTTCGACCTCTCCTTTTTCAATCGCTTTCTTGGCGTTGTCCCATGCGCCGCCCGCATTGGCCATCATGAGGGCCAGGAGGACGCCGGTGACGGTCGCTCCCGCCAGCATTCCCCCCAAAGCAGCGGGTCCCAGAAGGAAGCCCACGCAGACGGGAGCAACGACCGCAGAGACTCCCGGTATAATCATTTCCTTGAGAGCCGCACGAGTCGAAATGTCCACGCATCGCGCTGCGTCAGGCTTGACACCGGGCAGACCCTGCAAGAGGCCTGGAATTTCGCGGAATTGCCTGCGGATCTCCTCCACCATTCTTCCGGCTGCGCGGCCGACCGATGTCATCGTCAGCGCGGCGATGAAGAACGGGAGGACTCCTCCAATAAAGAGGCCAATCACGACGGAGGGATCCGTAATGATGATCTGGAGGGGACCCAGGCCCTTCTTCAGCAGACTGGCATCCACTGCTTGGGAAAATGCAGCGAAGAGAGCGAGGGCCGTCAGGGCAGCAGATCCAATGGCAAATCCTTTGCCGATTGCAGCGGTGGTATTTCCGAGAGAATCGAGACCGTCGGTGATTTTCCGAACATCCGGACCGAGGCCCGACATTTCCGAAATTCCTCCCGCGTTATCTGCGATCGGACCGTACGCGTCTACGGACATGGTTATGCCCACCGTGGCCAGCATGCCCACGGCTGCAATGCCTATGCCGTACAGCCCGGCAACATCATTGGAAATAAATATAGCGACGCAGATGGCAAGAACCGGCAGAGCGGTGGATTCCAATCCGACGGCAATGCCTCCAATAATATTCGTGGCCGCTCCGGTCTTGCTCGCCAGGACGATGCGTTTAATGGGTGGGCCGGACGTATAGTACTCGGTGATCAGACCAATAAGAATTCCACTTACCGTTCCAAAGAAGACAGCCCAGAAAACGTTGTTGCTGACGTTCTCGGCACGAATGATCCAGAGACTCCCTGCAAGAAAAATTGCTGCGGCAAGGAAGGTTGAATAGCGCAACGCACCGGCGGGAGAGAATCGTTTGAGTACCCTCATGGAAACAATTCCCACAAAAGACGCCAGGAGTCCGATAGCGGCCAGTGTCAAGGGGAGACCCATGAGCATCGCTTTGATGGATTCGTCGGTCACTTCCGGCACTGCCTTCAGTTTCAGCAATGCATCAGGCAGAAGGGTAGCTGCTATAGCTATAGTTGCAATAATGGCTCCCACATATGACTCGAAAATGTCGGCTCCCATACCGGCGACGTCTCCGACGTTGTCTCCGACGTTGTCGGCAATCACGCCCGGATTTCTGGGATCGTCTTCAGGAATTCCCGCTTCAACCTTGCCCACGAGGTCCGAACCGACGTCTGCGGCCTTGGTATAGATTCCTCCTCCCACTCTTGCAAAAAGAGCGATCGAAGATGCTCCCATGGCAAATCCGTTGATAATACTTGCATGGGCAGGATCTCCGAACAGGAGAAAGAAGATTCCCACTCCGATCAGTCCAAGACTCGCCACGCTGACACCCATCACCGCTCCTCCGTCAAAGGCTGTCAGGAGAGCCTTTCCCTGACCGTGAGTGCGTGCGGCTTCAGCCGTTCGGACGTTTGCCTTTGTCGCAGCCTGCATGCCAAAAAGTCCCGCCAGTACCGAACACAATGCACCGCTCAGATAGGCGGTAGCGGTCTGCGGACTGAGAAAGTACGCGAGCAGAAGCACGACAACGAGGATGAAAACACTCAGAACAACATATTCGCGTTTGAGGAACGCCATCGCTCCAACGTGAATCTGCGAAGCGATGTCCTTCATCACGTCATTTCCTTCGGGCAGTCGTTTGATGGCAGCATAGATCACAAACGCCACGATGAGGCCGACTGCGCCCAGCAGGGGGGTCCATTGCGTGAAGAGTTCCATGGATCAGGAATCCTTGTGCTTAGGTGTTATTGGTTGGTTATAGAAATTCATTGTATGTTCGATTCCTTCACTTACACAGCTCAGCGAAGCTTCAGAGGCCCGGAGGATCATTGCCTTCACGGCCGCGTGTTCCTCGGAGGGGAATGGCTCGAGCACATAGCGTGCCAAGTCCCGCCGGTCCGTCGGAAGGTGTTGCGATGCAATGCCACAGCGAAGACGTGGGAATGTAGTCGACTTTAAGTGATAAATAATGGAAGCGAGTCCATTATGCCCACCATCACTTCCGCCCGTCCTGATGCGCAGTTGCCCGAGGGGAAGCTGAAAGTCATCGCAGATAATGAGGAATCGTTCGAGTGGTAATTCAAAACGATCCCGAATGCCGAGAATTGCTTCACCGCTGTTGTTCATGTACGTCAGCGGTTTCACAAGAAGAATCTCGTTGTTTTTGAAAGAACCGACCGCTACAGCGTGTTCGTCCCCGCCCCGACTGAACCGGATTTTCAGGCGGTGCGCAAGGACGTCGAGAACATCGAAACCGAGGTTGTGCCGTGTGTGCTGATATTCAAGGCCCGGGTTGCCAAGGCCGACAAGAACGTGCATGAAGGAATGGCCGTGCTAGTCTTTCTTTTCCTTCGCCTTTTCTTTTGTTTTTTCCTTCGCTGCCGGCTCTTCTGCAGGCGCCTCTTCTCCTTCTTCAAGCTTCTTGCCTTTCGCGATCACTTCCGGCTCTGCGGGCGCTTCGACCGCCGCCGCTTCTCCGGGCTCAGCTTCCTTCAGAATTGTAGGCGGAACGACGGCCGCAACCGTGCTATTCTCGCTTTCCAGCACCTTGACATTTGGCACGACAAGGTCCTTCACGTGAACGGACGTGTTGATCTTCAGCTCCGTCACATCGATCTCAATATGGTCGGGAATATGCTTCGGGAGGCACGATACCCGGAGACGGTGAATGACATGCTGCAGAGTTCCTCCGTCTTTCACTCCCACAGGCGTTCCCTTCAGGACCACGGGAATTTCGATGGTGAGTTCCTCGTCCGCATTCAGGCCAAAGAGGTCAAAATGAATCGGCCGGTCCGTCAGAGGGTCGAATTGAATTGCACGCAGAATACACGTGTGAGTCGATCCGTCGCTGAGCTTGAGGTTGATCACATGAGTCGCGGAGGTTTTGAACAAAGGCCGAAGTTCCAGTTCCGTAAGCGCCACCGGAATGTTCTTCTGACCGTGTCCATAATAGATGCCGGGGATCTTGCCGGCCGCTCGAAGGCTCTTTGCCCTCTTTCCCAGTTCATTTCGTATTTCTGCGGTCAGTGTAATTTCTGACATTGATGCATCTCCTGATTAATTCTTGTCTTTGTCCACGTCGAACAGGGAACTGATCGACTGATTGTTGTGCGTACGCAGGATCGCCTGGGCAAACAGTTTTGCCGAAGAGCGAATCTGAATCTTGTCCGATTGCGCGTTGACCGGGATCGAGTCGGTGACGGCGATGACATTGAGCGGCGAACGGGCGATACGCTTCAATGCTTCTCCTGAAAGAATGGGATGCGTGCATGCACCGTAGATCTCCCTGGCCCCGGCTTCCTTCAAAGCGGAGGCCGCGTTGCAAAATGTCCCCGCGGTGTCAATGAGATCATCCACGATGAGAATGTTCTTTCCGGCAGCCTTACCGATAATATTCATGACCTCTGCGACGTTTTGCTTTGGTCTCCGTTTGTCAATCAAAATCAAATCTGCTTCAAGCCTCTTCGCGAATGAACGTGCCATCTTGATTCCCCCGACGTCGGGGGAAGCCACCGCAAGATTCGGGATCTTCTTCTTCCGGAAGTAGTCGATGAAAACCGCGGAGGAATAGAGATGATCCACGGGAATATCGAAGAACGCCTGTATCTGCGGCGCGTGAAGATCCATCGTGATCACGCGGTCGGCTCCTGCTGCAGTGATAAGGTTCGCGACCAGCTTTGCCGTGATGGAGACTCTCGGCTGGTCTTTTCTGTCCTGCCGCGCATACCCGAAATAGGGCATGACTGCAGTTACTCGCCTGGCCGACGCGCGCCGCGCCGCGTCGATCATGATCAGCAACTCCATCAGATTGTCGGCCGGAGGCTGAGTCGACTGGATAACGAAAACATCATCGCCGCGGATATTGTCAGCGTATTTAACCCAGATTTCTCCGTCGCTGAATTTCTTGATCACCGCCTCACCCAACGAAGTACCTGCGGCTTTGGCAATGTTTCGGGCCAGAGGCTGATTGGATGTACCGCCGAAAATCTTGAGTTTGCTCATGGATGTCCGGTGATGAACAGGAAAAACCGCGCTCGTTCCTTCGCTGGGGCGGGAGGATTCGAACCTCCGAGTGGCGGCTCCAAAGGCCGCTGCCTTA
>CAZRPU010000027.1:0-31006 GCA_964602055.1 uncultured Ignavibacteriaceae bacterium
CTCATATTCTCAGCACTCCCTCTGAATCTTCTCGCCCAGGGAAGGGCGATTCACGTTTCCTCATCCAGTCACGAAATCGTGATTGACTACCATCCGTCCGTCTATAAACCGGAACATGTCACCATCAATAACCAGACTTTTCTCTCCTTCCGTGAAGGCGAGCTCGCGGCAAATGTTGGCGATCCCGGTTTGCCCAGGGAATCCTTCCTGATCGGTATTCCGCCGGGAGGCGATCTTCGCCTTGAAGTGCTGGAGGAACAATGGTTTGCTCCGTGGAGCGGGCGTGTCGCTCCTGTTCCGGACATTGCTTTCGATCCCGAAACGCCCGGCAACGTCAAACGGATTTTCAAGACACCTCAAAGTGGCGAGCCTGCAGCGGAAAGTGGAGCAGCTCGAGTCGAGCAAATTTTCTGGTGGCGCTATCAACGTGTGGCAAGGATTTCTCTGGATCCCTTACAGGTGCAACCCGCATCCGGGACCGTCAGGGCCAGGGAACGCGTTCGCCTCAAAATCTCCTTCTTCGGCGGATCGACCTCGCCGCTCGCGTCGGTCCAGGAAACAGAACGAACCGAGGAGCTGTATCGAGGCATTCTTGCAAATCATGATCAGGCTCGCGGATGGAGGAGTGTTCCGAATGTACAGGCAGGCGTTCTTGCCGATTCGTCCGGCGCCTGGTTTTCGCCCGGTCAGCAGTTTCTGAGGATTCCTGTCATTCAAGACGGGATCCAATCGATTACGTACAATCAACTGCAGGCGTCAGCCCTTCTTCCTTCTTCTTTAAACTTCCAGAACGCGGCGCTCTTTTATCGCGGCAGGTCGATCCCATTCCGTTCCGTGGGGGAATCAGACGGAGTGTTCGGTCCGGGCGATTCGATCGAATTCTATGGATCGAGGCTGTTTGACGCCGGTTCCGTCACAAACGAATACTCCGATACGAGCGTGTATTGGCTGACATTTTCCGGGATTGGTGGAAAGCGGTCGGTCCTTGACACGGTTGTAAGCCAATCGCCGGATGTTACGCCGGCCTTCTTTCATGCAACGTATCGCATGGAAAAAGATTCATTCTATTTCTACGGCAATGGCGGGCTTCCAACGAACAATCAATCTGAGAAAGTTCCCGGCGAGGGATGGTACTGGAAAAGAATTCTTGCGAATCAGACCGCGACTATCCCTTTTGTGTCCACAGCTTTCTTTACAGCCGGCAATCCCCAGTACTTGGTCCGCGGCCGGATTCACAGCCCCGTTGTCAATCAAGCGTCATCGCCGGATCATAGCATCATTGTGCGTGTGAACGGTAACTCGATCGGTACGATTCAATTCGAAGGGAATCGAGATACAATATTTGCCCTCTCCGTTTCATCATCTTTGTTTGTTCAGGGAAGTAACTCGATCGCTCTGCAATCAACGGCAACCGGAGCATCCCTGAATGAGGTCTTCATCGATTGGGTCGAAGTCGACTGCCAGAAAACCTTCACAGCAGACAGCGATACGCTTCGTTTTTCCGCGGATCATCTTCTTGCGGGTCAGGTGAGCCTTTTCCAAATCGGGGGATTTACGATGCCGTCTGTCAGAATCTATCGAATCGATCAGTGGGGCGGCCTCGAGAAGGAATTGCGCGGGGTGGTCACCGGAGGGCCTCCGTTCTCCGTGTCGTTCTCCGACACAGTGCAAATCGGGAAATCGTACTTCGCCGTTACCGATCAAAAAAAGAAGGTTCCGTCCTCGGTCAACTTGAAGACCTTTGCGAATCTTCAGTCTGGGGGGGCGGATTATCTCGTCATCACGTCGAGGGAGCTCGCTTCAGCGGCCGGGCAACTGGCGGCATACCGGATGCAAACGGGAATCGGCCGGACTGCAGTTGTAACGGCCGAGGATATTTACGACGAGTTCAACTACGGTCATTTCAGCCCGATCGCGATTCGGGCGTTTCTCCTCGCTATCGACACATTGTGGACCGCCCCGTCGCCCTCGAAAGTTGTTCTGTTCGGCGATGCGAATTGGGACTACAAGAATGTCCTGCAAACGAATCGGAGGAACCACGTTCCATCCATGGGGAATCCGGTTTCCGACGCGTGGCTGGTCGCTTCAGCCACAGATGCATTTCTTCCACAAAAAGAAGTGGGCCGGATTCCTGTCAAGACCCAGGCAGAAGGTCTGGACTTCATCGCGAAACTTTCCGCGTATGAGGGGGAGACGTTCAACGAGTGGAACAAGACGTTCATGTTCATGGCCTCCGGATTTGACTCCGTCGAAACAGCAGCGTTTGCGCAATTCTCAGAGTCCATGATCAGCCAGTATCTTCAACCTGCGCCGATCGCCGGCTTTTTCTCCCGGCTGTACCGAAAGGTTCAGGTTGCGGGAACCGCGGAATCGGAGGAGGTGAGGTCAATTCTCGACCGGGGCGCGGTGTGGATCAATTTCTACGGACATGCCGGAACGGACGCGTGGGGGAACGGTTTGACCGAAGCGGCCGACCTGATCAACCGCGAAGGAAAGCGTCATATTGTGAGCGACGTGAGTTGCAGCACCGTACGATTCGCAGAGCCGCTCGTGGAGTCTTTCAGCGAAAAACTGCTCTTTGCCGATGCAGGAGGGGCTATGGCGTATGTGGGAAGCAGCGGCTTTGGCTACGAAAGTCCGCTGAAGTTCCTTGCAACGGAATTTTACAAAGGTGTTGCATTGGACACCGTTCGCGAACTGGGGAGCCTGCTTCTTCGGGCAAAAGTCGCTTTGCATGGACTCGGCACGGGCTCTGTAATTAATCGCGAAGCGCTCCAGCAGTTTACGCTTCTGGGAGACCCGGCAACGACCATCGCAATCGCGACCAAACCGGATTACGCGGTTCGGTCTGAAGAAATGTCAGTGGATCCCCCGCAGCCAAGCGAGGCCGATGAGGATGTGACCGTGACGATTCCCCTCAGGAACCATGGACTCCAAGGGACAGATTCTGTTGCGATACGCATAACTCATTCCGTCGAAAATGCATCTCCCGAAATCATCAGCTTGGTCAGGCCGCCCACCGCCCGAGTCGACAGCGTCACTGTGTCTCTCCCTTCCTTTGTGAAGCCGGGATTTCATACAGCGGCTGTGCTGGTTGATCCCTTTGGCGCAATTGCTGAAGAAAACGAAACAAACAACAGCGCTGAGTCGGCCTTTTTTGTCGGAGCCGGCGAAATAGAGACTCTCAAGCCGGGCATGTTTGCTCGGGTCCATCCGGACAGCGCCGTCCTGATAGTACTGAATCCCAACAATCCTTCCACGGCTTTGTGGAAGGTGGTATTCGAGGTCGACACGAATAGGAACTTTCTGACCCCTTCAAGAGTGAAGAATGAGGTTCAGCCGCCAGGGACGGTAATAACCTCGTGGCAGATCCCTCCGGGAATTCTTCTGGATTCGACCGTCTATTTCTGGAGGGCACGACTGGAAGATGGGAGCGACTCAACTGAATGGCGTTCCGGCATATTCAGTACGCGAAAAGCGCCGGGAAAGGAATGGTTCCAGGATCGGCCGGAACTGTTCATCGAGAATCAGTCCGATCAGCTCTCGTTGACCGGATCGGGGGCAGCGCTGCTCCAGCAGAGGGTTCCCGTACACATTTTTTCCGGCGGCTTTGATGATGGAAACGAGGCAAGAATAACGCTGAACGATGTGCTCATATCGCAGGGTTTGTCGAATCGGGGATACAATATTGGAGTCGTCAATCAGCATTCCGGAGTCCTGGAATCGTTTGCAGCATTCAGCATCTACTCCGACAATACCGACACGACGAGGGCGGCTCCGCTTGTTCAATTCCTGCAGGCCATACCCCCGGGAAGGCGCGTGTTGGTAGGAGTAGCCGATGAAGGATCGAAGAATAAGACCGAACAGCTGAACAGAGAGCTGGAAGCAATCGGGAGCGCTCAAATACGTTCGCTGGCATTCCGCGGTTCCTGGGCGATCAGCGGTTGGAAGGGGGCCCCGATCGGTTCAGTGGCGGAAGTCTTGAAGGCGCCGGGGACCGGTGCGGCGACTGTTGTGGACACGATCGAGGCAAAAGCGATTCGCGGCACAATGCTGTCTCCTGAGATCGGGCCGGCAGTGCAATGGAACGACGTGAACGTCGCGGCAGACACAATAACGGGCGTTACCCATCTTACGATGGACATTCTTCGAACGATGAGAAATGGAACCAGAGATACTGTTACGGGTGTGCCTGTTGTGCGAGACTCGCTTTTGGCCCATCTCTCGCAAAGCGTTGCTTCCATCCGGCTTCGGGCCGTTCTTGCATCCGATTCGGCGGGACTCTCTCCCGGCATGAATTCATGGGAGGTCGGTTTCAAGCCTGCTTCTGAGCTTGCGCTGTCGTATCAATCGACCATGGTCGTTGTAGATTCGGTTGATGAAGGAGATGTGCTTACGCTTCGAGCCACGGTTCACAACGTGGGATCCTCTCCGGCCGACAGCGTGCGTCTGGCGGCGTCCGTATTTCAGAACAATCAGTTCACCCTCTTCCATCAGCAAACAATTGCTACGGTCCAGCCGGGCATGTCTTCTGCCCATGACATCGCATTCAACACGGCCGGATACCGGGGCAGGGTGGCGTTTCTTGTTCAAACAAATGACGACAAACGTGTTCTCGAAGCGATCACGGCGAACAACGCCATGTCGTTGAGCGGATCCGTATTTGCGGATACTCTTGCCCCGGCTTTTGATGTTACTTTTGACGGAACACGCATCGTGGACGGGGACTTTGTGAACCCGTTCCCCGAAATACGTATTGGTATTCGTGATGCAGGCCCTTTGCCTATTACAAATCCCCTCAATGTTGATCTCAGGCTTGACCAGCGCAGAATCGTATTGGGACCCTCTCCGGACATCCTTTTCGAAATCGGATCCGGCGGTGAAAAGGCCATTGTCCATTATAGGCCATCCCTTTCCAATGGCAATCACATGATCACCGTGCAAGTATTGGATGCATCCGGCAATCCTGCCGACACCGCCGCAATGCAGATTCGTTTCCGCGTAGACTCCAGGGCAGGCCTCACGAATGCAGTGAACATACCGAACCCCTTTGCATCGGAAACCGCGTTTACGTTTCAGCTTGCGGGACCGACCCAGCCATTCGAAGGGACGCTCAGAATTTTTACGGTCGCAGGGAGGCTTGTGTACGAAAGGACTCTTTACCCTGGTGAAATCAGGCTTGGGTTTAATCGTATCGTTTGGAACGGAAGAGATCAGAATGGGGATGAAGTCGCCAACGGAGTGTATTTTTACAAGATCTCCGTACAAATGGGAGACACCGGGATATCGACGATAGAGAAGCTCGCCAAGCTGAGGTAGGTCCGATCTCCCGATCGGACAAGAGAAGCGGCCCATCTCCTGATCGGACAAAAAGATGCGTCGGCGGGCCTGATCGGAGATCGGGCTGTACGAGGTAGGCCGATCTCCAGAGGAGAGGTGTACAGTCCGATCTCCTGATCGGACAAAAAGAGGCGGTCGATCTCCGGATCGGACAAAAAAATGTGCCCGATCTCCAGATCGGACAAAAAGAGGCGGTCGATCCCCTGATCGGACAAAAAAGAGGTGTCCGATCTCCAGAGGAGAGGTGTACAGTCCGATCTCCTGATCGGACAAAAAGATGCGCCCGATCTCCGGATCGGACAAAAAGATGCGCCCGATCTCCTGATCGGACAAAAAGGGGGGATCATCGGATTTTCCGATGACCAAACACATCCACACACCTTGGGGGGACCATGCCACAGAAAATCACGAGGAAGCCACCTCGCTTTCATCAAGATGATGCCACGTACTTTTTGACGTTCAGCACTTTCAGACGCAGGAAGATTCTCCATTCTCCGGGTATTCCCGAAATGCTCATTGACGCGTTGAAGTTTTACAGTCAGAGGATCCGTGAACTCATCGCATATACTATTATGGTCGATCACGTACATCTGATGATAGAGATTGATCGTGTGAGTGAAATGTCCGCATTTTTGAGAGATTTCAAAAAATGGACCGCGAAGGAAATCTCCCGAATGACCGGCTATTCAGCTCCAATTTGGCTAAGAGGAACAATGGATCACTGTGTTCGGAATGACCGGGATTACCAGAATCACCTGGCGTATATTTTCTATAACTGTTGGAAACATCTGCGGGTGAAACCAAGAGTTTTTCGATATCATAATTTCCACGAGTTTGTTGACAAAGGAATATTCGATATCGATTTTCTCGGTTTAGACCGAACCAAGGATTTGCGGCTTGAAAATCACGAAGCTTAGGCATCTGATATGGGCTTGGCCAATCTCCTGAGGAGAGGTGTACAGTCCGATCTCCCGATCGGACAAAGGAGGTGCCGATCTCCCGATCGGACAAAAAGAGGCGCCCGATCTCCAGAGGAGAGGTGTACAGTCCGATCTCCAGATCGGACAAAAAAATGTGCCCGATCTCCTGATCGGACAGAGAGGCGCCCGATTTCCCGATCGGACAAAAAGAGGCGCCCGATCCCCGGATGGGACAAAAAGAGGCACTCCTTGCAAATCGGGGGGATTTTTCCAACATTCAATCTTCGTGAACTCTCAGCTTTTTGGAGGTTTCTTGTTTCGTTCGTCCAGAACCACAATCTTCATGTTTATGCTGATCGCCGGATGCTGCTCTCCGGCCTGGGGCCAATCTGTTTCACTCCCAACAACCCACGAAGTCTACGATTTTCTGAAGCGGGTTGAGGCAAGAGGCATTCTCAAGGATTATCGTGATGCAGCGAAGCCTTTATCCCGAAAAGAAATCGCAGCACACCTTCTTTCCATCAACGGGTCATTGGAATTCCTGACTCCCGTGGAGAGGGATTCTTATGAGTTTCTGAAATCGGAATTCAGCTACGAACTGGGCTCCCTTGCAGGCGATAGAGATCCGACCGATCTTCGATGGCATCTGGTTTCCCTGGGACTTGATCCGGGTGTTCTGAATATTGACCTCAATGGTGCGCTGAGGTGGGAGCGCGTAGGCGGCGCCTCCAACCGGCTGAGGGCTCAAGGAGTCAGGTTCTATGGCTACGCTTTCGACAATGTGGGGGTCTCTTTCAATTTTGTGGACGTCCGTGAAACAGGCGGGACCATCAATCACCAAAAGGTCCACACACCCGACCCCGGGATCGTTCTGACGAAAGGAACGAACGCAGCGATCGAGTATAATACGACCGAGGCCCAATTCTCCTTCGAAACGGGCAGGTTTCAGTTCTACCTTGAAAAGATTCAGAACGTTTGGGGATACGGCGAGCGGGGAAATGTCATCCTTTCCCGGAAATCTCCATCCTATCCACAGCTAAGGATGAGGGTTCCCGTCTCCTCGTGGATGGATTTCGTGTATGTGCTTGCCGATTTGAATTCAAACGTCCTTGATTCCTCGCGATCGTATCCCGCCTATTCATCATCCTCCACAAATTTCTTCCGCCCCGTAAACCGGCCAAAATATATGGCCGCTCATTATGTCGAATTCACCATCATGGACGGTCTGGATCTTTCGTTGGGCGAGTCGGTGATCTATTCGGACAAGGGAATTCAGCTGATGTATCTCATTCCGGTGATGTTTTTTAAGTCGGGCGAACACTACAATCGCGATACGGACAATATCCAGTGGTTTGGATCAGTCGATGTGAATCTCATTCCCAATGTGAACATCAACCTTTCGGTCCTCATTGACGAACTGAATACCGACGATTTGCTGCGTCCCGGAAGTGCGAGAAATCAGCTCGGCTATACAATCGGTGTCCACACCTACGATGTGGGCCTGAGAAACCTTGAGTTTATCGCCGAATATACCCGCATGAATCCGTGGGTGTACTCGCATAAATATCCGGCGGCAACGTTTTCGAACAACGGATACGACCTGGGTCATTGGATCGGGCAGAATGCTGACGACGTGTATCTGGACATGCGATTGACGCCGAGTCGATCCTTGCGGATAGGAGCATTTTTCGATTGGAACAGAAAAGGTGGACTGAAAGACATCGCATTGCAATATCAGACCCCATCACAGCCATTTCTCTACGGACCTGTCCGACAGGAGCGAACGTTTGGTCTGTACGGTCGTTTCCAATTCACCAGAGATGGATTTCTGAACGGAATGCTGCATTGGCAGACCATCAGGGACCAGGCAGTGACGAATACGATCAAGCAGGGTGCCCCTGAATTTTCGTTGGGCCTCACTTATGGAATTTGGTAGACCGGTGCTGAGAAAAAAGGAACTGTTGTCAACAGCCCGAATCATCCCGAAGGTGCTTCCTTTGCTTGCGAACTGATTTTATACTATCATTCACCTCTCATGTCATCCAAAGCAAGAACAAAAGCGGTTCCTGACAAGACGAAGAAGTATGTTCAGCGGCTCGAGTCTCTCATCGAGGCGTCAAAGTCCCTGAATACGACGCTCGATCTCGATGAGCTGCTGAAGTTGATTCTCGATCTTGCTACGAAAAACCTCGATGCCGACCGGGGGACCATTTATCTTCTGGATGATCAAAGAAAGGAATTGTGGTCGAAGGTCTTGAAAGGCAAAGAGTTGGTCGAAATCAGGCTGCCCCTGGGGACGGGAATTGCGGGCCACGTTGCTGAAACGGGCAAAACCGTCAATCTGGAAGACGCGTGGAAGGATAAGAGATTCTTCTCCGGGTTTGACGTCCGGACTGGCTACGTGACAAAGACCATGCTCTGCATGCCAATGAGGAACCGCGAAGATAAGATTATTGGTGTGTTTCAGATGATTAATAAGCAGGGGGGCGTTTTTGATGTCGATGATGAACAGTTCTTAAGGGCGTTCTCCGACCACGTTGCCCTGGCGGTCGAGAATGCTTACTTGCTTCAGGCGCGCGTGGAAAAAGAGAGGGTGGAAAAAGAGATCCAGATTGCAGCGGAAATTCAGAGTAAACTTCTGCCGAAAGAACTTCCGACGATTTCCGGCTACCAGGTTGATGCGACAGCCATTCCCTGCAAGACCATTGGAGGGGATTACTACGACGTTATTCCCATTGACGATGAGAATTTCGTCCTCGTTGTCGCCGATGTCTCGGGAAAGGGAATTCCTGCAGCCCTTCTTGTCTCCACGCTCAACGCGGCATTGCATGCCTATATTCAAACGAGCATGTCGCTGACCGATCTCGTGCAAAAGCTGAATCTGATCGTTTACAAGAACACTCCCGCGGAACGGTACATTACATTCTTCATTGCTGTCTTGAACACGAGACGCAACCAGCTGATGTACGTCAACGCCGGCCATAATTTTCCGTACAAAGTGACAAAAGGCGATGAGGAGTTCTTCCGCCTGACGGCAGGAGGCTTGCCGCTCGGCATGTTCGACCACGCCGAATACAAGTCTGAAACGATTGACGTCCATCCCAATGACCTTCTGATCTTTTACAGCGACGGCGTGACGGAGGCCATGGACCAGAAATATCAAGAATATGGTGAAAATCGGTTCAGGGAATGCATTGTGGCGAATGTCAGCCGCTCCATTCAGGATATGAAAAAAAGCATCGTCGACGACATTCAACAGTTTGTCGGTTCCGAGCCTCAGTCCGACGATCTCACCCTCATGCTTGCCAGGCGCATGAATGCCTAGGAGGCAGTCCATGCGTGTCAATCGGCGTTAATTTGAGCATTTCTCCCATCTCTTTAAACTTTTCCTCCGGATTTTTGTCAAATTGAATGAAGTGAATGATGTGGAATGACAGAACGCGACGACCACGAACTTATAGAAGCGTTCCGGAAAGGAGAAGAATCCGCATTCAATGAAATTGTTCTCCGATATCAGGAAAAAATCTACTGGGTCGCAAAGCGATTTGTCAACTACCACGATGATGCGGACGACATTGTTCAGGAAGTCTTCATCAGAGCCTACGAACGATTAGGGGATTTTCGCAGCGATGCGGGATTGTACACGTGGCTGTATCGCATCGCAGTCAACGCGTCGCTGAATGTTCTTCGTAAACAAAAAGTCCGGGAGTTCTTTCGCGTCGACGATCTCTTCGAGATTGAAGATGTGCAGAACGAGGCCCCTGATCTGGCGGTGGAAACAAAGGAACAGAAGATCCTGATAGAGAAAGCAATCACGATGCTTCCACCGAAGCAAAAGGCAGTCTTTCTCATGCGCTTTGTCGATGAATTGTCGTACGAGGAAATAGCGTCGATTCTCAAAACATCGGTAGGCGGACTCAAAGCCAATTACTTTCATGCCCTTCGGAAAATTCAGGAATATGTCAAGCGTGCACACCGGTCATGAATATTTTGAAGCGTCGCTGCCCGACCTCGCGACGGGACAGCTCGACTCCGCGCTGCGCGCAGAGCTGGAACACCATGTGGCATCCTGTGAATCTTGCGAACGCACTCTGGCGGCATTGAAGGCGGTCATTCCGCTTTTACCGGGAGCGGCGACAGGGAATGTTCCGGTTCATTACTTCAGCAACGTTTTGCCTCGCATACGGGAACGGATCGATCACAAACAGCCTGCGAAAGAAAATGTTTGGGTGAGCCGCGTACTGGCTCCTCTCACGGCTCTGATGATCCTCATCGGCCTTGTGACCCAGGTATCCCTGGATTCCGGTAACGGTCTTCGCACCATCCTCCAATCGCTCCGCACCGATGAGCTGGCCGACGTGTTGGTAGAACAGGCTGAACAGCAATCGCTCTACTTGATTCCATCAACGGAATCGCTTGCGTCCTCCCTCCCTGAGCGCGTTATTACGAGGGAATTGGCCGCGAGCGTACTCGAGGGCGACGACATCATCGGCCTGCAGGCGGTTTCGGATCTTTCCGAGGATGAAATGGACATGGTTGTCGCACGCCTTGTTGAAAGGACAATACTATGAAGCATGTGTTCCGCGGGCTTCTGCTTACCGCACTCCTGTGGGGAATCGGATCGGCACAAGATGAGATGATGATGCCAATGCAGGGACCGGCAGCGGAGAGGCTGGAGCAGTTCAAGAAGATTCGTCTCATGGAGGTGCTCAAGCTGGACGAAGAAACCTCTGTCAAGTTCTTTTCCCGGTACAACAAGCAGAGGGAGGAGCTTGTGGCCCTGAACCAGAAGAGGAATGACCTGCTCGATGAATTGGCGAAACTCAGGCGCGCGAATGCCGCTGAAGAAGAGTATCAGAAGGCGCTGAACGGAATCCGGGGTCTGGCACGGTCTGCCGTGGAAATCCGTGAGCGCTTCTTTGATGATGCGGGAAAGATCCTGACTCCGAAACAAATGGCGGAATATCTGGTATTTGAGCGTAACTTCATCCGCAATGTTCGGGAGATCATGCGCGATATGCAGCGCGAGCGAATGAGGGGGAACAGGGTGCGTTGAGGCAGAGGATTCGTTGTGTCATGATGTAAAAAACCGCCGAGAGCCGGTGAGGGAATTCCTTCACCGGCTTTTGTGTTGAAGAGTTGTCCAATTGCAGATATATTACGTCACGATTGAGTAATCTCCCGGCTTGCCGGGTCTCCGAAAGTTCCTTTTGAGCTTTGTGACAATGAAGAAAAGAATACAGCAATACGAAACAAAGGAAATAAGAGTAAGTTTTGACCCGGCAGTATGCAGACATTCCGGTGTGTGCGTGCGCGGACTTCCATTGGTATTTGATGTTCGAAGAAAGCGCTGGATTCAACCGGAACATGCTCCCGCCAAGGCTGTTGCAGTGCAAATAACGCGATGCCCTTCCGGCGCCCTGCAATACGAAATGAAGTCAGGGCCAGTGGAGGAAGCGGGCAAGGAGAACAAAAGTGCAGACGGCATGAATGCTGAATGAAACACGTCTATCTCGATCATAGCGCAACGACGCCCATCGATCCTGAAGTCCTGGATGCCATGACTCCTCATTTCAGGGAAACATACGGCAATGCGTCCTCAGTACATGGATGGGGAAGAAAAGCCAGGTCGGTTCTCGAAGCATCCAGAGAGGCGATAGCGGCCTGCATCGCAGCAAAGCCCGACGAAGTGTTTTTTACAAGCGGCGGTACAGAGTCGGACAACCATGCCGTCAAAGGTGTGGCCGCAGCAGGAAGGGAAATCGGACGCAACCATGTCGTCGTCAGCGCTATCGAACACCACGCTGTACTTCATCCGGCGCGCGCGCTGGTGAAGAGCGGCATGAGTCTCGATGAGATCCCGGTCAGTGGCAACGGGGTGGTTGATGTAGATGCGCTGGAGAAGCTGGTTTCTCCCGCTACCGCACTCGTCTCGGTCATGCATGCGAATAATGAGACCGGTACGGTTCAGCCTATCAGAGATATCGCCGACCGTGCTCACCGCCACGGCGCCTTGGTACACACGGATGCGGTTCAGTCAGCAGGGAAAATCCCCGTGAAGGTGAATGACCTCGGTGTGGACATGCTTTCCCTCTCGGCACATAAGATATATGGACCGAAAGGCATCGGTGCACTCTACATCAGAAAGGGATCGAAGATCGCTTCTTTCCTGGAGGGAGGAGGTCAGGAGCAAAACCGGAGGGCGGGAACAGAGAATGTTCCCCTCGCAGTGGGTTTTGCAAAAGCCTTTGAGATTGCAGCGGAGCGTATGGCATCAGACGCGAAAAGATTGCGGGCTCTGCGGGGTCGCCTGCAATCAAGCCTCGAAAACATGGAAGGAATACTCTTTAACGGTGTTGGAGAAAACACTCTTCCGAACATTCTGAGTATTTCGTTCGATTCGTCGGTGCTTCCGGTTGATGGGGAGGCTCTCATTATGGGGATGGATCTTCGCGGAATAGCAGTGACGAGCGGGTCGGCATGCACATCGGGGACTCTTGAACCCTCTCATGTGCTGATGGCGATGGGGCGGGATGAAGCAACTGCACGCGCGACGATCCGGTTTTCTCTGGGCCGGGCGACGACCGACACGGACCTGGATACGGCAGTTGATGCCCTCAAAGACGTCCTGAAGACGATCAAAGGCTCGCGTTAGTGCCCGCGTCCCACTTCCATGGCAATGCCATAGCGTAACCCCCGATCGCTGACCGAGATTTCAGTCGCCTCCAACTGGTTCATCACTTCCAGCAGAATGAGAATTCCGGCGAGAAGGATATCTGCCCGGCCTTCCAGGATTTGTGGAATGGCCTTCAGCTCTTCGAGGGTCTTGATGCGAAGTTGATTGAAGATCGTCTGGATTGATTCCTTCTTCAGCACGTGCCCGCTGACCTTGGACGGATCGTAGGCCGGGAGGTTGAGGTCGATCGCGGCAAGAGTGGTCAACGTTCCTGCAACGCCGATCAATCTGGCAGTTGACTCAAGCGGTGCAAAGGGGGCAATTTCTTCCCTGATGGAACGGAGTGCCTGGCTGATATTCAGCGATGTGGGCGGAGAGGCTTTCAGGAAACGTTCTGTCAGACGAACGCATCCCACGTCAATGCTCCGTTTCGACCGAATTCGCGATTCCTCGCCAACGATGATCTCCGTACTGCCTCCTCCGATATCCAAGACGGCGAAATCCCGCGCAACGCCGGATCGCTGAAACTCCCCGATTGCCCCGCGATAGGTAAGTTCTGCTTCCTCCTCGCCGCTGAGAATCCGCACATCGATCTTCAGATTGCTTCGAATATGTTCGACGACTTCGAGCCTGTTCGAAGCATCCCGAAGAGCGCTGGTGCCGCACGCCACCATCAGGTCAGCCTGGTGACGCTGTGACAGGCTTACAAATTCGGCGAGAATTCCTGTAACCCGCTCAAGGCTGTCTGATGAGATCGTGCGGCTTTCGTCGACGCTTTTTCCCAGCCTGGCAATTGCATGACCGTGGTGCACGGGCGTGACCTCCCCTGCCTGATCGACATCTGCGATCAAAAGGAGTACGGTATTTGTTCCGATGTCAATGACGCTGATGCGCATAGGAGGCCTTGATGGCGACTGCCAGCCATTCGTTTTCTTCAATAAGCTCGACCGGCGACAGTTTTAACGTAGTGATCGTGCCAAGAAGCTTCGGAAAGTCAGAGGTGAGGACTCCCGAGACAATGATGGTTCCGTCGCTTTTCAATTGTCGACGAAGAGCCGGCAGCAATCGAAGGTTGGTGGGGAGATCGATATTGCTGAGAATCAGGTCAAACCGGCCGGCTGGCAGCCGGAGAACATTCCGCTTGAGAATGGCAACCTTTGCTGTTGCGCGATTCGATCGGACATTCTCCCGTGCATTGAGGACAGCCCAATCGTCTGCATCAATTCCCACCGCCTTGGAAGCCCCGAGCTTTACCGAAGCGATCGCGAGGATGCCCGTTCCGCACCCCGCGTCGAGCACGCGGTCTCCCTGCTTGATTGATGATTCGAGGAGGGCAAGACAGAGACGCGTGGTTTCATGATGTCCGGTACCGAATGACATCTTCGGATCGATGTGAAGAACGATCTTTCCCTTGTCTTTCTTTCGCAGAGATTTCCATCGCGGCTTGATGACGATGTGCCGCGTTGCCTCGACGATACCCGCCGATTGTTCCCACCGCGCATTCCAATTGCGTTCCCTGATAATTCTCCTTGAGAGAGCAAGGTCGCAGGAGGGAAATTCTTTCTTGAAGCGTGAGAGAAGTTCTGCGAGTCGGGCGTCCTTACGCGGACTCCATCGCGCAGTTGACACAAAACAGAGCAGGGCCCGGTCTTCCTGCTGAAAGCCCTCAAAGCCCAGGTCAGCCAGCTGACCGACAAGAAGATCGTGAAAGGAAACGGGAAGGAGAATGCTGATTTGAAGCCATGTACGGTGAGCCATGCTAGCGGGGAGGAATCGACTGCCGCTTTCTGAGGATGCTTTCAATAAGTGGTCCGTTCATCTGCATCCAGAAAATCTGATCCTTGTAGTTTTCCTGCATCTTACGGTCGGCTTTGTTGTAGCGGATGTTGACCATGTAAATCATCCAGACAACAACGGTCAGGACGATGAGGGGCTGCTGCTCAGCAAGGGTTAGTTGCAGGGAGAACTGTATCAGCACAGCAGCAATTCCTGCCAGTCCAAACCAGAACGACGTCCGGCGAACCTGAATCATGATGGAATACACGGTTCCAAAAAAGAAGATCTTCTCGTGAAAAATGGGGGGAATGTAATTGTTCAGAATATAGAAATAGAGGCGGCTGGCCTCGGCATCGTCGAGGAGGGGCATGTCCTTCATTGTCCTGGCCATGGCGCTGAGATACTGGCTCGGCTGGTTTTCCTGAAACGCCCGGCGCCGCTTGGGCGTCTCTTTGGCGTACATCGTCAGTCCGGAGACAATCGTCATGCCGGCCGCTATGACTGCATGCAGCAGGGAAGAGGAAGGCACCGGAACAAAGCGCTCAAGAAAGGACCAATAGAAGCAAAGAAAAAGGAGGGTGAAATAGAATCCCGGAACGAGGATCCTGAAGGCCTCATATCTCCCAAAAACGGGAGAGAAGTTCTGGTTGACGATTGTTGTCTTAGTAGCTTGTTCTTTGGCCATACAGAATATGAAGAAGAAGTGTCCCTACAGCTTCCAGGCTTTCTGCGCTGCACTTGTCGGGAGTGTCTTCAAGAGTATGCCAATAGCGGTTGGTTGCATCGGGATACTCGAAGTCGATCAGGTCGATCGCGGGGATGTTGACCTTGTTGAGGGGCATATGGTCATCATAAATCCCGCTGACTTTTTCGTCCACAAATTGCTGAAGCCCGAGGAGCTTTGCCGTGCTGAAGACATTGTCCATGAGGATCGGCGCGTAAGCGTCGGAGTTCTCTTCGCGCCGGATCTGAAGGTTTTTGTCCCCGACCATATCAAGATTGATTGCAAAGCGGTAAGTCACCCCCGCAGGAAGATTCTTTGAGAAATACTGGGATCCCTGGCAGAACGATTCCGTATAGCCGGTCTTCCCCACGTCTTCGCCGTCGAAAAGCACAATGTCAACACCGAGGGGTACTTCGTGCTCCTTGAAGATACGGGCAAGCTCGAGGAGAACGGCGACCCCACTTGCTCCGTCGTTGGCTCCCGGAATAGGTTTCATCCGATTTGCCTCGAGGGGATCTTCGTCTGCCCATGGCCGCGTATCCCAGTGAGCCGTCAGGAGGATGCGATCCTTCATGAACCTGTTGTACCGGGCAATGACGTTATTCCCGAGGAACCCGTCGCTTTTGTAGGACCGATACGCAAAGCGCTGAATGATGACCGTATCTGCCGACCGGGCAAATTCCGACTGGAAAAAAGCCAGGCACTGTTGATATCCGGTTGAGCCGGGGTTTCGCGGCCCAAAAGCTGTTTGGCGCAAAAGGAGCTGAAATGCGCTCTCGCCGGAAAAGGGGGGAATGGAGTTTTGTGGAGGGGGCAGCCTCTGCAGCGGCCCGGGGAGATCGTTGCGCTGAGAAGAATTACATCCGAGGATCAGCGTCAGACAACAGGAAATGAACACCGTGGAATTCATGCGTGGATGAACTTAGAGAAAAGTTCGAGGAAAATCAATTGGAGAGACGCGGCGATGTTGAGGAATGCCGGCTGAACCCGGCCAGAAGCGCGCCGATCGCGTCCTGCGCATTCCTGTAGAGGCGAGATGGCAAGATGAAATTCTGCATGAGCATCGAGAACGCGAGACGTTCACCGTCCCGCGTTGTGACGTACCCCGACAGGGATGACACTCCTCCAATGGATCCTGTTTTTGCCCTCAGGTTTCCTTCCGCCGGCGTACTGCGCATCCGCTTTTCCAGAGTCCCGTCGACACCGGCGATGGGAAGTGATTCGTAAAAAAGGGGAAATTCCATGGTACGTTGGGCCATTCCCCGAAGGAGATTGACGATCGCATCTGCCGTAATCAGGTTGTAGTGTGACACTCCCGATCCGTCAACAATGTCGTATAGTGTCGTATCGATGCCAAATCCGGCCATCACTTCATTGACCTGATAAAGGCCATGGTGCGCCGAGCCCGGAGTTCCTCCGCGGAGCACCGAGATTGTCTTGAGGGTGTTTTCGGCAGAAAGGTTGTCGCTCGATTTGTTGAGGTTAACGATCATGGTGTCGATGGGCCACCGGTGGACTGCCAGCTCGACTGACGATGGAGTCGAGACCCCGATGGTCGGCTGTCCGGCCACGGCAATAGAATCTCTCAGAAGCGATTCTTTGAGGAGGGTGGCTGCGTACAATTCTGGCCGCCACACCGTCACAAGCTCCTTGACCGTGTCGGGTTTGGCGACGATTTCTCCCTTCACAACAATGATGTTGAGCCTGTCTTTGAACATCCTTGTGACCTGGAGAGGCTCCAGGGCGGTGTCTGCCACGGTTTTGGACGCATTGAGAAGGCTCACATAGGCAGTCGGCGGATTGACGGTAATCTGAACGGGATCTCCGGGGAGAGCGCCGGGAATAATCTGAACTTCCACGCAGTTCTTGTTGATGGACAGTGCCGAAATTCCAGCCTCGAACGAATACGGCTCATCATCCCACATCCATCCCTCGCCCCAATACTGATCGTCGAATGCTGACGCGTCCGCAACAATATTTCCGAGAACGGTCCGAATGCCGGTCTGCTTCACCTGCCTGACAAGAGAATCCAGATCGTGCGAGGTAAAGTCGGGATCTCCTGTTCCTTTCAAATACAGGTTACCCTGCACCGTTCCATCGGAGGAAACGCTATCGGCGAGCAAACTTGTCCTGAAGAAGTGCTCTGTGCCCAGGAGCAGAAGGGCGGCCGAGGAGGTGAGGAGTTTCATGTTGGAGGCGGGGCGCATGAGGACCTTGCTGTCTCGTTCGTACAAAACATTGCCCCGGTCCAGTGAGACCACTTTGACGGCAGCGCGGGAGGGGACAAAGATCGAATCGGAGAGAATACGATCGATATCGAACTGAAGCGCTGCCAAAGGTTCCGTAGGTCTGGTGAGCGAGTCCGAGACTGCGCAACCGGCGAAAAGCACAAACAGGGGAAATAATGCGAGAGAAGATGATTTCATCGTGATGAATGTGAAGGGATTTGACTTCAAATGCAAACGAAGAGTCCTCGAAGAGTCGAAATGTGCGGAAAGGAATTTCGTGCAGTGCCGTCGTGCACTTCGCTCCTCTCTCTCAACATGCAAGCATCAGGCATTCTTGACTAGGGGGTAAAAAACGGGTATATTCAATGTCATTTTCTTCAGTCGCAAGGGATAACACATATGCTTCAGATGTTTCGAAAACTCTTTGGTTCCAAGCACGAGCGGGATGTCCGAAACCTCCTTCCGAGGGTTGAGGAAATCAACCGTCATTTTGAAGAATTGCAGGGATTGTCGGAAGAGGAACTCAAGGGGAAGACATCGGAATTCCGGATACGGATAAAAGAGAGCGTCAAGGAAATCGAAGAACAGATCGCGGAAAAGAAGAAAGCCGTCAAAGAGCAGGGTCTCACGTTCGAAGAACGGGAGGGGATCTATAATGAGATCGACGAGCTCAATAAGGACCTTGATGCCGGAATTGAAAAAGCTCTCGAGGAGCTGCTTCCGGAAGCATTTGCCGTTGTCAAGGACGCCTGCCGGCGGCTCAGCGGAGAAATGTGGGAAGCTGCAGGGAGCAAGGTCAAATGGGACATGGTTCCTTTTGACGTTCAGCTCATAGGGGGAATGGTCCTTCATCAGGGGAAAATCGCAGAAATGGCAACAGGCGAGGGAAAAACGCTGGTGGCCACACTTCCTGCCTATTTGAACGCTCTTTCAGGGCGCGGCGTCCATATCGTGACGGTGAACGATTATCTGGCCCTCAGGGACAGCCAATGGATGGGGCGTGTCTTCGAATACCTGGGTTTAAAGGTGGGGGTGATTCTGCAGCATATGGATTCGACCCAGCGCAGAGTCCAATACGCCGCAGATATTACGTACGGGACGAACAATGAATTCGGCTTTGATTATCTCCGCGACAACATGGTTGTGACGGCGGAAGAAATGGTGCAGCCCAAGCACAATTACGCCATTGTGGACGAAGTCGATTCGGTTCTCGTGGACGAGGCCAGAACACCTCTGATTATCAGCGGCCCGGTGGCCGTGGATGATCACAAGTTCAATGAAATGAAGCCGTTCATCGAGCGTCTTGTCAACGCCCAGAAGAGCCTTGTCGCAAAGATCACCACCGATGCACAGCGCCTCTTGACCGAAGGGAAGAATGAAGAGGCGGGCGTTCTCCTCTTGCGGGCCCAACGCGGGCTTCCCAAAAATAAGCAGCTTCTGAAAATTTTCTCAGAACCCTCGAACAAATCCCTCGTTCAGGATACCGAAAAAATATATCTCCGGGATCAGTCGGCGCGCATGCATGAAATCGATGATGAGCTGTATTTCAGCATCGATGAGAAGTCCCATCTGGTGGACCTGACGGAAAAGGGCCGGGAATACCTGGCGCAGGTGTTTCCGGGACATGATCGGGATCTTTTTGTCATACCCGATATCGGGGCCGAATACAGCGTCGTTGAAAATGATCAGAATCTGAATGCAGAACAGAAGCAGTTGCGAAAAGATGAAGTGAACAAGCTTTACGCCGATCGAAGCGACCGCATCCACACCATTCAGCAGTTGTTGAAAGCCTATTGTCTTTACGAAAAAGACGACGAGTATGTGGTGAGTGAAGACGGGAAAGTGATGATCGTGGATGAGTTCACAGGAAGGCTGCTGCATGGGAGGCGATACTCCGAGGGACTCCATCAGGCCATTGAAGCAAAAGAGGGGGTGAAGGTCGAGCGTGATACGCAGACGCTCGCAACGATTACCCTTCAAAATTATTTCCGCATGTATAAAAAGCTTGCAGGAATGACCGGAACGGCGGAGACGGAAGCTGCGGAGTTCTTCGATATCTACAAGCTCGATGTTGTTGTGGTTCCGACGAACAAGCCCATGATCAGAGTTGATGCAGACGACATGGTGTACAAGACTCGGCGGGAAAAGTTCAACGCCGTCATCGAAGAAATTGAAGAGATGCGAAAGCTCAATCGACCGGTGCTGGTAGGCACAACGAGCGTCGAGGTGTCGGAAACCATCAGTCGCATGCTCAAGAGGGTAGGAATTCCCCACAATGTGCTGAATGCGAAGCAGCATCAGAGAGAAGCCGAAGTCGTCGCGCACGCGGGTTTGCCCGGATCGGTGACGATTGCGACAAACATGGCCGGCCGCGGCACGGACATCAAGCTTGGGCCGGGAGTGGCACAGGCCGGCGGGCTCCACATCGTCGGGACGGAGCGGCACGAATCGCGCCGGATTGACCGCCAGCTGCGAGGCCGTTCTGGACGGCAGGGTGACCCGGGATCATCGCGATTCTACATCTCGCTCGAGGATGATCTGATGCGCCTGTTCAGCAGTGAACGCATTTCACGGGTGATGGAGCGCCTGGGTATGAAAGAGGGGGAATCGATCCAGCATCCGATGATCTCTCGGTCGGTTGAGCGCGCCCAGCGAAAAGTGGAAGAGAATAACTACGGAATTCGAAAGCGATTGCTGGAATATGACAACGTCATGAATCAGCAGCGCGAGGTCATTTACTCCCGGCGAAAGCATGCCTTGCTCGGTGAACGGCTGCGCGACGACGTCCTCGACATGATCCGCGAAACCGCGGCTTCGATTTCAGCTCAGTTTCACGCCGAAGGGGATCTTGAGGGACTGAAGAATGAAGTCCGCTCGAAGTTCCTCACCGATCTGAACATGACGCCGGAGCAATTTCAAACGCTCGGCGAACAGGGTGTTACGGATGAGATCGTCAAGGCGGCGGAAGAGTTCTATCACCGCAAGGAAGAAAAGATCGGCTCCGAGCTGATGGGAACTCTGGAAAAGATGGCGATGCTGCAGGTGATCGACGCCAAGTGGAGGGACCATCTGAGGGAAATGGATGACCTGAAAGAAGGGATTCATCTCAGGGGCTACGGTCAGAAGGACCCGCTGGTGGAATACAAGACAGAAGCTTTCAAGATGTTCATGGAATTGATGGAACTCATCACCAATGATGTTTTGAATGTTGTCATCAAGTTCTTTCCCGAGCGCGTGGACCAGGTGCCGGTCCAACGCGGACGCAGGCCCTTGAGGCGGGAGGACATGGTGATGACACATGAATCGGCCATGGGAGCAGGATTCGACGCGAACAGAGAGCCTGTCCCCGCAATGGCCGGTGAGCAGCCGATGCAGGCCGGGGGACGGCCTCCCAAGATCCAGCCTATCAGGGTCGGCGAAAAGATCGGTCGCAACGATCCCTGTCCATGCGGCAGCGGAAAGAAATACAAGAACTGCCATGGCGCGTGAGCGGAACGGCAGTGCAAGAGATTGACTAATCAACGTCTGAGAACCTCTGTGAGTATCTGCGGGAACCCGTGTCCATGAAAAAGATCGAAGCCATCATCCGCCCTTTCAAACTCGACGATGTACGGGAAGCTCTTTCCGAAATAGGCGTTCGCGGCATGACCCTGACGGAAGTCAAGGGATACGGCCGCCAGAAAGGACATACGGAACTCTATCGGGGTTCGGAATACAAGATCGACTTTCTCCCCAAGATCAAACTGGAAATCATTGCCAATGACGAAATGGTTGACGCGGTCGTTGCGGCAATCATCAAAGCCGCAAAAACCGGACAGGTCGGAGACGGAAAGATCTTCGTTTACCCTGTCGAGGACGTCATTCGGGTCCGGACGGAGGAATCAGGAGAAGGGGCCCTGTAAACTGCTTTGATTTCCCAACGGCCATATCTGACAAAGCGAGGAACGTTCCGCTGTTCTCTTGATCGGGAGCTTCGGAACGTTTTTCTCTTATGACGGACTCTCCGTTCAGTCCGTTTCGAGCCGGCTATGTTGCCATCGTGGGGGCGCCGAACGTCGGCAAATCGACCCTCATGAACGCCCTCCTGGGACAAAAGCTTTCGATTGTGACGAAGAAGCCTCAAACGACCCGCCAGCGCGTACTGGGAATCCTCACCGATGCCGAAAGCCAGATGATTTTTCTCGATACGCCGGGACTCCTGGAACCTCGTTATCTTCTCCATGAAAAAATGCTCATGGTTGCGCAGCGGGCACTCGAAGACGCGGATGTTATTCTGGTTCTCACGGAGCCCTCTCAAGGCACGTCGTTCTCCGAGCAGGTTGAACAGCGCCTCTTTGCAAAGCCTCTCGAAAAACCCTTGCTCCTTTGTATCAACAAGGTGGATACCGTTGCCAAGGAGACTCTGCTCCCGCTCATCGGCGCTTTTTCCGGATCAAACAGGTTCAAGGAAATCATCCCCGTTTCCGCCCTGAAGGAAGACAATCTCGAATCCCTCAAGTCTGCCCTGAGAAAATATCTTCATGAACACCCGGCGTTTTATCCCGGTGATTCCATCAGCGAGCAGCCCGAACGCTTCTTTGTTGCTGAATTGATTCGCGAAGCAATTTTTGAGCAGTTTCAGGAGGAAATTCCCTATTCGACGGCCGTGGAGATCCGCGAATTCAAAGAGAGGGAGGAAGGGAAGGCCTATATCAGCGCGGATATTGTCGTCGAACGCGATTCTCAGAAGGGGATTCTTATCGGCAAAAAGGGGTTCGCCCTGAAAAAGATCGGCTCGACGGCTCGCGTACGCATTGAACGGTTCATTCAGCGCCCGGTATTTCTCGACCTCCATGTGAAGGTGGGAGAAAGCTGGAGGAAGAGAGAATCCTGGATGAAGCGCCTGGGATATGATCCTGCTGAGAACTGACAGCAATCCAACGTTCCATCGTTCACCATGAAGGACATGCATGCCTGAAATTATTCCATTCCGGGGGCTGCGGTATGACCAGCAAAAGGTCAATATCCATGACGTCATCGCTCCTCCGTACGACGTTATTTCTACGGAACAACAAGCGAAACTGTACAATCGGAGCCCAAAGAACATTGTGCGATTGATCCTGGGAAGAGAAGAGGACCGTTACTCTTCCGCTGCGCAGGCTCTCCGCCAATGGACGGCTGAGGCGGTTCTCGTGAGGGATAAGGAACCTTCGATATATGTTCTCCATCAGGAATTTGAAGGGAAGGACGGAAAGACCGTTGTGCGGAAGGGATTTGTGGCATTGTGCCGCCTCGAGGAATTCGATAAACAGGTGGTTTTACCGCATGAAAAAACCCATTCCAAACCGAGGGAAGACCGCTTCAAGCTCTTCAAAGCGACAGAGTCCAATTTCAGCCAGATCTTTTCGTTTTACTCGGATCCGGAGAAGCAGATTACCCGCATTCTGAATGGAATCACCAAGACCACACCGGTCATCGACGTCGGTTTTGAAGACGTCCAAAACAAGATGTGGCGTTTGACCGATGAGGGCATCATTCGTTCCATTCAAAGCGTTCTTCGCGAGAAACAGGTCCTGATTGCAGATGGCCACCATCGCTACGAAACGGCATTGGCATACCGGGCATGGAGGCGAAGTCAGAACGGAAACCATTCCGGTGACGAGCTGTACAATTATGTGATGATGTTTCTGACCAATGTGGACGACGAGGGATTGGTGATTTATCCCACCCATCGTTTGGTGCATTCCCTTCCTGCCTTTTCGTCATCGTCGTTCCTTGAATCATTGAAAAAGTTCTTTATCGTGAGGGAATACAAGGATGAAGAGGCGATCATGGTCGCCCTCGAATCGAGTCCGGTCCCTTCGTTCGGACTTCTGATGGCGGGCGATCCGACCATCTATCTCTTGTCCCTTGCACCAACGGCAAAACCCTCAGAGATCATTCACGAACCGTTGGCGCCGGAGGTCAAGGAGCTTGATGTGACCATTCTCCACAGCGTCATTCTTACGAAGCTCCTGGGGATTTCTCCCGAGGCGCAGGAGCAGAAGAGAAATCTGGAATATGTCCGGGATGCGCAGGAGGCATATCAAAGCGTTCTCAAGGGCCAGGCTCAGCTTGCTTTTGTGATGAATGCTACAAAGATTCAGCAAGTACGGTCTGTCGCCCGCTCCGGAAACACCATGCCCCAGAAATCAACCTATTTCTATCCCAAACTCGTTTCAGGACTCGTGATGAATCGCATGAGCGAAGAGGGCCCCGAAGACCACTCATGAGCACTCGACTCAAGGTCATCATCGGAATCGTCGTTGTCTGTCTCATTTGGGGAACGACCTGGGTTGCGATCAAGATCGGTCTTCGATCGATTCCTCCCATGCTGGGGGCGTCGCTCCGGTTTCTCCTTGCATCGCTCTTTCTCCTCGGCCTCATCGAGTTTCGCAGAGTCCAATTTGCCAAAGACAAGATCTTCTGGAAGCTGGGCATTCTCATGGGCCTCAGTTCGTTCGGTATTCCACTCGCTCTGGTTTATTGGGGGACTCAGTTCATTCCCACCGGCCTCGCCTCAATCCTGTTTGCGACACATCCGTTTGCCGTTGCGTTGTGCTCGTACTTCATGCTTCCCACGGAACATCTCAGCCGGGCGAAGCTGGGGGGCATCATCCTGGGGTTTATCGGCGTCTATGTCATTTTTGCCAGTGAGTACGAATTTCAAAGCACCTTTGGGGTTGAAGGCATGATTGCCATCATCGCGAGTTCGGCTCTGCAGGCGTTTGCCCTTGTGACCGTTAAGAAATATGGACGGCCGTACAACCCTGTCAGTCTGAATTATGTAGGGATGGTGATCGGAGGCGTACTCCTTGCGGGGACAAGTTTTCTCATGGAAAATCATTCCGGGCTCGTTTTCAACCAGGGGGCCATCCTGTCGCTTGTGTATCTCGCCTTGTTCGGGTCGGTCGTCACCTTCGTCACGTACTTCTGGCTTCTGAAGCACGTCGAAGTGGTCCTGCTCTCTTTGACGGCTTTTGTCACCCCTATCATTGCTGTTATTGCGGGCGTCATGGTCTTTGACGAGTCATTTACGACTCAAATGTTTGCGGGATCGATTCTCGTTCTCGCGGGTATTCTCATCGCAAATTCCACTGACCTGGCCGCTGTTCTACGACGGGGCAGAGCGGTACTCTGGGAATAATGATGCTGGGACCCATTGCACATATTGGCATCGCTGTGCGCGATCTCGGGGCGTCGAAGGATCTCTTTCAGCGCTTGCTGGGCACTGCCCCCGGGCACGAGGAATCCGTTGAGGATCAGAAGGTGAACACCGCGATGTTCAGCACCGGCCAAACAAGCATCGAGCTTCTCGAAGGGACCAGCCAGGATTCCTCAATCACGAAATTCATCGAAAAACGGGGAGAGGGAATCCATCACGTGTCCTTCATGGTTGAGGATATTGTCGGTGAGCTCCGCCGGATGAAAGAGGCGGGATTTCAGCTGATCGACGAACGTCCGAGACATGGGGCGGATAACTGCCTCGTTGCATTCATCCATCCAAAATCGACCAACGGTGTTCTGATCGAACTCAGTCAGAAGCGCTGAACGCGGGAGCGGTTTCTGTGGGCAAGGATATTCTGCTGGCCTCAAATCAGTTTTCCCTCCAGGAAAAGCTCGAGTCACTGCCATCCAAACCGGGGGTCTACCAGTTCAAGAGTGCGGACGGAAAGATCCTGTACGTGGGCAAGGCGCAAAACCTTCGCGCGCGTGTGAGGCAATACTTTCAACCATCTCGTGCAGCCGACCCGCGTGTTGACGCCCTTGTACCGAAAATCCGCGACTTCGAATTGATTGTGACCGACTCGGAAGTGGAGGCTCTGATTCTCGAAGCGAACCTCATCAAGAAAATCAAACCGCGGTATAACGTCCTCCTGAAGGACGACAAGAGCTATCCGTATGTTGTCATAACCAATGAGCCTTTCCCCCGTGTCTTTGTTACGCGACGCCTGATTCGCGACGGTTCGAAATACTTTGGACCTTATACGGACGTGAAGACCATGAGACATGCTCTCAAAACAGTGAGGGATATCTTCATGATTCGGAGCTGTAATTTCGACTTAACGGATGACACCATTGCGAAGAAAAAATACAAGATCTGTCTCGATTACCACATCAAGAAATGCGAAGGCCCGTGTGAAGGGCTCGTAACCAGGGAGCATTACCGGAAGATGATCGATCAGGTTGCGAAAGTGCTCAGGGGGAAAACGGAAGAGGTGATCAAGACCCTGAGAGAAGAAATGGAACAAAGCTCAGAGGGGCTTCGCTTCGAAGACGCCGCACGTGCACGGGATCGCCTGCGGGCCATGGAAGTATATAACGAAAGACAGAAAGTGGTAGACGACAAACAGGAGGACCGTGATGTGATAGCGGTCGCCGCACGGGGAGACGATGCATGCGGAGTCATTTTTCGCGTGCGCGAGGGAAAGGTTCTGGGAAGCCGCCATTATTATCTGAACCACGTCGAGGAAAAGAGTGAGGGCGAGCTTCTGGAGGCTCTCATGGAACGCTACTATCTCGAAGCAGACGATATTCCCGGTCATATTCTGCTCTCTGCCCCGACGGAGTCTGCTGCATTACTGGTCTCATGGCTTGGCACACGGCTCGGATCATCTGTCACCCTCGAAGCCCCGCGGAGCGGAGACAAGGCAAAAATCGTTGCGCTCGTGCGGAATAACGCGCAGTATTTGCTCGATGAGCTTGAGATTCAGCGCCTGAAAAGGGGAGAAACGGTGCCGCATGCTGTCACGGCCCTCCAGCAGGCCCTGCATCTTGAGGTCCCGCCGCGCCGCATCGAGTGCTTTGATATTTCGAATATTCAGGGGAGCGACAGTGTTGCCTCCCTCGTCGTCTTTGTCGACGGAAAGGCGAAGAAGAGCGAATACAGAAAATTCAAGATCAGGAGTGTCGAAGGAGCGGATGACTTTGCAAGCATGCAGGAGGTTCTGGAGAGGCGTTATAGACGGGTTCTGGAGGACAACAGCACCCTGCCGGATCTCATCATGGTCGATGGGGGAAAGGGGCAGCTTTCAAGCGCAGTTCAAGTACTCCAACAACTCGGTATTCCCCAGCAGCCGGTTATCGGATTGGCAAAACGCCTCGAAGAAGTCTATGTGCCGGACCATTCCGATCCGCTCCCGATTCCGAAAACATCATCCGGTTTGAAGCTTTTGCAGCAGATCAGGAACGAAGCGCACCGGTTTGCCGTGACGTTCCATCGTTCGTTGAGAACGAAGCGCATCCTTCAGACAGAACTTGACCTCATCAAAGGGGTAGGGAAGGTGCGCGCGAAGGAGCTGCTCGAAGTGTTCGGCTCGGTCCAAGGCGTTAAATTTGCCTCCGAAGAACAACTCGCAGAAATTGTCGGATCCTCCGTCGCGCAGAAAATCAAAGAGTACTTTGTTGAAGATCCAGGCCCGCGATGACCTGTATCATTGATTGACCCCGCACTTTTTCGTATCTTACTGCTACCTCCCACGCATCAAATCCTGAAAACTTCACGCGATCGGATGAAAGCAAGAAAAACGCAATACCCCGTACTGTACCTGGTTCTTTGGATCGTGGCTCTCCTGTCTCCGGGCTGCGTTGAGTCCCCGCTCGCGCCGGTCCTTCCTTCATCGGACATCCAGCTCAGCATTCCCCTGGTGAATCGTATCAAATTTCTGTCCGATTTCGTCAAAAAAGACTCATCGTTCGTTGAAAACCCCGATGGCAGTTACCTGCTCGTGTCAACGCACTCGTTTGAACCGCTCGGCATCGACACCGTGTCTTTTGGCTTAAGCGCCAGAACTCAGCGAACTGAACTCGGCGTTTTTACTGTTGACCCACCCTCAGCACTTTCAACGGGTTTCACCTATCAGGATCTGACGGGTCTTCCTCCGCCGCCGGTGCCCCTTCCCGTCCCGGCAGGAAGTCTTACGCTTCCCGGAGCGTCGTTCGGCCCATTGTCGAATTTCAATTTCATTTCCATCAGCAGTGGCACGATTGCCATGCGTGTCTCCAACACGCTTCCTTTTCCCATTCAGTTCACAGATCCGTTTGTCGTCCGCAATGACCAGGTGGGCGGGACCACCGATACATCGGAAGTAGCGCGTTTTACGCTTGCAGGTTCCACCCTCTCCCCACAAACCGACACGACGGTTTCCAGCGCTCTTGCCGGCAGACTCATCAGGAATGTTGTCCGGTTCTTGCCGTCTACCATGGGCACGCCGGGGAGCGGCGGAACAAGCGTAACAATCAATTCCGGGGATGGTATTCAGGTCGAATTCACCTTCTCGGGTATTACCGCCGATTCGGCAAGCGCCATGATTCCGGCACAGCAGATCTACGCCCTTCAGGATTCAGTTTTTGTCATCGATGATTCGCTCACCATCAATTCGGCTTCGTTCCGCAGCGGCGGGTTCGACCTCATCCTCCGCAACCGTGTGGATGCCGACGTGAACGCATCGGTGACCGTTCAGGAACTGGTCAACCGGTTGAACGGCCAGAGCTATGTCGCTAACCTGTCTCTCGCCGGGCTCGGTTCGAGCACATTGTCCGTCGATGCAAGCCAGTATCGCCTGCAGACCTTGAACACAGGCATCGGCACCTCCATGACGTTTTCGGTCGGGATTACGGCACTGCAGTCCCCGGGGTTCCGCACCTTGCGACAATCGGATTATCTGGAAGTTGAATTGCGCCCTACTGCGCAGTTCAGAATCGAGGAACTACGCGGACGTATCAAGCCGACGAGCATCAATCTTTCAGCCGGAGCATCAGGGAAAGACCTGAGCGACATCAGTTCGAAATTCAAAGGGTCGATCGCGTTCGACTCGGTCAGTGTCGGCCTGAATCTGGGTTTGGCTGCCGGCTATCCGGTGGATTATGATTTGTTCCTGGTAGCAATGAATCGGAAGTCGAATCCTGTAAAAATCGATTCCATTGTTGTTCCCCCTCCTTTGGGAAGTAATCAGAGGCGGATCATTCCCGGGTCCCAGCCGACGGTGTTTGTGCCTCTTGGGTCGACAAGCCAGATCAACTCCTTTCTTTCCTCGTTCGTTCCTCACTTGCCTGATACGTTTATCGTTCGGGGCTCGGTGACCGTGAACCCCCCCGACCTGTTCGCGACGCCTCTGGGGATGCAGACCATCTCGGACACTAACCGTGTGTATACGTCGGCAGAGCTTGCCTTTCCGGTCGCTTTGGCAATCACCGGGGGAGAAGTGACGGACACGATCGATCTCGGCACTGAGGAGAAATTTCCTCAGGAGGTCGTGAAGTCGGCCCGCAGCGGAACGGTGCATTTTGAAGTGACAAACAGCCTCCCTTTGACCCTCTCGTTTCGGGCGGCATTGGTGGGCAATACTACTGCCGGACGCGACACGCTTTTGCGTCTTCCGGCGAGCGGGTCGTGGACGATCGCACCTCCGCCGATCGCGGTTGATGGTGCTGTCTCAGGTCCAAGGGTCTCTCATTTTGCCGTCTCCCTGACAGGTGCGGACATGGAACAATTCAACCGGGCCGATGTGCTCTGGTTCGCTGTTCAAATCGAAACAGCGGATGGGCCGCGCCCTGTGAAGTTCCGAAACACGAATGCGGTGAGGATCAAGGCGTCGGCAAACATGGTCACCACGATCAATAAGCCATGAATCGGAAACTCACGTCCCTTGCTGTGTTCCTTATGGTCGTATCAACGACCTTCGCCCAGACAGGTGACCGGTCGAGCATACGCGGGATAGGAATGGGCCGGACTGTGAACGGCGCGACGAGAGGGATCGATGCGCTTGGCATCAACCCTGCCAACCTCTCGTTTCCGGACAGAATGTTCGGAGCGTTCGCAGTCGTCCCATTCGGACTTCAGGTCAGCTCCGATCTCATTCCCTATGAGATCTATCAGGACTATTTCACCGGTGTTCCGCTCGCGGACGGGAGCCGGGGTGCGCGCCATCTGACCGAGGCCGACAAACATCATATCATCGACGAGCTTAACAGTGGATGGGGGATGACGCGGGTCGACCTGGAAATTATGGTTGTTGGTCTCAGTGTCGCCGTGGGAAAATCAGCCGGGGTTGGTATTTCTGTGAAAGAGCACGTTGGCAGTGCGATTGTCATGCCAAGCGATTATTTCAGGTTCTTTTTCTTCGGTCTCGATTCGGCGGGGTCGCGGTATTCCTTCGACGGAACGAACGCCTCAGCCTGGTGGTGGAGGGAATACGGCATTTCATTCGGGATGGAGCTCCCGACTCCTCATCCGCTTCTTGAACGATTCTATGGAGGGATTGGAGTTAAGATCGTCCATGGATTCGGAGTTGCCGTGACGGATCGTTATTCTGCGACGCTTGCCAATGAGGCAGTGGGGAGTAATCAGTATCAGGCAAACCTTTCGTTTGACTATCTGATGCGGAGATCAGGAGTCGATTTTCTCGATGAACGGAAGCAAGCGGATATCAGCCCCTTTCCGAATCCTGCAGGTGCAGGGATTGGCCTCGATTTCGGCATAGCCGCAGAGCTCAGAGGTATCGCCATTCATCTCGCTTTTACCAACCTTGGCAGCATCAGGTGGAAGCACAATGTGGTCGAGTCGTACGGCGAGTATAGTCTCACCGTCGATGACCCTTTCACCCAGGTACATGCCGATTCGATCGAATCCGCTTTCCGGGGAAAGAATCGCGTGGGGGAGAGCTTCTCTACGCCGCTCCCCGCAACCTTTCGATTGGGAGTTGTTGCTGAAAGCAGGAAAACTTCGTGGCTCAGACAACTGCCCGGTGAACTTGTCCTGGCATTCGACTACACACAAGGATTGAATTCATCTCTTGGCAACACAACGAGCCCGAGATTTTCTGTGGGGGCGGAGTACCGGATTATTCCGCTGCTTCCGTTGAGGACAGGTCTCTCCATGGGGGGCGGGGACAAGTTTCGGTGGGCTGCAGGATTTGGCCTCGATTTCTCTGTCGTGAGCCTTGACGTCGCAACAGAGAATCTCGGCATGATTCTCTTTCCCAATGACCTGACCATGCTCTCGATTGCGGCCGGATTGAAAATCCGGTTTTGAGGAAACACCCGGGGCAGTGGTCTGCTCTGCGGACCTCTCTTGCATCGAGGGTCAATTTCTTTTATCTTTCGTTACGCTGTTCCGCAGCGAAGGGCGCTTAGCTCAGCTGGTTCAGAGCGTACGCCTCACACGCGTAAGGTCGCTGGTTCGATCCCAGCAGCGCCCACATCCCTCTCCAGCACACGCGTCCCGCCACAAAGCGGCGGGATCCTCAAAATGTCATCGGCTCGCGAAAAACACTCGCCGGACATTTTGGGATAAGGTCGCTGGTTCGATCCCAGCAGCGCCCAC
>CAZRPU010000028.1:0-30874 GCA_964602055.1 uncultured Ignavibacteriaceae bacterium
TTAATATCAAAGCCTTGGAGGGAAAACGCCCGAACAATATCCTGAACAACCTCGCGTGTCTCATCCGTGGAATCATCCAGCACCTGAATCTCGAGCTTCTCTTTTGGGTAATCGAGTCCGCAAACGGCATCGATGAGACGTCCGACCACATAGAATTCGTTGAAGACCGGGAGCTGGACGGTCACGAAAGGAATTTCTCCCAAAAGGGGTTGGGATGAGGTCTGCCGGCGCTGGCGAAGGTAATGGTAAACCATCACGAACCCATGTGCGCCGAAAGTGAAGAGAATGAGAAGAGAGATGAAATACAAATACAGGACAAAATCGGAAAAAAGGGATTGATCAAGAATTCCTTGTCTCAACAATGCCAAAGCCATAATCACCATCCTGCGACAGTTTCGTTAAGTATATCTTCCGTGAGTTTGCGAAGCGCTTCCTGGATTCCTTCGTTGCGTTGGGTAAGTGTTGCACCAGAGGGAAAATCACCCCACTGGGAAAAATCACGCTCCCACACCTTCTTGCGAAGCTTCAAATCAGTAAAAGAAACACGGGCGTTAATCGTCATCCGGCGTTCAGCGACCTGCTCCCCGGGCCTTACGACCGTTGCTGCTTCCCGGACGCTGGTAATAACAGTCTCGAGAGCCGAATCGGCATTTGTACGATCTGTCAGGGTGAGGCTTCCGTCATTGACAAAACGCGACACGAGCTGTTGTGTGAACTCATCCTTCAGTGTGGGATCGCCGAAGCCGCTTTGATCCTGCACGATGGGAATCGCAATCGTTTTCAGATGGGCAGGCACGGAACCGCCGGTAAAGGAATATCGGCAACCTGCGCCAAGGACAAGAATACCCGCCAGGATCAGATGGAGGCGTTTATTCATTGAGTCCATACTCCTTAATTTTCCGGTAGAGCGTTCGCTCGCTGATATTCAACTCCCGCGCTGCCATTCGGCGGTTTCCTTCATGGCGCTGTAAAGCACCCGTGATCATCTGACGCTCCATTTCATCCAGGGAAAGAGTCCCGTTCCCATTTGCGGCTTCAACGGGTTTTCCGGCGTGAGGCGATGGTCCTTGAGCGAGAGCATCTTTCAACTCCAGGATATCTGCCTTAAGGTCAAGGAGTGCCCTGTAGATCAGCTCCCGTTCGGCTTGTTCGATGGTCTTGTTGGCAACAACGGGGAGGTTTCTTTCACGAGCATCGGCCGCATATCCCCGAAGAGAACGGCGAAGCTCCTCAACGCCAATGCGCTTTCCATTTTCCAGGACAATCATACTCTCGAGTGTGTTTTTCAACTCCCGAACGTTTCCAGCCCAGCGATACTGCACGAGCAAATCTTTCGCTTCGTCGGTGAATCCTTGAAATGCGATGCCGTTCTTCTGTGTGTACTCTTTTGCGAAATGATCGATCAACAACGGGATATCTTCACGTCGCTCTCTGAGAGGCGGAATCCAGATATTGACGGAACGAAGGCGGAAATAGAGATCCGGTCGAAAACGTTTCTGCTGAACCTCGAACTCCAGGTTCTTGTTCGTGGCCGCAATGACACGCACATTGGACGTTCTGGGGGTTGAAGAACCGATGCGCATGAATTCGCCGTTTTCAAGAACGCGGAGAAGCTTCACCTGTGTTGCGAGAGGCATTTCGCCTATTTCGTCAAGGAAGATCGTGCCGCCATTCGCTATCTCGAAATAGCCCTTGCGTGTATCAACGGCACTGGTAAAAGATCCTTTTTCGTGGCCAAAGAGCTCGCTTTCGATCAGCCCCTCAGGAATGGCTCCGCAATTGACATTGACCAAAGGCTGAGAGGCGCGCTTACTCGCCGAGTGGATGGCCCTTGCGACCACTTCCTTCCCGACGCCGCTTTCACCGGTTATGAGAACCGTGATATCGGTCGGCGCAACCTGCTGAACGACCTCGATGATTTCCTGTATTTCAACAGAAGTCCCGAGAATCCCGTGGGTTTGTTGAAATGTCGAGCGATCCATGTGCAATCTTAACGTGAAACAACGATTGATTCGAGATGGAACTTTGTGCGGATTTCCCCGGTAAACCGCTTGGCTTCTTCGTACGTCTGAAATTCACCCACCCAGACCTTGTGTAATTTTCGTCCGTTGTTCATAATGGTGAATATGTTCGAAGCGTAGTTTTCCCGCTCAAACTTTGCCCGCAGTTCTTCTGCATTTTGCAGAGTTGAAAAAGCTCCAACCTGGACCGTGAATGAAGTGGTGTATTTCTGAACTGGATTCGGACTGGCTACCTGAGCCGGCGGCTCCTGAGGCTTTGCCTTCGTTTCTTCTTCGGACGCCGTTGTTGCAGCGTAGGCTGAAAACGGATACTCCTGCTTCAGCTGCTGCAGTTTTTGGTCTCCGGTTTTGTAGAGACCGATAGAATAGTAATACTGGTAGAGCTTATAGAGCGCATCGTCCGCCCATTCACTCTTCGGAAAATTGTCGACAATGCTTTGGTAGACCTTCGACGCTTCCGTACCGTCCGTGGTCAGGATGGCCTGGAGGTACATCACGCCGGGGTGGTTTTGATAATTTGTCACAAGAGTGGGAAGCTCGGCCCGTACAGCCTCCAATTGTCCGCGCTCGATCATTTCGAGCCTTCGCTGTATGTCCGGCGTGCCGCCCCTGTCGTTTTGTGCCAATACCGGGATAAGCGACAAAGCGACTGCGGAGAATAAAAAGAGCATCCTTTTCATGATAATCTCCCTCCTAGACAATCTGAGCCAATCGCGGCTGCGGCATTTTTTGTCCAGACACCGCGGCGCCAAACAAAGTAGCCGCATTGGCTCGTTCAATGGCAACATGAAGAATCTCGCCGACACGGTGTGCCGTTTTCGGAAAAACGACCATTTTGTTGGTATCGGTGCGGCCGCTGTAATCCTCTGCCGACTTTTTACTGGTCCCTTCGAGCAACACTTCAACCGTCTTACCGAGAAGTTCCTGATTTCTGGAAAAAGAAATCCCGCGCTGGAGGTCAATGATTTCGTTGAGCCTCTCCACCTTGAGTTCCTCCGGAACGCTGTCACCCATGTGCCAAGCCTTGGTATTTTCACGCGGTGAATATTTAAAGGTGAAAGCTCCGTCGTAACCGACGCTCTTCAAAAGGTCAAGCGTCTGTCGGTGGTCGAGGTCTGTCTCGGTCGGAAAACCCGCTATGATATCCGTGGAGAGGCTTACGTCGGGCATGATATTCCTGATATGCCTCACCCGATCGAGATAGTGCCGGACGGTGTATGTACGGTTCATGAGGGAAAGAATCCTGTCGGATCCTGATTGAACCGGGAGATGAATGTATTTGCAGATATTCGCGCGACCGGCGATGGTTTCAATGAGTTTATCGGACATATCCTGCGGATGGGATGTGGTGAAGCGAACACGGAGGGTTGGGTCAACATCAGCGACCGCGGCGAGCAGGTCCGCAAAATCTGCCGATACATCAGGATCGATGTAGGAATTGACGTTCTGACCAAGCAGCGTCACTTCGCGAAAACCGCGGGCGACAAGTACTTCCGTCTCGCGAACAACACTTTTCAAAGAACGGCTTCGCTCGCGGCCGCGGGTGAAAGGGACAACGCAAAATGTGCAGAACTTGTCGCACCCTCTCATTACCGAAATCCATGCGGTCACACCGTCTGTCCGGAGAGGGAGAATATCATCATAGTTTTCGACCCTCGAGAGACGAACCGCGATTCCCTTTTCGCCTTCCCGAGCGTTCTCGACGAGTTCAGGCAGCCGTCGGTATTCATCCGGTCCAACGACAAGATCAACCGCTGACTCTGACTGGAGAAGATCCTTGCGGAGACGTTCAGCCATGCATCCAAGGACGCCGATCACGAGCTCCGGCTTGCGTTTCTTGATGTGTTTGAAATCTCCCAGCCGGCCGAAAATTCTTTGTTCGGCATTTTCCCGCACTGCACAGGTGTTCACCAGGATGACATCGGCCGAAGCAATGTCGGTCGTCCTGTCATATCCACTTCCGTCCATGATGCCGAGAACGACCTCGGTGTCGGCGACATTCATCTGGCAGCCATAGGTCTCGATATAAAAAGCCTGTCTTTCCATATTGCTCAAGTGCAAGTGAATCTACGGAAACTATGTCATTCTGTCAATTTCCCCGATTTCTATTAATATCTTTTAATTTATGGTAATTCTTGAGCTTAGAGACTATCAAGCGTTGCAGCAATTGTCATTTCGTCAGGATTCCGATACTGAAAGCGCTTGATACCAGCGCAAACTCATGGTACATTGTTCGGCTTCTTTGAGAGAAAACGAGAAAAAACCATGACGACATTGATCGACAGAATTAAAGAAAAGGCTAAAGGCCTCAGGAAAACCGTTGTGTTGCCTGATGCGACAGATGAGAGAGTCCTACAGGCGGCACGCATCTGCACAGATGAAGGAATCGCGGGGACGATTCTGTGTGGAAGCGAGGAGTCAGTTAGGTCCCAGGCCCGGAAATCGGGCGTCGCTCTGGACAAGATACGGATCGTGGATCCTCAAAAATCCGAGAAGAGAAGTGATTTCTCACATGTGTACTTTCAGCTCAGGAAATCAAAGGGGATTTCTTTCGAAGAGGCGCAGAAGACGATGGAACGTCCGCTTTTTTTTGGGGCCATGATGGTGCGTGAGGGACTCGCAGACGGAAGTGTTGCGGGATCCCTTTCAACGACAGCAGACGTGCTGAGAGCAGGGATCCAGGTCATCGGCGTTCAGGATGGGATCAGCGTCGTGTCGAGTTTTTTCCTCATGGTGTTTCCGTACGCCGCTTATACATTTTCCGACGGCGCGGTCATCCCCGACCCGACAGCGGAGCAACTCGCCGATATTGCCGTAGCCTCTGCCATGAACCACCTGAAACTGACGGGAGAGGAGCCCAGAGTGGCGATGCTCTCGTTTTCGACAAAAGGGAGTGCAGAACATCCGATGGTGGAAAAGGTCAGGCAGGCGGCCGCGCTGGCAAAGTCGAAGAAGAAGGATCTTATTCTCGACGGGGAATTGCAGCTTGATGCTGCGATCGTACCCTCTGTTGCAGACCGAAAGGCCCCGGGGAGCGCGGTAGAAGGCAGGGCGAATGTGCTGATTTTCCCTGATCTGAATGCAGGCAACATAGGCTACAAGATAGCGCAGAGAATGGGGAACGCAGAAGCTCTTGGCCCCATTGTACAGGGGCTGCGTAAGCCGGCGTTCGATCTTTCGAGAGGGGCAAGCGTGAGCGACATTGTGAACGTCATCGCGATCAATGCCGTGATGGGGTCGTGAAATGAAGGTTCGTTATCAGTTCCTGGATGTTTTTCGGGGCCTGATTGTTCTGCTCATGATCGAGGGACACGTGCTGAGGGAACTGCTCACCCCCGCCCTGCAGAACACCCCCTGGTTTCGTTTTCATGAACTTCTCCACGGTGTCACAGGCCCCGGATTCTTGTTCGGAGCAGGAATTACCTTTGGCATTTCCGCTCAGGCCCGGTGGAGAGAATTTCTCGTTCCCTCCCCCGCCCTTCGTCGCCGCATCAAAAAAATCGCTCTCCTTCTCGCACTTGCCTATGCATTACATCTGCCGTTTCTCTCCCTTTCCAAAACCCTCTCTCATGCAACAGCGAATGACTGGCGCAGCTTCTGGAGTTTTGACGTGCTGCAATGCATCGGCTTCAGCCTTTTCTTTCTCCAGTTGATGGTTCTGGTGGTAAGAAATCCAAAATGGTTTGAACGTTTCCTGGTTATTTGTGCCATAGGCGTATTGGCGAGCGCGCCACTTCTCTGGAATGTCGAAGGCTTGTCTGAGTTTCTCTCGTTTGCACTTACGATGGAAAGCGGCTCGGTCTACCCTCTTGTTCCCTACAGTGCTTTTCTGTTTGCGGGAGCATTCGTTTCGTACGAATTCATGAGGTTCGCTCAGTCGGGCCGGGAGGCCGTCTTTATTCGTCGCCTGAGCATCACCGGGATCATTCTTCAGACGGGGGGCTTCGTGCTGGAGGCTCTGCCGTTTCAGATTTATCCTCAACATGATTACTGGCTTGCGAGCCCAAACTTTCTGCTCATCAAACTGGGGGTGATCTTTCTCCTCCTGAGCGGGGCCTGGTATGCCACGACAAGGATCAACCATGCGAGAAGCGTATCAGCCGTTTTCCGATGGCTCATCGTTGTTGGAGTTGAATCACTCTTTGTGTATGTTATACACCTGATTGCGCTGTACGGGTGGGTTTCCAATCCGGAATTCAATCTTTCGGCCTGGTCCGGGAATTTCGGGCTGGCATCGTCGGCAGGGATTGCAGCCGTTTTTACGGTTGTGATGATTCTTTCTGCATACTTCTGGCATTTCCTGAAGACTGCTCATCCTGTGCTCGTTCGGGGGCTCAACGGGTGGGCAGGAACAATAATCGTCCTGGAATTTCTCACGAGAGCGTATTAGGAACTCAGCGATGGCAATCAAAGTGTTCGTCACGGGCGGCACGTTTGACAAGGAGTACAATGAAATTGAAGGAAAACTGTACTTCAAGAACACTCACCTGCACGAAATGTTGAGGCTGGGCCGCTGCAAGGTGGACGTCGATGTCGAGACCCTCATGCTCGTCGACAGTCTGGACATGTCCGACAACGATCGCCGGAGTATTGTCGACCGCTGCAGAAAAACGCCGGAAGAAAGGATCATTATCACTCACGGCACCGACACCATGGAACTGACAGCAAAGGCCCTCGGGGTTGCCAATCTGCAGAAGACCGTCGTTCTGACAGGAGCCATGATCCCGTACAAATTTGGAAGCTCAGACGGGTTGTTCAATCTGGGAAGCGCACTGGCTTTTGTGGAGACCCTGCCCGCGGGTATTTACATTGCAATGAATGGAAGATATTTTTTGTGGAATAACGTCCGAAAGAACAAAAAAACAGGCGAATTCGAAGAACTGGCAGGGTAGTTTTCCTGCGCATGCAACGGATCATCAACATGAAAAAGAAGCTGAAAAAACAAAGCGCCCCGCAGACCGTCAAAACGGCGTCACTTCAGGCGGCCCCCGTCCACAAGCATGTCGATGCGAAGAATCTCCGGTGGCAGTGTGATCCGGAATCTCTCAAGATCAAGACAACCGATGATATTGATGCAGCCAGAGACATTATCGGACAAGAAAGAGCCTTGCGGGCGCTGCGGGTTGGATTGGAAATGAAGCATTACGGGTACAATATTTTCGTGACCGGATTGCCCGGCACGGGTCGCACAACCACCATCAAAAGACTTCTCAAGGAATTCTCCACTCACAAGACCGAACTGAAAGATCATTGCTACGTCCATAATTTCAAAAACCCGGATATGCCTGTGTCCCTGCGCCTCCCGGCGGGGCAAGGGGCGTCGTTGCGACAGGATATGGAGTCGTTCATCAACGACCTCTTCGTGAATATTCCCGCTCTCTATGAGAGTCAGCGATATCAGGAGGCCCGCAAGGTCACCCTCCAGCATTTTCAGGATCGCCAGAAAACAGTTCTGCAGGATTTTGAGAAACGCGTGAAGGAGAAAGGTTTTGATCTCGTGCAGGTGCAGGTAGGCAACATGATGAGGCCGGACGTTGTGCCGGTGGTGAACGAGCAACCGGTAAACCTCGATCAGGTTGAAGCGCTTGTACAAAAGGGTGAAGTCACAAAAGACCAATTTAATACGATGAAGGAAACGCAAGCCGACCTTGAGAAGCAAATGGCTGTGGTGTTTCGCGAGCTGCGGAATATTGAAAAGAAAGTTCAACAGTCCGTTACGGAGCTTGAGGAACGCCTCGTTATGCCGATTGTGGACGAAGGGATCGATATTCTCAAAGCGACGTATGATGACGAGAAAGTTCAGCAGTACCTGCTCGACGCCCGGGAAGACATCAGGAAGAACCTGGACCGCTTTCGGAAGCAGGTCGTTGTGACAGCTGGACAGGAACCTGCGGCCGACGAAGAAGAGGATGAATTCCTGGAGTACCAGGTGAATGTCCTCGTCGACAACTCCAAGGCTGAAACGATCCCCATCGTCATAGAAACCAACCCGAAATACAAGAATATCTTCGGGACGCTCGAGCGAGAGCTGGAAAAATCGGGAATCTGGCAGACGGATTTCATGCATATCAAGGCGGGATCGCTACTGCGTGCGGACGGGGGATACCTTGTGTTGAACGCTCTGGATACTCTCATCGAACCGTGGGCATGGCAGGATTTGAAGCGGACTCTTCGCACGGGAAAAATGGAAATCCACACCTATGAGCCAACGTTCAATTTCGCACCAACGGGGATGAAACCGGAAGCGATCGAGTTGAACGTTAAAGTGATCATGATCGGTGATGGGGAAATTTACAACCTGCTCTACGATCGGGATGAGGATTTCAAGAAAATCTTCAAGATCCGGGCCGATTTTGATTCGGAGATGCCAAAGAATGCGGACAGCATAGCGCAGTACATGCGGTTTATCAAGATGGTGTGTGACGACGAAAAGATGATGCCGTTTGACGCAACGGCGCTTGCCCAGATCATTGAATTTGGGGTGCGGTTATCTGGACAGCAGAAGAAGATCTCCACCCGATTCAACATGATTGCCGATGTTGCGAGGGAGGCGAACTACTGGGCTGAGAAGGCAAAAAAGAAATTTGTCACAGGTGAATTCGTGGAGAAGGCTATTGACGAAAAGCTGTACCGTGTGCGATTAGTGGAAGACAAGATTCAGGAGTTGATCGCCGACGGGACATTCCTCATCGACACCGAAGGAACCGCCGTAGGGCAGGTCAATGGTCTTTCCGTGTACGACCTGGGTGAGCACGCATTCGGCAAACCGTCAAGGATTACAGCCAGGACATCCCTGGGCCGGTCGGGTGTCATCAACATCGAGCGAGAAGCAGAACTCAGCGGTCCGACGCACAACAAAGGAGTAGCGATTCTGACCGGCTATCTGCGCAGCATGTTTGCACAGAAAATTCCGCTGGTGATGGATGCCAGCATAACATTCGAACAATCGTATGGTGGCGTTGACGGTGACAGTGCATCATCGACCGAAGTTTATGCAATTCTCTCGAGTCTGGCGAATATCCCTTTGCGGCAGGATCTTGCGGTAACCGGCTCCGTCAACCAAAAAGGGGAAATTCAACCGATCGGCGGAGTCAATCTGAAGGTTGAGGGTTTCTACGATTGCTGCAAAAGCCGCGGGTTAACGGGTACTCAAGGAGTTCTGATTCCATCCCGGAATGTGGGTGAATTGATGCTGCGGGAAGATATTATCGATGCAGTCAAGAAAAAGCAATTCTTCATCTATGCAATTGAAACAATCGACCAGGGAATTGAAGTACTGACAGGTATTAAGGCCGGGAAACAGAAGGGGGGGAAGTTTGAACCTGGGACGATCTTCGAAAGAACTGCCGGGCAATTGCAGGAATACGCCCGGCTGTGGCACCTCTACGAGAAAACCGGAAAGGTCAGCTGAACTTTCTACGGCAGTATCTCATCCCTCGTCTTCAGAGCTTTGATCGTTGACGCGCGTATCCGCCGAAAACTTTCATCCTCCCGCAGTAAGAGAAGCGCCGCGATGTTCTCCCCCGAAACGATATGAGGCAGAATCACGTGGTCAGCGCCTTCCTCGTACAGCTTTAGCGCTTCTTTGACCGAAGTCGCGTACACGACAATCCTCCCTTTGACCTTGCGTGCTTTCAGATACTTGAGCAACGCCTCGTTACTTGTACCCCTCAGGAAGTCATCGGGAAGCGAACATACAATAATGCTCGCATTGTGAACTCCGATCTCTTCGAGGGCATCGAAATGGCTGATATCGATGTAGGACGCCGCGATGCCGCGCGCTTTCAGGCGCTCAAGAACAAGGGGATTGAAATCGAGAACATGAAGCTGATGTTTTTCCGGTTCCAGCGCCTCAATAATGGCGCTCCCGACACGATGACAGCCGAGAATGAGAATCTGACCCTTGACCTGCGCCTGGTCCGTCTCTTCCTGAAGGTGAGAGCTGCGCACGCCGAGTCTCTCGAGAAAACCGACGATGACTCTGGCGAGGCTGTGACTATTCATCATCATGTACGTTGATACGGTTGAAGTCACAACGAGCGTAATGGCAATAATCGAAATGATCTCCTGCGTAATATGTTTGTAGCCGAGGCCTAACGAAGCAATCACAAGAGAAAATTCACTGGACTGGGCGAGGGACAGGGACGAGAGGACGCCCACGCGGGTCCCAAGCTTCAGAACATAACTCACCGGAACAATTGTCACGACGCGGCTGATGATGATGAACGCCGACAGCGCAACACCGGTGAGAATGACCGAAAGCGAATCGAGGAAAATCTGCATCCCCAGAGAGACAAAAAACAGGGTAACAAAGAAGTCGCGGAGAGAGCGGATTTTCGCAATGACGTCATGGCTGTACGGAAAGGTGGAGATACTGACACCGGCAATGAGAGCGCCCATCGCAATGGAAAAATCAGCCTGCAGGGCAAGCCAGCACATGACGAAGCACCAGGCCATGGAAAGGATGAGGACCATTTCAGGGTTCTGGGCGACTTTCTGAAACGCTGCAGGGAGCACATACCGGCTGACGAGGAAGCTGACGAGGACGAGGCCGATGCCGAGGACAATGGATAAAACGATCGGCCCGACCGAAGGATTGTTGATATTTCCCTGTCCAGCCAGGACGAAAATGGCGAGAACATCCTGGATCAGGAGAATACCGAGGGTTATGCGTCCTGGAAGCGTGTCGAGCTCACCGCGATCGCTGAGCAGTTTGACGACAATCATCGTGCTGCTGAACGATAGTGCCACACCGATATAGAGCGCATCGAGATTGTGGTAACCCAGAAGCAAGGCGACACCGTAGCCCAGGACGCTGCACGCAAGAACCTGAAAAACGCCTATCAGCGTCGATGCCGTCCCCGAACGGGCAAACTTTTTTACGTCAATTTCCAGTCCGACGATGAACAAGAGAAATGCCAGACCCAGTTCGGAGAGGGCCGAGACATCGTCCTGGTTATGAATGAGGCGAAATCCGTTCGGGCCAATAAGAAGGCCGGCAGTGATGTAGCCAAGGATAGGCGGCTGGCGCAGGTACTGTGCCGCGTAGGAAAGCAGTGAAGCTGCGACGATCGATATGCCTATGGAGAAGAGTACTGTCGAATGCATCGAAGTGCGCCGATCATTCAAAATCGTTCGAATGCTACTAAATGTTTGAGTGAGGGTCAACCGAGAGGGGTGATTTCCGTTACGTTGATTTTTCTCACACTTCTTTTATATTGGGTGTCACGACGCAGTTTCCATGACATCGACCCCCCGAAAAATCCTCCAAATTGCCGGTCTCGTAGTTTTCATTCTATGCACAGGGATCGTCGGCTATCACCTTCTCGAGGGATGGCCGTGGTTTGACGCGTTGTATATGACCGTTATTACCATGGCAACGGTTGGCTACAGCGAAATCCATCCGCTTTCCTTCCCCGGAAGAGTATTCACCATCTTCTTGATTTTCGGCGGCATGGGAATTCTGCTCTATGGCGTAACGGAAATGACCGCCTTTGTCGTAGAAGGGGAAATGACGGGATACCTCAGGAGACGAAACATGAAGAAACGAATCGGCAAATTATCGCATCACTATATTCTTTGCGGCTGGGGGCTCAAAGGGGAACACGTCCTTGATGAACTCCTCAGGACCAAAAGAGACTGCGTTGTGGTGGAGAACGATGGAGAAAAGATCAGCCGACTCAATGAGCGCAATATCATGGTCATCGAGGGAGACGCCACCCAGGACGATGTCCTTCGGGCAGCTGGGATTGAACAGGCCGCAGGTCTGGTTGCCACGCTGCCAACGGACAAAGACAACCTCTTTGTGGTCATCACGGCCCGGGGCCTGAATGCACAAATGCGTATCGTTGCCAAAGTCGACGATATTAAGGCAAAAGAGAAATTTCTCAGAAGCGGTGCCAACGCGACCGTTTCGGGAAATCATATCGGCGGCCTCAGGCTGGCATCGGAACTGGTCAGACCGGACACGGTCAATTTTCTCGACACGATGCTTCGCGACAACTCGGCTCTGCGCGTCGAGGATGTGCGCGTGGGGGACAAATCAAAGTATCTGGGCAAGACAATCAAACAATGTGACCCACTGAACGATTCTCAGATTCTTCTCTTTTCGCTCAAGCGTGCAGGAACCTTTCAGTTCCATCCTCCGCTCGGAACTGCTCTCGCAGAAGGCGACATTCTCATTGTTATTGGCATTCCGGAGCAGATCGCCCGGCTTCGCTCATCACTCGAAGCGGGATCATTTTCATGAAGATTCTCCATCGGGTCGTTTTGAGAGATTGTCTGGAACATTTCTCCCTGATTCCCGACAAGAGCGTCGATCTGATTGTTACAGATCCCCCGTACGGTCAGGACTATTCAACGGGAAGGCAGAAGGATACTGAACGCAAGTCGACACGAATCCTCAACGATACGGAAGCGCTCGACATTGCCTCGCTGATGCGCGAATTCCATCGCGTGACGAAAGATGAAAGCCACTGCTATATTTTTACCAGCTGGAAAACCGTCGGGCGGTGGAAAGAAGAGTTCGAAAAGTATTTCGTCCTCAAGAACATCCTCATTTGGTCAAAAGACAACCATACCGCGGGGGATTTGTCGTGGAGTTATGCCCAGTCCTACGAGATGATTCTCTTCGGCATGAAAGGGCGGAAGAAATTGAATGGACGGAGAGACCGGGACAGCGTGTACATTCCAAAAGTCAAATCCCATCATCAGGAGCATCTGCTGCAAAAGCCGCACGAATTGCTTGAGTATTTGATCAGGAAATCATCGAAGCCCGGCGACATTGTCCTGGATCCGTTCGCAGGGTCCGGGACGGTCGGGTTGTGCTGCGCGAGGTTGAAGCGCAACAGCGTGCAGTTTGAAATAGACGTGCGCTACAAGAAGACCATCCTTCAGCGGCTGCGATCAGGGATTCCGGCAGGCTCTCAACAGGAAATACAACTCGAGGGGCAACAAAAGAAAAAGGGCGAAGCGGCATAAGCCGTCGCCCTCTTATTGCTTCACGAGTATGATCTATTTCTTTGGAGCTTCTGCTTGCGCCAGTGAGACGCTCCGCACCATGATACCGGTCATTCCGGCCTTGGCTCTCACGTATCCCTTCGCCTCGACGTTTTCCCCCACAAAATCCATCAGAAGATGATTCGGGCTGTTCTTATGATCGTCCGGCAGAAGAGACACATATATCTTGCCGTCGGCCGTAAGGATGCCTAACGCTCCCCCGGCTTTGGCGCACGCTTTGCCGCACGTCGCGTGGTCGGGACCGCGGGACCCTCCGGCGAGATAACAGGCAATATCGACAACCTCCCCCGTGACGGTGGCTTCCTTCGACATTTTCTTCTCTTGGCTTACGGCGACGGCCGAGAGGAGCATTGCTGCTAACAGCAAGAAAAAGGAATTCTTCATGAAGACCTCCAGATGATGATGATTGGATGGGGCGCGGTGTGTGTTTATCTCCAACGCTCTGTCGGTCGCGGGAGTTCCCGGGGCTTCGTACTGACCATGCAAGGATCAGCTAATCTCAGGCGAGAGTCTCTTCGGTCTTCTTCCGCGACATCCTGTTCCGTTCGTTGTGGTCCAAATGCCGCTTTCGGAGGCGAATGCTTTTGGGTGTTACCTCGACGAATTCATCATCCGCGATCCATTCGATGGCTTGTTCCAGGGTGGGCAGCCTCGGGGGTTCTAGCCTGATCGCCTCATCAGATCCCGATGCGCGCATGTTTGTGAGATGCTTCGTCTTGCAGATGTTTACCACCATATCCTGTTCGCGTGAATTCTCGCCTACAATCATCCCTGCGTAGACACGCGTCCCCGGATCGACAAAGAACGTTGATCGTTCCTGCAGTTTTCCCATGGCATATGCTACCGCCAATCCATCCTCAAGGGCGATAATAGCGCCCCGCGTTCGGTGGGCAAGTTCCCCTTTGAACGGCTCATAGCCGTGGAAATTGTGATGGAGTATGCCAGTTCCCTTGGTTTGGGTCATGAACTCCGATCGGAATCCAATCAGTCCGCGGGCGGGCACAACAAACTCGAGCCGCGTGTTGCCCTGGAACTGTAGCATATTTTTCATTTCTCCCCGCCTCTGTCCAAGGTTTTCAATGATCGTCCCGGTATATTCATCCGGCGCGTCGATAATAACGTGTTCCATGGGCTCGCAGAGAACATCGTCGATGCGCTTGAAGATGACCTCAGGCCTCGAGACCTGGAACTCAAAGCCTTCCCTCCTCATCGTTTCGATAAGGATTGCAAGGTGAAGCTCACCCCTTCCGCTGACTTTGAAAACGTCCGGTGAGTCGGTCAGTTCCACGCGAAGGCTGACGTTCGACCGCAGCTCGCGCGCCAGACGTTCGCCGAGATTCCTTGTCGTGACATATCGTCCCTCCTGCCCGGCGAAGGGGGAGTTGTTCACCATGAAATTCATGGAGAGCGTCGGTTCTTCGATAGAAACGAAAGGGAGGGGAGACGGATCTGCTGCATCGGCAATCGTCTCGCCGATATCGACATCTTCCATTCCGGCCAGCGCAACGATATCGCCCACGCGAGCCTCCTTCACCTCGACGCGTTTCAATCCTTCAAAGCTGTAGATCTTGGTGACGCGCGCATCCTCGATGCTGCCGTCGCGGTGGACCACTTTCATGGGAGAGCCCAGCTTGATGGTACCACGGGAAATGCGGCCGATGCCGAGCCTGCCAAGGTAGTCGCTGTAATCGATTGTCGTCACGAGCATCTGAAAAGGGGATGCGTCGTCCCCGGGCGGCGGTGGAACCCTCGACACAATGGCATCGAAGAGCGGCCGAAGAGTATCGCTTTCGTCGGCGAGCTCATGCTTGGCAATACCCTGTTTCGCAATGCAATAGATGGTCGGGAAATCGAGCTGATGGTTGTCGGCGCCCAGGGAAAGAAAGAGTTCAAAGACTTCATCGAGAACTTCATGAGGCCGTGCGTCCTTCCGGTCGATCTTGTTGATGACCACAATGGGCTGCAGACGGAGCTCGAGAGATTTCTTGAGAACGAATTTTGTGCCTGGGAGAGGTCCCTCGGCGGCATCGACGAGCAACAGGACGCCATCAACCATCTTCAATGTACGCTCGACCTCGCCGGCAAAATCCGCGTGTCCGGGGGTGTCCACAATATTGATCTTGATGCCTTCCGGATGGTCGGGAGATCGGTACAATACGCCGGTGTTTTTTGCAAGGATTGTGATCCCGCGTTCGCGTTCCAATTCATTGGAATCCATAACCCGGGTAACAACGTCCTGGTTGGCCCGAAATGTTCCTGTTTGCCGAAGCATGTGATCAACGAGGGTCGTTTTTCCGTGATCAACATGGGCAATGATAGCGATGTTACGGACGTCTTCTCTGCGTTTCGTCATATCCCAACAGCTCTTTCAGAATCTGCCACAGGTGAAGGACAATAAAAAATGCCTCTGGATGATCCCGAGGCAAGTCAAAGATACCCTTTTTTCTTAAGAAAAACAAAAAGGCCGGCAGAAGCCGGCCTTGACTCAGAAAGAAACGTTGCTTCTTAGATGATAATCATGATACCGCCGCTAATGGCCTTATATTTGCCAAGATTGATGTCGGCATTCACGTTGACGATGAGAATCTTGACGCTGGCCCCAAAGGTGAAACGAGAATTGTTTTCGCCGGGGGCATCGAATGTGACCTGTTGTGCAACGGGGATATTGCCGGGGCCGTTGATGGTGTAGTCATAACGGAAGGACATGTTCGAACTCTCGAACATATACCCCACGTAAGGTGTGATATTGAGGAATCCCCACCCGAGTCGGATACTGCTGTTGAAACCAAAAGCTGTTGCCTTCGCTTCCATCAGAGTTCCCACCTTGAGGGTTTGCGTAAAGTATCCCAGGGCAACTTCGAATGGGAGCGCATCCTCGCCGAACCAGACCAGCGGATTATGTTGAATGCCAAATCCGAAGTATTTCAGGTTTCCAATCTTATCATCCAGCTTGACCTCCGGAAGATACCGGAACGTAAACTGTGTTCCCATGATCGTTCCAAGAGTGAGCTGAGGGGCAAACAGGGGAAGCGCTTTGGCCTCTTCGAGCACACCTGTCACGGGGAGAGTAAAATTCTCCGAGGGGATGTTGATATTCTGCGGGCCGGCGGAGGTGTTGACGGTGATGGTCTTCCCCGGAAATGACAGTTTCAGGCTGTCCGTCTTTCTGCCAACCACGGTCGGGCCGGAAAAATCGACGTGGAACACCTGTGCGAGGATGGCATCACGAATGTTATCCCTTAGGTTGGGTGGGAACGAGGGACTGCCCGCCTGCTGATAGGCCTGATCGGCCAGAGCACTTGCCTGGTCGAAATCGAATTGAAAATCGCCATTGGCGGAGAAGAACTTGTTGTCTTCCTGAAAGATGGTGGCCATGGCGACCACCCCGAATTCAAAATCAAAACCGAATTGGGTTGCCCATGGAGCGCGATGGAACCAACCGGAATTGAGATTCACGCCGAAACCGGAGGTGATGGGACCGATATATCCCTTGGCGGCATCACGAGCCAGTTTCTCCATGGCTTCCTGAAGGCCGTCGTTTTCTTCCGTAGGGGTTTGGGACAAAACAGGAATGACAATAAAGAAAAGCAGAAGCGGAGCGACAAGTAGGCGCTTCATGAGATGGTTCCTCCCTTGATGTGAAAAAGACTAAACGAAACTTGGCTGAAAATTGGCTTGCGGGATGTGTTTTCGCGCACAGAGGAAAAACTGGACACGCTCTGTCGCGGAGCCCCCTCCCCGAGTGTAAGCCCCGCACCCTTTCACGTCCAACAAAATCGGTTGGGATTATACCGGAATTCGTTCGGAGAATCAAGGTGAAATGGGGCATTCATAAATTTCGGCGTATTTTGGTTTCATTGCATTTGCCCCATCTGATGGCTATTTTAGTTCACCCTTGCCGTCCGGTTCTCCGGATGGAAGGGATTTCTGTTTTTTGTTCTTATGATATCATCTCTCAAAGAAACTCTCATTCAATCCGCGCCCTTTCAGCGTCTTGAAGAGATTCTCCTTAACAGCAGAAACTCTTTCAGACTCTCAACGAGCGGAATCAGCGGTTCACTGATGGCATTTGTTGCCGACGTGCTTTCAGGGCACTTTCCCCGAGTACTCATTCTTGTTGCGGATAAAGACAGGGCGGAGCAGCTTCGGGACGATTGCGTTCAGGTCTCTCCTCATAGACGCGTTCACGTCTATGCTCACGCCCGGCATCACACGGGGACAAGCATGGATGCCAGCGGAGTCATTACACAGCTGGAGGCACTCCAGTCCCTGGTGCGCAGCGAAGAGACCATCGTCGTAGCTTCCGCGGAAGCCGCCGTCAGCCTTCTGCCGGCACCGGAATTCCTGAAGGACCGCAGCCTCATCCTCACCGTCGGCACAGAACACCCGTTCGAAGGGCTATTAAGCATACTCGAAACATGGGGCTTCGAACGGAAGGAGTTTGTGGAGAGTTACGGTGAGGTTGCCGTACGCGGAGGCATACTGGATGTTTTTCCATTTGTTGGTGAACACCCTTTGCGGGTTGAATTTTGGGGAGATGCGATCGAATCCATACGCCAATTTGATCCGCTTTCACAACGCTCCATCAGAGAACTTCAATCGGCAACGCTTGCTGCCAGCCTCGAATCCCTCGATGGCAAGATCGACCGTCGAGCGACCATTCTTGAGTATGCCGGATCGGGAACCATTCTCCTCGTGGATGAATCTGCGCTGTGTGAGCGGGAGGTTGAGGAGCTTTTCCGCGAGGGCATCCAGGGAATCATTCCATGGTCAGCAGTTCTTCAGAAAGCCGCGAACATTCCCATCGTCTATCACTCCGGGCTCCAAAAAACAGACAAGAACGACATATCTTTCGGCGCTTCGCCGCAGCCTTCTTTTCAGGGGAGCATCCGCCTTCTGCTGGAACATCTGACCGCCGAGCCGGCACGGAATTGTACTCAGGTTCTTACCTGTGATACGCCGGATGAGAAGGAACGCATCAAGGAGCTTCTCGAAGATGAGGTGCTGCGCCGGGAACTGCCCTCGGAGCAGGGATGGAAGGTTCCGCAGATAATTTCTGAAGCACTCCACAACGGATTTCTCTATCCTCCCGCATCTCTTCTCCTCTACACCGAGCATCAGATTTTCGGGAGGTTGAAAAGGCGTGGAGTCCACAAACGCCCGAGATTCCGCGGGTTTAGTCAAAGAGAAGTTCAAAGACTCACACGGGGCGATTTTGTCGTTCACGCCGATTACGGCGTTGGAACGTTCGCCGGTTTGCAGACCATTACCGTTCGGGGAAACGAACAAGAGGTGATGAAGATTCTCTATGAAGATGCCGATGCTCTCTATGTTAATCTTAACTTCATCAATCGCGTACAGAAATACTCGTCCCAGGAAGGCCACAAACCGGCCCTGACAAAACTCGGAACTCCCCAGTGGGACCGAGTAAAGGCACGGGCTCGAAAACGGATCAAAGACATTGCACGCGAATTGATTCGACTCTATGCCGAGAGAAAACACAAACCCGGGTTTTCGTTCTCCGCGGACAGTCATTGGCAGAAAGAAATGGAAGCCTCCTTCATGTACGAGGATACGCCCGACCAATTGAAGGCAACGGAGGCGGTGAAAGCCGATATGCAGGATCCTGTCCCCATGGACAGGCTTATCTGCGGTGATGTCGGATTTGGGAAGACCGAGGTCGCAGTGCGGGCTGCCTTCAAGGCTGCGCTGGATGGAAAACAAACAGCCGTTCTCGTTCCGACGACGATTCTCGCTCATCAGCATTATCAGACGTTCCTGAGCCGTCTCGGAAAATACAGCGTACGGGTCGAATCACTTTCGCGATTCAAGTCAAAGAAGGAACAACAGGTGATCCTGCAGGGGATCAAAGAAGGGACTATCGACATTCTCATCGGAACTCATCGTCTCCTGTCGAAGGACATATCCTTCAAGGATCTGGGATTGCTGGTAGTGGATGAAGAGCACCGATTCGGCGTTTCGGCAAAAGAGAAACTCCGTCAGCTGAAGGCGTCGGTGGATACCCTCATGTTGACGGCAACGCCGATTCCACGAACGCTGCAGTTTTCTCTCATGGGGGCCCGCGACTTGTCACTTATCAATACGCCTCCACGAAACCGTCTTCCGATTATTACCGAAATTGCCGAGTTTGATCATGCCCTTATCCGGGAGGCGATTCTCAAGGAACTCCATCGCGGAGGCCAGGTGTATTTCATCCATGATCGGATTCAATCCATGGAGAGTGTGGTCTCCCTCCTGCAGGCGAAAGTACCGGAAGCGAGGTTTCACAGCGCGCATGGCCGGATGAAGGGGCACGAACTGGAAAAAACCATGCTGGCGTTCCTTGACAGGAAGTATGATGTACTGGTCTGCACCAAGATCATTGAGTCCGGCATCGACATCCCGCAGGTGAACACGATCATCATCAATCGAGCCGATCGTTTTGGACTTGCAGAACTCTATCAATTGCGGGGCCGTGTAGGACGCTCGAACGTCCAGGCTTATGCCTATCTCCTGACGCCTCCGCTGTCATCCCTGCCCCGCGTGTCGCTGCAGCGCCTGCAATCGGTCCAGGAATTTACAGAGTTAGGATCGGGTTTTAACCTCGCGTTGCGGGACATGGAAATTCGGGGCGCAGGCAATCTCCTGGGTGCCGAACAATCGGGCTTTATCATGGAAATGGGTTTTGAAATGTACCAGCGTGTGGTGGAGGAAGCGGTGCAGGAGCTCAAGGATCAGGAATTCGAAGGCCTCTTTGAAAAAGAGGCTCAAAGTCGCAAGGATGAACAACGGGAAAGCATCATTGAGACCGACTTTGAGGCGCTTATACCCGATCTCTATGTAGAGTCGGACCGGGAAAGACTGGATATCTACCGGCGGTTGTATCAGGCCCAAACGCTCGGCGCGGTCGCGTCCATTCGGGAAGAACTCAGCGATCGGTTTGGAGACGCGCCGGAAGAGGTGGATTTTCTTCTGCTGCAGGTCGAAATCAAAACGATGGCGCTGCAATTGCGCATTCCGAAAGTGGAATTGTCGGGCGTACATCTCGTCCTCTTCCTCCCGAGTCCGGGCGACACCGCCTTCTATGGGAAAGGCGAGGGCGAGAGGGCAATGTTCCAGTCCGTTATGGAGGAACTTGCTTTGTCAAAGGATGTAAGGTTCTCCCTGCAGCAGGATGGTCCGCAGTTGAAGCTGAGAGTGATGTTGAAAGGGCCCGAGGGATCACCCCAACGGTTGAAGCAGGTATCAGATTTGTTCACTCGTTTTCTTGAAGCTGCGCGTGCAATTCCCGAGGTGGAACAATGACCGGTTATTACAGCAGTTGCGGAGTTTTCGCAGCTCTTTTCCTTGCCCCGCTTTTGGCTGTATCCGCTCCGGCGGATTCATCAATTGTTTTCTTTCCCCGCGAGCATTTGATTCAAGAGTTCATGGCCGACGGGACAGGTCATCGGCTGAGCATCGCCAAGCTCTTTCAGGCCAATCGGTTGCTGGCCCGAATTGGGGGAACCGTTCCGCTCGTTGAGGGCGCTTTTGTTGGAAGAAAGACTCAAATGGGCTTTGGCGCATCGGTTTCGACACAGCTTCATCCGCAACAAACGATTGCCGTTATCAGCACAGAATTTTATGTGGATTATGCGATCATCGACATTGAATGGAACCCCATTCTTTTCAGCCGGCTGGCTTTTGGACACACAAGCCATCACCTGGGGGATGGAAAACTGCAGAAACCACCGATCGACTTCAGCCGCGACTACATCAAGGCTCTTCTTGTGCTCGACGACGGTATCACCAGAATATATGGTGGCGCTGACTATGGATACGGCTATGTCGTCGTTCGCCCGGTGGAGCGCAAGTGGATTCTTCAGGCGGGATGTGAACGTATCCTTGTCGAATTCGGAACGGGATTGTTCGGCTTCGCCGCAGTCGACTTGAAGTTGCGACAGGATCTGAAATTCGGAACGACACAAAGCATCCAGGGAGGGATCCAGTTCAGCAACGGCAGTGATCGGCTTATTCGGCTGACGCTTATGCATCGGAGCGGACTTGAGGAGCGCGGCCAGTTCCACGGACAACGTACTACCGCAACATCGTTGGGAATCGTGGTCGAGTTCTAGAATCGTTCAGGTTGTTGGGAACTTTTGATCGGATTCCGCCGTTAGTGATGGCGCACGCTTGTCCTGATCATCATTTTTTTCTGAGGGAGTCCATCAAATTCATGAACCAGTACATGTTCGACATCAACCTTCCTGATCCGCTTACAGAAGAGTTCATTTCTCTGATTCCGTCTCAACGGGCACATATCGACACGCTGATGGTAAAGGGGGTCGTGGCGAGCTATGCCCTTTCTTTCGACCGGTCAAAACTCTGGGTGATTCTCGCCGCAGATTCGGAAGAGCACGCATTGAGCATTGTCCGCAGCTTTCCCCTCGCCTCGTTCTTTCGTTGGGAGGTTCATCCGCTTGCTTTTCACTCCATGACTCTCTCACTGGCAAAAGTCTCGCTGAACTAGGATGAAGGAAATTCCGGCAGCAACAACGATAGAGAATATTTCCCTTCGTGTTCACGAAATTGAAAGTGCAGCGGCCTTTTATCGGGAAATTCTGGGACTTCAGGAAGTAGCATCCGGGAAAGGAGAAGTCCATCTTGCAGCAAGCAGCAATGCGGCGCCGATTGTCATCTTGAAGGATGCTCCCAAGGCCGCACCTCGCGTTCAATCCTCACCCGGTCTGTTCCATACTGCATTTCTCTTCCCGAATCGGAGGGCTCTGTCAGCTGCTCTTCACAGAGTGGTGAGGAGCAAGTGGCCGCTTCAGGGATTCGCCGATCATGGGGTGAGCGAAGCAATCTACCTTGCCGACTCTGAGGGGAACGGCATCGAGCTTTACGCAGATCGTCCAAGGGAATCCTGGCCGCATCTCGACGGGCAAATCGCGATGAAAACGGAGCCCCTTGATGTACAAGCATTGCTCCGCCTTTCACCGGATGATCCCGCATCCGCCATAGCAGCGGATACCATCATCGGGCACATTCACCTTCAGGTGTCGAATCTGAAGAAAGCCGAGAAGTTTTATCACTCGTTGCTGGGATTCGGCGTTACGCAGCGGTCCTATCCGGGGGCCCTGTTCCTCTCGGCGGGGGGTTATCATCATCATATTGGCTTGAATATCTGGAACAGCAGGGACAGCGAGCCGAGCAACGATACCACGGGACTGGATTCATTTGCAATACGAGTTCCCGATCGTGAAACTCTTCGCTCATTGACGGAAAGTCTGGGAAAAGAGGGCCTCCTCGAGGCTGAGAAGAGTGAAAGCAGTACGTTGAGAGATTTTGACCGCATTCAGATCCACGTTATCGCCTAAGTCCGTCATACCATCCTTCCATTGTTTTCGAAAGGTTCATTTCATGAAAAAGCTTCCAATAGTCATAATGATGTTTCTTTGTGCCTCAGCACTTTTTGGTCAAAGTTCCGGTTGGAGATTGGACAAATCCCACTCAGCCATAAGCTTCACCGTTACGCATCTGGTTGTTTCCGAAGTTACAGGCCGCTTTGGCGAATTCGACATAACGTTTGTTTCGTCAAAAGATGATTTCAGCGATGCAACCATTGAAGCCGTACTCAAGGTCAACAGCATCACAACGGACAATGTGAATCGGGACAATGATCTGAAATCAGACAACTTTTTCAGCGCCGAAAAGTTTCCCGAGATCAGATTCAAAAGCGATTCGTTCCGAAAAACAGAAGGAAATGCATTCAAAATTACCGGGGATTTGACGATCAGGGATGTGACCAAGAAGGTCACTTTTGATGCAGAGTACCGAGGATCGATCGCTACGGCACGCGGAACAGTTTCCGCGTGGAAAGCGTCGACGGCGATTAACCGATTCGAGTATGGGCTTCATTGGGACCGCAAGATTGATTCGGGAAGTCTTGTGGTTGGGGAAAGCGTTCAGATCAATATTACCGTGGAACTTCGAAAATAAGGAGTCCTTCTAAGCAGCAGGGTTACGCCGGAGCTCGCTAGTTCCACGCTTTCTTGATGCGGGGGAGCAGTATCCCGTACGAAGCTGCCAGCAGGAGAACGTTGGCAGTGAAGAGAACGCCTGCTTCATTGTATTGTTCCCATCCACCCCAGGCCTGAAGCATCATCACGCTGGATCCCACGGCCGATAGAGCAACACACGCCGAAAGCAGCTTTGCTTGGGAAAATCCTCTTTCCTGTAATTGGGAGAAGAGGAAGAATTGACAAAAGGGAAGAAAGACAAAATAGTGGGGCCACGAGGTAGCAACGATAAAGGGAAGAGAAAGGAATAAGAGGACGAATGACCACTCCATAGCCCGTTCGATTTTGATTCGCAGAAGAATGAATGAAAGAGCGAGGCTTCCTTCTGCTGTCAAAAGTCCCGCTGTGCGAAGCCCTGTTCGCGAAATCCCGCCCTGCATTCCCGTTCCGGAAATCCATCGTTCGATGACGTTGGGAAAAAATTGAGAATTATGGCCCATGGCCGAACGCTGTTTGTCGAGCACTTCGCCCGGAATCTGGCTCAAGAACGAGGCAGCGGCATCATACCCGAGCACCAGCGCCGGGACTCCCAGGAACAGCACAGCACACCAGCCGCCATACGCAACGACCATTCGCCAGTCTTTCTTGAACAGGAAGGGAAGGATGAAGACGGCGGGATAGTACTTGAGAGAGGTCGCTGCCGCAAGAAGAAAAGCAGCGAGGATCCACCGTCCGCGGCTCTGGGCGAGCAAAACTCCAACCAAACACAACACGAGCGCGACGCTGACTTGACCCCATTTGAAATTATGCAGAATGGGGAAAGAAGTGGCAAAGACGGCAAATGAGAGGACAAGAAAGCGAAAAGGGGCATCGGGGAACGCTGCTTTGCTTGAAAGGACGAAGAGGGCAACTGAACTGAGGAAAACGAGTGCAGCCCACACAATGGTGGAGGTGGAAAGCGGAAGGAATGCAAACACACCGAGAATGATGGCAAAAAACGAAGAGTAGTGGTATCCGAGCACGGGGGTCTTGGTAAAAAAGATTTCCTTCCCCATTTCGGAATAGAACAGGACGAAATCGCAAAAGGCGAGACTGCAGAAATCCATCGCACGGATAAATTCATCAAAAGTCGGCCAGCTGATGCGGAAATAGACTGTCAGAAGGACCAGCATGAGCGAAAACGCGGTTACGGTGCGGCGGCGTGTGAGCGAAGGTACGGGGGGCGAGGAAGGGACAGGCACGGAAGGGGGTTTCCGCGTCACTTGTTCTGTCTATTCATTGGATGACTTGAGCTGCTGGTGCGTTTCATCGTGCGCCTCTATTGGCTCGAGATGGGTGATAATATGCACCGGCCGGCCAAAAGAGGACTTGATGGCAGCTTCGATCTCGGTCGCGCGCCAATGTGCGTCTTCAATGGTCGTCGCGTTGGAAAAAAGGAGATGGAGCTCGATCCAAAACGAAGTTCCGGTGTTTCGATAGCGCACTTCGTGATACTGCGCTCCGCGCTTGCTCGTTTCGGCGTCAAGAATCTCCTTGATCCTCTGTTCCAGCTTCGGATCCCCTTCGTCCATCAAGCCCCCCACCGATTGTCTCACGAGCTTTCCCCCGGACCAGAGAATATTTACTGCGACAAGTATTGCAAGGATGGGGTCGAACGGAAGCCATCCGGTCCATTGCACGAGCAGCAAGCCGAGAATCACCCCCAAGCTGGTCCACACGTCCGTGAGAACATGCTTCCCGTTCGCGATAAGAATCAGTGACCCGTAGCGCTTTCCCTGCCAAACAAGGAAACCTCCGAGGAGAGCATTAATGCCCGCTGCCGCCGCAACGAAGAAAATGCCTTCCTGAAGATTCTCGAGAGCCAGGCCTCCGATCCATTTTTGAATCGCTTCATAGAGAATGGCAAAGGCGGCGAGAATGATCATGGAGCCTTCGAAGCCTGCCGAGAAGAAGGTAATCCGATCATGCCCGTATGGATGGCTTTTGTCGGCCGGCTTAAAACTTAACCAGACGCTGTAAGCAGCAAAGGCAACTGCAATGATGTGGACGACCGACTCGGCGGCATCGGAAAGAATTGCTGCAGAGCCTGTGCGAAGGTAGGCGTACCATTTTCCGGCAAGCATGAGGAATCCAACAGCAAGCGAAAGATTGATCGCTCGTTGCTGAAAACGCATATCCTCACCGGAGAGAGCAGAACCTGTTGCGGGAGGAACGGATGAATCCATCAGACCTTGATAATCCAACGTTGCTTGTGCATCACCAGGGCAATCAGATAAAGCAACAGAACATAAAAGAGAGAGTGAGCCAGGGAAGCAACCATGGGTGATCCGAGCGGAACAAACAGGGTCTGATAATACCATGTTTTCAGGCTCACGACCGCATCCCCTTCGCCGCCAACTTTGATCATCCAGGAAAACCTGCCAAAGATTCCGGCAAGGAGAAACACGGTAATAGCGTTCATTCCATAGATGGAGAACGGTGTCGACCAACGGCGTATCTTCCGCACATCGATGATCCAATAACAGACGCCAAGAACGTTCATCGCAAGACCGGCCATGAACACCGCATACGAGCTTGTCCAGAGGTTCTTGTTGATCGGAAGCCAGTTATCCATGACCAGGCCTGCAAGGAGAAGCAGGTTGCCGTAGACGAACATGCGAACAAGTTTTTCTTCCTGACTCCGATCGGATCGGAGGAGATGTCCTGTGAGAACGCCAAAAATGGTCGTGGCAATAGCAGGAATCGTGCTGAAGATTCCCTCGGGGTCGAATCCCCGTACGGGCGCTCCTGACCATGTGTGCCCTTCGAGGAGCATCGAGTCTATATACCAGCAGAGATTTCCATTCGGTTCGAGAACGCCTGCACCGAAACCCGGGACAGGAATGAGCATGACGGCAAGCCAATAAAACGAAAGCAGGCCGGCTGCAATCCATGCCTGTTTCTTCCAATCGGTCTTGAGAACAATCAGCCCCGTGACAAGGTAACAGAACGCTATTCTTTGCAGGACCCCGGGAATGCGAATGGTTGCGAGGGAAAATTGATGTCCAAACAACAGCCCAAAAGGCACTCCATGGAGAAACATCCCCAGGAGGAAAATCAATGACGATCGCTTCAGGACATGGAGAGCCAGGTGTTTCGTCGTATCGCCGCGATCCATTCGCTTCGCAAATGAAAAAGCAAGAGAGACGCCGACAATCCACAAAAAGAAGGGAAAGATGGTGTCGGTGTAGGTCCAACCGTGCCACGGGGCATGTCTGAAGGGAGCATACACGTAACTCCAGTCGCCGGGATTATTGACCAACATCATTCCGGCGATAGTTGCTCCGCGAAACACATCGAGAGAGACGAGGCGGGTAGATGAAGAATCTTTGGACATGGATGAGGAATGGTGGCTCTGTCAGGAGCAGAAAACCGGCAACGTCTTCATGTTACCCCCACGAAGTACCGGACCGGAAAAAAATAACCAGAATCCAGCCCCCGAACAAGGCAGCGAGGATAAAGATTCTGATTTTCTGATCTTCGGAGAGCTTCATAAGTACAGGCAAGATAGAAACAATTGGTTCGAGAAGCAAAGAAGAATTCCCGCAGCATCATCGGGCGGGCTTCTTTTCAATCTCATCAAACGCCTGATTGAGGAGAGGAAATTCTCTCCATTCTTTGAAATCAAAATGCCACCATTCGTAGACATACACTTCGAACCCCTGGTCCTCCAGAGCGCGGCGAAGCAACTCTCTGTGCCAATGCTGCAAAGAAGTCCCTCCGGGATAGTCAGGATAAGCCCTCACGGAGAACTCGTCGTATCCGCTTACCATCTCAACAGGCGTCCCTGTCGCGAGATCGACGAGTGAAACATCGGCTGCGCAGCCGCGATTGTGCCGCGATCCCTGAGAAGGATCAGCAACAAAATCGCGCTGATGCTGCGGCGTTGCGTCCCAAAACATCTTTGTGACGTACCAGGGCCGGTAGGCATCATGGACGAGGATTCCGTAGCCGAACTGTTTCAACCATTGATGGGCTCGTACGAGTGCCTCGGCAGCAGGCTGCTGCATGAATGCACGGGGCTGAGCATAGAAGACCGATTTCATGAAATTGTTCGTCGTTGCATACCGAATGTCCAAACGGAGAGTGGAATCGAGGGTCACAAGCTCAACGAGACGTGGAGGTCGAAAGGTGCCTTGTTCCCTGGGAGGCAATGATGCAAGCGCTTCGCGTCTCAGCTGTTCCAAAGGCTTTTGTGGCGTAATGGTGAATGTGGATCCGTCATCGGTTCCTGCAAGACGCCGGGGAAACAGAACGCCTGCCGCGAAAACCCCTGTTATCTTCCCTTTATCGTCGCGCCGGAAACGTACTTGTTCTCCGTGATAGAGACCGTAATCGGGAAAGTCGAAAACGTCGGGCGACCTCTCGGTTAACGGATAAGAGAAATACCATTCGATCTGTGCGTGGAGGATGCCGTGCCGTTCCTGAATATACAGCGTGTTGTGATCCCACCCGTATTCACCGATGAAAGCCTTCCAGAATTCCTTTGTCGCCGGAGGTTTTGCATCCGCAATCCGGGAAAGGGTGTCGCTGCCGACGATTACCCCCTCGCGCGTCGGGACAATGGCCATCCCTCTGCTGATCTTGTCGTCGATCATGAGACCGCCGTCATGTTGTTGAACGGCGAGCCTCATCGTACTGCCTTGCATCCACAACTGGTTTCCGCGGGTAAAGAACCTTATCACACGGTTGCGTCCGGCATAAGTTCCCTCAAGTTGCCGACAGAGCACGCTGTCCACAGTGCGAGTAAGAACGTATTCGGGGAGACGCTTTCCTTGTGAAGCAGCCAAAAGGAGATCAAGGGCATGATCAGCAATCGAAGTCGACCACGCATTTGCAGCGTTCATCGTCGTTATGACAACAGCGCCAAGCTTAAGGTCAGGAATCGCGGCTACTTCGGTCGCAAAGCCGTAGACATCACCGCTGTGACTAATGGTGCGGTGGCCCTCTTTAGATCCGATGAAAAATCCCAATCCGACGCCTGTCTTCTCTCCGCCCGATCTGAATTGCGGTGTCCACATCTCCTCAAGAGTCTCTTTTCTGAGAACAGTTCCGTTCTCTCCGGTCCCGCCTTTGAAAAGGGCGATGAGAAATTTTCCCAAATCACCCGTGGTCGAATACATATTGGCAGCAGGTCCCATGCCGAACTGAAAGCCGGGCACATCGAGCTTTCGGCCGTCGTAGGTCCAGAGTATCGCACGCGGCTTCCGTTGGAGAAGCTCGGGCCTGGGTTCAAACGAGCTGTTTTTCATTCCGAGCGGATTCAAGACCGTTTCGTCGATGACACGGGCAAACGGCTTTCGACGCATTCTCTCGATGAGAAGTCCGACAACACCGATGCCGGCATTTGAGTATTTGAAGCGGGTTGCGGGGGAATACACCAGTGTCGTGGAGTTGAGGCTGGCGATGGTTTCAGTTAACGAAGGTTCCGTCGGATCGAAATAACTCCCTACAGGAGGTTCCCGAACAAGCCCTGAGCGGTGTGTCATGAGCTGGCGAAGCGTGATCTCTTTTCCAAACGGATTATGAGGGCGAAAATCCGGCAGGTACTGGACAATGGGCGAATCAAGGTCCACAAGCCCCTGCTCGACAAGCTGCATCAATCCAATATCGGTAAAAAGTTTGGAGACCGACGCAATCCTGTGGACATCTTCGACTGTGGCGGGAATATTCTTCTGCGGATCGGCATAGCCGAATGCGTGTGACCATACCACGTCGTTCCCCTGAACAAGGAGCACATACACAGCGGGGAGATCCTTCTGGAGCATTTCATGCGTGATAACGCGTGAGAGATTTGCACTCACACCATCATGGTGCTGCCTTGCGTCAACGGGGAAAACTGCAACAATGGCAAGACCAGCAATCAACAGAAGTTTTGTGAAGCGGTCAGCTTTCATAGGAATGTCCGTATCGGCACTTCGGTGAAAAAATCAGCGCGCGGGATTTTTTTCCGTTACGACTTCCATCATTCTTCTGATAAGGGGACGAATCTCTTTCTCCCAGTATTTCCACTGATGTCCGCCGGGAGTTTCATGATATTCGTATCGGGCCCCGTATGAGCGAAGGGAATCCGCCAGCGCGCGCGTTGCCGGCAAAAAACTCCGAAACCCATCGCTTGTTCCAATGGCCAGATACAGATAAGGAAGCGAGCCCGCTGCTGCTTTGCGGAAGAGAAGAAACGGATCATGCGCGTCGCGGAAAGGGCCGGGCGGTCCGAAGACTGCATGCAGATTGGCGAGTGATCGCTCTGGGCGGAAGTGTTCGGGAAAATCGAGTCCGGAGGGGATCGAAAGTGCCCCGCTCAAGCTCCCTGCGAAACAAAAACGCCCGGGAGAACGGAGAGCCAGGGTGATTGCCCCATAACCGCCCATCGAAAGGCCGGCAATGCATCGTGCAGTGCTGTCAACGGAAAAACGCCTCTCGACATGGTTCAGGAGGTCGGTCATCATGAACTCTTCATAGCGATCTTCAGGTTTTCCGACCGCATTCACGTACCACGAATTGGCACCGTCGGGCATGATGATAATGAGATCAAATTGTGCTGCAAAGGCAGGCAGGTCTGTCAGACTGCTCCAGTTCGTATGATCGCCCCCGTAGCCGTGGAGGAGATACAAGATCGGATAGAGACGTTTCGGCGTGTAGGACGAAGGCAGGAGGATGGAATATGAAACGGTCGACTGAAGGTTCCGGGAGTAGAAATGTTCGACGAAAGCGCGCGGTTGGGGTATTGCCGAACCGGGAACAAACAGGAGACAGAGAATGAAGATGCGCTTCATGGGTCTTACACCATAGCAAATCTTTTTCGGACAAACCACTCGGTTGAGAACAAGAGGAACAACACCAGAAGGCTCCATTGTGAATTCCAGAGTTCTTGCTCCGCGGAGAAGATCACTTCTTTTTCTGCAAAAGCCGGAAGAGAACGAATGGATTCTGCAAGTCCCGTAGTGTTGTCATCCCTCATGAAGGTGCCGCCGGTTTTTGCCGAGAGTTGACGGAGAAGAAGAGCATTTGCTTTCGTTTCCAGGAATTCGAGCGAACGGTCGCCTACCGAAAACATTCCTGTTTCACGCCCCACAACGGACCCATTTCTTTCGACAACAGCCCGAAACGTGTAGTCTCCCTCGCTGCGGCTCTCCAGCCGCCCGGCATATTGCCCGTTCCCCGCTGACGGAAGCAAAAGTTCCTGAGTGCTGGTTCCATCGGAAACAGAAACCGTGACCGTGGCATCGTCCACCGGCTGGTAGGAATCATCATAGACTTGCGCAACGAATTCGACCGGATCCTGGCTGGAAAAGAAATCCCGCGCAGGGGAGACGCGAATCTTCCGGTCATCCTCCCTCGTTGTCAACCATCGGATACTATTGCCTACGAAGTCATCGAGGACCGTTCTCTCCTGCTGGTCTGCAAGCATGCGCCATCGCCACAAACCGTAGCCCGTAACAGCGATGGATTTCATCTGACGAACATTGCGAATCGCGAGGAACGGAATGTTCGTAATCATGTTCTGTACGCGCGCATAACCGAGCGTTTGTGCTTCAGGCTTCGCCTGAATTTCGTAGGGCAGCAGGAAGACGGGGGGAAGCGAGGACCATGGGTCTCCGCCGGCGTTGTGCAGCTGAAACAGTACGTGGGATCTGAACTGGTCGGGGATGTGGAGGAAAGCTTGTACCTCGTTTGTGGCACGTCCCGTCATTATCAGGGGAAGCACAGGATCAAGGGGCGTCATCTTCGACAAATCAAGCTGACGGCTCGCAAGAAAGAACACAGGTTTGCCGTTGCGAGCGGCATCCGCAA
>CAZRPU010000029.1:0-30099 GCA_964602055.1 uncultured Ignavibacteriaceae bacterium
TGATCTTCAGAGGAGAATCAAATCGATCCCGGTCACCCTGACCGGGATTTTTTTTCATCAGGCCTTACCTTGCTTTTCGGAACCCTTCTTGGTACTTTGACAACACCATGAAGACAGTTGATTATACGCGTATCAAATACCGCACGGACGAGCGCATCTGCACCATTACCCTTGCGCGGCCGGAAAAACATAATGCTCTCGACGATATCATGGTCAACGAGCTCTCCTCGGCGTTTCTCAGCGCCCAGAAGGACTCTTCCGTCAAGGCAATCATCCTCCGGGGGGAAGGGGAGTCGTTTTGCTCCGGCGCCGATCTGGCGTATCTCCAGCGGATCGCACAGTACGACTTCCACCAGAACCAGGAAGATTCCGTCAATCTCATGAAGCTTTTTCTGCAGATTTCCATGCATCGCAAGCCGGTTATCGCTGTTGTCCATGGCAACGCGCTTGCGGGGGGTTGCGGTCTTGCAACGGTGTGCGATCTCGTAGTCGCCTCCCGCGAAACGGCGAAGTTTGGCTACACGGAAGTACGTATTGGGTTTATACCGGCGATCGTCATGATCTTCCTGGTTCGACGCGTCGGCGAAGCGCGCGCGCGGGAACTCGCTCTCCGCGGAAATATCATTTCGGCCGACGAAGCCTTGCGGATCGGACTGGTGAACCAGGTTGTACCCGAAACCGGGCTTGAAGCTGCAGGAACGTCGCTCGCAAAAGATCTCGTCAAGCATTGCAGTTCTTCTTCCATGGGTCTCATCAAGGAATTGTTGGCTCGCATCCACGGCATGTCGACCAATGATGCGCTGGATTACGCGGCCAACCTCAATGCCCTCACGCGCATGACCGACGACTGCAAAAAAGGAATCGAAGCTTTTCTCAAGAAAGAACCGATCCGTTGGTAGCCCCAAGCGATCTCTCCGCCTCCATACGCTCTGTTCCCGACTTTCCAAAGCCCGGGATCATGTTCCGGGACATCACAACACTTCTCAAGAATCCGAAGCATCTCCATGAGGCTGCCGGTATCTTCGTCAACCGTTTCAGCTCGCTTGCCATCGACAAGGTCGTCGGCATTGAGTCACGAGGATTCATACTGGGCGCGATACTCGCGGAGAAGCTGGGTGTAGGGTTCATCCCCGTGCGAAAACCCGGAAAGCTGCCGTCCGCCGTGCTTAGAGAGGAATATCAGCTGGAGTACGGAAATGACGCCGTTGAAATGCACGCCGACGCATTGAAACCAGGGGAACGCGTCCTCGTTCATGACGACTTGCTCGCTACAGGAGGTACTGCTGCTGCAGCATGCCGGCTTGTGGAACGGGGAGGAGGCATTGTCGTGGGATGTTGCTTTCTCATTGAGCTGATTTTCTTGAAGGGTAGGGAGCGGCTGAAAGGGCGCGACGTATTTTCAATTGTCCGCTACGAAACCGAGTGACCATCGAGCTCATCCCGAATCTCACGGACGATGCTGAAGATCGCTACTGAGGCGCCAGACTTTTCGATTGGATTGCAGACCGGAGAACAATTCCGCCTCTCGCATCTGCAGGGAAAACATCACGTCGTTCTCTTTTTCTATCCCAAGGACTTCACAGCCGGATGTACTCGACAAGCTTGTCTGTTTTCCGATCACCATCCGGACATGACACGCTTCGATGCCTTTCTTCTGGGAATCAGCGGCGACAGTGAAGAGCGCCACCGCTCCTTTATTGCCGCGCACTCGCTGCCGTTCCCCCTTGGGTCAGATCCGCATCACGCCGTGGCGCGGTTGTACCGAACCGTTCGATTCGGCCTTCGTCAGTTGCGGATAACGTATGTGATTGACAAAAGAGGGATCATTCGCGGAGCGGCGCACCACGAGTTCTTTATTGACCGGCATTGGGACTTCGTAGCATCAACACTTGAGCGACTTCAGGAAGAAGAATGAAAACTATCATCGAGCCCTTCAAAATCAAATCCGTTGAACCGATTCGCTTTACGACTGTTCGGGAAAGAGAGCGCATCCTCAAGAAAGCATCATACAATCCGTTTCTTATTGCGGCGGATGATGTCTTGATTGACCTCCTCACCGACAGCGGCACCTCAGCCATGAGCGCAAAGCAATGGGCGGGAGTGATGGACGGAGATGAATCCTATGCAGGTTCACGCAGCTTTCTCCGTTTTGAATCGGTTGTCAAACGGCTCACAGGTTTCAAACATGTCATTCCAACGCATCAGGGCAGGGCGGCGGAAAGAATTCTCTTCACCATCCTTGGCGGTGCTGGGAAATATATTCCGAACAACACGCACTTTGATACTACCCGGGCCAATGTGGAAGTTTCCGGTGCGGAAGCTGTTGACTTCCAGACAGAGGAAGGGAAGAACCCTGCGCTCATCGCCGATTTCAAAGGAAATATGAACGTCGCGGCTCTTGAGAGGTTCATTCGAGAGAAAGGTGCTGATGCCATTCCGATTTGCATGTTGACGATCACGAATAATTCCGGAGGAGGACAGCCGGTCTCGCTCGGGAACATACGCGCAACGAAGAAAATGCTGAAGCGCTACAAGATACCCCTGTTTCTCGATGCATGCCGCTTTGCCGAGAATGCCTTTTTTATCAAGAAAAGGGAAAGAGGATATTCCAACAGAAGCGTTGAAGAAATTGCCAGGGAGATCTTTTCCTACGCCGACGGATGCACCATGAGCGCGAAAAAGGATGCGCTGGTGAACATGGGGGGCTTTCTTGCGATGAATGACGAAGAGCTGGCATCAAAAGCCCGCAACATTCTTATTGTGACAGAGGGTTTTCCCACATACGGCGGCCTGGCAGGCAGAGACCTTGAAGCCATCGCGCAGGGGCTGGAAGAAATTCTCGACGAGCATTACCTCACGTACAGAATTCGTTCGGTAGAATACCTGGGGGAAAAACTGACGGAAAGCGGGATTCCCATCGTTCAGCCCCCCGGCGGGCATGCAGTTTATCTCGATGCCAAGCGCTTCGCCGATCATATCCCTCAGCACCAATATCCCGGACAGGCTATTGTCTGTGAGCTGTTCCGGACGGGGGGGATCCGGTCTGTGGAAATTGGAAGCGTGATGTTTGGAAAATACGATTCGAAGAGCAACAAGCTGATCTCACCCGCCATGGAACTCGTTCGGCTGGCAATTCCCCGACGTGTGTACACACAAAGCCATATCGATTTCGTGATTGAAGTCGTTCGCGACGTCTTTTCGCGGCGAAGGCAACTCACGGGATATTCTATCGTGGAAGAACCGCCGGTGCTTCGCCATTTAACGGCGAAATTCAAACCAATCCGCACATAAAAATTCTTATCGACAAAATTTCTTGCATCAAATCCCCAAAGTTCATACATTTTTTTGGACCTGAATTTCGGGAGTTTGATGCTTACATGTCCTTCGTGCTCATTCGAGAATGACGAGTTCGCCACCATATGCATCCAGTGCAAAAGTTTTCTTCAAAATCGGGTTCCCAACCTGGATTTCTTTGAGACTGCATGGGGGGTGATCGAGTCGCCGCGTGCGACGTTTCGCAGGATCACGATGGCTGAGCACAAGAACTACGTCCTCCTGCTTTCAGCCCTTTTTGGAATTGCAGTTTCCTTCACAACTTTCTGGTACCTGGAACTGGGCAGATTTTTCGACTCTTTGCTCTTTCTTGTTCCCACCGCCCTTGGGTGGGGAATTATCGGCGGCTTGATCCTTACTCCCATTCTTTCATTGATGAGTCACCTTGTCGGGAGGGCGCTTGGCAGCGGACAACGCTATCGGAACTCCAATGCACTTCTCGCATACGCGCTCGTTCCGGTGGGCCTATCCCTGGTTCTTATCCTCCCGATCGAGCTTCTGACCTTCGGCATGTATCTGTTCACGTCGAATCCTCATCCGTACGTGATCAAACCGGTATCCTTCGTCATTCTGGTTGGCTTCGATATTATCATGGCGCTCTGGAGCATCGGACTGGTTGTTCTGGGAATGACGGTGACGTATCGCTTTTCCCTGTGGAAGGCAGCCCAGGCGGTTACGATGCTTCTGTTCGTTGCCGTCGGCGCATATTATTTGGTGATGGAGCAAGTAGCAGATTTTTTGCGAGGCAGGTAATCCCATGACGCGGAAAGAATTTGAAGACATTGCGCAAGAGGCCTTTGACAGCCTCCCTGAAGTCTTTCGCGACAAGATCGACAACGTCAACATTGTGGTCGAGGACTACCCGTCTGAGGAAGTGCAGAAATCCGTTCGGGCGAACCGACACTCTCTTCTCGGTCTCTACCAGGGTATCCCTTTCGGCCATCGAGGTTCCTGGTATGGAGCATTTCCAACGGTTCCCGACACGATTTTTCTCTTTCAGCGGAATATTGAAGCCGAGTGCTCCGATGAAGAAAGCACGCGGCGAAAAATTGCCGAAGTGCTGTTTCATGAATTGGGCCATTATTTTGGAATGAGCGAACGTGAAGTCCGTGCCGCACTTCGTCATTTTGCATAACTGTTTTACCTAGCAGAGGAATACAAACCATGGCAAAGGTCATTCTGCAAATTTCCTATGAAATTGAGCCTCACAAGCGGGAGGACTACGACAAACTTGCGCGCGAAATGAAGCACCACTTCTCCGAAGTGCAGAAAAAACAATACTCTATTTATGAGCAGAAGGGGAAAAAGAACGCTTTCGTCGAGCAGTTTGTTTGCGCATCTCAGGAAGAGTTCGAGGCTCTGGAAGATGACCTCGATGAGAAAAGCGAGGATCTGGTGAACAAACTTGAAATGCTGTTGAAGGACGGCAAGTCGCGCTACATCACGTTGATAGAAACATAGAATAACCTGCGTACAAGAAGAAAGCCTGAGGATGCAGAAGCATCTTCAGGCTTTTTCGCTTTTCGAGGCTCAGTTCCTGCGTTCCAGTGTCAGCTTGAGCGTGAGTTGTTCCGTGCCTCGCTTCACAATCACTTCCACTTCATCCCCCGGTTTGTATTCGCCCAGGGCAAAGGTGTAGTCATAGAGGCTCTTGATGGTGACGGTGCCGAACTTGACGATGATGTCACCGCCTTGGAGGCCCGCCTTGGCTGCGGGACTTCCTTCACGGACTCCAGAAATCTTCATGCCTTCCACGGACTCGCCGAAATCCGGTATCGTTCCGGTATAGGAACGAATCCCTCTCCCGCTGCCTTGGGGCTGCCTTGCCTGCTCCACCTGAACGTATTGAGGTTTCTCCGGCGTGTTCACCAGCTCAACCGCAATAGACTTGACGTATTCGAGAACGTCCTTCATTCCGGCAAAATTGATGGTCTGCCAATCATCCGATGGGCGGTGGTAGTCGCCGTGCAGATCTGTGAAGAAGTGAAATACGGGGATATTTTTTCCGTAGAACGAAGACTGGTCACTCGGCCCAAATCCATCCTTGTTCAGCTTGAGGACGAAGGCAGAATCCTTGTTGGCATTCCGGGCGAGGGCCTCAAAGTTGGGAGAAGTGCCAACCCCGTACACAATCAGCTTCCTTTCGTTCAGCCGGCCAATCATGTCCATGTTGAGCATGGTCAGCATGCGCGAAAGAGGAATGGTCGGATTCTTGACAAAATACGCCGATCCGAGAAGCCCGAGTTCTTCACCCGAAAACGATGTGAACAAGATGCTTCGTTTCAACGACGTTCGCACAGAGGAGAAGTACTGTGCAAGTTCCAGCAGGCCCACAGTGCCGGAGCCGTTATCGTCTGCGCCGTTGTGGATGGCCAGCGTGTCTGGCTTCATTGAACCGGATCCTTCTCCCCCCATGCCCAGATGATCATAATGTGCGCCAAGAACGATGACTTCGTCCTTCATGGCGGGATCAGATCCTTCGAGAAATCCGACGACATTTTTTGTGGTCTCGCGAATTTCATCGACTGCCGAGGAGGCAGTCGCCGAGACTCCATCGAGAGCCATCGAACGGGGCTTCTTCGAGGAATTGATGCTGTCTTGAAGAGCCTTGATCGTTGTGCCGGCTGAAGAGAGGAGACGGTTTGCTGCCGCCTGCGTGATCGTGAAGGCGGGGAGGCCGGCGTTTCCGGCAGATTGATCATACGTAAGCCGCATCAATTCATCCCGATCGGTATCTGCAGGGCCCGTCACGATGAAGAGCGCCGCCGCCTCTTTTTCTCTGGCCTTCGAGGCTTTGTACCGAAGGCTGGCGTACTGAGTGAATTCGCTGTGCTGATTTTCTCCCTCAGGATGGAACCTGAAGATTATCAGGGCTTTGCCTTTGACATCAATTCCGGCGAAATCATCATACTGTTTCTCCGGAAAGGATATCCCGTAGCCGGCAAAGACGACTCCGCCTTCAAACTGACCGGTGGACGAAAAACCAAGAGGCCGAAAGTCTTCGTTGAGCTTGAGGGCGGTTTTCTTGCCCTTGACCGTTATGACAAGGGAGTTCGGCGATCCAAGCTTGACGCCTGAAACGAATTCGAAAGGCTGGAAGTACGATCCATTGACTCCCATGGGAGCAAGCCCGTACATTTTGAATTCTTGAGCGATATACTCGGCTGCTTTGTCCGCCCCTTTCGAACCCGACCTTCTTCCTTCAAGGGCATCGGATGCGATATATTGCAGGTGATGGCGAAGTTCCTCGACCGTGATGTCGGGGGCGCGTCTGACCTGTGCTCCGGCATCTATGGCCGGGAACAGCAAAAGCGTTGCAAGCAGGAACAATCTTGATTGCTTCATCGATACTCCTTGGATTCGTCGTTGAGGTTAGTCAGTCCAATCAGCAAGAAAAATATTGAATTCATACCTGCCTTTGGCATTCCGGTCGGATACAAACACGACCTGTTTGCCGTCCCTCGAGAACATGGGAAAGGCGTTGAAATTGCCGCCAAAAGTGATTCGTTCCTTGCCCGACCCATTGTCGTTGATCAGATACAGATGAAATTCGCGCCCCTTCGGGTCTTCTGCATTCGACGCATAGATAATCCTTCGGTCATCGGGATGAAAGAACGGAGCAAAGTTGGCGCTGCCCGTGTTCGTGAGCTGCTTCCGGTTCTTTCCGTCGGCATCACAAACAAAAATCTCCATCTTCGTGGGACGGACGAGCTCATCGGCAAGCAGCCCCTTGTAATCGAGGATTGCGGAGCTGTCCTTGTGATGGTATGCCCGATACACAATCCTTTTCCCGCTCCATGAGAAGAAGGCCCCGCCGTCATAGCCGAGCTCGTTCGTGATACGCCGGACATTCGACCCGTCGATATTCATCGTGTACAGGTCAAGATCGCCGTCACGTGAAGAGGTAAAAACAATCTGGTCGCCTGCAGGGGATATGGTTGCCTCGGCGTCGTACCCTTTGCTGGCGGAGAGTACACGAAGGTCCGATCCGTCCGAATTGGCGGTATAGAGGTCGTAGGCATTCCATACTCCCCAAACATACCCCTTCGACTTGTCGGGCCTTGGGTAGCAGCCATCGCCCGCTCCGTGGGTCGATGCGTAGAGAATGCGCTTTCCCCCTGGGAGAAAATATCCGCAGGTCGTTACGCCCTTGCCCGTACTTGCGAGCTCCTGGCGCGATCCGTCGATATTCATGGTGAAAATCTGGTCGCACTCAAAAGGGGGACGTGTGGACTGGAAGACGAGCCGACTGTCGTCAAAGGAAAAATAAGCCTCGGCGTTGGTTCCCCCGAATGTCAGCTGCTGGACGTTGTGAAGATGTTTCTCATCCGCGTGCCGCAAGGAATCCGTTTGTGGGGGAAAGAGAAGGGGGTAGATCAGGGCGAGAAGGGAGAATAGAAGGTCGGGCATATCTCAGTACGCGCTCCATACGATGGTGATCTCTTTAGGTTTGATAGGGAAGATACGATTTATTGTCAGACAGATCAACTATCATTTCGATTGTGTCGATGCGGATCGTCTTCCGTTCCCGGTCTGCAACTCTTGAAACAACCACGAATTCCTCATTTCCTTTCGCGAAGACATCCACGATTTGAAAACGATCCCGTGTGCCTTCAATGGTCAGCTCAAGGACCTTGTGCCTGACCGCCGATGCCTCGAGGAGATCGTAAACGGAACAGGAGATGGGGCGATAGGGTGGTCGCAAACGGTCTTTCATGTTCGCATGTGCTTTCGATTCAACGGAGGCCGCGAAGGAATGACTTCAAACGATCGAAATCGCCGGAGTCGGAAACTCTGTACTCCAGGTCCTGATAGACCAGTCGACCGTCACTGTCAACGACAAATATCGTGCGTCTGTTGAGCTGTGTTGCTTCGTTGAAGCTCATGTATTTTTTCGCTACGGCGTGGGAATGATCGCTTGCAAGAATGATGGGGAGGGAAAGGTGCTTTGCCCATTCATGGTGCGACCAGACATAATCCCCGCTGATTGCGATCACCTCGGCGTTCAGCCCGGCAAGAGATGAAAAATCGTCCCGAAAGGAACACATCTCTTTTGTGCAACCCGAGCTCCAGTCGGCGGGATAGAATGCAAGGATGATGGTCCGTCTTCCGTGGAAATCAGAAAGACGCAGAGGAGTCCTGGAGATGGAATCCTTTGTCGCATAGGGAAGCATGAAATCAGGAGCCATTTGCCCAAGACTCAATGAATCGACCTGTCCGAGCAACAGGGTTGGCGCCAGAATGAGCAGCATTGCGAGTAAATGGAGTTTCATAGTCTGAAGGAACAAATGATAGGGGATTTTCGTTACAATTCCACCGTTTGCATACGGGTGAAACAATAACGATTGCTTCTTTTGTTCCCCATAACTACTTTTTCGATGTGAAGGACGATTTTCGAAATACGGTTACAAGGGTTCTCCTGACGGTCCTCTTGATAACAGTGGGGGCTGATTTCGCTCACACCGACGTTCTGTCAGGGGGCCCTTCTGCAGCCGCAATCAAAAACCACGATTGCGGGGCCCGCGAGCTCCACAAGAATCTCGACTCCACGCATCCCTGCGTTCCTTGCTGCCGGAACGCGCAATCCGCTGCATACCACGATGCTTCCCCGTTCTGCGCGAAAGTGGCAGAGTCCGCCTACCCCTTTTCCGACGGATATGTTGCCTCCACCGCTGACGATTTCTCTTCGATCTCCAAGCGAGGACCTCCAATTCTCACAATCGGATGACGCGCTCCGGCGAGTCAATCAAGCCCGTTCTGTCTGCCGTGTGCCATGGAAAAAGTTGTGCACGAGGCAATATAAAATGTGTGATTGGAGAAATTCATGAAGATTCATAAATCCCTTCTTCTTTGTTTCATTCTCTGCTTCTTCGTCACAGGCCGCAGTGCTGCTCAGGAGCCAATCCGCGAGGGAGGCCGTGAAGACTTGCTTCGTCAGCTTCAGGAACTCCGGCGATCTCTTGACAGCCTCAAAGTCATTCGATCCGAGAAAGCGGATGATGCCGATGCAATGCTCGAACTGCTTGAAGAGCGGCTGGAAAAACGATTCACGGAACTTGAGAATAAGATCAGCGCAATTGCGCGTTCGACCGCCCCGGTGGTCTTTAACCCTCGGACGACGGCGTTCATCAACTTTGCCGCAAGGACAGATTCAAAAACCGCTTTCAACGCTGATGGTTCTGTTGAAATCAACGACAGGCCGTTTCTTCGGAGCGTCGAAATCGATTTCCGGGCACCCGTGGATCCGTACGCAGAGGCTGTGGCCATTCTTTCGCTCGAAGATGAGGCGGGGACAGGGTTTGCCATCGATCCTGAGGAAGTGTACGGCCTTCTAAAGCAACTGCCAATCCTCGAGAGCGCGCCGCTTGGCCTGAAGGTGAAAATCGGAAAATTCCGCGCTCCCTTTGGAGTCAACAATCGGCTGCACCTTCATGACATTCCGTGGATCACCAGGCCTTTGTCAGTTGCCAGATTTCTTGGCAGCGAACACGGCGAGTTCTTCGAATCCGGTTTTAACCCGATTGGAGCGGACTTTGATTTCTTTCTCCCCAGCCCGATTCCCGGCACCACGCTGGAAATGAACATCGATGTGGTCAAGTCAGGGGATCTTGGTTTGTCGCAGGGTGAAGCCGGGAAACAACCTGCCGGCCTTGCGCATGTGACTCTTTCGGCGGACTGGAAGAACGAACATATTTTTGTCCTGGGGGGAAGCGCCTACAGAGAAACAGGACTGCCGTCAACAGAATTGTTTGGGCTCGATGTAACCTACAAGTGGGCTCCGTCGGAGGAGCGTACATCTCGTTCCGTTGTCCTCGGAGGAGAGGCCCTTTTTGGCAGGCGTTCGTTTATTGATTCTCTCCAAGGGCAAATCACTATCCGGCCGCGGGGATGGTACGCCTACGCACAGATTCAGCTTTCATACTGGCTGTATTGCGGCGCCCGGTACGATTGGGTCGAAGAGCCGGCCGCACAGGGTGTGACAACGCGGTCCATAGGAGCCTACGCGAGCTACTACACAACCGAGTTCCTCAGGTTCAGAATTGGATACGAGCACCGATCATCGGGCGATCCGGTTCTCAACGGACTTCGAAGCGGTTTCTTCGAAGTGAATTTTGTCTTCGGCTCTCATCCGACAGAGCCGTACTGGGTCAACCGATAAGCGACGAAAAAGGAATTGCCATGAAACGACTGCGAATCATTGTCTTGCTCATCTCCACTGTTGTATGTGGTTCCTTGCTCGTGGGCCAGGAGAAATTGCGGGTTGTAACGACCATGCACTATCTCAGCGCCATTGCCCAGGAAGTGGCGGGAGATTTTGTCGAGACCATTCCTCTCACCAATGCCAAGCAGGATCCGCATTATGTGACGCCAACCCCAAGAATGAATGAAATCACGCACAGAGCGGATTTGTTTATTGAGAACGGCCTCTCGCTCGATATGTGGGCCAAGAACGTTCTTGACGCCTCAGGAAACCCGAAGATTCAACCCGGGAACTCAGGCCATCTGGTGGCAACCATCAACGTGCCGGTCAGAGAGCTTCCCACCGAAATATCCCGCTCATGGGGGGATATTCATCCCCAGGGAAATCCCCATGTGTGGCTCGATCCTCTGAACGCCAAGATCATAGCTGAGAACATTGCTCATCGTTTGGCATTGCTGGATCCCGCCCATGCACGCGAGTACGAGGCAGGAGCAGAAGGATTCAAAGATCGTATCGACGCGGCGATGTTCGGCGAGGCGCTCTTGAAAGCCGTAGGCCCGAAGGCCGGTGATATCCTCTCCCGTAAGTTGAAAAACGATCAGCTAGAGGAGTGGTTGAAGGCGAAGGGTCTCTCTTCCAAGCTCGGGGGGTGGCTGGCAGCAATGCAGCCGTTGAAGAACACGAAGGTTGTAACGTATCACAAAACGTACGTCTACTTTGCCGGCCGCTTTGGAGTGGACATTGTTGCCGAACTCGAGGAGAAGCCCGGCATTCCTCCGCCCCCCCAAAGAAGGGACGCCATTGTCGAACACATCAAGCGTGAGAAGGTGAAAGTCATTCTGAACGACAATTTCTACTCTCAGGACGCCGCCGAGTACGTTGCAGGCAAAACGGGGGCAAAGGTGGTTGTAACCTATATCGATGTGCACGCGACGGAATCCATCACATCATATGAAACCTTGATTCAATATCTCATCGAGAGCCTGACTGCGGCTCTTCGCTAGGCTGGGATCCTTATGGAACAGCTTTTCTCCTTTCCTTCTTCGATGTTGTGGCCGCTGGCGGCATGTCTTGTCCTCACGGGCATCCACGTGTATCTTGGAGTTCACGTCATAGCAAGAAAAGTCATTTTTGTTGATCTCGCTCTTGCTCAGATCGCGGCGCTGGGAACCGTCATCGGGGTTCTGCTCGGCTATGAAGTGACCACAGATGCGACGTCGCTCTATCTCTATTCTCTCGCATTCACGATATTCGGTGCATTTATTTTTTCCGTTACGAAAATGAAAACGGAGAAGGTTCCCCACGAGGCAATTATCGGCATTGTCTACGCCGTAACGTTTGCTGCCACGATGCTTGTGATTTCCCGGAGTGCGCTGGGACCACAGGAACTGGACCACATCATCAAAGGGGAGCTGCTGTGGGTACAAGGTCCCGTGGTGTTGAAAACTGCGGCAATCTATGCTGCGGTGGGCCTCTTTCATTTTCTGTTTCGTAAGCAGTTCATGGCGATTTCTTTTGACAGCTCCGCCGCGGAACGTCAGGGGTTGAATGTACGTTGGTGGGATTTTCTGTTTTATATGTCCTTTGGCTTTGTCATAACAAGCTCCGTGGCGATCGCGGGTGTCTTTCTTGTTTTCAGCTACCTTGTCATCCCGTCCGTCGCGGCGATGCTCTTGTCGGACAAGCTGGGGACCCGTCTTGCGATCGGGTGGATCGGCGGTTCAGTGTGCAGCTTCATCGGCGTCAAGCTGTCCTGGGATACTGGTCTACCGACGAGTCCGCTCGTTGTCTGCGTTCTCGCGGCGGCCCTGATGATAAGCGGTTTCGTCTATTTCGTCAGAACCACGAGAAATCTCAGGGCAATTGCCAGGAACGTCGCACAATCTACCGCTGTGGTGAGTATTTTTGTCCTTGGCGTTCTCTTCTTCCGTAAGGGAGAAGAGGATCCCCTGGAACATCATCTGCACATGCTCGAAAGCGAACTTCCCACGGACCGCGTTGCCGCTCTTGCGGGTCTCACATCGTTCCTCAGTGAGAAAGACCAATGGATTCATCTCGTTGCGGGGCGTCTCCGGGACCCCGACGCGGAAGTCCGACGTATGAGTCTTATCACCCTCACGTCCATGCGGGACACAAGTTTCTTGGCGTTCGCTCCCGAACTGCTCAAAGATGAATCCGACGCTGTTCGGCAGGCGGCCATTACCGCATTGAAAGAATTCGGGTCTTCCGACGCCGCAGCCTCGCTGCTGCATGCCGCTCAGACGGAGGACGACCCGGAAATCAGACTTTCCATGCTGAAGGGAGCCGTTGAAATGGGGAACAGCCGAGCGCTCATTGCCCTTGGCGCGATGGTCGAAGAAGGTGGCATCTTTGCGGACGACGCGTTTGGGGTCATGAAGGGACATCTCGATTTCACGTTTCGCAGGGACGAGACCCGGATGCTGGTGGAATGGATCAAGGATCACGAAAACGATTTATCGTGGAATCATGTTACTCACATTTTCTCCATCAAGACCGGATCGTGGAGAAGTAAGGCACATTTCTAAGGTGAGAGACTTATGAAAGGGAAAACAGCAATCGTCACGGGCGGGAGAGGGGGGATGGGAAGCGCTGTGGTGAAGAGACTGCTGCGCGAAGGACTCAGCGTTGTTTCCTCCGTCACAAAAGAGGAGCCTGGCGCAGAAAAAGGCGTTGTCGAGATACGATCGGATGTTACGGTGGAAACGGATATCGAGGCGTTGTTCAAGGCTGCGGTCGACCGGTTTGGTTCGGTCGACATCGTGGTGAACACCGTCGGAGGATTCCTTCCCCAAAAGCCGACCTCCCTCGTAACGGTGGGGGAATGGGATATGATGATGAACGTGAACCTCAAGAGCGCTTTCCTCTGTTCCCGCGAGGCTCTTCGCCACATGAAGGGAAGGAACTACGGAAGGATCATCAATTTTTCGGCCATGGTAGGGCTCATCCCTGTTGCAGAGAAAATACCCTACGTTGTTTCAAAAGCAGGAGTAGCCGTATTGACGGAGGCTCTTGCGAAAGAACTCCGTGGAAGCGGGATAACGATCAACGCCATTGCTCCCGGCATTATCGATACCGATGCAAACAGAAAATCGATGCCGGATGCAGATTACCGAAAGTGGGTTTCCGCTGAAAGCATTGTTGATCTCATTTGGTGGCTGTGTTCTCCGAACGGCGAATCCGTCTCGGGAACAACATTCCGAACCTTCGGGGGGATCTAGGGGGGAGATATTTGTTGACTTTCAGGGGTTCTTTTGATATTATTCTTGTCGTTTTTTTCCACCTTGTCCAGGCTATTCTTAATCTTCTTTCAGGAGGAACACTGTAATGGATATCGTTGGCCTTTTGACGTTTTTGTTCCAGCAGGCGGCGAGTGACGGCGGCGGAGCCTTAAACTGGCTTCAACAAAAGTATGTGGAAGGCGGGATCTTCATGCATCCCATTCTGGGAACCTTGATTGTCGGGTTGGCTTTCGCTATTGAACGGTTGTGGACGCTCAATCGCGCCTCGACGGATACGAAAAAATTCCTGGTCGCCGTCAAGGGCGCTCTTGACCAGGGTGGTGTGCCGGCAGCGCTGGATGTTTGTCAGAGTCACAGCGGTTCCATCGCGAGCGTTTTCCAGGCGGGATTGCTTCGCGCAGAAGAAGGGATTGAAGCCGCGGAAAAAGCAATTATCAGTTACGGTGGTATCGAAATGGCGTTTCTGGAAAAAGGACTTGTCTGGATTTCTCTGACGATCTCGCTCGCACCGATGCTTGGATTTACCGGAACGGTGCAAGGAATGATCGAGGCCTTCGACGCCATCAAAGAGGCAAAGAATATTTCTCCTGAAATCGTTGCAGGTGGTATTTCCGTCGCTCTGTTGACCACACTCTTTGGTCTTGTGGTTGCCATGATCCTGCAGGTCTTCTACAACTTCTTTGTTTCGCGCATCGACCGCCTCGTCATCGATATGGAAGAGAGCTCCATCGAACTCATCGATTCTCTGGTTCTTCTGAAGTCAGGCAAAAAGCCCGGAGAGCGCGGAATGGGTGTCGAGAAGAAAAAGTAACTTGATTGAAAGGCCATGACCAATGCTGCGCAAGCGTGCAAGCAGGGATGTTGAGATTCCCACCAGTTCCATGGCGGACATATCGTTTCTCTTGCTCCTCTTCTTCCTCGTAACGACCACCATCGATGTCGATACGGGGATCGGATTGGTACTTCCTCCTCCTGTGGAAGATACAGATGTCGTCAAGGTCAAGGAAGAGAATATTATCAAGGTTCTCGTCAATGCTGCCGGTGATGTACTCCTGAACGATGAATTGACCTCTCTTCCGCAGATCCACGAAATCGTCTCCAATAAGCTCCGGAACAACAAGAAGCTGATCGTCTCCATCAAGACCGACCGCAACACGCCATATCGTGTTTACATCGGTGCTCTCGATGAGATCAAGCAGGCGTACAATATCCTGCGCGAAGAATATGCGCTCCAGACTTTTGGAGCACCTCTAAAAGAACTCTCCAAAGATCAGCTGAACGAAGTGCGCGACAATGTCAAGCAAAGCATTTCCATCGCTGAACCAGAGCGAACACGTTAGGATCGACAAATGAAATTCAAGAAAAAGCAGGCCTCAACAAAGCAATCCATCCCCACGGCTTCGCTTCCTGATATCATTTTCATGCTGTTGATTTTCTTCATGGTCACAACGGTGCTTCGTGAATTCAACATTCAGGTGGAGTATACGCTCCCGTCGGCCGTTCAGATCGAGAAAATCGACAACAAGAGAATTGTAACGTATATCTGGGTTGGCCGCGATGGACGCGTGCAAATCGACGACAATATCGTCTTCATACCCGAGATCCAGACGATTGCAGCCAAGAAAAGGCGCGATATACCACAAGTGATCATTTCTCTTCGGGTGGATGAGGCGTCCAGAATGGGCATTGTCACGGATATCCAGCAGCAGCTTCGAAAAGGCGACGCCCTGCGGATCAATTATTCCGCTCTGCAAAAGCTTTAGAGGAGTGAAAACCCAATGTTCCTCTCGAGGCAGTCTCGCGCAACGGGATTGCCTCGTTCTATTTCGAGCGAAGGACCAGCATGACCCTGAATGAACGCATCACGCATGACATGAAAGCAGCAATGAAGGCCGGTCAAAAACTGAAGCTTGAGACTCTACGTACGGTCAGGGCTCAGTTTATCGAGCTTGATAAGCGCGGGGGGGAAAAGAAGATTACGGCAGACGACGAACTCGCGGTTCTCCTTGCAGCTATCAAGAAACGCAAGGAGGCCATCGAGCTGTATCAGCAGGCGGGACGGAAAGAACTTGCCGATCAGGAGACCAGCGAACTCGAGATTCTCAAGAGTTATCTCCCGGCACAAATGAGCAGGGAGGAGGCGGAATCCGTTCTCCTGCGGATTATCCGTGAGACGGGCGCGTCATCACAAAAGGACTTTGGCAAAGTCATGGGCGTGGCAATGAAGGAGTTGAAAGGAAAAGTCGAAGGTTCTCTCGTCCAGGAACTCGTCAAACAACATCTCGGCACATGAAATGATCGTTGATCTTTTTATCATCTTTCCCGTCATCACCTTCGCCGCCCTTGGGTTGAGGGATGGCATGGTCAAAAAGGGAATAGCCCTGGGCGTAACCATGGTGGCGTTGGTCGTTGCGCACCTGGTGATGAACGAGATGGCGACCTTCTATGTCGAGGAATTCGGTACCGAGCAGAGTGATGCCGTGCTGTACGGATATTTCACTGTGTTTTTCGGATTGATTATTCTGCAATCCATCATTTTTCGCCTGACGGCGCACGACTACAAGATCGGTGGAATCGCCGACCGCATCGTCGGCTCCTTCTTTGGATTCCTCCAGGGCCTGTTTATCATGAGCGCCATCTTCATGCTGCTTGCCCTTCAACGAATCCCTTCAAGGCCGTATCGTGTGGATTCCCGTCTCTACAGCACCATTGCAAACATTGCACCCCAGTTTCTCGATTTCACGCTCACAACCGTTCCGGTGACGACCGAAGAAATCAAGGAAAAAACCGGCCAGCGGCTTGACGACCTGACGAAGCCTCAAAAGAAGTCCCCGAATGAAAAGAAATGACAGGCAATGGGTGATTTTTCCTCCGCTCGTCTAAAGCTCGAATTCGATAAGATTGTTCGCCGCATTACCCTCCTCGCATCCACAGACCCTGGAAAAGCCTCAGCCGCCGACATTGCACCCATGGTCGAATCATCGCTGATCAGAAGCGCACTCGAATGCGTTTCGCAGATGAAGGACCTTCTCATTACGGAAGGCTCGCTTCCATTGGACGGTCTGAAGGACGTTCGGCCACTCCTGAAGAAAAGCGCTGTCGAAAACCAGATTCTTTCTCCGGCGGAACTCCTCGACGTTGCTGCGGCCCTTCGCGTCTCCCGGACCATGGTCGGATTTCTCTCCCGCCGCAAGGAACGTATCCCGGCGCTCCAGGATCTTTGGAGTGAACTGTTGTCCGACAAAGTGGTGGAATTCAATATTGAAGAAGCGATCGACGAAACCGGTCGAGTCCGCGATTCTTCCAGCAAGGAGCTCCGGCTCGTCAGGCAGGATATGGCCGCCATCGGGGAGCAACTTCGGAAAAAACTGGCAGCCATCGTCAAGAATGTGGCTGAAAAGGACCTCCTCCAAGATGATATAATCACGACGCGCGACGGAAGATTCGTCATTCCCGTAAAATCCGAGTATAAACACCGCGTCCCGGGATTTATTCATTCAGCGTCAGGGAGCGGCGCCACCGTGTTCATTGAGCCGGCGGAAAGCCTGGAACTCAACAACTCCCTGCGGGAGCTGCAATTCCGGGAACAGCGCGAAATTGAGCGCATTTTGAGGACCCTGACAGGCCAGGTGGCGGACATTCGACTTCCCCTCGAGAGGAGCGTTCGGCTCCTTGGAGAAATTGACCTTCTTGCCGCCAAGGCGAAATACTCCATCGAAGTTCTCGGTAATCCCCCGCAGATACTTGATGAGCCGGGGATGAGCCTCAAAGAGGCCCGACACCCCCTTCTGCTGCAATCCCACCCGAGAAAGAGCGTGGTCCCTCTCAGCCTCTCCATGGACGCAAATCGCGTTTCATTATTGATTACGGGTCCGAATGCAGGAGGGAAAAGTGTCGCTTTGAAAACGGTCGGTTTGTGCGTTCTCTGCGCTCAGGCGGGGCTTCACATACCGGCAGGACCGGATTCTCAGCTTTCCGTTTTTCAATCCGTCTTCGTCGATATCGGTGACGACCAATCGGTGGAAAATGACCTGAGCACCTTTAGCTCGCATCTCCTCAACGTGAAAACCCTCCTCGATGGCGCAACCCGGGAGTCGCTTGTCCTTATTGATGAAATCGGCAGCGGAACAGATCCGTCGGAGGGGGCCGCTCTTGCATCGTCCATTCTTGTCGAACTCCTGCACAGGCGGTGCTTTACCATCGCAACCACGCATCACGGCATGCTGAAGGCTTTTGCCCATCAGACCGAAGGAATGGAAAATGCGTCAATGGAATTCGACCAATCCACCCTTACACCGACCTACCGTTTCCGCTCGGGCATACCGGGAAGCAGCTACGCGCTTGAGCTTGCGCAACGCATCGGCCTCTCAGCAGAGGTCCTAACGAATGCGCGCTCCTTCCTGGGTTCGGACAAATGGAAACTGGAATCACTTATTGCCCAACTGGAAACAGATATTCAGCACTACCGCGGAGAATTATCCCGGCTTTCGACCGACAGGGACCGTCTGAATGTGCTCGTTGCGCAATACGAGAAAAAAATCTCGGAAGTGAAAGACGAGGTCAGGGAACTGAAACAGAAAGCCACGCGGGAAACGAAGGATCTTGTCCAAAAGGCGCAGGCATCTATTGAACACCTTGTCCAAACCATCCGCGAAAGTTCTGCAGACAGTGGCTCCATTCGCACCGCGCGCGAAACGCTCAAAAATCTGCAAACACTCGCTGAGGCATCCGCTCCTGAGGAGCCCGACACCCCGGGAGAACAATTCTCGATAGGAGACCATGTTCATTTGAAAGCCGGTACTGAGACCGGAGAAATCGTCGACCTCAAGGGGTCGGCTGCCGTCGTCCTTTGGAAGAGCGGCAGGATCAGGGTCAACGCTCGTGACCTGCGAAGAAGCAAGAAGCGCATGGAACACGGCTCATCCGTTTCTTCGCCGCCGGTTGCCCCCGAATTCAAGAACGAGCTTGACCTCCGCGGCCTCACAGGTGAAGAAGCAATAACCCTCGTTCAGCGTTTCCTGGATGATGCCCTCCTGGCGGGATTTCATCGGGTGGATATCATCCATGGGAAGGGGACAGGTGCGCTTCGAAAACGCGTGACTGCCTTCCTCAAGGATTATCCGCACGTGAGGAATTATCGCCTCGGCGAGTGGAACGAGGGAGGATCGGGAGTCACAGTGGTGGAACTCGAGGACGAAGTATGAAGAGCCAACGGAACATCAAGAGCGTACTCATCGCAAATCGGGGTGAAATTGCTGTCCGCATTATTCGGACCTGCAAGGAGCTCAATATCAGGACGGTGGCGCTGTTCTCAGATCCTGACCGCACCGCGCTTCACGTTCAATACGCGGACGAAGCTTTCCGTCTCCCGGGATCCAAAGCGTCGGAGACATACCTCGACATGCAAAGGGTTGTGTCCATCGCAAAGAAGGCAAATGTGGATGCGATTCATCCGGGATATGGATTCCTTTCAGAGAACGCGGAATTCGCTTCCTTGGTGACCGAAAGTGGACTGGCTTTCATCGGCCCCTCTGCTGAGGCGATCAGACTGCTTGGGGATAAGACCGCTGCAAGGGGGGTTGCACGCCGGCTGGCGATTCCCATGGTGGAGGGCTCGGAAACCGCTCTCGCAGACGATGATGAAGCCATGAAGATTGCCGGAGAGATCGGATACCCCGTTCTTTTGAAAGCCGCTGCCGGAGGGGGAGGAAAGGGAATGAGGATCGTCAGGAAGCCGTCGGAATTTACACAATCTCTCCACATGGCACGTTCTGAGGCGAGAAACGCTTTCCACGATGACCGGGTCTATGTCGAAAAATACGTCGAAAATCCGCACCATATTGAAATCCAGATTATCGGTGATCAGCACGGTAATGTCGTGCATCTGGGTGAAAGGGACTGCTCGATCCAGCGGCGGCACCAGAAGGTCATCGAGGAATCACCGTCGCCTCTCATCGATGACACAACACGCCGGGCAATGGGAGAGGCCGCAGTGAAGCTGGCAAAAGAGGCCCGCTATTCGAACGCCGGGACGGTGGAGTTTCTCGTTGACGAAAACCGCAATTTCTATTTCCTGGAGGTCAATGCGCGGCTCCAGGTGGAACATCCTGTCACCGAGATGATTACAGGAGTTGATATCGTGCGTGAACAGATTTCTGCAGCGGAGGGTAGGCCTTTGCGGCTCCGCCAGGAAGGAATCCACCGATTCGGTCATGCCATTGAGTGCAGGATCTATGCCGAGGACCCGGAAAACAGCTTCTTTCCTTCAACCGGACATCTGACCCATTACTCTATGCCAACGGGCCCACGCACGCGTGTGGACAACGGAGCACAGCAGGGCGATGAAGTTACGATCTACTATGATCCTCTTCTTGCAAAGGTGGTAACGTGGGGGGAGGGGCGTGCCGATGCCATTGAAAGCATGAAACGCGCTTTGTCGGAATTCCGCATACACGGAATCCAGACCACCATTCCCTTTTGCCTTTTCGTTCTTCAGCACGAGGAATTCCTTCATGGAGGGCATAGTACAGGCTTTGTCAACAAACATTTTACCCCTGAAAGCCTCCGCAAGGGGATGAAGGGGAGCGACTCTCTTCCGGCCGTCGTAGCCGCAGCGTTGTTTCTTGAAACCCGGATGACACCTGAGCGATTCGATCGGCCCGGGGGAGAGCAATCCGGCTGGAAAAAACTTCGGGTAGGGGGGTTGAGATGAACGGGAGCACCGTAAAAGTAACACTCAATAGGCGTTCTTACGATGTCTCTTTGGGAGAGAAATCGGTGACTGTCGATGGCCGTGAGCATAGCGTCGATGCTGTCATGGTAGGGAAGAGCAGCATGTCTCTTCTCGTTGATGGCGTTGTTTCGTACGTCTCCATTATCGACGGTGTGGCCTCTGACCATCATCCAGCTCATGATAACATTGAAGGAATTCCTTTTAGAATCAACGTCAACGGTCATGTTCATGAAGTGCTGGTAGATACGATGCGGACCCTCCTCCTCAAGTCCATCGATTCCGGCGCGGAGGGGAAATCAGGCCCATTGGAGATTCGGGCTCCAATGCCCGGCCTCGTCGCAAAGGTTGAAGTTTCCGTTGGAGACCCTATTTCTGTCGGACAGGGCCTTGTGATCCTTGAAGCGATGAAAATGGAGAACGAGATTCGGGCCTCGCAGTCAGGCGTGATCAGCGAAATCAAGGTTCGGCCCGGGCAGGCAGTAGAAAAGGGAGAGGTCCTGGCAGTCATAGCACCCGGCGCAGGGTCCCCTTCACATTAACCTCATGAGTAGCACTTTAACCATTTTCTTTATTGATAAATAGGATATCATGATCAAAGCTCATTCTTCGGAACCGATTGTCAATCTCGAGCTTGCCAGACAGCATGGGCTGACGGAAGAGGAATACGCCAGAATTCTCCAGATCCTGGGCCGGGTGCCAACATACACCGAGCTGGGAATATACAGCGTTATGTGGAGTGAACACTGCAGCTATAAGAATTCCATTGCCGTCATAAAGACACTCCCACGCGAAGGGGAGCGACTGCTCGTTGCAGCGGGAGAAGAGAATGCCGGCCTTGTTGATATTGGAGAGGGCCTTGCAGTTGCATTCAAGATCGAAAGCCACAACCACCCGTCGGCAGTTGAGCCATACCAGGGGGCGGCGACTGGTGTCGGCGGCATTCTGAGGGATATCTTCACGATGGGTGCACGTCCAATCGCAGCCTTAAACTCACTTCGATTCGGCCCGATTGACGAACCACGCGGGCGGTATCTGTTGAAAAATGCGGTCAAAGGAATAGGCGACTACGGGAACAGTTTCGGAGTACCTACAGTCGGGGGGGAGATCTATTTTGACGAGTGCTATCGTGACAATCCCCTCATCAATGCCATGGCAGTGGGAATCGTTGAACATCATGGAGTTGCGAAAGCAGTCGCCACGGGAAAAGGAAACCCCGTTTTCATTGTCGGTTCCGCTACGGGTCGGGACGGCATTCACGGAGCAACATTCGCATCAGAAGAGATCTCAGCGGAATCTGAATCGCGAAGGCCTTCAGTCCAGGTCGGTGATCCTTTTACCGAGAAACTCCTCCTCGAAGCAACGCTGGAAGCTATTGCGACAGGACATGTTGTGGGAGTACAGGATATGGGAGCAGCAGGACTCACATGCTCAAGCTCGGAGATGAGCGCAAAAGGGAGGATGGGGATGAAGCTTCATCTCGAAAAAGTCCCTATTCGTGAAACAGGCATGACCAGCTATGAGATCATGCTGTCCGAATCTCAGGAACGGATGCTCATGGTTGTGCAGAAAGGACATGAGAGGGAAATAGAGAAGATATTTGAAAAATGGGACTTACCTGCTGTCATCATAGGTGAAATCATAGAGGGGAAGGAAGTGTTGGTGTATCATCATGGGGAGTTGAAGGCACAAGTGCCAGCCGGTTCGCTGGTCCTCGGAGAAGGGGCTCCAGTCTACCACCGCGAGGCAAGAAGGGCGGGATATGTCGACGAGGTGCGTTCGTTTAGGCCGGAGTCACTTCCGCCTTTGAAGAACTATGATGAAATGCTTTTGAAATTGCTGCGGAGCACAAGCATCGCCAGCAAGAAATGGATCTTCGATCAGTATGATTCCATGGTTCGGACCAACACGGTGATCATGCCAGGCGGGGATGCAGCAGTAATAAGGATCAAGGGAACAAAAAAGGGCCTGAGCGTTTCAACGGACTGTAACGCGAGATACGTATATCTGGACCCGAGACGTGGGGGAGAAATTGCGGTAGCAGAAGCGGCGAGAAACGTTGTATGCACTGGAGCTAAGCCGGTTGCTATTACAAACTGTCTCAACTTTGGAAATCCGTACGACCCGGAGGTCTATTGGCAATTCAAGGAGGCCGTTGCTGGGATTGGGGACGCTTGCAGGGTGTTCAGCACGCCGGTGACAGGCGGGAATGTCAGTTTCTATAACGAAAGTCCGGATCATGCCGTGTTTCCAACGCCTGTGATAGGAATGCTCGGAATCATGAATGACATTGCACTTGCAACACGGTCATTTTTCCAGGGTCCGGGGCGTGCAATTCTTCTTCTGGGACAGGTGAACGGAGATATTGGTGGCTCTGAATTCCTCTATGCATTGACCGGAAAAGTCCTGGGTGAGCCACCTGAGCTCGATCTCCTGTATGAGCATGCACTCCACAAGTCGTGTCTTTCCATCCTGGCGAAAGGGCTTGCCGAATCGGCTCATGACATATCCGATGGCGGGTTGGCCACTTGCGTCGCAGAAAGTGCCATTGAGAGCGGAATTGGAGTGGACATACACAAGCCGGCTGATACCACTGTTCGAACGGACTTTTGGCTTTTCGGAGAGTCTCAGTCGTGTATTGTCTTGAGTGCAAGGAAAGAGAATGTCTCTGCGATTCGTGAGATCGCTGCTTCGAATGGCACGGACATCGCTCTCATTGGAGAGACAACAGGGAGTGGACGGCTGCGAATGGCGGGAGTTGTCGACGTTTCTGTGCAGGAAGCGATGAGGGAATATGAGAATTCGATTCCTTCCCGGATGAACGGCTCAGCCTTGTCTTAGTTTACATAACACATATTATCAAACAAAATCATATACGGATTTGCCCTTTGTAGATCACCTCTGCCGGTCCCCGAAGCTCAACATCACTGATCTTCCCGTCTCGCTTCGCGAAATCCACAGTGAGGCGCCTGCCGCTGGCCGGTTCTATCACGAAAGGCGCTGCCAACCCCGCATTCGACGCTGCGATCGCTGCAGCAATTGATCCCGTTCCGCAAGCCTGAGTTTCCGCCTCAACTCCTCGCTCATAAGTTCTTATATGAATAATGTTATCTCCGGTGATCTCGATGAAATTCACGTTCGTGCCACCGGGTCTGAAGGCCGCCAGGTTCCTTATTCGTCTTCCAATCTCAGACACTTGAATTGCATGTAGACCCTTTCGAGCGACCCTTTTCGCTTCAAGGACGACATGCGGCGAGCCTGTATCGAGAAACAAGGCCTTGATACGTTTTCCTCCTATCCGGAGCACCAAATCCGAATTAATCACGCGCGGGTCTTTCATCTTCAACGTAACGGTATTGTCGCGGACTCTCGCCTCATAGACATGATCCAGGGCCTCGAAACGATGCTCACTCCCGGCGGCGCCGATCATAACAGCATAAAGTGCTATGCATCGACCCCCGTTTCCGCACATTCCTCCATAGCTCCCATCGGCATTGTAATACATCATCCGATACGATGCTGCAGGGCTCTCCTCAAGCAGCAACAGCCCGTCCGCGCCAATTCCCCAGCGCCTGTCGCACAGCTTTCGTGCTAATTCAGCCGGGCCCTGAATCTGCCGGCGCCGGTTGTCGATTACCACAAAATCGTTCCCGGCACCGCTCATTTTTGTGAATGTGATATCCATAAATAGACGAGCCGCCTTCGCGGCGGCTCTAACATCATCATTTTCCCCTCAAAGTTCAAGTGGACCGTTCGCCCGCATTGTGTTTGATGATCTTGGCGTTCACCAGAAAGATCACGTCTTCCGCAATATTTGTTGCGTGATCTGCCAGTCTTTCCAAATGCCTCGACAAGATCACCATATGCACCGCAGGGGCAATGAGTTCCTTCGATTCCTTCATCTGTGCAACCATGAATTCAAACATTTCTCTGTCGAGAGAGTCAATGACATCGTCTGATTCCAGCACTTTCTTCGCAAGCCCTGGGTCGCTGTTGACAAATGAATCAATGGCACCTTTCACCATTTCCCTTGCCGCCTGTGCCATTTCTTTCAGCCTTGTCCCCTCCACAAATGTTTTGTGCGGAAGCAGCGCGTGTACACGCTCAGCCAGGTTTACGGCAATATCTCCGATTCTCTCGAGTTCGTTATTGATCTTGAGTGCAGCCATGAGCAAGCGCAAATCCATCGCAACAGGTTGAGTCAATGCAAAGATCCGCATGCATTGCTGATCAATGGCATTATCAAATTCGTCAACCTTCGTGTCCCGTTCGATTACGAGTTTTGCAAGGGACTCGTCGGCATCGACAATGGCTCTCACGCCGCAATCGATTTGTTCTTCAACGAGGCTGCCCATCCGGATAAGCATGGTACGGAGCTGGTCCAGCTCCATTTCAAAGTGGCGTGCCATAGTGTTGTGCTCTGAGCTCCTTCCTTCTTGTCTAACCGAATCTTCCGGTAATATATTCTTCGGTCTGCTTCTTTGCAGGATTCGTAAAAATCTTCCGAGTCTCGTCATGTTCAATCAGACGGCCGAGATAGAAAAATGCGGTGGCATCGCTGACTCTCGCGGCCTGCTGCATGTTGTGGGTGACGATCACGATGGTATACGAGGACTTGAGCTCATAGATCAATTCCTCAATTTTTGCCGTGGCAATCGGATCCAATGCACTGGCCGGCTCATCCATCAACACAACCTCAGGATTGACGGCAAGGGTCCTGGCAATGCAAAGCCGCTGCTGCTGGCCGCCTGAGAGGCTCACGCCCGATTTCCCCAGCTGATCCTTCACTTCGTCCCACAACGCTGCCTGCCGAAGGCTCCTCTCAACAACGTCGTCTAGTTCCCCCTTCCTTTTTGATCCGTTCAGCCGCAATCCGATCGCCACATTGTCATAGATTGACATGGTGGGAAAGGGATTTGGTTTTTGAAAAACCATTCCGATTCTTCTTCGGACGCGCACGGGGTCAGCTTTGTAGATATCGTCGCCATCCAGCAATACTTCGCCCCTCATGCTCCCCCCTGCCACTTCATGCATTCTGTTCAAACAGCGCAGAAAAGTGGATTTCCCGCATCCCGAAGGTCCGATAATTGCCAGGACGCGATGAGCAGGGATATCGAGGGACACTCCTTGAAGCGCCTGCACCTTCCCAAAATAGGCGTCGACGTTTCTGGCCGATATTTTCACCGAGCTCTTCGGGGTTGGCGGCGAATCGCTCTGGGATGTAACGAAGGGAACTGTCTGGGTGAACATTCTTCTATTTCTCCGAGTATTTGCCGCGCGTGGCAAATCGCACGGCAAAGCTCAAGGCAGATATCATGATAATGAGAACAAGAGCAGCGGTCCACGCCTGATTGTTCCAATCCTCAAATGGCGCCTTGGCATAATCATAGATAAAAACAGTCAGCGAGGCAATAGGCTGATCGATCTCCGTCGACCAGAACCTGTTCCCCAGCGCTGTAAAAAGCAACGGAGCCGTTTCTCCCGCAACACGTGCGATGGAAAGCAGAATGCCCGTGACAATTCCGCGAAACGCCGTGCGCAGGACGATCTGGAGAGTCGTCTTCCATTGCGGAATCCCCAACGCCAATCCAGCCTCGCGAAACGATGCAGGTACAAGCCGGATCATCTCTTCCGTTGTCCGTGTAACAGTGGGAATCATGAGAATTGCCATCGCAACACCCCCAGCAAAGGCGGAAAAATGCTTCATCGGAATAACGACGAGCGTATAGGCAACGACCCCCGCCACAATCGACGGAACGCCGCTCAGAACATCGGTCATAAAGCGTACGAAGAATCCAAAGCGGTTATCTCCGAATTCGGCAAGATAGATACCTGTCAGAATGCCCACAGGGAGCCCTATGGCGCTCCCCAGGCCGACGAGGATGAGTGTTCCCATGATTGCATTGGCCATACCGCCGCCGGGCTCCCCTACCGGCTTCGGCATCTCAAGAAAAAAGTCAAGATTGAGGTATCCGACACCCTTGCTGACGGTGTACACAAAAATAAGTATCAAAGGAAGAAGCGCAATCAGGGCGCTGAGAAGGCAAACGGAAAGCATGAAGTTGTTCGTGACCTTCCTGCGCAAGAACTTCACCTTTGTTGGTTCTTTTGGGGCGCTCATTTCGATTTTGTCACGCTCCAGACCAGAATTCGGGCAAACATGTTGACAAGTATGGTTATGGCAAAGAGCAAAAGGGCTATATAGATCAATGCACTGATATACATGTCGGTCGTCGCCTCAGTAAACTCGTTGGCAAGTACGCTCGCCATGGTATATCCCGGGTCAAAGAGTGAGAGAGAGATTGATGGTCGATTGCCGATTACCATAGTAACAGCCATCGTTTCGCCAATGGCCCGCCCTAACCCAAGAAGCGTTGCACCAAAGACGCCTGATCTCCCGTCGCGGAGAACGATGCGGATCATCTCCCATTTTGTTGCGCCAATGGCAAGGGCTGCCTCCCGTTGAGAACGAGGAACAGCTTTCAGAACATCTCTGGAAATGGAAGTGATGATCGGCAGGACCATGATCGCCAGGATAATGCCTGCGGCCAGCATACCGAATCCGTACGGCGCGCCCTCGAACAATGGAAGAAAACCAAGATGTTCGGAAAGAAGCGGCTCAACATCTGTGCGTATCCACGGCACAAGGACAAAGATCCCCCACAAGCCGTAGATAATGCTTGGAATCCCGGCAAGGAGCTCGACAAGAAACGAGACCGGGCGCTCAAGCCAGGGAGGAGAGATTTCAGAAAGAAAAATGGCGACTCCCACACTGAGCGGAAGCGCCATGATGAGGGCAAGGAACGATGAAACAAGGGTGCCGTAAATAAAAGGAAGGGCACCGTATTCCTCAAGAACCGGATCCCAGATGCTTTCAGCAAAAAATCCGATGCCAAATTTGCCGATGGCGGCTTCGGCACCTTTATACATTTCGAATCCCATGAGAACCACGAGAAGCAATACGCCGGCTGCGAAAGTCGCTGTCAGGTACTTGAACACAAGATCCGCAACGTTCGACCCCGACGTGCTTCTTGCTGAGCCGGCGGCTTCAGTAATTCCCGTAGCCTCAGGAAAGGTATTCATGCGACCGATCGCTCCAAGGGTACCCCTCTCCTATTTGATTGATTGCACTTTCCTGCTGCACAGGGAAATGACCTCTTTCGGGAGTGGTGCGTACAGGAGGTCTCTCGCATATTTCTGGCCGTCGGCAAGAGCCCATTTGAGAAAATCCGTCAGTGCTTTCGACTTCTCCTTGTCCTTCATGGTCTGATAGACGAGAAGCCAGGTGAACCCTGAAATGGGGTAGGACTTTTTTCCTGCGGAATTCGTAATTGAAACCCTGAGGTCATCGGGCATGTTGTTGGATGCACCCGCAGCGGCAGCGGTAACCGATTCGAGAGTCGGTTCAACAAACTCGCCTGCGTTGTTCTGGATCCATGCATACGAGAGGCCGTTCTTCACGGCATAGGCGAGTTCGACATAGCCGACGGAACCCGGGGTCTGTTTCACGAGACCGGAAACTCCTTCATTCCCCTTTCCGCCCAGACCCACCGGCCATCGAACCGAGGTTCCTCTCCCGACTTTGGAAGACCAGGCTTCACTGACTTTAGTCAGATAGTCGGTAAAGATGAACGTGGTACCGCTCCCGTCCGATCGGTGTGCGACGATAATTGTCTTATTTGGAAGATTCTTTCCGGGGTTGACCTTTGCAATTCTCTCATCATTCCATTTCGTTATGTCTCCCATAAAGATTGCGGAGAGAACGTCAGGGGGCAGTTTCAGTCCCGCCCCCACTTCGTCGAGGTTGTACGTTACGACCACGGCCCCAAGGACTGTCGGAATATGGAGCACGTCGGTCCCCTGCTTCGACTTCACTTCGGCAAGCTGCTCGTCCGACATGGGCCCGTCGGTTGCACCGAAGTCGACCGTACCCTCGATGACCTGTTTAATACCCCCGCCGCTGCCAATCGACTGATAGTTGAATTGGACACCGGTTTTGGAATGGTAGATATCGAACCACTTTGAATAGATCACGTACGGGAACGTCGCTCCGGCTCCATTAAGCTTCAGTTGGGCCGATCCAATGCCCGACAGTAGTACTGCCAGGAGTGCAATCATGAACGCACGATAGTTGCGCATCGAAGAGTCCTTTCTCAAAGAGAAATGTTAAGGAAATTGCCACTGTAGAGTTATCCGGGCCGTCAGAGACGACTCATACGAAACGCCCGCTGCGGATTTCTCATACGTTTCGAGCTGGAGATTTGGAATGACCGAAACATTCTTGTTCACCTTCCAGTCAATTCCGGCTATCACGTAGTTACGCGAATCTCCTTTGACCGATGATGTGGTGTTGGGATCGAAATAGTCGAACCGGACCAAAGCTTCGAGGTCTGTGGAAGCCATCCAGCGTGCAAAGAGAGAGAAACCCATTGCCTTCTTGGTTGCAAGGGCGGTTCCCGTATTGAATCCGTTCGAGGTCGACTGAAGAAATCCCTCCGCCCCGATGCGCAACGGCTCCGCGGGATGTATCCCGGCGAACAACGCCATTGTCAGGATGGAGTTGTTCACCTTCGCTTTTGGCGTTGACGCGCCGTAGGGATTTGTGACGGTGGGCCTGGCATGATAATCGGCATAAAGAGTCACATCGGTCCCTGCCAGCGGCTTCAGACGCAGGTGGCCATAGTATCTCTTGTACTTGTCCGACTCGGGCTTGTTCCCTGTTCCGTTGGCAACAAGGACGGCATACTGCACCATTCCTTCCTGGTCCATGCTTCCTCTCAGCGACACTCCAAAATCTCTGGAGCCGACGATTCCTCGCAGATCCAATATTGTTTTTTCCAGCGAACGGTATCCCCAGACTCCCTCGGACACTTCGAACGCTGGCGTTGGTTGAATACCGAAGTACAGGTCTGATGTCCCGAAGATTTTCTTCCAGCGGATGAATGCATCTTTGACAAAGACTCCGATTTTGCCGTCGGTTGTCAAGGCTGCCTGATCTGCTTCGAGCCGGAATCGGGACGTGAATTCTTCGGCGAGATCATAATCGTAGGTGAAGTAAATCCTCCGGAATTGAAAGGCTTGAAACGCATTGCCCCCGTTCAAAGCGGCGTTGGCAAAGGAACCCGATGAGCTGTCCCGGGTAACGTTGTAAAAGTAGTCGGCGTAGACAAGGCTCGAAAATCGGCCTTTGTCCTGACCCGGAACAGAAGATGCGAGGAATGAAATGAGAAACATAAGTGCTGAGAATCTGCTCATTGAGTGTTCTCCTTCAGATTTGTTTTCCAGCAAGAAACTCGCGGCTTGGGGTTACAAAACTGGCACAATATGGCGTTTTCCCGTTACAAAATGATGAGGCGAATGTTAAGAAATTGTTATGACACCTCATCCCACGCGATTGTCTTGCTCTGTCCACCGCTTGCGCTATTGTACACAGCGAATACTCACGGGGTCGTCATCTCGTTTGATCGGGTACACCGAGCTGTTTGAAAACGTGTTCGAGGTGAAACGGCGGGAAATATGCTACTTCTTGAGGGAGAAAGTGAAGAGGGAGCCGCGCCCCAGCTGGCTCTTGACCG
>CAZRPU010000030.1:0-29475 GCA_964602055.1 uncultured Ignavibacteriaceae bacterium
GTTCCGGCCGAGACATCCTCGAGTGCGAAGAGGGCGCCGCCCCCCGCGTTTGGGGCTGTGTCGACACTTCGGACAAAGTTCCTCGTCAGAATGTTATTGGCAATCCGCGCTCCGGCATCCCGAATGAACACGCCACCGCCACCTACCCACCTGTCGTACGGCGGCGGATGGGGAAACGTCGTGACTGTTCCGCTCCCTCCCTGAATCGTGAATCCCATGATAACGGTATTTGTATCGGCGAACCCTTCAATGGAAATTGTCGAAGCATGTTTCCAGTCAGCACATTTGCTGCCATCAATAATGGTCTTCAATATATGCAAAGTATCCTTGTCGAGAAGAAATCGGCTGGCAAGGGCGAGATTCTTATTGATCCGGACATTTTCATAATACAGTCCATGATCAACCAGAACCGTGTCGCCAACGCGGGCAGCATTCACTGCTGATTGGATGGACCTGTAGGATTGCGGAACGCGCAGAATGGTAGGACGCTGCGCGAGGACAGTTGAGGGGAGAACCAAAATGAGGAAGAGCATGTACCCCGCTGCTTGCATGCTCCGAGTCCTTTGAGAGTGAAACACAGTCTTCCGCGTTTTCTGACAAACGCGGGGCCTTCTTCGACGATGGGTGTCTCAAGAACTCCGGCGAAGTGGAAGGTTAAGGATTCCCTTTGGGATTGTCAATGCCAGCCCCGCTTTCAAAGCCACGAGAACGAACTTGCCGGATTGAGGGAAAAATCCGTATTATCAGCGGCAATGATCCACACCCTATCATTCGAGGATCAACAACCAATGACCAATTCGTCGATACTTCGCATCCTCTCCCTTCTGGCGCTTGTTCTGCTTGGATGTAAGAAAGAGGAGGGCCCCATCGAGCCGGCGCCCATCGTTCCTCCCTGGGACATCGGCCACGGCGCGGAAGCTGTTCTGGGACAGTCGGATTTCACTTCGACGAACGTCAAGACGCTCGGTCAAAGCTCCGTCAACAAACCCTGGGGTCTGGCCATTTCCGACAACGGTACGCTCTTCGCTATTGACCAACTGAATGCTCATCGCATTCTCCGCTTCGACAGTGTTAACGCGAAGGCGAACGGGGCGAATGCCGACGGTGTTCTGGGCCAGCCGGATTTTACGACGGGAACATGGAACTACGGGAAATGAGGTAGCACGCCATAAAGCCATTGATTGGAAACGCCGACGTCGCTCGCGCTCGATGGCGCAGGAAATTTGTATGTGGTTGACCAGGGGAACGGACGAGTTTTGAGGTTCAACGCGGCCGCATCGAAAGCCAACGGAGCAGCTGCCGACGGTGTGCTCGGCAAACCCAATTTCACGACGAAAGGGTTTGGAACGACGGCGGGCGAATTCTTCACGCCCCAGGCCGTTGCGGTCGATGCCTCGGGCAATCTCTACGTGGCCGACGGCTCCAACAATCGCGTCCTCAGGTTCAACAGCGCCGCCGGCAAGGCCAACGGAGCCAATGCGGACGCCGTACTGGGGCAATCGGATTTCACGACCAGCACGGGAGGCACTGCGGCAAACAAGATGTCCAATCCGATCTCCGTCGCTGTAGACAAGAATGGCAACCTGTATGTGGGAGAGAGGGGGAACTGCCGCATTCTCATCTTTCTGAATGCGCTGGCAAAAGCGAATGGTGCATCGGCCGACATTGTCCTTGGAAAGGCAGATTTTGGGAATGGATCGACGCCCGCATCAGCCACGGCTTCCGTTATCTACTATCCCTACTCGCTTGCTGTCGATCAAAACAACAATCTGTATGTGGCCGACGGCGCGTACAACCGGGTGCTCGTGTTCTACAATGCGCCGTCGAAATCCAACAACGCCGCTGCCGATGCGGTCATTGGCAAGAAGGATTTTACGAGTTCAAGCGTGACAGCAGCGGCGGTTGACAACGTGGGACAGCCTTTTGGCGTTGCAGTGCAGAGTTCGACGGGGAAACTTTTTGTCTCGTGCTATTCAAATGCGAGGGTTTTGCGATTTCAGGCGAAGAGTGCGCTGCATCCTTAGGGATGTGACTAGGCTCGTTACAAACAAATCCGCCCTCCCGAACAACAGGAGGGCGTTTTGCTTTACAGTGCCCGGAACAGGAGTCGAACCTGCACGTCGTTGCCGACACTAGCTCCTGAAGCTAGCGCGTCTGCCAGTTCCGCCATCCGGGCATAACGAGGAAGATTGAAAATGGGGAATGGAAAATTTCTTGCATGGTCAACATACGAAGAAATGGCGCGGGATTCAAGAAAACGTCGTGTGTATTGTTTCCCAATAAAAACAGAAGACGCCCGAGCCTCCAGGCGTCTTCGTTCCAAGATCTGCCAGACAGGCGATTCTACATCCCCCTTCTCCCCGCTCCAATCTCGTATTCCTTCGGCGGCTCCGCGCCCATCAACCACTTCACAAAATAGTCCCAACGCACCCGCATCATGTAGTTTGACTGACTGCCAAATCCATGGCGCTGACTCGGCAGCAGCAGGTCGAAATCCTTGTTCGCTTTGATGAGTTCTTCGACCACCAGCAATGTATTGTACGGAGGCACATTGTCATCCAGCATGCCGTGTGCAAGCAGGAGTTTGCCCTTCAGATTCTTGGCCAGATTCTGATTTGCCTCCGCATCGTAATTGTCCTTTCCGTCGGGTGTCTTCACCAGTGCCCCCTGGTACCGCTCTCCCCAGTCGTCTTCATACACGCGTTGATCGTGATTGCCGGATTCAGAAATACCCACTTTGAAAAAGTCGGGATACCGGAACATGGCATCGGCCGTGATGAACCCACCGCCTGAATGTCCCCACATCGCCGCTCTGTCGATATCAATCCACGAGTAACGTTCAGCAAGCTGTTTCATCCCTCCAACCTGATCAGGAAGCGTATTATCCCGCCCCATCGCGCCATACCAGGTATCGTGAAACGATTTGGACCGATTCGGCGTGCCCATGCCGTCAATGGTCACCACGACGAAGCCAAGCTCTGCCAGCGCCTGACGGTCTCCACGCGCCGCAGAAAATGCCCTGCTCCCGGTGCTGCCCGATTGCGGACCAGGATAAGCATTGTTGATGATCGGGTACTTCTTCGAGGGATCGAAATTCGTGGGGCGGTACAGGAGTCCGTAGATGTCCGTCTTTCCATCCCGTCCTTTCATGGTGATCGGCATGGGCGGTTTCCACCCTGTTGCCAGCAGTTTGGAAATGTCCGCCTTCTCCAGGGGCATCACCAGCTTACCGTTGGCATCCCGAAGTGTTACCACAGGCGGAACGTCGGGCTTGGAATAGGTATCGATCAGGTAGCGGCCCGATGGCGACAGCTGTATCGAGTGATGGCCATCGTCGGGTGTGAGCAGCACAAGGTCCTTTCCGTTGAGCCCGACTTTATAGTAATGGAGAAAATAGGGGTCGCGTCCCTTCTCCCTTCCGTACGCTCCGAAAACGATCGTGCGCGCTTTCGCATCCAGCTTTGCAATCTGTACTGTCATCCCCGGGCCGGTGGTGATCTGATTCTTCAGCTTGCCCGTTTGAAGGTCGTAGAGATAGAGCTGACCGTAATTGTCCCGCTGCGAATACCAAACGAACTCATTCGTTTCCCAGAGCACTTCCCATTCACAGTTCATTTCGTAGTGCGTCTCGACCTGTTCGTGGAGCACAGTCCGCACGTCGCCGCTTGACGCGTCAGCGATCCGGACCCAGGCGTCCTTATGGAAGCGAGAAGTGGAAATGAAAGCGAACCGTTTCCCGTCAGGACTCCACTTATAGTCCTGCGTCGTGATATCGTCCTCAACAGTTCCGCGGTGATAATCCGGAGGCATCTTGAAGCGTATCACGCGAGGACCATCCATTTCGATAATAATCCGGTGGATCATCGCCACAGCGCTGTCGCCGGGGAGCGGATACTTCCACGATTGCAGAACGGGATGCCCCGCCTTCGTTTCGACAAGGTACATCTCGCCGACATTTCGCTCATCCTGCTGATGCGTGGCAATCTTCCGGGAGTCGGGAGACCAGAGGAGAACCGGCCGGTTGCTTTTTTTCCATCCCGCGTTATCTGTGCCATAACCGAAGTTCTCCGCACCATCAGTGGTCAGCTGGATCTCATTTTTCGTCGCAATGTCCCGGACCCAAAGGTTCCACTCCCGTATGAACGCTTCGAGCTTCCCATCGGGAGATTTCACGGCGTTACTTACTGGCCCCCTGCGAAAAAATCCGCCCCTTCCTCCCTGGCCCGCCGTATCAGAGGGGCTTGGTGAGTAAGCGGCTCGGCTTTTCTTTGATGGGTCGATGATCACAAAGGAAACGCCTTCCGGGGTTTCGCTGCGGTACCAGAACCGATCATCAGGAAACCACGTTGCAGCCACGTCGCCGCCGATCACCATGCCTGTGAGATTGGGCGCAAGAAACTTTTCGGCCCGGGCATAATCGGCCGGCGTGAATATCCTGGGCTGTTGAGCAAGAACTGGTAGAGAAACGAGGAGGAGCAGGAACAACTTCTTCATAAAGTTCCCTTTCTACTGGACAGGTTGTCTTGATTCAGGATTGTCTGGGAAAGGTGTTTGTGAACAGGTGATGATACGAAAATATTATGAGAGTACGAATTCGATTCTGCGGGCGAAGGAACACTCTTGAAAACACAAAAGCCCTTGATTTCGCAAGGGCTTCCGTGATAGGGCTTCGGGGGATTCTATGCCCGAACCTGTTTGAGCGCCTTTCGGACGGCACTCATCAGCTTCTGGGTTCCAAAGGGCTTCAGCAAATATTCCACGTCGGGGTCGGACCTCCAGGCCCCGGCGCCGTTGGCGGCGCCCGTCATGAGAATCATCGGAATTCCTGCCGTTCGTCCATCCTCCTTCAGCAATTCTCTTAACAAGAAGCCGTTCCCGTTATCCATCATAACGTCACTGATGATCACATCGGGCATTTCGGTTCTGGCGATGTCGAATGCAAGCGTGCCATTGTCGGCTTCAACCATTTCGTAGCCTTCATCCTGCAACGCGACAACAATGGCAGTCCTGATGCCAATCTCATCGTCCACGACTAATATCTTTTTCATCGAATCCTCCTTGGTCCCTTTCCTTCTCCCCCTGCAAATGCCTCGCCGTGATGATTTTCGCTGAAAATGAAGGATTCCCCAGTGAACTTTCTACAATTTTTACGATCGAAGTCTCAAAAACGATTCCCAATTATGGGAAAATCGTTCGTCTGGCAGGATGATTGACACGCTTCGGAAAAACCCTTACATATTCCCATCTGCCAGAACACTGGACTATGGAACTCCAAACCCTATCGTTGATCACGCAAAGCGAGATCATGAAGTCGATTCTCTCCCGCATAGAAACTATTGCGGAATCGGACAGCTCAGTTCTTCTGATTGGTGAAACAGGTGTAGGGAAGGAACTCTTTGCCGAATACATTCATCGCACAAGCAAGCGGGCAAATATGCCTCTTGTCAAAGTGGGCCTCTCTGCCGTGCCCCAGGACCTCCTCGAGAGCGAATTGTTCGGACATGACAAAGGTGCTTATACGAGCGCATCCGCCGAAAAAAAAGGCTTGTTTGAGTTGGCTGAGGGGGGGAGCATCTTTCTCGATGATATCGACGATTTTCCTTTCGGACTTCAGTCGAAACTGCTCCGGGTGCTGGAATCACGTGAGCTGAAGCGTGTAGGCGGGACGCGGTCTATTCCTCTCGATGTTCGCCTCATTACCGCCTCGAAGCTCAATCTCCGGGATCTCGTTGATCGAAACCTCTTTCGGCCTGACTTATACTACCGCATTAACGTTGTCCCTATCACCATTCCCCCCCTCAGAGATCGGGGAGACGATATTCCGCTTCTCGTCGAACACTTCCTCAAGCGGTTTTCAGCGGGAAAGAACATCAGCATCGCGCACGAAGCAATGGCAGCATTCCAGGAATACTCCTGGCCGGGAAATGTACGCGAGCTCCGCAACATCGTCCAACGCATTGCTCTGTTTGCGGGCGAGGAAATCCATTTAAAGGACCTTCCGGCTGAAATTCAGGGAGACTCGCCTGCGTCCCTTCTGATCAAGGCTTGCACCCGATGCTTCCTCGAGGAAAAAATGACCTATGAGCAGGTCATCGCTTGCCTTGAGACCAATCTCCTCCAACAGGCACTCAAGGAATCGGGGGGTAATAAAAAGCAGGCAGCCGAACAGCTCAAACTGAGCGTCTCAACTTTCCGCGACAAACTCAAGAAGTTCAATCTCGACTCCCCTGGGCACGATTAGAAGCCTCCCTTCAAGCACGGAAATCCGTACCTGAAGTGACGGATTTCCGCTTTTCGTACTTCACACCCCCTGCAAACGCTTCAAATGCGCCCTTTTGCCATGGCACGAGGATTGGGTAGGCATTTCTGTCAATCACCAATCATCATGATCAAAGAAAAGCAGACATCACAAGTTTCTCTTCAGGGAACTGTTGCCCAGGTTGTTGAGGAACAGGGTCAGACCGTTACGAAAATCTTTGTGCAGCCTTTTTATCTTTCCGTCAGAGACGGTCTCGCACTGCATCTGGGCGATACGGTTGAAGTACATGGAAGCATATCGATCAACGACGTGAAACAGGAATTTCAGTCAAAAGACCATGACGGTACGTAAGTGATATGCAACTTTTCATCTCATGAAGGAGATAGATATGAATGACGAGCGGCTTACCATTTGGGAACACGCCGAGCTGCGGGGATACTCGCGCCGCGATTTCCTCCGTTTCGCAAGCTGGCTGGCTGCCATGGCAGGAATCGAAGCTGCCGGCGTGCCCCGGATTGTGAAAGCGATGGATACCAAGGCACGCATTCCCGTCGTTTGGTTCCACTTTCAGGAATGCACCTGTTGCAGCGAGTCGTTTATCCGATCCTCACATCCGATCGTTGCCGATATCATTCTGGATAAAGTCTCGCTCGACTACACGGAAACCCTCCAGGCCGCAGCAGGCCATCAGGCAGAAGCGGCCCTCCAGGCAACCATGAAGAAGTATCATGGAGAGTATCTCATGCTTGTTGAGGGATCCGTTCCGCTGGCAGACAACGGCGTCTATTGCTGCATTGGCGGGAGATCAGCTCTCGATATCGTCAAGGAAGCAGCAGAAGGGGCAAAGGCAATCGTGTGCTGGGGGAGTTGTGCTTCCAACGGGTGTATCCAGGGTGCCAATCCGAATCCCACCAAAGCAACCCCAATTCACAAGATTATCTCAGGCAAACCGATCATTAATGTTCCGGGCTGTCCGCCCATCGGCGAAGTCATGGCGGGGACGATTGTCCACTTGCTGGCATTCGACCGTATCCCTCAGCTTGACGGCCTGGGCAGGCCGAAAGCGTTCTATTCCCGCCGCGTCCACGATACATGCTACCGCCGTCCCAATTACGACGCCGGACTCTTTGTCGAGACTTTCGACGACGAAAACGCGAAACGCGGCTTCTGTCTCTACAAAGTCGGCTGCCGAGGCCCTGTGACCTATAATGCCTGCGGCGTGATGCGCTGGAACAACGGCGTCAGTTATCCCATTCAATCGGGCCACGGCTGCATCGGTTGCAGCGAAGCGAATTTCTGGGACAACGGACCATTCTACGAACACTTGGCGTCCTTCCCGGGCTTTGGCATCGAGACAACGGCTGATGATGTCGGCCTTGCTGTCGGCATCGGCACGGCGGTGGGCATAGCGGCCCATGCTGTCTCAACGAATATCCGCAAACGGAAACTCATTCAGGAAGGCATCGAAAACAGCGAAGAACCCGCTGAAAAGAAAGGAGGCAAGTAATGGCACGACGCATTGTGGTAGATCCCATTACGCGAATCGAGGGACACCTTCGCATTGAAGCGGAAATCAGAGACGGCAAGATCGTGGATGCCTACAGTTCCGGAACCATGGTTCGCGGATTCGAGATTATCCTCAAAGGAAGAGATCCGAGAGATGCATGGGCTTTCACGGAACGCGCATGCGGAGTGTGCACAACCGTACATGCCCTGGCTTCCGTCCGGACGGTGGAAGATGCCCTGAATATAACGGTTCCTCCGAATGCCGAGCTTGTACGCAATCTCATGTTCTGCGCCCAATATCTGCAGGACCATGTGGTGCATTTCTATCACCTTCATGCTCTTGACTGGGTGGATGTGGTAAGTGCACTCAAGGCTGATCCGAAAAAGACGTCGGAAATCGCTCAAAGCATTTCCAATTATCCGAAGAGCTCTCCAAAGTACTTCTCAGACATCCAAAAGAGGTTGACGGCTTTCGTCCAAAGCGGTCAATTGGGTATTTTTGCCAACGGGTACTGGGGACATGCTGCGTACAAACTGCCGGCGGAAGTCAATCTGCTGGGCGTGGCGCACTATCTCGAAGCGCTGGAATGGCAAAAAGAGATCGTGAAGGTCCACACAATCTTCGGCGGGAAGAACCCCCACCCGAATTACCTCGTCGGTGGCGCTCCGTGCTCATTCAACATTGACGAATCCACAGCGATCAACGCAGAACGTCTCGCCATGGTTGGACACCTGTTTGATGAAGCGAAGGAATTCGTCGATCAGGTCTACATTCCAGATGTCCTGGCCGTGGCTCCGTTCTACAAGGACTGGGCAGGAATCGGCGGAGGACTAACAAACTACCTCGCCTACGGCGACTTGCCAATGAATGGATATGGCGATCCGTCCAAGTTCAAGTTTCCGCGGGGTGCGATTCTCAACAGGGACCTGAGCAAGATCCATGAAATCGACGGGAAGGATCCGATGCAGGTACAGGAATCGATTTCCCATTCGTGGTATGAGTACGCGGGCGGGGACGGTACGGCGCTGCATCCATGGGATGGAGAAACGAAGTTCAACTACACGGGCCCTCAACCGCCCTACGAACAACTCAACGTGGAGGGGAAGTACAGCTGGCTCAAAACCCCTCGATGGAAGGGGCATCCCATGGAGGTGGGTCCGCTCGCCCGGCTCCTGGTTGCCTACGGTTCCGGCAGCAAAGAAGTACAGGAAGTCGTGAACTTCGCCCTCAAGACCCTGAATGTACCTGTCGGCGCATTGTTCTCAACGCTTGGCAGGACAGCGGCACGCGCGCTGGAGACGAAGCTCATAGCAGGCTGGGCGAAGGAGTTTTACAACCAGCTGCTTGCCAATATCAAGAACGGCGACACGCGTACATTCAACAATGAAAAGTGGGATCCTTCCACATGGCCGGCAGAGGCGAAGGGTGTGGGACTGAGTGAAGCTCCCCGGGGAGCGCTGGCGCACTGGATTGTCATCAAGGACAGAAAGATCGACAATTACCAGCTGGTGGTGCCGTCGACGTGGAACGCATCGCCACGGGATGGAAAAGGTCAGCAATCATCATATGAAGCGTCGCTCATCGGCACTCCGGTGAAGAACGCGGATCAACCTCTTGAAATCCTGCGGACGATCCATTCATTTGATCCCTGCATTGCCTGCGCCGTGCATTTGTACGACGAGAAAGGGCATTACATTCACCAACTCAACACTTTCTAACAGACTGGACTGAACATCCTATCCCTGCCCCGATGCGCGAGGGCAGGGGAATCAGGAGGACTCTTGCATGGAACGAAATTCAATCAGTCGCGTCTATGTTTGGCAGCTGCCGGTGCGGCTTTATCACTGGATCAATGCGGCGGCTGTTCTCACTCTTGCGGTCACCGGCTACCTCATCGGCCGGCCGCTCGCCATTTCGAGCGCCGCTGAGGCTTCGCACAGCTATTGGTTTGGGATCATCCGATTCCTTCATTTCCTCTGCGCGTTTGTGTTCTTTTTCAATTTCCTCTTCCGCTTGTACTGGGGATTTGTAGGAAACAAGTACGCTCGCTGGGAGAATTTCATCATCCGCAAAAAGGAGCAGCTCAGGGAAGTGGCCGACGTCCTGCGGGTCGACGTTCTCCAGGCCCGAATCAAACCTTTGGAGTCCCTTGGTCACAACGCACTTGCAGGATTCACCTACTTTCTGACCTTTCTAGCCTTCCTGTTCCAGAGCCTCACGGGATTCGGAATGTACTCTGCCATGAGTGATTCATGGCTGCCGAAGATGTTCGCCTGGATCGTGCCGCTGATGGGAGGGGATTTCGCCGTTCGTCAATGGCACCACATGATGATGTGGTTCTTTATCGTGTTCAGTATGATCCATGTCTATCTCGTGTTCTATCATGACTATGTGGAAGGACGGGGGGTGACCTCCTCGATGGTGGGAGGATGGAAATTCGTCGAACGCGAGAAAGCGCATTCACGCTAGCATGAAGGATCATTTGACGAAATCGGGGAACGGTCTTACGAGAAAGCCGGCTCTGATTCTTGGCATCGGGAATTATCTCATGGGGGACGAGGGGGTGGGCGTACACGCGGCACGCCGGTTGGAATCAGAGCACCTTCCCCCGGGAGTCGAACTTCTGGATGGCGGCACGGGAGGGTTTCACCTTCTCTCCTGTTTCCACAACTACGACCCGTTGATCCTTATCGACGCGACCATGGATGGCCGGCCGCCCGGAACGGTACGCCTGCTCAGACCGAAGTTCGCGTCAGATTTCCCCCGATCGCTGGGGGCACACGACATTGGCCTCCGCGACCTCATCGAAACCGCAGTCCTCACCAGAGACCTTCCGCGCATCTTCCTTGTCACTGTATCCATCGAACGCATCGAATCAGGCACGACACTTTCTCCCCCCGTGCAGCTGGCTCTTGACAAAACCGTTGAAACGGTTCTGGGAATTGTGGAGATGGAACGACACCGGACGAGAGCAGGATCGATGCTGAGCAGTATGTGAAGATGTTGAACTCTCCGACGGAAGTCACACGCCGTCGATCTAGACCATGAGTGTGAGGAGACTCGAGGTGAAAAGGGTCCTACCGTTCGCCGGTATCTTCCTTCTCTCCACCACATCACTGGATGCACAGCGTTCTCACCTTATTCTGGTTCCCCGGGACAAGCCCACCATTCAAGCTGCCATCGACGCTGCCAGGGTTGGAGACACGATTGTCCAGTTGGGGTATTGGACTCTTACCAGTTACCTCATATGCAAAATATCGGTTTGATGTACCAAACTACCAGATCATGCCGTAAAACGGATGTTGTTGGAAATCATCACGTCAGTTGAAACGCGTCGGATCTGCCGGGTGGAGCTAATTTCTATCAGTTGCATGCAGGATCGTTTGTTGGGACCAAAAAACTTCTCTCATTCGCTGAAATATCTTCCAGGGGAAATTAGCATGAGACCCATCACTTTTTCTCTTTCCGTTCTTGTTCTGCTTGTTTCGTGTAAAAAAGAACCGACGACACCGGAAGAGAAACCAGTTGGTGTCTCCTCCGTTGCCTGGGAGCAAACGAACGGACCGTATGGGGGAGATATCCGCAGCCTTGGAGTCTCCGGCAGCAATCTCTTTGCCGGGACTATGCGAGGTGGTGCGTTTCTTTCGACCAACAACGGCACAAGCTGGATCGAGGCGAGTACCGGTTTGACAGGCAATCCTGTCTATAGTTTTGCCGGCTCAGGCACGAACCTCTTTGCCGGGACCGCATCCGGTGTCTTTCGTTCCAGCAACAACGGAACAAACTGGAGTGAGGTCAATACAGGTTTGACGGAGAAGTGGGTGACTGCTCTCGCCGTCTCAGGTACGAACCTCTTTGCGGGGGCCAAGGGCCCCATCGGGGGCGTTTTTCTATCCACAAACAATGGGACAAGCTGGACAGCGGTTAACGACGGCCTCACCAACACGACTATCTTTGCTCTCGCCGCGAGTGGAACGAATCTTTTTGCGGGCACCTATGGCAGCGGCGTCTTCCTTTCCACAAATAGCGGGACAAATTGGACAGCAGTCAATTCGGGGCTGACAAATACGTATGTGTTGTCCTTTGCTGTTACCGGGACCAAGATTTTCGCTGGGACGCAAGGTGGGGGCGTCTTCTTTTCTGCGGACAGTGGCAAAAGCTGGACAGCAGTCAATACTGGCATGACCGACATGAATGTCCTGTCCCTCGTAGTCAGCGGAACTGACATTGTTGCCGGCACTCAGTCTGGAGGCGTGTTCCTCTCCTCAAACAACGGAGCAGATTGGACGTCGGCTCATACGGGCATGATGAACGCTGAAGTGAAGTGTCTTGCTGCTCTTGGGACAAGCATGTTTGCCGGGACAGGCGGTGGAGGAGTCTTTCTTTCCTCCGACAAGGGTGGAAGTTGGACGGCAGTGAATACCGGACTGATCCAAACGTGGGTCATTTCTCTTGCCGCTGATGCGACGAGCCTCTTCGCGGGTACATTTGGAGGTGGTGTCTTCTTCTCAACGAACGATGGTTTTAGTTGGACATCAGTCAATTCCGGATTGACCGACGCCTATGTCTATTCCCTCGCTATCGCCGGGACGAGCATCCTTGCGGGGACGCAAAACAGCGGTATCGTGCGATCGACTGACAACGGGGCAAGTTGGACGGCAGCCAATTCTGGATTGACGGATTCCTGGATCCATTCTCTTGTTGTCTCAGGCACGGATGTTTTTGCAGGAACCCGAAATCATGGCGTGTTCAAGTCTGTCAACAAAGGTGTAACCTGGACTGCTGTCGGTACAGGATTACCAATGAACACAATGATCACATCCCTAGTCATCAGCGGCACCAACCTTGTTGCGGGCACTTATGGTAGCGGGGTTTTCCTTTCCACCGGCAACGGGGCAACCTGGACTGAAGTCAACAACGGCTTGACAAATGCGTACATTCAGGCATTAGCTGTTTCTGGCACGAATCTTTTTGCCGGGACAGCGATCGGCGGTGTTTTTCGTTCCACAAATAATGGTGCCAGCTGGACAGAGGCCGGATTGGCTGGCGGATGGATTTATGCTTTTGCCATCTCAGGCACGAATCTCTTTGCCGGAACCGGCAGCGGGGTCTTTGTTTCCACCAACAACGGGGGAAACTGGACGGAAATGAATCAAGGACTGACGAACAAACAGGTCTTTTCACTTGCCGCCAGGGGAGCAAACATTTTTACCGGTACCTCTAATGGCGGCGTGTTCAAGGGAACGATACAGTAGTCGGCTTTTCTAGTTTTCAAGGAAATGCATGCGACCCATCATTCTCTTTCTTTCCGTTCTTCTTCTGCTTTCTGCCTGACGGGAGCAATCGACGGTACCAGCAGTTTCCTCGAAACCGGCAACACCGTCAAGTTTCGCCCTGAATATTGACTGATACGACTTGACCATCGACGGTTGAGAGCACCCGAGTCTTTTCCCAGCGGCTCGGGTTCTTTGTTTCTGCCAATCCGTTCAGAACTTTATTTGTACCAATCTGGATCCCCGCATCGCCCAAAACTTCCCTGGGAGTGACGATGAAACTTCTTTCTGTCAATTCGATTCTTCAAATTATTCCATCATTCCATTAACCCTTCCAACCTGCTCACAACGTTTTAATTACTTTTATCACCTTCCACATGAAGGCCACATCTCGCTTCTTCACCGCCATCGGCTCATACTCAGGGTTCAACGGAATAAGATATAGAAGATTCTCGTCAATCTTCACGCGTTTGACTGTATCCTCGTCGGAGACCCGTACCACACAAATATCACCGCTGCGTGCATCGAGCTTGGGACTAACGACAATAATGTCGCCATCCTCGATGCGGGGTGCCATGCTGTTCCCTTTTACCTCGAGAGCAAAGGCTCCTGAATCGTGGATGTCATCCACGGTGATGTATTTCTCGACGTGTTCAGGATGGAACATAAGGCTGGGAACGCCGCCCGGCACCGAGGAAAGTAACGGGAGAGAAATCAGGTCAACTTTTCGGTAGCGGTTGGTGGTGAGAGGAAGGATTTTCGATTCGGACGTGTCTCCTGCGAACATGGAACCTTCTCCCGTGAGAAGCCAGCGGGGGGCAACACTCGTGGCGCGTGCCAGGCGGAGAAGATCATTGCTGTCCGGCACCTGATCCCCTTTCTCCCAGCGCTGCAGGGTTCTCGTAGCAATGTCGAGTTTGGCGGCAAGTTTTGCCTGTTCCAGTCCCCGCTGTTTCCGAGCCTCCCGAATTCTCAAAGCAAGAGTCTGTTTCATAGAGTCGGGACAATTTTGTCATGGAGTGGATTGGGAAATGACATATTTGTCGTATAGTCGCAATATTTCCTGTCATTGTCAAGGCCCCCCTGTCAAGAACCCCCGGTTTGACCAGCGTCACTCATGGCATTAAACGGGTTCACTATTTTTTGTGTCAAACGTTCGACTTCACACTACGGCGGCAAAGCCGCCTGATTTTCAATCATTTTAGGAGGTTGTATGGAGAAGCGAGTGTTGGTTGGGATGGCAGGGTTGTTCCTCCTCGCCGTCTTGATGGTGGGATGCCAGTCATCCACCGAGCCTGTCGAAGATCAGTTCGCTGTGTTCCAGGAAATGATCAACGGCGATGAGCTCTTTACCAATGATGCAGCAGTGCTGGCCGGAGATCAGGATGTACCCTCTTCCTCTCTCATGAAAACATCGGCAGCGATCATTCCGGTCGTATGGGGAAGGCAGATCACCAGCGCATCGCGAACGGTGACGTTTCAGGAATTAGCCGATACCCTTGTGGTTGCGACAATTACCGGAACCATTACCGGTAATGTCAAGATCGCAGCGAAGGATTCCGTGGGTGATACCACGATCACCATTGTCACGAAGTCCTTTACCGAGATCCTTACGCGCAAAGCGAAATTCTACAGGATCGCCCGAACGAATCGCGTACGCGACAACTGGAGAATGCGCGAAATCTCCGCGCTGAGGGGCGGAACAACAAACTCGATCGTCACCATCGACCAATTGCAGGCGATTATCGGTACAGACACGCTGACCGTGACGGATCCAAACGAGTTCTATCTGAAGTTCTCGGGATTTGCCGGCCGACAAGTACCGGCCCTGGGAACCTCGACGCAAGTCAAAGTGCGCATTACCATCACCAGCACGGAATCCGATACCGATTTCGTCATGCTCCACAGGCCCGGCGTACTCAGACCTCATCACGCACGGACGACGATGGTTTCCCAAACAGGCACCGGACCCTACACGCGGATTTATGAGCTGACGTGGAATTCCCACATCAAGGGACGACATCACTTCTTTGTGTCCGCCGTCACCCGCAATTCCCTGTTTGACGACGTTGCCCCCTGGGCAACCCAACTCTGGGGATTTCCCTATCTGGTTCTCTAAACAGGACACTTGAGGTAAAAAATGCCCAACCCCCGATTCGGACAGAGTCGGGGGTTCTTGTTTTTCTCAAGGAAAATCATGCGTGTGATGAATGGTACGCCCTTTGCACCTCCCCAGGCAGTATTCAGGGAAAGGAGATGCGATGCTGCGACATTATTCCATACAGCGACTCAGCGACGAGGAATGGATGGAAATCGAGGAAATCCTGCTTGATGAGCTTGAGATTCAGACCTGGTACGGCATTACCTTCCTTGAAGCATTCGGCGAAGAAACATTGGTGACACTGCAATGACCACTTCAGTGCGTGGAAAGATAGGAGATCAGTATGCGGGCGTCGTCCAGCGGATGTCGGGAAGACGACGTAAAATCGGGACGAACCCGCTCGCTCAGGCGATGCACTGCCTCGAGAACCTCCTTCGGGTGGGCAGGGTCTCCCGCGAATTGCTCCATCAGTTTCATGGCATCCTTTCGTGGATCTTTCCCCATCCTCGCGTAGTAGTCCTCGAGCGCTATCCCCGCCGCCCGTCTCGCACACACTCTCGCCCGTCCTGAGTTTCCCTCCCGTTCAGCCTGCTCTCCGCGCTCCAGCTCTTTTCTGATGTCTTCCATTCTGTTCATATGATGCTGTCGTAGAGCGCCTTGCGCAGTATGTTCATCAGCTCCGCGGGAGCTTCGAGCTGAGGGACGTGGCCCGAATCGCGAATCGTGTAAATCCTCTTTGCCGGAAGCTTCGCTTCAAGAATTCTGAGGGCTTCCGGGGAGATAAGCCTGTCGCCCAGGCCCCAAATCACCGAAACGGGCAGGGTCAGTCGAGCCAGGTCGTCATTGACAAAATCGGCCTCATGAATCCCCCTGACAATCTGAGGAACGTGCCGCCGCAGAAGATCTTCAAAGACGAAGGGCGTAAAAGGACGGTAATACCAGGGATAGCGCATCCAGATGTGGTCGAGAAGAACACGCGTGTCCCGGGGAGAATGAAGATCAAAGGCATCCCTCAAAGATTCAACGCCCTGATAGAAAATGCCCGCAGGGTTGATCAGCACAAGGTGGTTTACCTGTTCCCGGTGATGCACCGTATAGCGAATCGTGATCCAGCCTCCCAATGAATGCCCGAGGAGCGTATATGGCCCGGGGACAAGAGCGGCCGCGAAGTCTTCCAGGATTTTCACGTAGTATTCCAAGGTTGGAACATTGGGCGGGGCAGGGGAAAAGCCGAATCCGGGGAGATCGGGGGCGAGAACGCGCAATTTTTTCAATTGCGGAAAGATGTGGATCCACGTCGACGAAGATGTTCCGAGCCCGTGAACGAGCAGGAGCGTCCCTTCCGGCCGCTCGGGCACGCTTTCATAGTAATGAACATCCTGTTTGCCGAGAGAGACAGACTTGCTGACAACGCCGTGACGCCTCAACTGACGCCTGACGACGGTATGAAGAAAAGGAATGATCATGACCAGTCGGGAAATTTTCCGTCAAACCAGTCCTGCGTCATTTCAAGCCAGAAGAACAATCCCCGCCATTCTCCGAATGCACTGTATGCCCTCTCAATCGTCCGATCGCTGACCTTTCGTCCCTTGTGACGGAGACGGGCGTATTGTGTCCGAACCCAGGAATCGAGAGCAAGGTAGTCGTAGCGTCCAAGGAGACGCAGCATGTTGCCGGCCGCATAGGGACCTACTCCCTTGATCTGGTGGACGCTCTCGAAGAGCTCATCAGTGGAAAGTTTTGTCGTCCGCCACGCTTCGACATCCAGAGTTCCCCCGGCAACGCGTTCGGCGAACTCAATGAGATAGGGAGAACGGTAACCGGCCCGGATCTTCTTCCGCACAAATCCCTCCGAAACGCCCGCAAGAGTCTCAGGCGTCGGGAATGCTTTTCTCCCGTCCGAAAATGTCTCTCCGAGCTCTCCGATCAGGTTTTGAACGATGATGGTCGTGAGCGACCAGCTGCAATTGGTAGTGCACATCATCTTGACGGTATCTTCGAAGACCGTGGGAGCCCTCAGAAGACGTCCCACGCCTTTTCTGGCTATCCATCGGTACCGGGAGTGTCTGCGAGCTTCCTCATGGAATGCGGAAAAATCTTCATGAAGACGGAGTGAATCGGCAAGTGTCCGCCGGATCTCCGACCTCTGCCGGGAATTGAGCTGTGAACGGGTAAGCAATCGGACCGCAATGCGGTTTTTCACCGGCTGCATTGCACACTCCGCAAGGGCTCCGTCGGAAAGACGGAGAAGGCTGACGAATTCCTCCGTGGTCTTGTTGACCTGGAAAGGAGGAAGAGAACTCCATCCGTGGCTGTAGACGGTTCGCCAGAAATCAAAGTTTGCGGGAATGCTGAATGAGAGCCGGGAGGAGAACATGCGGGTTCATGATGATGCCGGATCACACAGACAACGGATTATCGGCATCCATTTCAATCTTCAGGTCGGTATTGGCAAAGATCGGAGTCGGCTTGATGGGAGAAATCTGAATTGCCCAATCACCCTTGACATTGCGAATAACCGATCCCCAGAGTTTTCGGGCTTTTTGTTCGGTGAACTTCTCCCAGAAGACCCATCCAAAATAGGCGATGGTGTCATCGACAAAAAACGCGGGGACGCGCTCACCGATCTCAACATCCACTTTTCCTACAATGGTCTTTTGAAAGCCGTGGCGTTCTAGAGCGGCCAGGAATTCGTCGACCACCGGCTTGCCGTCAAGGGTCAGCTCATGCCTTGCACGTGTGACGCCTTTCCCGGTGATAATGTCGGCGAATGCCTCATCCAGGTTTCGCTCGGAACTGATCATGGGGAAGAATATACCGATGAATGAAAGAAAAGCAAAGTTTGAGAAAGAAGAATCTCCATGATGAATCGAAAAACGTCAAAGAAGGGTTCACAACGGAGAAGAATCGCGAAAAGGCGGAGAGGTGAAAGATGTGGAAGGCTGATGGAAAGATGAGTATCTTCCTGTGCTTTTCGAACAACGTGGAGTGACATTGATGCTTCCGGCAATTGAAGTGAAGGAGTTGGTCAAGACGTACGAAAAACGCGGTGGGGCGTCCGTGCATGCGGTTCAAGGAGTGAGTTTTGAGGTGAGGCAGGGGGAAATCTTCGGTTTGCTGGGGCCGAACGGAGCGGGGAAAACCACGACGTTGAAAGTCCTCACCACGCTTCTCGCGCCGACGTCGGGAACGGCGAGAATCCTGGGGCACGACGTCCAGACGGACCCCGTTGAAGTGAGGCGAAACATCTGTGTGGTTGTCCAGGAGAATGCCATCGAGCTCTACCTCTCGGTCCGCAATAATTTCAGGACCTTTACGCGCTTTCACGGTATGACGGACAAGGAAACGGACGGGCGCATGGGCCGGGTTGTCGAATTGTTCGGCCTCTCAGAATTTCTTCGTACGAAAGGAGTTGACCTGAGCGGGGGGCTTCGTCGCCGCGTCCAGGTGGCCAAGATGTTCCTGGTTGACAAACCGGTGGTTTTCCTCGATGAAGCGACGACCGGCATGGATACATTCAACAAGCGGACAACCATCGAGGCAATCAAGGAAGAAGCCAGCCGGGGAAGGACAGTGATTCTGACGACCCATGTTCTCGAAGAAGCAGAAGAGCTTTGTGACTCTTTGGCGATTATCAACCACGGCCGTATGATTGCATCAGGCAGGACTGACCAGGTGAAGGGTATGGGCCTCAAGTTGCTCTATGTCTGGCTCGATTTCGAATCTCTTTCCAAAGCCGCTTTCCGATCCATTCAGGCCTTTCAGCCGCTAAAGGTAGAGAGAAAAGGGTCGTCTCTTGAGCTGACTGTCAAAGATGAGCGATCGGCGCTGAGAATCGTAGCTGCAGCCCGGAGGACACAACGGCTCCGCAATTTCGAAATCATGAACGCTTCGCTGGAAGATATCTTCGTGGAGCTGATCGATAAGAAGCAGGGGAAGCCATGAAGCCCATTCTTGCCGTCATGTATCGGGAGTATCTCATTCGCATGACAAGCCCGCTGTGGCTCTTTTTCGACCTGGTCGTTCCTCTCTTGTACCTGCTCATGTTCGGCGTCGGCCTGGACCGCGCAATAGGCCTGGGGTTGATGATGGAAGGACGGTCGGTTTCTTACAACGAGTTTTTTCTTGCCGGGGTCTTATCGATGTCCTGCTTCGGCAGCGCAATCAATCACTCCTATGGATTCTTCATTGACAGGGACAACGGCATTTTCTATGAGTTCCTGACGTACCCCATGACAAGAGGACAATTTTTGATCGGCAAGATCCTCTTTGGATGCCTCACGTCGATCGTTCAGGGCATCATCACGCTGGCAGCAGCCGTCTGGATCCTGGGCGTGGGACTGCAATGGCAGTTCCTCCCCCTGGTTCTTGTGGGCCTGGTTATCGGTATTGCTGGATGGTTCTTCAGCCTTGCAGTGCTCGCTTTTCGTGTGCGGCGGAACGACACTTTCAATACCGTACTCAACGTGGCATACTTTGTCCTGATGTTTGTCAGCAGCATGTTCTATCCGCTCGATTCCGTCCCAGCATGGCTTGCACAAGCCTCTGCCTTCAATCCCCTGACCTGGCATACGGATGTTCTGCGTTACTTCACCATTGGCCTCGGAGATCTGTCCACCATCCTCCTCGAAATGGCCGGCTTCTGCGTTTTCCTTCTTATCTCTTTCTGGTTTGCCGTGAAGGCCCTCCAAAAGGCGGGTTGAACGATGATAGTCCTCGCGATCCTTTCTTTCCTGGGGCTGATCATTTCCCTCTATTTCACCCTTGTCGAAAAAAATCTGATCAAACCCGATGCGAAGCTTGTGCCGTCGTTCTGCAGAATGGATGGCGCTACCTGCATGTCCATTTTGAACACCCGCGAAGCGAGAGTGCTTGGCATTCCGAATTTCCATTTGGGAGTATTCTACTATCTTGGTTTTATTCTCTTCAGCTTTTTCCCGGAGATGGGGAGAGAATACCTGGCTTTCGCACGGCTGGCCGCAGGGATTGCTGTGGCCATAGGAATATTTCTTTCCTTTTCGCTGTTATTCAGGATCAAAAAGAACTGCGTCCTCTGTTTTTCCGTCCATGCATTGAATCTGGTCATCTTCCTGTATCTCTTCCTATGAACAAAGTGGGATATATCTATCACCACGATTTTCTCAAACATGAAACCGGTTCGGGACACCCCGAGCGGCCGGAACGGTTGAGTTCCCTGATGAACCATTTGTTGCACTCTCCTGTCTGGCATTCCCTTCAGCATGAATCAGTCGCGCCGGCATCACCGGAGCAGGTTGCTCTGGTGCATCCGGCAGAATACATCCGGGCCATCGAACAACGCTGCAGGAGAGGAGATGAGGTTCTCGATCAGGGGGATACGCATGTTTGCACGGAATCGTTCGATGTTGCTCTTCTGGCGGTCGGAGCAGTCTTGGGTGGAGTTGATCGCGTGGTGGGCAACGAACTTCGTTCTGCCTTTTGCGCCGTAAGGCCGCCGGGGCATCACGCAGAAACTGCGACAGCCATGGGATTCTGCCTCCTCAACAATATTGCTGTGGGAGCGCGCTATGCTCAGCAGCGGCATGGTTTGGATCGTGTTGCCATTGTTGACTGGGATGTTCACCACGGCAACGGGACGCAAGAGATTTTCTACAGGGACCCGTCAGTACTGTATATCAGCCTGCATCAATACCCTTTCTATCCGGGTACCGGTGCTGAGAGCGAACAGGGGATCGGAGAGGGGAAGGGATCGACTGTGAATTGCCCCATGAGGGCAGGGAGCGGGGAGAAGGAGTATCTTGCCGCGTTTCGGGATACCGTTCTTCCGGCACTCGATCGGTTCAAACCTGAGCTCCTGATGATTTCGGCGGGTTTTGATGCCCACAAGGATGATCCGCTTGCCGGCATTGTGCTCACCGAAGGATCTTTTGCACAGATGACAGCGATGCTCATGGAATCGGCGGACAGACATTGCGGGGGGAGAATTGTTTCTGTGCTGGAAGGAGGTTATGACTTGCGTGCATTGTCCGCATGTGTCGAGATGCATTTGAAGGAACTGTTGAAATAAGGGGCCGTGTTGACTTCGCCGCGCAGAATATGTATCTTTCACCAGTTCTTTTTCATCCTATGTAGTTTCCGTTAGGGGTGTCCCGCCGATGGCAAGCCTGTTGAGCCACCGGGGCTGAGATCAAACCCTGGAACCTGATCTGGATCATGCCAGCGAAGGAAAATGGAAGACCTTTCTTCTTTTTCACCGTTTTTCGCCGGGCTCATCCTGCGGAAAACGGTTTTTTTTTGCGTTGAAGGAAGAAAGTATGAAAAGCCTGTTCTTCGGTTTGATGATGTTTTGCCTCTCCGCTTTAGGCCAGGAGCGGGCCTCCATTGCAGGGCGGGTTACGGATGCTGAAACCGGACGCCCCCTCGAAGCAGCCAACATCGTTATCGCGGGCACGGCCCACGGCACCAGCAGCGGGAAGGATGGCACTTTCTGGCTTGACGCGGCCCCGCTTGGCAGTCAGACCTTGATCGTAAGCTACGTCGGGTATGCAACGGTCCGCCAGACCGTGGAAATTTCGGGCGGGATGATCACAGCTCTGGAATTTCGCCTGTCTCCGTCGATTCTTCCCGGCCAGACAATCGTCGTTACTGCGACGCGGGGGCGTGATCGTGAAACGCCGGGGACGTTTTCGACCCTCGAGGCAAGCGATCTTGCCCGGAGATACAACACGCAGGACATTCCCCAGCTCCTTTCTGAATTGCCCTCTACAACGTTCTATTCTGAGAACGGAAACGGCATAGGGTATAATTACCTGAATATCAGAGGATTCGACCAGCGCCGGATTTCTGTGATGATCAACGGGATTCCTCAAAATGATCCGGAGGATCATAATGTTTACTGGCTCGACTTTCCCGATCTTGCGGCGAATCTCCAGGATCTCCAGGTTCAGCGGGGCGCCGGAAGCTCTTTCTACGGTCCGGCCGCTGTCGGGGGTTCTGTCAACCTCATTACGTCCAGCTTTGCCGGTTCCCCGTCGCTCGTCTTCTCCCTCGGTCACGGGACTTTCAACACGAGGAAATATTCCGTCGGGGTTCAATCGGGCCTGATCGACAACCGTTATGCATTCCAGGCACGGCTTTCGAGGATTCAGAGTGATGGGTACCGAGAGAAATCCTGGGCGGATTTTTCGAGCTACTTCCTTGGTGTGGTCCGGTATGACGAATCGATGACGACACAGCTGAATTTCTACGGTGGTCCGGTCTCCGACGGACTCTCGTATGCGGGGATTCCGAAGAACGATTCGAAGGACAGGGTGCTCCGCACCAAAAACTACAGTTATTGGGAGCCGGGATATTTCGTCCCGCGGCGCGGAGAAGAGATTGAGAATTTCAGTCAGCCCCACTATGAGTTTCTCCATGAGTGGCGCCTCACAGAGGATCTGACCGTCAACAACACACTCTTCCTTGTCACTGGTGAGGGGTTCTTTGACTACGACGGCTCGTGGGCACCGTATTCCTATTACCGGATTACTCCTCAAAATGGTTTTCCTGTGACAGGTGACCCGGATACTCTTTTTATCCCCAACGCCCTTATTCATGCCTGGGTAGGAAACGTGCAATACGGATGGCTTCCTCGGGTGCTGATACGTCATGCAGGCGGGGAATTGACCGCAGGAGCAGAGCTTCGATTTCATCGGTCCCGCCACTGGGGGTCGCTCAAGTGGGGGGAGGGGCTTCCGGCCGGCGTCACGCCGGGGTATCATTACTATGAATACCAAGGGGGAAAGAACATCTTTTCTCTCTATGTTCATGAAGTGCTGAACATTCGTCCCGATTTGAACCTCACGGTGGACGTGCAATATGCCTATAACCGCTACCGTCTCTTCGATGAAAAATATCTCGGGACCGATTTCTCGGTTCCCTATCATTTTCTCAATCCGCGGGTCGGGATGAATTATAACCTGACCCAAAACATGAATCTGTTTCTCCAGCTTTCCCGAACCTCGCGTGAACCGCGGCTGAAGAACCTGTACGATGCGGCCGAGGCGACGGGGGGCGAAGAACCTCAATTTGCGCTGAAAACCGGCGGCGGATATGATTTCTCCAGGCCGCTGGTGAAGCCAGAAAGATTGACGGACCTCGAGATCGGAGCCGCGTATATCTCTCCTGATTTTCGCGTTTCGGTGAACGGATTCCTGATGGATTTCAGCGATGAAATTGTCAAAAGCGGGCGGCTCGACAGGTTTGGACAGCCGATAACCGGGAACGCGGAAAAAACGCGCCATTTGGGGATAGAGGTATCAGCATCGGCACGGTCCGGCCCGTGGGAGGTGAGGGGAAATTTCACTGTCAGCAGAAACAGATTGGTGCGGTATGCGGCATATGACGACAACGGGCTTCCTCAAACACTTGACGGAAATGCCATTGCCGGATTTCCGGATTTTCTCGCCAATGCCGCCGCGACGTACTCACTGGGAGGATTCTCGGGAACCATCAGTATGCAGCATGTGGGAAGGTATTTCACGGATAACTTTCAGAATCCTGACGGGGGCCGCACAAACAGTCAACGCACTCTTGACGCCTACAGGGTGGTCCATGGTTGGCTGAGCTACAAGGTTCCTCTGAGCGGTTTTGCCGAGACGGTCGAAGCGCGCATGCAGGTGACAAATCTTTTTGACACGTTGTATCTTTCGCACGGGGAGGGAGATGACTTTTTCCCCGGAGCGACAAGAAACATCTATTTCTCCTTGAACATCTCTCTTTGATAGTATGGCGCAAGCGACACAAAAAACAGCCCTTCTCCTTGCAAACGGGAGGGCTCCCGGCAAGAAACTGCTTCTCCGCTATCGGAAACAGGCCGATTTCTTCCTTTGCGCTGACGGCGGAGCGAACGCCGCTGCTTCTCTCGGAGAACGTCCCGATCTGATTATCGGGGACCTCGATTCCATTTCTTCCGCCACCCTCCGGAAGTTCCAAAAGGTGCCGACCCGGCGCATTGCCGATCAGAACAGCACCGACCTGGAAAAAGCTCTCTCCTGGCTTATTCGAAAGAGCTACCTCGACATCATAGTTCTTGGAGCAACCGGCGGGCGCGTCGATCATCTGGCAGGGAACCTCAGCGCTCTGGGGAAGTTTTCAAGCCACGCCCGGATCAGGTTCATCGATGATCAGGGAGAATTGAGGGCGGTTGGAAGCGAAACAACGGTAGACAAGCCACCGGGAACGGTGTTGTCCCTCATTCCCCTTTCGCGCTGCGAAGGGATTGTCACGCAAGGCTTGAAATGGGAGCTGCGCAATGAAATTCTCGAACCCGGTTTTCGCGAGGGAACGAGCAACCTGGTGCAATCAACACCCGTGACCATCCGCGTGCGCAGGGGAATTCTCCTGGTCTATGTCCTTGGCCGACCTGCATGATCCGACTGAGCCTCGTCGACACTTTGCTGATTCTTCTGTATTTCTTCGCGGTTCTCTTTATCGGGTACCGGGCCGGGAAACGAAGAAAGGAAATGTCGGATGACTTCCTTCTGGGTGGCCGCATTCTCACCCTTCCCATGTTCGTAGCGACGCTGGTCTCGACGTGGTATGGCGGTATCCTCGGCGTCGGCGAGTTCTCGTATCGCCACGGTATCTCCAATTGGATCGTTTTTGGCGTGCCGTACTATATCTTTGCACTTTTTTTCGCGCTCTTTCTTGCCAAGAAGATACGAGCAACAGAGTTTCTCACCATTCCCGACAAGCTCGCAGCGGCCTATGACAAGAAAACCGCCGTTGTGGGAGGGGTACTGACGTTTGTGCTGGTAACCCCGGCAGCCTATATTCTCATGCTGGGAATTCTGCTCCAACTCCTTTTCGGTTTCCCCCTCGGCATCAGTGTTGCGCTTGCTGCCTTTGTAACAACGGTCTATCTGTTCCGCGGAGGGTTCCGTTCGGACGTGTGGGTGAATGCTTTTGAGTTTGTGATGATGTTTCTCGGCTTTGCGCTCATGGTGATCTTTGCCGTCAATCGCTTCGGAGGAGTGGACTTTCTCATTCACAATGTCCCGGAGCTTCATCTCACGTGGCACGGCGGGAATTCGTGGCAATACATCGGTGTCTGGTTCTTCATTGCACTCTGGACGCTAGTTGATCCGGCGTTTCATCAGCGATGCTCGGCGGCGAAGGATGGAAAGACCGCACAACGGGGAATTCTTGTTTCCATTCTCTTCTGGTTTTGCTTTGATTTTCTCACGACTGCCACCGGTCTCTACGCCCGGGCGGCCTTGCCGGACCTGGCCCAGCCGATGTTCTCCTACCCTTTGCTTGCGGAGCGAATACTGCCTTCTGTCGCGAAGGGTCTCTTCTTTATCGGCCTCCTTGCGACGATCATGTCTACATTGAGCAGTCTGATGTTTATTTCAGCGGCGACGGTCGGAAACGATATCGTGGCACGCATGACGAGGAGCGGGAATCGGGATGCAACAATCCGACGGTGGACGCAGTGGGGATTGGTGATCGGAGGAGTTGTCGCGGCGGGATTTGCCCTGGCTCTTCCGTCCGTCGTGAGCATTTGGTACACGATCGGCACAACCGTCATACCGGGCCTTCTCGTACCGGTTCTCGCGGGATATTTCGAACGTCTCAAAATAACGACGGCCTACGCCTTTGGAGCCATGATAGCAGGATGGCTGACTTCTTCGGCGAGTCTTGCGTACGGAATGCTGTTTGAAGAGAATGGAACGCCCGGTTACTGGTTTGGGATCGAACCTATGATCCCGGGGCTCTTGGTGAGTCTGGCGTTTTGGGGGTGCGGAATCATCGCGATGAGAAGGTCGAAGGGAACAGCGCCTCAAGGCCTGCGGTGAGCGAAGTCGCCCGCCTTTACTCTGCAACGAGATAGAGTAAGTTGTCCTCGACCTTGTACAGAAATGGCGCAATCTGGATGCCCGGATATCGTAATCGGAGACGCTGCGTTTCGCTCAGCACGAAATCAATTTCATTGCCGATTTCGAAGAGCGGGGCGAAGTGATTGAAGTGTTCCTCCGCCTTCGGCCGTTCCCAACCTGCGTTCTTCACCAACCCTTCGACAAAAGCTTCCTTGCGGGCAGCCAGGTTGACCATTCCGCAGTTGTTGTGTCCGATCAAGGCCATGTGTTTCACCCCGCCGACCGCGATGGCATACGACACCTTGAATTCGCTGTAGCGCAAATTCGCGCCTCCGGCGCGGATAATAAAGGCGAAATTGTCGGGGATATGCAGATGTTTCCTGTTATCCATGCACATGCCAACGAGGAGCTTGGCTGTGGCATATTCTTCATGCGGGCGGTTCAGGTTATGGTATTCGAGAAGGCGGCCGATGGGTGTTTCCCGATACTGATCGGGGATATTGCGCAGATGAGTGACGGGAAGGAGTCGGTTCATAGAAATCATCATGAATATAGCGAAGGAGTGGTCATTTTCAAAGTGGATATGAAACAAAAAGCTCCGCGCGAGGCGGAGCTTTTGTTAAGAGATGGGCGGCAGACTTAGAACGAGTACTCGAATTTCATGTACCCGGATACCGCGGCATCGTTATAGTAGCTCATCGGACGCCGGGAATTCTTACTGGCTTCCCAGAATGAGCGGAAGGCCATCCTTTCCGCTTCCGATAATCACGACTTTTGCATTTTGGGAGCCAGCAATCTTTTCCGTGGCTTCAATTCCCTTCCATCGCAGGAGTTGTTCGCTGATGCCGCGGGCCACGATATTCTGGAAATCAGAAATACCCTGAGCCTCGATGCGTTTTCGCTCTGCTTCCTGCCGCTCCTTCGTGAGAACAAATTCCATCCTCTGGCTTTCCTGATCAGCACGCTGCTTCTGCTCGATGGCTTCCGTCAGTTGCGTTGGCAGACCCACATTGCGCAAAGGGGTATTCTCGACTATGATGCCCCTGGGAGAGACTGCTCGTGCGAGCTCCTGCTGAATGGCCACGGCAAGAGCCTCGCGTTCGGTTGAATAGAGGGCGCTGGCCTGGAAGCTTGCAGTGACAGCGCGGCTGATGGAACGAAACTGCGGGATCAGCACAACGCCTTCATAGTCCCCGCCGCTAATGGTTTTATAGACGCGGGCTGCGGAATCAGAGTTGAGACGATAGAGAGCGCTTATTTCGAGCCCGATCGTCAGGCCTTCCCGCGAGAGCACCTGCATGGTCTCTTTGTGCTCCTTGGTTTGCACGGAATACTTCGTGACCCTTGCCAAGGGATTGACCGGATTGATGCCGGCCAGCAGGGGCGTGTCGGAAACGATGCCAAAGAAATCGACGACACCCACGTGGCCTGCGGGAATGACCGTGAGACACTGTCCGACGGCGAGAAGGCTGAAACCGACCGCGGCCGCAAGAGAAACGTTCGCAGTCCTTTTCAACATGGCGTTGAATTCAGCTTTCTTTTTCGATGAGATCCACATAAAAGTGGCTCCAACCGCGATGAAAACGCTAAGAATGAATAACATAGAGACCTCCTGGTAGATGATGAATGACACTCATTATTGTGGAAGAAGAACGTCGTACACATTTGATTCGTTGAGCCGCTTCTTACCTCCTCCCGACCATTCGGATGCTTGTGCAGAAACATTTCGGAAATCCCCGATGCCGGCGCCGCCATGATCATCCTGGGCACCGATGAGGACGGTATATTTCCATGACCGTTCGGGCCGGCCGATGAGTTCGACTGGAAGTGAAAAAGAAATCGTTTTCTCCCTGCTGTTTCCCAACGGGTTTCGCTCGTCGCCGGGAAGGGGCGTATACTCCGCGAGTACTGCGCCCAATGCATTTTCCACCCGAAGCCCCCCGCCGACGAAAATGACAGATTCAAACGCGTCACGTTTCGGCAATTGGTAGCCCGAATTCCGGCCGATGACAGTGTTCCCCGATCCCGACACTCCATCCTTATCAACCGCGATCGCGGCGTATGTGAGTTGGAAACCGTATTCGGGATGCCAGCCTGGATTGACGAGAGATCGGAAGGTCAAAGAAAAATGAACTGCTTGCGCATCAGCGCTGACGCTGAACTTCGTAAGATCGAGAATCCCGGGCTTGAAATACGGATTGGCTGGGTACACAAATGTCCCCGGACCCCGGTCATCTCCCGTTGGGTCCACCGCTTCGTACAAAGAAACTGCACCCGCAGCCGATCGTTTGATTTCCTCATTGGTGAGAATTCTGTGCGACGGCCCCTTCATCGAAGGAAGATCAGGCCGCACCTTTGCGGTTGCAAGGGAGAGAGAATCATGCTTCTCGTTGAGCCGACTCATCGTCATAGTGTTCAACCGCTCGCCGGACGCGTCTTTTACTGAGACTCCGTCTGCATCGATGGTGAGAGTCGCCTCCGTGCCTGGTAACAATGTGTACGCGAAGTCGAATGTCACGCCCGTTTCAAGTCGCCATCCTACGAGGAAATCCGCCGTTGGGGCGGTGGGAGGAGAAACAAGCGTGATGATGCCGCGGGAACGCTCGTTCTTATACGTTGCTGCGATTGTGGTACCTCCCAGCGGAATTCCGAACCGTGCTTGAGCAATCGCCGAGGGCAGGTGCGGATGGAGTTCCACTTTGTGTTCTACCGCGTCGACCGAGATCCCAAGGTAGTCTTGATACCACACGCGTACAAATTCCGCCAAGCTCCACGCCTGAGTAAAGGTTCCCGAAAGTCGGGGTTCCGGTTCACCGTCCCGAGCGGCCGCATCGAGAAGCTCCGACAGCGTTCCCACGGCTCCCCGGTCGAGAATCTGATGCACCATATCTTCTGTGACCCTGAACGACAGGTCAGCGTAACCGAAACGCGTGGCAGCGGTAATCCATGGTCCGGCCAGCCACGTCCACACAATACCGTTATGATACGCCGCATCCTGAACGTAAGAGGGAGCATAGTGATGAAAAGGATGAAACTGATCATCTTCATCGGAGAGGGAGCCCACGCCGTAAGGATAGACAAGACGCTCCGTCACTTTTCTGAAAATATTCAGTTGCACGCGTGCGTCGTCAATGAGGTCAAGGGTAAGAATCTGGTTGGGCCGAAACTGGCGATCGGGAGAACCGTCGCTGTTCAGATGGTCGTAGACGAGCCCATCTTCGGAATTCACGAAAAGGGTGTTGAAGGAATTCCGCAGCTGTTCAGCTGCGGAAAACCAAGTCCTGAAGCTGCTGGTTTCACCGAGCATTTCAGCCATCCACGACGCCACGAGAAGTTGCTTGTACCAAAGAGCCTGGATATCGTTGGCACGGTTTCCCCTCGGAGTCCACGGCCCCTCCGGGCCGACAGCGTCCATCCAGGTCTCTGCATCTTCATGCGTCAGCAGAAGATTCTTCTCTGTACGATGTCGGAGGGCTCCTTCCACCGATCGCCTCACA
>CAZRPU010000031.1:0-27420 GCA_964602055.1 uncultured Ignavibacteriaceae bacterium
GCTTTCAATTGCGCTCAAGCGCGCCTTCTCCTCGTCCTTCCGCAGCTGATACAGCCGCGACTTGAGCATTTTCATGGCCCGTTCCCTGTTCTGGAACTGCGATCGCTCCTGCTGGCAGGCAACAACCACTCCCGTCGGGACATGCGTAATCCGCACAGCCGTTTCCACCTTGTTGACGTTCTGTCCCCCTTTTCCCCCCGATCGATACGTGTCCACCTTCAGGTCCGCAGGGTTGATTTCCACTTCGACATCATCCTCGATCTCGGGATAGACAAAAACGGAGGCAAACGACGTATGACGTCGGGCATTAGCATCGAACGGAGAAATTCGAACAAGCCTGTGCACACCGCTTTCTGCTTTGAGGTAGCCATACGCAAACTTGCCCGTCACCTCCAGCGTGGCGCTCTTCACTCCGGCACCCTCCCCCTCCAAAAGCTCGACGAGGCTGGTTTTAAAGCGATTTTTCTCACTCCAGCGAGAATACATACGCAACAGCATTTCGGCCCAATCCTGCGATTCGGTTCCCCCCGCACCGGAATGAATCGTCAGAATGGCATTCTTTTCGTCGTCTTCTCCGCCAAGCATGTTCCTGAATTCGAGTTCCCCAAGCTCTTCCCTGAGCCTTTGAAGGTCGCGGGAGATCTCATCAGCAACGGAAGCATCCTTGTCTTCCTCAGCTAATTCAATGAGGGCTCCGGCGTCATCGGCGAGCCGAGCGAGCTTCTGCCAGGCTTCGATCCACTCCTTGCGGCTATTAAGTTCCTGAATGACCTTCTGGGCGCTCGTGTTGTCGTTCCAAAAGTTCGGCTCCACTGTCTGGGCCTGAAGTTTGGCAACTTCCGCTTCCTTCCTGTCGAGATCAAGATAGGTCCTCAACGTTGCGAGGCGCTCTTTTTCCTTTTGCAAGGCATCTTTGAGTTCTTCAAACATACCGCTTGTTCTCCATGACCCTTCAGGTGATGCTGGTGCCGTCCGGTACTTCAATTTCCATACGAAGGAGCGCTGCCGCAAGAGTTTTTCCCTGGGCATCGTTCTTCAGCGATTTTGTGCCGCCGCCACCCAGCGCCTTATGCAGAAGGAAATTCAAGGCCCAGATGTTTGCCATCTCAAAACGCTCGACAGGACCTTCGATGATTCCTTTGAAATGATCCTGTACTTTCTGTACGGTCACGAGCCTTTGGATGATGGGAAAGAATTCTTCCTTTCTCGCAATCAGGCCAACATTGGCTGTATCACCCTTATCACCGGACCGCGCATGACAGATATCCAGAAGCCGGACTTTCATAATTCCTTCACAATGATGTTCGGTTGGACTGCAGACTTCGGTATCAGGGCAGGCCAATAGGAGATCACCTCACTCGGTTTTGGCCGCCCCCCTGCAAATCCCGTTACGGAAGGAGGGCCAGTCAGAATCAACGGAGCAATTTCTTTCCCAAAACGCTCCACGGCTTTGTAATCCTTTCCTCTCACGCCAACCCTGAGAACAACTTCGTTCTGTTCCCCCGAGGACACGGCAAGGGGGCCGTGTGATGAATTGTATCCCAGGAATTCCGTGCGAATCTCCTCGAAGCTCAGGCCGAGGTCAGAAATTCTGGTTCTGAGAATTTCATCCGCACGATGAGCTTTCTCCAAGGCATCCGGCCACGTGTAGGTTAAAGTCGCAAAGGAGGTATATCCGTCAAGATAGGACATGGACACTTTGAAGAACTCTGTGGAGGGTTTCCCTTTCACGCCATGCACCTTGACGCGATTCGGCGCCTCCTGTGCCAGCCGAATGCTTGTGAAATCCGCTGTGCAGTCGGGCGTAATGTATGAACGCGGATCTCCAATCTCATACACCAATTGCTCCTTCACGGTCTGCATGCTCACCAGCCCGCCGGTTCCTTCATGCTTGGTGATCACGACAGTACCATCGGCGGACGCCTCGGCGATGGGGAATCCAATACGAGCAAGATCGGGAACCGATTTCCAGTCCGCTGAGAAATTTCCACCTGATGCCTGTCCGCCGCATTCCAGAATATGCCCGGCCACGGTCCCGGCAGCAATCTTGTCCCAGTCCGTTTCCTTCCATCCAAATTCATGAATCATAGGAGCGAGGGTGAGGCCTGTATCGGTGGTTCGCCCCGTCACGACAACATCGGCTCCCTGCCGCAGAGCCTCGACAATGGGAAACGCTCCGAAATAGACATTGGCACTCTGAAGCCGGTCAAGGATCGCCGTCATGCTCTCTCCCGTCTCCATGTTCTTCAAATCAATGTTCTTCGACCGGAATTCGGCCATTCGATCGAGAATATCGTCGCCGAGAACAACGCCAATTTTCAACTTGGCTATTCCCATCGAACGGGCTTTGCTCAGGAGGGCCTCGCTGCACGCAACCGGATTGACGCCGCCACCGTTGGTGATGATCTTGATGTTTCGCTCGGCACAGTCTTTACCAATTTCACCGAACAGATCGACAAGGTCTTTCGCGTAACCCAGCTGTGGATCTTTTCTCTTCTGTTTTTGCATGATGGACATTGTCACTTCCGCCAGGTAGTCCATCATGATATAGTCAATAGGGCCTTTCCGCACCTGATCCCGCGGAGCGGTGAGCAGGTCCCCCCAAAAGCCCTGGCCCGATGCGATGCGAACAATATTTCGCCCTGTTGCCATGGAGGGTTACTCTTTGTTCCCCAGGGGCCTGAGGTGAAGTTCCTGAAGCTGAACCTGATCCACCGTCGAAGGTGCATCGTCCATGAGCGACATGCCGCTCGTGGTCTTCGGAAAAGCAATGACGTCGCGGATTGATTCTTCCCCGGCGAAAAGCATGACAATTCTGTCGAAGCCAAAAGCAATCCCGCCGTGCGGTGGAGCCCCGTACTTCAACGCTTCAAGCAGGAACCCGAATTTTTGTTTCGCCTCGGCAGGTTCCACGCCCAAGAGTCGAAAGATACGACTTTGGAGTTCCGAATCGAAAATTCTGATGCTTCCACCTGCGATCTCGTTGCCGTTCAACACGAGGTCGTATGACCGCGCACGTGCTTTCCCAGGCTCGGTATCCAGGAGAGGAATATCTTCCGGCCTTGGAGACGTAAACGGATGGTGGACAGCCACATGCCTTCCCTCTTCTTCGCTGTATTCGACCAGGGGAAAGTCCACGACCCAGAGCAGGTTCCATTTCTTCTCATCCATCAGCTTCAAACGACGCCCCATTTCAAGGCGAAGAGCGCCCAAGACCGAATAGGTTTTCTTCCATGTATCGGCGACCAGAAGACAGAGATCGCCGCTTTGTGCGCCAAGCCTTTTGGCAAGTTGTTTCTTTTCGTCGCCCGTCAGGAATTTGTCGGCTGAGCTTTCGAGTTTTTCGTTTTCCACCTTGAGCCATATGAGTCCCCCCGCTCCGAGCGATTTTGCCGTGTCGGCCAGATTGTCGAGTTGACTGCGTGTCGAAGTCGCAAGTCCCTTGACAGCCAACCCCGCAACAACTCCTCCCCGAGCGATAGTGTCGCGAAAAATGCGAAACGCGCTCGAGGTCACGATGTCCGTGCAGTCATGGAGCTGAAGGTCAAAACGCGTATCGGGCTTGTCACTTCCGTACCGCTCCATCGCCTCGTGATAGGTCAATCGCGGAAACGGCGTCTGCGGAACATGCCCGAGGATGGACTTGAAGAGATCCGTCATTAATCCCTCGGTCATTTGAACGACGTCGTTCTCATCGACAAACGACATTTCCACGTCGATCTGTGTAAACTCCATCTGACGATCTGCGCGAAGATCTTCATCGCGGAAACACTTTACAATCTGAAAATAGCGGTCGTATCCCGAAACCATAAGGATCTGTTTGTAGGTTTGGGGAGACTGCGGCAGAGCATAGAACTTCCCTTTGTGGAAGCGGCTGGGAACGAGAAAATCCCTGGCCCCTTCGGGAGTGCTTTTCATCAGGACCGGGGTTTCGATCTCCACAAACCCATTTCGATCGAAGTACGACCTTGTGACCTGATAGGCCTTATGCCTCATGGTGAGGTTGCGCTGCATGACCGGGCGGCGGAGATCGAGGTAACGGTACTTCAGCCTCAAATCCTCGCTCGCCTGCAGTGCATCCTCGATGGGAAATGGAGGGGTTTCAGCCTTGTTCAAGACGGTCAGTTCGATCCCCTCAACGTCGATAGCTCCCGTGGGAAGCTCGGCGTTTTCCCTGCCGGAAGGACGCAAACCCACTTTCCCGGTTACAGAAATCACAAACTCCGACCGCAACGACTGTGCAGCAGCGTACGCCTCAGGATGAACCTGAGGAGAGAAGACGATCTGGGTCTTCCCGTAGCGATCGCGAAGGTCGATGAACACGAGCCCGCCGAGGTCACGGCGAACGTCCACCCAACCTGTCAGAGTGACGGTTGTGCCAACGTGGTCCTTGCGCAACTCCCCGCAAGTATGTGTTCTTTTCTTGAACGAGGTAACCATGGGGTGCCCTCAATAAACACGTGGATCCGTGAAAAAAAATGCGAGAAGCCTCGTAACCGCCAGGCGTTCCCGCATTCCATATTGTGGAGCTTCAATTGAGATGTTTCGTGACTTTGTCTGCCAACGCGCGTTTCGGAACTGCCCCAATCACCTGATCGACGACCTTTCCTCCCTTAAAAATGAGAAGTGTCGGGATACTGCGAATACCGAATTGCATTGAGACCTTCTGGTTGGCATCGACGTCGACTTTGCCGACCTTGAGCGTACCGTCATACTCTCTTGCGAGTTCCTCGACAACGGGGGCGATCATTTTGCATGGACCGCACCATTCCGCCCAGAAATCTACAAGGACAGGCTTGTCGGAAGAGAGTACTTCAGTTTGAAAATTATCATCCGTGAGTGTTACGGGTTTCATTCGTTCTCCTTTGTTAAGCTTGCAGCCGCACAGCCGCCGGACCCAGAAGGATTTTGATCGCTTCCATGAACGCTCCGTCGGGGTTTACGGCATGTCGGCGTGTCAAATATAGTGAATTTCTTGCATTTCCGCCACCGGTCACGGTGAGATAACACAGACACTTGCCCCGATGTTCCTCAAGAACCTTCCTCAGTTCGACCACCGTGTTCTCATTCACCCTGTCAAGATCAACAAGAAGATTCACGCTCCGAGTGAGTTTTTCCCGAACCTGTTCCATGGGAATGACCTCGTTCACGAGGATTTTTACCGTGTCCCCGCTGACCTCCCCCTTTCCCACCACCATCACCATTGCATCGGGGACCAACAACGACGAATACTTCTGAAAGGCGTCGGAAAACACAATGCACTCCCCCTTTCCCGTGTAGTCCTCCAGGGAAATGAATGCCATGAGGTTCCCCCGTTTGTCAACCTTCTTCTTGACGGCAGAAACAATGCCGCAAACGCGGGCGGTCGCCTGTGCGTTCACGCTCTGCGGCTCTCCCAGGCGCACGTTGGAAAAGGACGCTATTTCTTCATCATAGACCCTCAACGGATGGCCGGAAACATAAAACCCCAACACGGACTTCTCCTTGGAGAGTTTTTCGCCTTCCGACCATGCATCCACCGAAGGAAGAGCCGGGCGCGTTTGGATCTTCGTGACGCCTGTTTCAAAAAGACTCGACTGTCCCCGTTCGCGCGATTCCTGGACTGTCTGTCCATACGCCATGGCGCGTTCGACCGACTCGAACACCTGCGCCCGATTTTCATGGAGAGAATCGAACGCTCCGGCGAGCAGGAGGCTTTCCAGAGTCTTTTTGTTGACGGCCCGCAGGTCAACCCTTCCGCAAAAATCGAAGATGTCGTTGAACCGGCCCCCCTCACTCCTGACACGGACGATCTGCTCAACAGCACCTGTGCCGACATTCTTGATGGCGCTCAGGCCGAACCGGATTCCTTTGGGCGTTACGACAAAATCAACGCCGCTTTCATTGACATCCGGGGGAAGCACCTCCATTCCCATTTTCCTGCAGTCATCAATGAACAGAACGATCTTGTCCGTGTCGCCGATTTCGCTCGTCAGCGTGGCCGCCATATATTCCGCAGGATAATGTGCCTTCAGATACGCTGTCTGATATGCCAGTACCGAATAAGCAACACTATGCGATTTGTTGAAACCGTAGGACGCAAACTTTTCAATGAGGTCAAAAATCTCGCCGGCGGTGTGCTTGTCAATGCCGTTGGAAAGAGCTCCCGCCGCAAATTCCTTCTTCTGTTCCGCCATGAGAGCTTTGTCTTTCTTGCCCATGGCGCGCCGCATCAGGTCGGCCTTCGCAAGGCTGAAACCCGCGATGTCGCTCGCGATCTTCATCACCTGCTCCTGATAGACGATAATGCCGTATGTTTCTTTGAGGGTCTCCTCGAGTTTCGGATGGAGGTAAGAGATCGTTTTCCGGCCGTGCTTCCGATCGATGAAATCGGGAATATTCTCCATGGGTCCGGGACGATAGAGTGCATTCATTGCAACAAGGTCGTGAATCGAAGTGGGCTTGAGCTTCCTGAGATAATCCTGCATTCCCGAACTTTCAAACTGAAAAACGGCCACCGTCTGAGCTTTGGAAAATATCTCCAGTGTCTTGGGGTCATCGCCCGGAAGATTGTTGAGATCGAGAACGACGCCGTGATTTTCCTTGACCAGGCGCAGGGCGTTTTCGATGACCGTAAGGGTCCGAAGGCCGAGGAAGTCCATCTTCAACAACCCGGCATCCTCCAAATCCTTCATGTTGTATTGCGTCATCAGCTCTGTGTTCGGGGTCTTGTACATCGGGACATAGTCGCTGATGTCCCCCGGAGCAATAACGACCCCTGCAGCATGGGTGGAGACATTCCTGTTCATCCCTTCCAGAACGAGCGCGGTGTCAATCATTAATCTGATTTTTTCGTCGGGGCTTTCCTTCAACCATTTCAGTTCAGGAATAACCTCGAGGGCTTCCGCAACGGGCGTGACTTTTCCCTGAAAGACCGGAATCTGCTTGGTGATCGAATCAATCGTGCTGAGAGGAATCCCCAGAACGCGTCCGACATCCTTGATGACGGCGCGCGTGGAGAGTGTGCCAAAAGTGATGATCTGCGAAACCGATTCCTCACCATATTTCTTGCGCACATATTCGATTACTTTCTCGCGCTGGTCGTCCGCAAAGTCGATATCTATGTCAGGCATGCTGACGCGGTCGGGGTTCAGAAATCGCTCAAACAGGAGGCCGTAATGGAGCGGATCGACGTCGGTAATTCCCAAGACGTACGAAACAAGACTTCCGGCAGCGCTGCCGCGGCCCGGCCCGACCCGAACGCCCATTTTCCGCGCCTCACGGATGAAGTCCTGCACGATGAGGAAGTATCCCGCATATCCCATCTTCTTGATGACGGCGAGTTCATGATGGAGCCTCTGTTCAATTTCCGGGGATATGTATGAATAGCGCGCCCTCAGACCCTCGGTGGCAAGCTTGTCGAGATAACCCTCAAGCGTCTCCACGCCGCTGCTCTCCGGTATCGGGAACATGGGCATGAAATTCTTCTTGAAATCGAGCTCGAGATTGCATTTTTCGGCGATCTCGAGAGTCGACCGTACGGCTTCAGGGAAATCCCTGAAGACCTCTTCCATTTCCTTCGCCGACTTGAAATACAGCTGGTCTGTCCCGTATCGAAGGGTCGTGTAATCCGGGATATTGGTACTGCTTGCATCCGGAATGTGAAGCATGATGTTGTGAGGGACGGCGTGATCTCGCTTGATGTAGTGGCAGTCGTTCGTTCCGACGAGCCGCAGGCCCAGGTCACGAGCCAGCTTCGGTGCGCTGGCAAGAATCGGCTTCTCGACCTCCATGCCGTGGTTCTGGATTTCAATGTAGAAATCCTCCCCGAAAATGTCCTTGTAAATAGCCGCAGAGGCCAGGGCTTCCTCGTAATCCCCGTTGACGAGATGCGCTCCGACCACTCCCCCAGGACAGGCCGAAGTAGCCAGAATACCCTCGCGGTACTGTGCCAACAGCTCCGCATCAATTCTGGGCTTGTAGTAATATCCTTCGGTGTGCCCCAGCGTGCAAAGCTTCATGAGATTCTTGTAGCCCGTTTCGTTCTTTGCCAGAAGAAGAATATGATGATACGCTCCTCTGCCGCGTCCCGAGCCGGATGCGGTGGCGACGCGCTCCTTCCTGTTTCCTTTCGTCACGATATAGGCCTCGCAGCCAAGAATAGGCTTGATGCCGGCCTTTCGCGCCTTCTTGTAAAACTCGATCGCACCAAACATCACACCGTGATCGGTGAGCGCAACAGCGGGCATGTGGAGTTCTGCGGCGGCGCGGACAATCCCCTCAATCGTCGAGGCGCCATCGAGAAGGCTGTAATGGGAATGGTTGTGAAGATGGATGAAATCGGACATGGAAAAGCAACTTCGTCTTTACGGCGGTGAACGTCTTACGACGGATTCATGACCAGAAGCTTCGGTTCTGTCATGGCTTCAATTGCGTACTTTAGTCCCTCTCTTCCAAAACCGGAATCTTTGATCCCCCCATACGGCATGTGATCGACACGGTACGTGGGATTGTCATTGACGACAACAGCCCCTGCGTGTATACCTTCATATGCGCGCAGGATGTTGCGATAGTTGTTGGAAAAAACACCTGCCTGCAGTCCGTACCGTGTATCGTTCACGAGGTTAATGGCTTCGTCAAATGTTTTGAAGGAAGAAAGTGTAACGACGGGGCCGAAGATCTCCTGGCATGAGACTTTTGCCGTTCGGTCTGCCTCGGTCAGCACGGTTGGTTCAATGACCCTTTCGCGACGCGCTCCTCCTGTGAGGATTTTTGAACCGGATCGAACTGCCTCCTGGATCCAGGCTTCGACCCGCGCAGCTGCCGTATCGTCGATCAACGGACCTACGACCGTGTCATTCCCGAAAGGGTCCCCGACTTTCAACCCCCGCGCAGCAGCAACAAACTTACTGCTGTATTCTTCATAAACGCTGTCGTGAACAAATATTCGCTGTACCTTAATGCACACCTGACCGGAGTAGACAAACGATCCTGTAACGTTCTTCTTGACTGCATCTGCAAGATTCGCCGAATCGTCAACGATGACTCCGGCGTTCCCGCCCAATTCCAGGAGGACTTTCTTCTTCCCCGCCAGGCTTTTGAGTTTCCAGCCGACAGACGCGCTGCCCGTAAAAGAAACCATCGCAATACGGTCATCCGTGACGAGGGTCTCGGCCGCTTCGTTCGAAGTAGGGACAAAGCTGAAGGCCCTGGCGGGAAAGCCGGACGCTGCGATGATGCGCGTCAACTCCAGTGCTGTCCGCGGCGCCTGAGGGGCCGGCTTGAACAGAATGGCATTGCCGGCGGCGATCGCCGGCGCAATCTTATGAGCAGCGAGGTTCAGCGGATAATTGAACGGACAGATTGCCAGGACGATGCCGATCGGGAACCGCCTCACAACCCCGTATCTCTGCAAAGAAGCCTCGTTGAGATCCAGTGGGAGAACTTCCCCCACGATGCGCTTGGCCTCCTCTCCCGCCAGACGAAACGTCATGATTGCGCGCTCAACTTCGGCACGCGAAAACTGAATCGCTTTTCCTATCTCTCCGGTTATGCACTCGGCTAGTGCACTTTTTTGATTTTCCAGACCGTCGGCAATCGCAAAGAGAACTTCCGCCCTGCGATAGCTCGGAAGCTTCTTCGTTTCCTCGAAACCCTCCCGGGCCCTGAGCACCGCGTCTGCAAGATCGCTCACTCCGGCAAGGCATTGCGCACCGAGGACCGATCCGTTGACCGGACTGCGTTGCTCGACAACCGACGATGTTGTCCGCCACTCCCCTCCGATATAGATTGGGTCCGGCTTCATGCTTGCCCTTTCGGGGGTTCCTCAGCTTCCAGAAGCCTGCGGATATCCTGCACAACCGTTTCAACAGATACCTGCTCGCGTTCCCCCGACCTTCGATTCTTGATCTCCACTTTGTTTTCCTTCAATCCTCGTTCCCCGACGATGACCTGGAGTGGAATGCCAATAAGGTCGGCGTCTTTAAACTTGAAGCCGGCAGACGCATTGGGCCTGTCGTCAAAGAGAACATCAATCTTCTGTTCAGTGAGGGCCCGGTATAACTGATTCGAAACAAGGACAGCCTGTTTGTTATTCATGCTTGCTGCAATCAAGTGAACATCAAACGGGGCAAGGGCCTTGTTCCAGACAATTCCATGTTCGTCATGGCTCTGTTCCAGATGACATGCGATAATCCTTTCGACCCCGATCCCATAGCTCCCCATGACAATGGGTTTTCCGGCTCCTGTTTCGTCGAGAAACGTTGCATTCAACGCTTCAGAATACTTCGTTCCAAGCTTGAAAATATGTCCTATTTCAATCGCATTTGTCACTTTCAGCTTTGCTCCGCATTGCGGGCAGGGTTCTCCCGATTCAACGGTGCGAAGGTCGGCGTATTTCTCCGGTTTCACATCGCGTGTGAAATCAATATTGGCGTAATGATAGTCATTCCGATTGGCACCGCTGACCATTCCGTTGGCCCCTTCGAGCCGTTTATCAGCAATGATCCTGAAATGTTTCAATCCCACGGGTCCAATAGAGCCTCCATCGGCTCCGGTGAGAGCCAAAAGTTCTTCGGGAGGGATCCCCCTGACTTCGCCTCCTCCAAGAGCCGCGAGCATCTTGGTTTCATTCAATTGATCGTTGCCCGCCATGAGCGCGAGGACGGGCGTTTCGTTGTGCCGGACAACCACGGATTTTGCAAGGCGCTTGTGATCGACCCCGAGAAACTCCGCGAGCTGATCGATGGTGCGCACATTCGGTGTATGGATTTCCTTCAACACCTCGTTGTCCGGAACTCGGCCGACACCATCCAGATTTGACCGAGCGACTTCCAGGTTGGCGGCGTAGTCACACGATCCGCACCTGGCAACCGTATCCTCTCCGTCCTGTGATTCCACCATGAATTCCTGCGACCCGCTTCCACCCATTGCACCGCTGGAAGCGCCTACCACGAAGAAATTCAAGCCACATCGCGTGAAGATGGCCTTGTAGGCATCTGCATGTGCATCATAACTCCGGTCAAGGCCTTCCGTCGAAGTGTCAAGGCTGTAGGAATCCTTCATGATGAACTGTCTCCCGCGCAGCACTCCCGAACGCGGTCTGGGTTCATTGCGGAATTTCGTCTGGATCTGATACCAGATTTGAGGAAGGTCTTTATAGGATTGGATGTGCATCGCCGCAAGCCATCCGACGACTTCTTCATGGGTCGGCGCCAGGACGAGATCCCGTTCCTTAATGCTCAGGATAAGATTGGGGATGTTCCGTCGCTTGGTTTGAATCCAGAGACTTTCAGGATTCAGCGCAGGGAAATGGAATTCCTGTCCGCCAATTCTGTTCATCTCTTCCCGGAGGATCGTCATCGCCTTCATCATTGCCCGATACCCCAGAGGCAGATAGGCATAGACGCCTGCGGTGAGCTGGCGCATGAGCCCGGCTCTGACCATGAGCTTATGGCTTGCTATGGTCGCATCGGCCGGTGTTTCTTTTTGGGTGGGAACGAAAGCTTTGGAAAAACGCATGGAATCCTGCGGCGTTGGTGAAAATTCCCCGGTGGAATCAAATTTTGTGAAACTTCTCCTCGAAATCAAGAAAGGAGGCAGCGACGGGTGCTGGTTCCTTCAATCACCGTCCCGTGACTTTCGTCACAACAATCCCGGCTCAGGTTTCTATCTTGGTTGGTGAGTTTGAGCCTGCCGACGGCAGGTTCAAAATGCTGGTTCCTCCCAACCAGTAAAAAAAAACCGACTGACAACCTCAGTCGGTTTTGTTTTTGGACCAATCCGTTTTCAAAGCGAGAGCGGAATATTGACTTCTTCCCCCTCCTTCTTTCCTGACTCTTTTCGCTCCGGCTGCACTCGTCCTTTTTCTTCGATCGAACGCAGTTTTCGCTTCCGCCGTCTCAGTTTGCGCTCGACAATGCCCAAACCGCTTCGATACAGGAGCGGCACTTCGAACCTGAGGGCCGAATCGACGTTCTTGCCCATCGGGGCAATGAGGCCTATGTCATGCATTGCCCGGATCCCGTCATCGCCGCTCGGATCAAGACCTTCGAAGGCGCGATAGAGCTCTTCGCGCGTGAACGTCGATACTTCCTTGCCTCGAAACGTGTCTACATGGGCGGCCAAATGAGGGAACTCCGAATGAAGGTAGCTATCGCACCGATAGGCGGAGACCATGTCGAAGGCCTGGCGCAGGGCCCTGGCCCCGATGAGCCGATCCCCGTTCGAATGCTCCTGACGAAGGATTTCCCTCTGTTTATGGACTGCCATGTTTCCCCAGTGAATAATCTCTCTCGGGAAACTCATTCCAAGACCGTCCACCAGCCTTTTCAGAATCCATTCATGCGTGGGCGGGCCAAATCCCTCCCTCTTGATAATGCCCATACGTTCTTCGAAAATTGCGTAAAACACCTTCAGTACCAATTCATCTGACCCATTAATGATACTGCCGACGTGCACCGGCGTCCCGACGAGGGCCTCACAGTACTTTTGCACTCTTTCATCGGAGACTGCCCGTGCAACAAGAAGTTTGAGAAGCCATGGTCCGCGCCAACGCATTTCGTGTGTGTAACTCACCAGGTGCGACTTGTTCACGATGCGGAGGTCGCGATAGATATCTCTCCTCAGAAAAACCTTGAACTGAATATTGCGAAACCTGTCGCTGTATTCCACGAGGAGCTGCACCAATCCGGTGATCGACATCCGTAAGCGGTCGATGTCGTTGAAGAACAAAAGGTCGAGTTTATCGAGAAGTATCCACGAGAGGCATTTCGATTCCTGGAGCAAGCCGTCAATCGTATCCAGCAAGGTGATGATGGCCATCCCCGTCTTATTACGGAAGCTCACGGACAGCTGTTTTCCCACTTCCCCGGCGCTCCCGGAGGATCCGTCTTGAGGGTCGATGAGGCTGTCGATCCGCTGCTTCAGTTTCTCAACCGAACTCCCCGCTTCAACAAGACCAAGACTCCTCACCACGCGGGCGAGAACGGCATATTGTTCTTTGACTTTCGCATTTTCCGTACGTTCCACCACAGCCTGCATTTTCGGATCTTCCACGAGTGTCGTTGCCGTCTTGAGGCCGAGGTAGAGAAGCCAGAATGCCCGAAAGTCGTTCGCCGTCTGGGGGCTCAATTCATCAAGATCGACACCGGAAAGATATTTTTCGCTTTGGAGGCCCGTGACCGGAATTCTATAGATTATTTCGTATCCCTTCGGCAGCAGAGATTTCCACATGCTCAAATCATTGCAGAGCAGTCGAAAGAGCGCACTCTTTCCCGATCCCTTCGGTCCAATAAAGAGGGAATGTTGCGGGAGGAGTGCTTGTCGGAGCATCTCTGTTCCAACAAAGCATTGGCTGAGGCGATAATCGGTTTCAGCATCGACTCTGCCGAAATGAAGGGCGTTCAGGGCTTGGGTCGAATCCACTGTGCGAGATCTCCGCTCAAGAGAAGCTGTTGTGGGTTATATATTCCTGCGGCGGGAGGAGCCGAAGCTTCGTAACGATGTAGCGTTTTTTCACGGAAAAGTCAATCATCCTTGTGCCCCCGAGACGATTCGAACGTCCGACCTACGGTTTAGGAAACCGCTGCTCTATCCATCTGAGCTACGGGGGCTCTGCGCTGTCTCGGAGGAAGCAAGATACTGAAGTTTCCGTGAGACATCAAGAATTCAAAGTCTTTTCGTCCAGCACTCTCCTGAGCGCGCTCACAACCTCAGAGTGCTCGTAGGGCTTTGCGACGAATGCAATGCCCACGGCGGAATCGATCTCACTCTTCACATGAGGTTCGACAAATCCGCTTGCGAGAAGAATTCGGACATCGGGCTTGATTTCCCGCATCGTCACGCACGCTTCCCATCCTCCGAGTTTCGGCAGCCCCATATCTGAAAATACGACATCGATCGATTTCTGATTTTTCATGAAAAGGTCTACCGCCTCGATGCCATCCTTGGCCTCGAAAACGGAGTAGCCACGTTCTTTCAATAACTTGACGATGACCTGTCTCAAGAGGTCCTCGTCTTCGACCACCAGAACACCTTCCGAGCCGCGACCGGATTTCAGGACAGAGGTTCGCGGACGCTCAGGCAGCGGCTTCCTCGTTCCCGCCGGAAAGTAGACCCGAAAGCTTGCCCCCTGCCCGGGGGCGCTCTCAACTTCGATAAATCCACGGTGACTCTGAACGATACCGTAGACGACAGCAAGGCCGAGCCCGGATCCCTTGCCATGTTCCTTGGTCGAGAAGAACGGATCAAAGATCCGCGTCCTGGTCGATTCGTCCATTCCCAATCCGGTATCCTCGACCGCAATGCAGACATACGATCCGTCCGGAGCATCGTGAAAACGCTCCCGTACATTCTCCTGCGATGCGGCTTTTGTCCGAACCGTGATCGTTCCGCCGTTTGGCATGGCATCCCTTGCGTTCACCAGGAGATTGAGCAACAACTGATGAAACTGATTGGAGTCCGCCTCGATCCAAAGGAGATCCTTCTCGCACTGCACCGCAAATCGTACGGACGCCGGAAATGTCCCCTCAATGACAGCGAGAAACTCCTCAATCGCTTTGTTGACGTTTATCTGCTCGAGAGAAGGTTCCGTTTTTCTCGCCAGGGTCAGCAACTCACGGACCATGTTCTTTGCTCGTGCGACAGTCTTGTTGATGGCCTCCAGGCTTGACAGGCGCTGTTTCTCCGGGATGTCGCTCTTTTCCAGAATGCCGCCATGGGCAAGGATAATGCCCAGGATGTTGTTGAAGTCGTGAGCGATTCCTCCCGCGAGGCGCCCGATGGATTCCATCTTCTGCGCCTGCCTGAGCTGGAGCTCAAGCTCTTCGCGCATTCGTTCGGCCTCTTTGAGCTCCGTAATGTCTCTGGCGACAGCCTGCAGTTCGACAATTTTCTTTCCCTGGAGAATCAGCTGGACGTTCTGTCCCAGCCAAACAGTCGAGCCACGCTTTGTAACGGCCTGAAATTCGAAATAGGTGGTCGGTATTCTCTGCGTCGTTTGTATGAGATAGTGCTTCATCGCCATCTTTCTGGATCCGGGATGAAGAAACTCCAGGTAGTTTCTTCCGATAATCTCCTTGAGCGGATAGCCGATGATCCTGACAGCTGCATGGTTGGCATACGTGAAGTATCCTCGCGGATCGATGCGGTAAATAATGTCGTTTGCCGATTCCACGATCTGGCGGTACTTGTCTTCGCTCTCTCTGAGAGCTGTGACAGCCTTTTCGTGTTCGTATTCGAGGATCTTGAGATTAACGTATTGCCGGCGGAGGGATCTCAGTTCTTTGAGGAGCTCTTCCCTGGAGCGCTCTTCATCATTTTTGCGGGAAGAGGTGGAACGAGGTGAGGAACTTTTCGGCATTGCTGCCTATTGCTGCGACTTCTCAGCCGAGTGGGAGTTTTGAATTCCTTCGAGCTTTTGAGTAACCAGCGCGGTCAGATCGAGCATGGATTTCAAGCCCGAAAAAGCGACATCGAACTCCTGCTTGAGCCCGGTGAACGACTCCAGAAAAGGCTTGCGGCCGTCGTTCGTCACATACTGAAGGAGATCTGTTTCGGTTTCCGCAATTCTCTTGGAAAGCCCTGCCAAACTGTTGTTCACGAACTGGCCTATCGAGCTGACGGTATTCTGAAACATTTGAAGCGATGCCAGGTCTTTCTGCTGCTGGCGCATCTGATGTTCTTCATGTTCCCGCCGCGTGACTTCCCGACGGTACAAGTATCGCTCATGAACGCTGTTGATGGTCAGCGGAAGACGGTCAATTTCGATGTGCTCTTTCGAAAGATAATCGTATGCCCCGAGTTTCATGGCTTCCACAGCAACCTCTTCGGATCCTGCAGCGGTAAGCATGATCACCGGTGTATCAACCCTGTTTTCATGCATCCATGCAAGGACATCCAGACCGGAAAGTCCGGGCATTTTGTAATCCAGAAGAACGACATCGAATTTCTCCGCTTTGAGCTTTTCAACGGCATCCTCACCGGAATCGCTCATGGTCACTTCATGTTTGTCCGACATCGTGAGGGCAATCTCAAGACTCATGCGGAAAGAATCCTGATCATCGACAACGAGAACGTGAAGCGGCTTTGAAGGCATGACGTGCGTTCAGATTGATGGGAAAAGGGTAAGCTTCGTTGTCATGGTAGAAAGAAATTTCTCAAAAGACAAGGCACGGTCCTGTCCACAATCACCGCCGGTACAGCCGATGGCGCAGAATATAGCGCTCAACGCTCTGTGGAACAAGATAACGGATCGATTCTCCCCTCGCAGCCCTTCCACGTATTTCGGAGGATGAAATTCCGACCACGGGACCACGGATGAATTCCACATCAGGGTTTCGGGACGGCGAGACGTCATCTCGAGGATAGACAAGAAACCGGACAAGAGAACGGATTGCCTGCGGGTCTTTCCAGCCGTCTACCTCGGCAAGGCTGTCTGACCCCATGATAAGAAACAAGTCTGCCTGAGGCATAGCTGCGCGCAGAGCATGAAGCGTGCCCACCGTGTAGGAGATACCCCTCTGGCGCATTTCGATATCGCTGACAATGAACGATCTGTTTCCGGCGATGGCAAGTTTCGTCATGGCCAGACGATGCTTCGAATCGATGATCTCCCGCCCCACTTTATGCGGCGGAAGAAACGCCGGAACGAAAAGAACTTTGTTGAGCGACGCACTCTGCCTTGCATGCTCCGCAATGAGCAAATGGCCGAGATGCGGAGGATTAAACGTCCCGCCGAAGATCCCTATTCTCTCGACAGCTTTTACCTTCATCCGTTGACAACTCCTCTCTTCAATAACTCCGCGTACAGAAGTTCATACCGGGCGCCGACGGAAGACCAGCTGAGATTGTCCGCAACATGCCTGTAGGCGTGTTCAATGCGGGAACGAAAAGATTCCGGCTCCGAACGAAATTCGTTGATTCTTTCAACAGCCTCGTCTTCGGTATCAATAATGGACGCAATATGCTGAAATTCACGCACATTTCCGACATCTCTCGTGACGAAGAACGTGCGGGCCGCAAACGATTCAAGCATGACCAGGGGAAACGTTTCGGCCTTTGATCCAAAAACAAAAATGTCAGCATCGACAAAAGCTTCGACCACTTCCTTTCGCGGAACGCCCTCCAAAACAAGTGCGTTCCCCCATATTCCTTCCCAACGGCACCGGGGATAACACTGCGATGCCCACTTGAGGGGAAACGTATGAAAGGGATTCCCGATCAACACCGCCGCCACCTCTTCTCCCCTGAATCGCCGGGCAGCGTTCCAAAAGAATGCATGGTTCTTCAGATCACTGTGATTTGACACGTTGAGGAGGATAAGCTTCCGGCCGATGCCGTACTTTTCCCGAAAGCTTCCTTTGGATGCACGGTCGAATTCGCCGATGTCGACTCCATTCGGGATGACAATGCCGTTGGTGAGTCCGGCTGCATCGCCAAACATTTTGTCTTCACCTGCCTCGGAGAGGTAAACGATTCGATCGTACCGGCGCAAGAAGCCAGGAAGTTGCCGGAAATATCCCTCATATGAGGGAAGACTTTTCGGATAATAGTTCAGAGGCACGAGGACTTTCTTCGCCGGCAAGTCTTCCAGGAGCGGAAAGAGGAGATCCGTCGTCCAAATGTGGGCGGAATAATTCATGATGATATCGAAATTGCCGTTTCGGACAAAATCGACATACGCGCTTCCCTCTCCGCGAATCCCTTCAACGAGGTTCCCCGAACAACGAAAGCCGGCAATCCGGACGCCGTTCATCAGTTCCGTGTTTCTTTCAGCGGAATACGACGTGGCAACCGTTACATCGTGTCCCTTCGACGACATGAACTCGGAGAGTTGCCGGACAACCTCTTCGCTCCCCCCTGTATCGGGAAAATACCGATGAACCGTGTGAAGAATCTTCATCGTTGTTTGCGCATTGCCTCCGATAGTATCGTCAAAACATATTTCAGCGTCTTTGCAGCCCCGATTAGAGGATGCCGCACAATTGCAGGTGTGGAAAAAATGATCCTCATCTGAACGTAAGCATCCCGTCGCCTGTTCGCGCTGCTGAGGCTCTCGTTGTGAATCCTGTAGTGCAGAAGCGGCTGCGAAAGATAGTCGATACCCCCTCTCGTCGACAGCCTGAGCCACAAGAGGTAATCCTCGTAGCCCCGGAAGATTTGCTTTTCGGGGAAGCGATCGCCACCCAGGAAATCCCGCTCAAGCACGACCGACGAATTGATGACAAAGTTGCCCCAGAAGAGGTTCTTCCCCGAAGTGGCATATCGGAAGTTATGACGGTCAAGATACCTTGTCGTCGACCCGTGCACAAAGGCATCAGTGCAAGAAAAGGGGCTGCCGGTGCGGTCCATGTACTCGAGCTGCGTCTCCAGTTTGCGGGGAAGCCAGACATCATCTGAATCGCAAAATGCAAGGACATCACCGGTGGAGCGAGCAATCCCGTGGTTCCGTGCGACCGCAGGTAATCCCGAATGAACAAGGGATTCGATTGTAACCGACCCACCAAACTCCTTCCTCAGAAATTCAGGCGTACCATCGTCGGACCCGTCGTCGACGACAATGACCTCGGAAGGGGAAACGCTCTGGGCCAAAACCGCACTGACTGATTCACCCAGAAGATCTTTTCTGTTGTACGTCGGGAGAACGACGGAGACGCGCTTCATGAGATCAATCGTTTGAGCCGCCGAGCATGGAATGCAAGCCACGGCCGGATAAGATGCACCTTCAGAAGGGGATTCGGAAACAGGTCGTCGACTGCATGCCGGAGGGTGATCCTCCTGTAATGAACGAGTTCCAGTTCCTTTTCCACGGTAATGTTCTTGTCGTGAATTCTGCGCTTCATGACGATTGCCGGGATATTGGCGAGTTCGTGGCTCGCTGCAAGCCTCAGCCAAAGAGCGTAGTCCTCGTTGTGGAGAAACCGGGCGTCATACGGGCCGTCTGCGGGAAGGGCGCTCCGGCGCATGAGGACGGTGCCATGGGCAAGAGGATTCCTCACGAACATGCTTCTACGTATCGAATGCCACGAGCACGGATACACTTCTGTTCCGCGTTCCTTTCCCGAGCCATCGATGAGAACCGTTTGACCACCCACGGCCGCAAGCCTCGCATTTCCCCCGAGTTCTGCTCTCTGGAGCATGAAGCGGTCAGGCAGGGCGACATCATCCGAATCCATCCTGGCAATATAAGCCCCTCTCGCCTCTGCGATCCCTCGGTTAAGCGAGTAGACAATGCCCTTGTTCGACTCGTTCTTGATCACGCGTATTCTGGAATCCCGGACTTTCTGGAGGACTGATGGCGTTGTGTCGGTCGAGCCGTCATCGACAATAATGAATTCGAAGTCCTCGAACGTTTGCCGAAGGATGCTGTCAACCGCTTCTCCCACAAATCTTCCGCCGTTGTACACGGGCAGAACAACGCTAATTTCAGGAGGCATCCAGAAGTTCCTCATAAAGACGCACGTACTGATCGATCCAGACCGGGAACGGTGAGCTTCCGTCCAAGGGCTTCCTCTGCGCAAGCGTTGACCGAAGTTTCTTGTTCCTCGACAGTTCGAGAAGCGCTCCGCCAAGAGATGCGGACTCTTCCCCGCAGAGAATCCCGTTCACGCCATCCCGGATCATTTCCGCAAGGCCGGGCACATTGGTTGCGACAATGGGCTTCCCCAGAGCGAGTGCTTCAAGAACCGTCAGCGACCTGCCCTCTTTTCTCGAGCTGAGCAGGAGACAATCCGACTTTCGGAGAATCGCGTGGGCGTTCGAGTCCGGATCGGCGAGAATGACCCTGCTACTGTATTCAGTGATAAGATCGTTGAGGAGCTCATTCGATTGCAGGGGCCCCAGGAAGACGAATACAGTGTTTTGTGAGTTGGAGAGGACTCTCCGGGCGGTTTCAATGGCCAGCGGGTAGTTCTTGACAGGATCGTCCCTCGCAATCATGGCAATAACGAAGGAGCCTTTGTTTTCCCGAAAAAATGCTCCAACCCGTCCGGTCAGCGGCATTGTTGAAGATTTCTTCAGTTCACCATCGTCTATGACGTTCTCGATGATTCGGATCTTCCCGGGCGGACAGTGAAACTCGTTCTGAATATCAGCAGCTTCCCCTTTCGAAATGCTGAGCACAATCGATGTCTTGCTCAGGAGCGACCGTTCAAGCATCTGCAAACCCGCCTGAACGAAGGGCCGAGGAGACCTGTGGACCCCGTGATACGAGTGTACAAGGGAAGCCCTTCCTCGGACTGCTCCCAACCGTACAAAGAGGCCCGCGCCGCGGCCGTGTGTATGCAGGACCGACGGCGTCAATGCATGAAGGGCCTTTCGAATTCCCATCATGGCCGCCGGAGTGATCCTGTCGAGCGGAACTTCAAGGACTTCAATATTGAGTGATCGGAACTTTTCGACGAAAGCGCCGCCGGGTGGAAGGATGACGGATTGGAGGATTGCAGGATACTGCTTCTGAATTCCTTTCACGAGGGAGAGCACAAGAGTCGGACCGCCGCCCGGGATGCTCCGTGACAGACATTGCACTATATGCATCGGTCACACTCCATCAGCGGAGTCTTTCATGATGAGAAACATATTGCGGCTCAAAATGTTTGCCTGCTGTCAAAACGATAGGACCGTCGCAAGGTCCTTATCCCCTCTTCCGGACAAATTGACAACAACAAGCTCGTTCTTCCTGCCGGCAGACGACTTGACAACATGGGCAATAGCGTGAGCGGATTCCAGAGCCGGAATGATCCCTTCCATGCGGGTCAAGAGATGAAATGCCTCGATCGCTTCTCTGTCCGTCGCATGAGTGTACTGCACGCGGCCTGTATCCTTCAAATAGGAGTGTTCAGGGCCCACACCCGGATAGTCGAGGCCCGCGGAAATTGAATGAGGCGTCGCGACCTGTCCGTTCTCATCCTGCAGAAGATACTGTAGGGAGCCGTGGAGCACACCAGGAATCCCTTTCGAGAGGGATGCAGCATGCCTCTTCGTCTCAATCCCCTCTCCCCCCGCCTCTACGCCGATCAATGACACCGACTGATCCTCAAGAAACGGAGAGAATATCCCCAGAGCATTGCTTCCTCCCCCGACACACGCTACAATCGTATCGGGGAGCCGGCCTTCCTTCTCAAGGATTTGCTCTTTCATCTCGTGCCCGATCACCGCCTGGAAATCCCGAACGATCATGGGATACGGGTGCATGCCTACCACTGAACCAATGAGATAATACGTGGTTTCGACGTTCGTAACCCAGTCTCTGATTGCTTCGTTCGTCGCATCCTTCAATGTGCCGTTTCCCGACGAGACGGGGACCACTTCCGCCCCAAGCAATTTCATTCGTTCCACGTTGGTCGCCTGCCGGCGCATATCTTCAATGCCCATATAGACAATGCATGTGAGCTGAAACAGGGCGCACACCGTGGCAGTTGCGACCCCGTGCTGTCCTGCGCCTGTCTCAGCAATAACGCGCTTCTTTCCAAGCCTGCGCGCCAGCAATGCCTGGCCGAGTGTGTTATTGATCTTATGGGCTCCCGTGTGGCAAAGGTCCTCCCGCTTCAAATATATTCTCGAACCTCCAACGTGCTCGGAGAGCCTTGCAGCAAAGGTAAGAGGCGTGGGCCTCCCGACAAAATCCCTCAGGTAACCGTGCAATTCTCTTTGGAAGGCTCTGTCCTTTTTGATAAGGTCATAGGAAGCCGCAAGTTCCTCCACCGCACTCATCAACGTTTCCGGAACGTATCGTCCGCCGTACGGACCAAACCTCCCCGACGCATCCGGAAGAAGGGAATGCCGTTTACCTCCCTTCCGGCTCATTCTTCAAACTCGCTGTATGAAAGAGGCACCCCTTTTGCCTTGGCAATAAAATCGCGCACTTTGACGGGATCCTTCTTGCCGACTTCTTTTTCAACGCCGCTGCTGACATCCACTCCATACGGCTGAACGAACTGTACCGCACCGGCAATGTTCTCCGGGGTCAGACCTCCGGATAAGATGATTTTTCCAAACTCCTTCGCCCTAATGGCGATATTCCAGTCAAATGTCCGACCCGTACCGCCCGCTTTTGTTTCGGAATGGGTGTCAAGAAGGAATGCGTCGACAATATAGTTCCGCATCACTTCGACATCGAAATCCGGCTTGACTCTGAACACCTTGATGACGCTCGTCTCATAACCAATCAGGTCGTCCGCGCCCTGGTTATCGGATAATTGAACGGCACTCAGTTTGACATGTTTGGTAATTGTCCGGATATACTTCTGATCCGCATCAACAAACACTCCTACTTTTGAAACATGACGAGGCATGCGGGCGACTATTTCTTTGGCTCGATCGGGCGCGATGAAGCGATCGCTTTCCTCATAAAAAATGAATCCCAAGGCATCTGCCTTGCACCGAACGGCATGCAGGGCGTCTTCCAAATTGGTGATCCCGCATATTTTTACAAAAAGGTCTTGCTGCATTTTAGTGTACAAGTAGTTCCCGAACGGCTTGAGCACGATTCCCCGCTCTTACCAATCCCTCTCCCACCAGAACGGCATCGAAGCCGATTTCCTTCAGAAACCTTGTGTCGTCAATTCCCCGGATTCCGCTCTCGCTCACCGTCAGGGCATCACCGGGAATCATCGGGCGCAATCGCCTTGAACGTTCCAGCGAAACGGAAAAATCCGAGAGATCCCTATTGTTGATCCCGATAATATGTGCATTGATCTCCAGCGCCTTTTCTATGTCATTTTCATCGTGCACCTCAACCAGCGGCTGGAGGCCGAGAAGCAGCGAGGCTTCGTTCAACTTTCGCAATTCATCTATCTCTAAGATGCGCGCAATGAGCAATACGGCATCAGCTTCGGCAGCGCGGGTCTCAAAAACCTGATACTCGTCGATGATAAAATCCTTGCGAAGAACGGGCAGAGCGGAAACCGCACGAACCTCTTTCAGGAAGGAAAGACTGCCGCGAAAAAATGTCTGTTCAGTCAGCACAGACAACCCTGCGGCTCCCCCTGCCGTATATTCGGCCGCCATCACCCGATGATCAAAGTCTTTGGTCAGAACGCCGGCCGATGGGGATGATTGCTTGATTTCTGCAATGATCGAAAGGCCCGGTTTTGCAATCGCCTCCGACAGATCCCTCGTCGGCGGGAGATCCTGGATTGCGGACCGAAGGGAGGCAATCGGTGCTTTCAGACGCTGCGACGCTACTTCTTCTTTTTTTGAGGCTATGATTCGGTGAAGAAATGACTCCATCGTTCATTGCCCGCTGGGAGGGCCCGCTTGAGAAAGAGGGGATACTTTAACCTGCCGGAGCCTCCGTGCAGTCTTGCTGAGAATCGTAAACGCGAAACCGCCCTGACGGATTACTTCATTCAGGTCAGGCAGTCTTCCAGTGATCTTCTGGAGGAATCCGGCGAGAGTTTCGTAATCCGCTGCTTCGGGCAGAAATGACCGGAATTGTTCGTTGAAATCGGAAATGCTCATATTCGCATCAACAATAGCCGTCCCGTCACTGGCAGCCTCGGTCGCCTTCTTGACTTCATCATACTCGTCCAAAATCTCCCCGACAATCTCCTCGAGAATATCTTCCATCGTAATAATACCCTCGGTACCGCCAAATTCGTCGATAACAATCGCCAAATGGACCTTATGGTGCTGAAACTCACGGAGAAGCTGACTGATTTTCTTCGATTCATGCACAAAATACGGCTGCCGAAGAATGTCTTGTAAGATGATGAGATCGCGGTGTTCCAGAAGACTCAGAAGATCCTTGCTGTAAATGATCCCTACAATATTGTCGATGCTCCCATCATACACTGGAAGCCTGGAATATCCCTCTTCTATGACTTTGTGGATGAGCAATTCCCGGGGGCTGCGGATATCGAGGGCAACGACATCAGGCCTTGGCACCATGACTTCCTTCGCCGCAGTGTCGGTGAACTCAAGTATGCTCGTAATAAGCTCGTGTTCCGTCTTGTTCAAGGCCCCGCTCAGAGTCCCCGCCTGTAGAACTTCTCGGAGATCCTGTTCGGAGAGGTCAGTTCTGAGGAGCCTGCTCTTAACTAGCAACTGTTTAATAAGTTGGCGAATTGATTTCAAGTGTACTCTCTATGCATTGGTTGCGTCAATCCAGTCTTTCAGCTTTTTCAGACCTCTTCCAGAATCAACAGCTTCCCGAGCCAGTTCAAGCCCTGCCTCCAAGGACGCCGCCATTCCGGAAACGACAATCGCTGCGGCCGCGTTGAGGACAGCCACGTCCTTCGGAGCACCATTCTTTCCCTCGAGGATGCTCCGCGTAACTTCTGCATTGACTTCCGCATTCCCGCCGAACAGACTATTCTTTGCTGTCATTGGAATTCCAAAATCCGAGGAATCAACCAGAAAGCTTTGAATTTTCCCTCTCTTGACTTCCCAGACCGATGTTTTGGCCCCCGTTGTCAATTCGTCAAGGCCATCATGCCCGTGAACGACCAGCGCATGTTCTGTCCCCAGGTGAAGCAACGCTTTTGCCATCTTCAAGCCGAGGGAACCCTCGTAAACACCAAGTACCTGCCTCTTGCACCCCGCTGGATTCGCCAGTGGTCCGAGAATGTTGAAGACCGTGCGGATGCCGAGATCCTTCCTTGCTTTTGCAACGTTTCGCATGGCGCTGTGCAGCAAGGGGGCATAAAGAAACGTTATCCCAATGTCGTCAAGAATGGCTCCCGCCGTCTTATGGTCAACGTCCACCTTGACTCCCAATGCCGACAAGACATCAGCGCTCCCGCAGGCACTCGAGACCGATCGGTTCCCGTGCTTGGCAATGGAGACTCCCGCAGCGCTGGCAATAATTGCCGCTGTCGTGGATATGTTAAAAGTTCCCGCCCCATCACCACCAGTTCCACATGTATCGACGACATTTCTGCGCCGAGTGACAATCTTTGTCCCTTGCTCCCGCAAGACTTCTGCACAGGCCGCTATTTCTTCAGCTGTTTCCCCTTTTGCCTTCAGACCTACGAGAAATCCACCAATAAGAGCTTCCGGAGCATCGCCGGACATGATTTCACGCATCGCAGCGGCAGCATTTGCTGCCGAAAGGTCTTCCCCTCTTGCCAATTGAGCAATAATTTCACGAAGCATATGAGCAAAATAATCTACCGGAAACGCACAGAAGAAGCAAATGAGTCATTCAGGGGATTCTTTTTTTCATTTCCTGATATCTCTCAGAAAAGAGATTTTCTTCCAGGGGCTGCGGATTTCCCATTTCGTTGAGGAGCTGCTGAACGTGCTCAATTCTGTCCTGTGGCAGGGGATGAGTGGAGAGAAGCCGTTGAAGGGCATTGCTCTTGCCTCCCCCGGCTCCGGCAGAAACCTTCTCAAAAAAATATCGGATTGATCCTGGGAAATAGGGGCTCGTTTTCAAGTACAGCATGGAATACTTGTCGGCCTCCGTTTCATCCGATCGGCTATTGACGAGCAAACCCAGCCCCGCAAAGAGATTTCCTGTCATCTGCGCCAACTGGCCGGGGTTTTCACCCAGAGCGATCGCTAAAATAACCTGAACTCCCAGTGCACTGCTCATTCTCCGCGTCGCATGCCTTCTCTCAGCATGTGCGATCTCATGTCCTAATACACCGGCAAGAGCAGCCTCATGATCGAGGAACTTCAGAAGGCCCGTATACACGTAAATATATCCTCCTGGCGTGCAAAAAGCGTTGATAGTACTGTCATCGCGAATGATCTCGAATGTGTATGCATACGAGCCGCGTTTACGAATCTCCGGAGAAGCAAGGATGCGATTTCCGATACTTGTGACGTACTCCTTGATTTCAGGAAAACCGTGAAGAATTGGATATTCTCTGGGATTCTGTCGAATTTCCTCGTCGATTTGTCTTCCCAACTCCACATCCTTCGAGTCCGGAAAAAGATTGACACCCAGTGCACCGATACAACCCGAGACTGCCGTTGCTGCCCATGCAGTAACGACAAAGAGCAGCCTTCGGCTTTTCCGGGAAAGCTTATTCATATGAAACCGATACAAGAGTCAGACCTGCCGCCGGAGCGGCCATTCCCGCCTCACGACGATCCCCAGACTTCAGAATAACGTCAAAGTCGTCGATTTTTCTGTATCCTCTTCCAATTTCAACCATGGTACCCACGAGCGCCCTCACCATCCCATAAAGAAATCTGTTCGCTTCGATTTCAAAGTTGAGCAGATATCCCGCCGCCTTCCATTCGGCTGATCTTACGACACAGCGAAAGTGGGGGGTGTTCGTCCCTGCTTTGCAGAATGCCTTGAAATCATGTTCTCCGACGATCTGCGAGGCGCACTGTTGCATCAGCACAGGATCAAGACGATGGCTGATAAACCAGACATAGGCTCTTCCGACGGCAACCGGAACGGTACTGAGTGAGTACCGATATTTGCGCCAACGGGCGCCATACCGTGCGTGGAAGTCATCCTTTACTTCTTCAACACTCCGCACAACGACATCATCGGGTAACAGGGCGTTGATACCTCGCAGAAGAGTCCCGGAGTCCATTGCATTGTTGGTCGTGAAGTGAGCCGCCTGCCCGAGTGCATGCACCCCTGCGTCTGTTCTTCCAGCACCGACGAGCTGCACATCGCTCTGGAGCAGATCCTTCAGGGCCGATTCGAGAACAAGTTGTACGGACCGGCCGTTGTCCTGGTACTGCCAGCCGACAAAATGGGTACCGTCGTATTCAACGACCAGCTTCAGTTTTCGCATAAACAAAAAATCCCGCTCCTGAGCGGGACTCCATGCTGAGGCATATTGTGTTCAGAACGACTTGGTGATCCTCAGTGAAATCCCGGAGCTTCGCAGGGGGCCGTTCTGCACTCCGGCCCCAATCCCCCAACTGCCTGATGCACCGGCCCGGTTGTACCGATTGACGGAACGCCAGGCTGAAAATGCCGAAATGACCCTGTTGAGAACAAGAGCCCCAAGAACAAATCGAGAATTTTGAAATAATTGGTCACTTTGAATTCGCAACTCCCTGTACGCAACGCGATTGTCTTCTGAATCCCACCTCCATTGAAAAGAGGATTCTTCGTAGAGCAGGTCGTATTCTCTATTGCGCAATTTCGCCTGATTATACTCGTCGGTCGTGCGAAAATTTCCCAGATCGACTTCGAATTGTTCATCTTTTCCGCCGACAAGCGCGCCCGCATGAACGGTGGCAAATGCCCGCGCATCATCCCGAACCCACGTTCCCCTCAGGGAGATTCCGGTATAGGTCACCCATAAGGCTGCGTCAGCCCCAAGAAAATATTGCCCGGTGGAAAAATTGTCCGCGTACCATTCACCGGCGCCGGGTAGGATTAACGAAAGGGCCACACCGAGAAACGGCGACTTTGCCTGACGAGTTCCGGATTCCTGCAAACCGCTGATTTCCACCCTCTCCGGAGCGCCCTCCCTCTTGAACTGGGCAATGAGCAAAGTCGGCAGGAGTGTCAGCATCAAA
>CAZRPU010000031.1:27432-28032 GCA_964602055.1 uncultured Ignavibacteriaceae bacterium
CCGCGTACATATATCTTTTCATGCAATGGCCTGCATTTGTGCTTTCGCGAAAGTTCCTTCCTTCCCCAGCTGCAGAAGGATTCCCGATGCAATCCCGCCTTCGGCGCTGATAATGCGGACCTTTCGCATTTCATTCTCCAGCGGAGCCGACTGAACGTTGACTCGCAGATATTCTGCGGTCAAGCCGGTTTGTTGCACACCGCTGACAGACTTTTCAAACAACACGTCGGCGATCTTACCGATGAAGCTGGCTGCAAATGCCTGTCTCATCTTGCTGCTCAGAATCCTCAGGCGCTCGCTCCTTTCCCTCCGAAGGCCAACTTCGATCCGCCCCGGAAGTTGAGCCGCACCTGTGTTTTCTCTTTCAGAATAAGAAAACACATGAAGATAGGAAAGAGGAAGATTTGCTAAGAACCGGTACGTTGCGGTGAACTCCGCCTCTGTTTCACCAGGGAATCCCACGATCACATCGGCACCTATGCCTGCATCCGGCGCTTCTGCTCTGATGCGGCGAATTCTGTCCTCATACCATTCGCGCCGATATCGCCTTCTCATCCCCTTCAAGATTTCGTTCGATCCCGATTGAAGAGGAATGTGAAA
>CAZRPU010000032.1:0-27214 GCA_964602055.1 uncultured Ignavibacteriaceae bacterium
CGGGGAACGCGTCATCGCCTTTATCGACAGGATCGAACGATCACCGTGGCGGCTGGTGGCAAAGATCGATCGGAGTGAAGTGTTGGGCGATTTTGAAGATACAGTACTTCTCGTGTCACTCGTTGCGCTCCTTTCAATTCTCCTCGTAGGCTCCGTACTGACCGCCATCGCGAGAGCGGGACAGAAGAGGCTTCTCGAAATGAGGCTTGCCGGGGAGCTTGAGATGGCCGCCGTCAAGGAACATCGCAAAACCATGCAGGACGAACTGGTCCAGAGAACATCCCAGTTCAGGCAATTGTTTCAGAATTCACCCATCGCGATAGCTCTCGTCGACAGCGCAGACCGTATTACCGACGCCAACGCAGCTTTCTCGACGATCTTCGGTTATGCGCGGGATGAATGTCTCGGAAAAGAACTCGCAACGCTTATCGTGCCCGCCGACCGGCTCGGAGAAGCGCTGGCCAACCACGAAACGATGAAGAAAGGGGTTTCTTTTCAGCTGGAAACCGTCCGAAAAACCAAAGATGGGAATCTCGTCGAGGTACTCCTTCATTCGTTCCCTGTCGAGTCCGATGGCGTGCATGCAGGTTATTACTTGATGTATACGGACTTGCGCGATCAAAAGAGAATTGAAACTCAGCTTCTCCGGGCGCAGCGGATGGAAAGCATCGGTATTCTTGCCGGGGGCATTGCTCACGATCTGAACAATGTTCTGGGACCGATTCTTCTCTCCCTTGAAACTCTCCGTCGGCGCGTTTCAGACGGACACGCTCTGAAACTCCTTTCCTCTATTGACGTGTCCGCCAAGCGCGGAGCGGGGATTGTGAAGCAGATTCTTTCTTTTGCGCGAGGCGTTCAGGGTGAACGCATGCCCATGAATGCGAGGCATGTTGTAGGAGAAATGTCGGAACTCATACGTCAAACATTCCCTCACAACATCCGCCTCCACACATCCATTCCCAGGGACCTCTGGCTCATGAACGGCGATGTGACGCAGCTCCATCAGGTGCTCATGAACCTGAGCGTGAATGCCCGTGACGCAATGCCATCAGGCGGGACCATCACTATCAAGGGCGAGAATTTCTTTGCCGATGAGTCATTCGTGCGCATGCAGCCCGAAGCCAAGGCAATCCGGTATGTTGTACTCTCCGTAACGGATACCGGAACGGGAATCCCCGCCGACATCCAGGAAAAGATCTTCGATCCGTTCTTTACGACCAAGGAGCGGGGCAAAGGTACCGGGCTTGGGCTCTCAACGGTTCTTGGGATTGTGAAGAGCCACGGCGGGTTTATCGAGCTCGCGAGTACGCCGGGAATGGGAACAACCTTCAGGAATTATTTTCCGGCTCTCGAGGAAGGGAAGGAAGCAATAGATGCCGAAGAGCTTGTGAGCCTCGATGGACGCGGGGAGAAGATCCTTATCGTGGATGACGAGGCATCAATTGTCGATGTCATGAAAAGTACGCTGGAAATCCATGAGTACTCCGTCCTCACCGCATCGGACGGGGCCGAAGCAGTCGGAGTGATTGCAAGCCATCAGGGAAACATCGAGATCGCCGTCATCGACATGATGATGCCGCTCATGGACGGCCCGCTGACGATACGCTCCATCCGCAAACTCAGCCCCTCGATCAGGATTCTTGCGGTCAGCGGCATGCAATTCGAGGAAAGCGCCCTCATCGGCCAGCTGTCGATCCAGGGATTTCTCCAGAAGCCTTTTACCGCGCAGCAGCTCATGCAGAAAATCCGGCGCATTCTCGATGCACCGGCTTCATCCCCGCCCCCGGCCTAACCGCTGAGTATTACTTTCCCGCAAGATCCAGCAAAAAGGCGAATTTGAAAGCAGTATCGCGATACTGTTTATAGCGCCCCGAGACTCCCCCGTGTCCCGCCTGCATTTCGGTCTTGAGAAGAACGATGTTCTGGTCCGTCTTCATTGCGCGGAGTTTTGCGGTCCATTTCGCCGGTTCAAAATACTGAACCTGTGAATCGAACAGACTCGTGGTTACAAGAATGTTGGGATAAGCCTTCGCTTCGACATTGTCATACGGCGAGTAGGACAGCATGTAGTCGTAATATTCCTTCTTGTTCGGATTTCCCCATTCATCGTATTCGGCCGTCGTCAGGGGAATACTTTCATCCAGCATGGTAGTGACGACATCAACCCATGGAACATCGGCAATAACGCCCTTGAAGAGATCGGGCCGCATGTTGATCACTGCGCCCATCAGAAGTCCGCCGGCGCTTCCTCCCTGGGCGAACAGACGATCGGGACTCGTGTAACCCTGCTTCACGAGGTATTCCGCGCAGTCAATGAAATCCGTGAACGTATTTTTCTTTTTCAGGAGTTTCCCGTCATCGTACCATCCTCTTCCCAGTTCCTGTCCGCCCCGGATGTGGGCAATGGCGTAGACAAAGCCGCGGTCGAGAAGGCTGACGCGGGATGCGCTGAACGTTGCATCCCTGCTGGCACCGTAGGATCCGTAACCGTACAAAAGAAGGGGATTTTGGCCGTTCTTCTCTGTCCCCTTTCGATAAACAAGGGAGATGGGCACCATCTTGCCATCGCGCGCCGGAGCTGAAAACCGCTCTGTAACATAGTTCTCGCGGTTGAACCCGCCGAGAATTTCATCCTGTTTCAGGAGGGACTTCTCTTTCGTCACCATATTATAGTCGTACACGGAATTGGGCGTCGTCAGAGAAGTATAGCCGTAGCGCAGCATCGGGGTATCAAACTGATAATTTGAACTCACGTACGCCAGGTACGCAGGCTCGCCGAAATCGAGATAGTGATCGCCCTCTCCCGACCAGGAACGGATGCGCATCTGAATCAGCCCGTCTTTTCGCTCAACGACGACAAGATGATCCTTGAACACCTCGAAGCTCTGGAGCAGGACGTCCTCGCGGTGCGGGATGACTTCCGTCCAATTCGCCTTCGCGGTTTTCCGGACGGGCGTTTTCATGAGACGGAAATTCTTCGCCTTGAGATTCGTCCTGATGTAGAAATGATCCCCGAAGTGATCTACATCGTACTCGTGGTCTCTCTCCCGAGGCTGCAAGACCGAGAAGTTTCCGGCGGGCGTTTGTGCGTCGAGATACCGATACTCGCTGCTCAGGCTCTGGTACGAGCCGATCATCACGTACTGCTTGGATTTTGTCTTAAACACATAGGAGCTGAACTCAGGGTCCTTTTCTTCGTACACCAGTTTGTCGCCTGCGGGATCAGAACCGAGAACATGGCGGTAAATTCTGTAGGAGCGAAGTGTGACCGGATCCTGTTTGCTGTAAAACAGCGTTTTGTTATCGTTGGCCCATGCGACGTTTCCGGTCACGTTGGGGATCTCTTCCGCAAGAAATTCTCCTGTCGTCAGATTCCTGAAGCGCAGGGTATAAAACCTCCGCCCCATCGTGTCCTGCGCAAATGCGACGAGGTCCTGGCCGGAGCTTACTTCCATTCCTCCGATCGAAGAGAAGCGATGCCCTTCGGCGAGCTGATTGGCGTCGAGCATGATTTCTTCCGTACTATCCACCGATCCTTTCTTTCTGCAATAGATCGGATATTCTTTTCCTTCGACTGTACGAGTGTAATAGAAGTAATCATCCCGCTTGTACGGCACCGAGAGGTCCGTCTGCTTGATGCGATTCTTGATTTCCTCGAAGAGTTTTTCCTGCACCGATTCCGTATGTCTCATCATCGTGTCGGTATAGGCGTTTTCCGCTTCGAGATAGGCGATGACTTCGGGGTTTTCCCGTTCCCGCAGCCAGAAGTATTTGTCTTCCCTGACGTCTCCGTGTTTTTCCAGCTTGGTGGGCTTTATGGCCGCAACGGGGGGTGTCGCTGTTTGTCGCTCAGGTTTGCAACCGGTCACAATCAGGATTCCGAGAAAAATGGCACAGTGGATGGGACGATGCATGGCGGTACTCCTTCAATGAACAGAGAACCTTCCGAACGATCATCGGAGGTGACGCGGAAAGAGGAAATGCGATGGTTACAGCAGTGCTACAGGACGATCAGCCGAGCTTTTGGAGAATAGACTGCAGAAATTCTTTCACTTCGGTCATTTCAGCCCTGATTTCTTCATCCTGGATTTTCTTCTTCTGTGGAACGTTGAGAAGTTCGAGCTGCTCCCCTGCTTCCGATTCGGGAACGTATTCCTCCAAGACCTTTTTCGCGCCTTCGATCGTATATTTCTCGTCCCGAAGAAGTCCTTTGATATGAAGAATGAGCTTGATGTCCTTGTTCGTGTAGATGCGGTTTCCCGCGCGGTTCTTTTGCGGCTTGAGTTCCGGAAACTCCGACTCCCAATACCGCAGGACGTATTGTTCCAGGCCGGTGATCTTGCTGACTTCGCTGATCGAGTAGTACAGTTTTTTTATGCCGATGTGCTTCATAGTGCATGTGTAAAGTAGGGAAATCTGATTTCAGTTGCAACGCCGTCACGGCCACAGGTTTTCGCATGAATTCCTTTGAAATCGAAAAGCCCGGGATACGCTCCTTCAAACGCGCGATGACCGCCACCGGATGAAGCGAGAGGCTCTGTCTTTCTCATTCAGAGCGAGTGCAGACTTTCTCTTTCCGTTCTTCCCCTTTCGCCTCTTACCGCTCTCATCATTCCTTCCCTCTCTCCTCATCGATCCGTATATTCTCACATGCTTTCCCTCAACAACATCGCCGTTTTCTTCGGGGACCGCACATTGTTTCGCGACGTCTCCCTCGCCATCGGGCCTCACGACCGAATCGGCCTCGTAGGCTCGAACGGTTCGGGAAAGACCACGCTCCTCCGCGCCATCGGCGGCCTCCACCGCCCGGATGCCGGTACGATCGACAAAGCCGCGTACGTTTCCGTCGGCTATCTTCCTCAGGAAGGGATTTCTTCCCGCGGAAAGACTCTCTCTCAGGAAGCGGAAACAGCGTTCTCGCATGTCCTCGAAGTCGGTGAGCGGCTTTCGGAGGTCCAGCACGATCTTGCCCGTCTTCCTCATGACCACAAAGACTATCCGGAACTCATAGAAATTCTTGGAGAGCTGCAGCATCGGTTCGAGGAAATGGATGCGTATCGCATCAAGTCCAAAGTCGAGGAAGTGCTCATGGGATTGGGATTCTCGACTTCCGATTTTGAGAGGATGACAGAGGAATTCAGCGGCGGCTGGCAAATGAGGATCGAACTCGCCAAGCTTTTGCTCCAGGAGCCCTCGGTTCTTCTGCTCGACGAACCGACGAACCATCTCGATATCGAATCGCAGCAGTGGCTGGAGAATCATCTTAAAGCCTACGACGGTGCCGTGATTCTAGTTTCCCATGACCGCGCCTTTCTGGACGAACTGACGACGCGTACTCTCGCACTGGAACCCGGAAGAGCGGAAGAATACAAGGGGAATTATACTTTCTACGTTGAGCAAAGCGCTGAACGAAAAGAGCTGCAGCAGAGGGCAATCAAAAACCGGCAGAAACTCGTTGAGAAGGAGACCGAGTTCATCGAACGGTTCCGGTATAAGGCGTCAAAAGCGCGGCAAGTGCAAAGCCGCATCAAGCGATTGGAGAAGATGGAGACACTGGAAACCGATGAAGAGGCGGAGCGGATGCATTTCACGTTTCCCCCGCCCCCTCCGAGCGGACGCGTAGTCCTCGAGCTGACGGACATTCACAAAGCCTACGGTTCACTGACGCTTTTTTCAGGATTGGATTGCCGCATCGAACGCGGCAACCGCATTGCCGTCGTGGGGGTCAATGGAGCGGGGAAGTCGACCTTTGCGCGCATACTTGCGGGCATCGAGGCCATCGACCGCGGTGAACGCGTCGTGGGTCATAATGTCATCATTTCGTACTACGCCCAACACCAGGCCGAAGAGCTTGATCACGCCAAAACCGTGCTGGAAGTCGTTGACGAAGTCGCTGAAGGTCCGGTGCGGTCGAAGCTTCGGTCCGTTCTCGGCGCATTTCTCTTTCATGGGGACGACGTTTTCAAAAGAGTCTCGGTGCTTTCCGGAGGAGAAAAGAGCCGCCTCGCTCTCGCCAAAATGCTTTTGCGGCCTGCGAACCTTCTCGTGATGGACGAACCGACGAATCACCTCGATATGCAGTCGAAAGCGATGCTGCAGTCTGCGTTGGCGGCATTCGAAGGGACTCTTGTCATCGTTTCCCACGACAGGTCCTTTCTTGACCCGGTTGTCAACACCGTACTCGAATTTGTGCCCGGAACGGTCCGCCGCCATTTGGGAACCGTGACCGAATTCCTGGATAAAAGAAGGAAGGGAAACAAAGCGGCTGTACAGAGGGATATCTCATCGGATAAGCAAAAGCTCGGTTCCAAAGAGCGGAAACGCGTCGAGGCCAAGGAACGGAATGACCGCAGCAAGCGGCTCGGCCCGTTGAAGCAAGAACTCAAGAAACTCGAGGAGAACATCCAGCGGTGGGAATCGAGAAAATCCGAGCTGGAAGGCATCATGGCCAAAGAGGAATTCTATAAACGGGAAGACGTGAGAGAGCGGACTGCAGAATTCGGCGATCTCCAGCGATCGCTGGAAAACGCCTATGGAGAATGGGAGCGAATAAGCTCCGAGTTGGGATGAGAAACATGGAAGCGAACGGGTGTTTCAAACGAAAAAACGCCGGAAGTGCTCCGGCGTTTTTCTTTGTAGCGCGTCCTAAGGAGGTTAGACGAACATTTCATCGAACTGATCCTCGGGAATTTCGGGCGGAAACGCCCCAAAATTCTTCCCGTCCTGGTCAGATTCGACAAAATGGTAGACTTCCGGTTTGTGGAGGCCCTTGAATATCGCCAGGGCTCCCAGAATTCCAATCGATGCGAGAATAAGAAGCTTCTTCATAAGGAGTCCGTAGTTGAATTGTCTGTAGTGTACTTGTAAAACGTAAGAAAGGGGCAAATTGTTTCGCGGATTAACAAAAATTAAGGGACTAACGCGCTTGAATGCGGGATGAATTGCACAGGCGTATGCGCGATTCAGAGAAGAGCGACCATGAGGGATCTACTGCGTTTCGATCACGGCGAATGCAACGACGGTGTTTTCCGTATGAGAAAGCGAGAGGTGAATGGTGCAGTCACGGAGGGTCTCGGCGACTTCACGGTACAGAACGATTTTGGGCGCCCCGGAGGGTTCGTTGATGACTTCGACGTCCTTCCATCGAAATTCCCCCCGCCAGCCGGTTTGCATTGCTTTCCCCACGGCTTCTTTTGCGGCAAACCGGGCAGCAAAATGTTCGTGAGGATTCTTCTTACCCTCACAGTATTCGATTTCCTTTTCCGTAAAAACCTTGTCTCTGAACGCTTTGCCCTGTTTTGCCAGCGTTTCTTTCAGGCGCCTTACGTCAACGACGTCGACACCTATTCCCTGGATGATTCCCTTCGTCACGATGGGTTGCTCTCTTTTCGCACGATGTCAATCAATCCCTTGATGTCATCGATCTCATAATCGGCGTTCGAATGTACCGTGCCGAATGTATCGCCATAGCGCGCGAACACCGTCTTCATTCCCACTTGTTTTGCTCCCACGACATCGCGCTCCGCCCAATCTCCGATCATCAGCGATTCGGAAGCTTTCGCACCGAGTTTCTCCAGAACCTTCCTGAAGGGACCCGGCGCCGGCTTTCTTTCACCCGTGTCATCGAAGGTGACGACCGCATCGAAAATATGATGGAAATTGAGGTAACAGAGGCGAAGCCATGCTTCCCTCGCCGGCGCATCGGAAACAACGCCCAGCTTCAACTGCATCTTTGCCAATGCCATCAGTGTCATGTACACATGGGGGTATGGGACGAGCGCTGCTTCACGAGCCTTCCGGTAGGCAATCACGCCCGAAGAGAGAATCTTATAATCGATTTTGCTGAACTCATCATACAGCAGTTGATCGAACACATTCTGAAACTCGATCCCTTTCTGCTTGTAGATTTCGTCGATTCTCTCCCGAATTTCCTCAGGGGGCAGCATCAAGCCCGCGTCCCGCATGGCGGCAATGGCGGCATCAATGGCCTGCCGTTTCATGGCCATGAAGTCTACCAGCGTGTTATCGAGATCGAACACCACCGCTTTGATCATTTGTTCTCCAGGAGGAACCGCACCGCAAGTTCATAACTGATGGGACCAAGCCCCGCAACAATTCCCTTGCAGACCGGCGCAATGACCGAATGCCGCCGAAACTCTTCACGCGCATGAACATTCGTCAGGTGCACCTCGACCACGGGGATGTTCAGCGCTGCGACGGCATCCCGAATGGCGTACGAATAATGGGCGTAGGCGCCCGGATTGATGACGACGCTGTCATGCTTTCCGCTCATCGCCTCGTTCAGGCGGTCAACCATTTCTCCCTCACTGTTGGATTGATGAAATGTAAATTTGACCCGCGGAAACTTCTTCTTCAGGCGGCGCTGGATTTCTGCCAGACTCGTGGTGCCATAGGTAGCGGGTTCACGCTTCCCCAGCAATCCGAGATTCGGCCCGTTCAAAATGAGAACTTTCAATGCATTCCTTCCCTTACGCCACGCGCACCACAACAAGGGTCATATCGTCGTGCTGTTTCGCTTTGCCGATATAGACGCGCACCTGGCCAAAAATCCCTTCGACCATCTCGCGTGCCGTTCCGCCCGCGAAATTCTGGACCGTCACGGCAAAGCGTTCATCCCCGTACTCTTCTCCATCCTTGTTCATGGCTTCGGTGAAGCCGTCAGTATAAAATACAAAACAATCGCCTTGAGCGAAGGAAATTTTCACTTCCTGGATGGTTTTCGAGAATTTCTTCCCCTCTTCGAGTCCGAGGGCAAGGCCGTTCGGCTGTATCACTTCCAGTTTCTTCTTTTTCGCCCGCCAGACAAGAACAGGATTGTGGCCTGCACGCGTCAGCCGGAGTTTTCGCGCCTTCATGTCGAATACCGCATAGACCATGCTGATGAAGGCCCCCCGCTCGACGTTCTCGTAAAAAAGCCTGTTGATCTGTATCAGCACATTGCTCACGGAGCCGGAGGAATTGGACAGGGCTCTCAGGAATCCCTTCGCGAGCGTCATGTAGAAAGCCGCCTGCGTCCCCTTTCCGGAAACATCGCCGACGGCGACGCTGAGCAGCTTCGGGCCGAGACGGACAAAATCATAGTAATCACCCCCTACTTCCTGCGCAGGAACGCATCGTGACGAAATATCGAGTCCGGTCATGGTCGGGTCACTCTTCGGCAGGAAACTCATCTGCACCTGGCGTGCAATCTCCAGCTCCTGCTGCAGCCTCTGCCGTTCGGTAATGTGACGGGCAAAGGCCGGCGCAATCGTGTCAAAATCCGTAATCTCCTTCCTTCTGAACTGCGCCGCTGCCGAGCCGAGAAGGAGAACACCGGCAGCTACGAACAAGGCGATCGCGGCGGAAGCATAGGTCGTATGACCCGCCATCCAGAGCGCACCAACATCCTGGGCGACTGCCATGGTGAACATGGCAAGAAACGCCGCGAGGACATCATACCGGTACAGCGACCATACGATCACGGCTCCGAGAAGAACATGGACAACAATTCCTGCGGGGAGAGGGAAAAGACTTCCCTGCCGCATCACTCCAAGGATAAGAGCCGCAACGGCGATCAGGGAAACGGGAGAGGAAAAAAACCTGCGGAGCGCGGAAACGGAGAACAGGACAAACAACGCAAAGACATACACGCTGGTGTAGAAACCGTGCGCAAGCAGCAGGATGGATGGAGTCGCAACCTGAAAAATGCGCAAAGCATTTTCCCCCGACGGTGAAATCCATACCGGAATCCACACTCCAATGACAGACACCATTGCCAGCCAAAAGGCAAGGGCTCCGATGCCGAGCGCCAATCCCCGTATCACGCTCGCTCCCACCCTTGAATGAGCATGCCCTCGTGTGAGCAAGTCGAGGGAGACGAACTTCTCCCTCCAGGTTTCTCTTCCGACTGATTCGCAAACCGCCCAAATCAGGAGAATGGCTCCTCCGACCACGAGGGCTCCGAAAAACAGCGCCAGAGCCATCTCCCACCCGGTTTCCCTGCTCGAGATGTAAATTTCCGATGCAACGGAGAGAGCAGAGATGATTCCGACGGCAAACGCCAGGCGAAATCCCAGTTCGAACGAGCGGAAGCGCCTGAAGGCGAGGACCACAAGGGCAATGATCGCAATCGCGGAAAGAATGACGATGATGATCTGGATTCCGGTCTCAAAGGGGGCTTTTGCGTACACGGCGGGGACGTTCAACGCCGTTTCGACCCTTGTGAGAATATTCCCCGAGACACGCACCTTGAGATGAACAGTATTGCTCAGGGGCTGATAGCTCGTACGCCAGACAAACTCATGATCCGTTCTCCCCGGCATGGGGAGGACTCGTTCTGAAAAGATCCCTTCCGGGACAGCGTCCCCATAATGGCGAACGACGGACTCCGCGAGCATCCTCGCTTCATCAGCGTTCAACGATGGAAGCGCGAGACTATCCGGAATTTTCCGATCGAACCCGATCAGCTTTCCTGATCCGGTCAATTCAAGGCGCACTTGCCCCCTCAGTATTTCGAGAATTCTTTCTGCTTCCCGGCGATCATTGGCCCCAGCGCCTCCCAGGTCGGGAGTATCCTTCGTCATCCAGCGCACTTCCCAGAAATAGCCGGGGAGAGATGTTCGCAGGAGCTCATTGGACCGTGCCAGGCCGAACTCTTCCTGCGTCTGGCGGACCAACTGCTTATTGACCTTCAGCTCGATATCCGACCGCAGCTGTTCATGGGAAATCATGAGCGAGTCCAGAAGGACTCTTGACCGTTCCATGATTCCCTCGTAGTCTTTTTCAAGCCGAAGGGCACCGTAAGGGTCAGCGGAGGGAAACAGCCAGATGATGATCGGCAGTGCAACGAGGATAAGCAGAAAGAACGGGAGAAGGGCCTTCAGCTTCTGCATCAATCAGGACCTGGAGAGTTTGGCGAGTTCATCTTCAATGAATTCGCGGACCGCAGGCTTGAGATACATCTCCTCAATGCCGATTTCCGCGAGTCCCTGAGCGAGGATTGTGGCTTTTCGCTGGGGGGCAAGTTTCTTGTTGACCACAATCAGCCGTTCATCTTTCAGGACACAAAACCCCCCTTCGAAGTCCCCTTTCTCATAGCGGATGGCAATGCCGCTTTTCTCAGCAAGGGACTCAAGCTCCTTTGTCATTTCAACCTGCGTCATACATTCAGCCTCGTTTCAACTTATCGGAATTCTGTCTGACTTGCAACAAATTCGATGAAGCGTCTTCTTCACGTATTTCTCAGCACATGGCGCGTATCCAGCCACCATGCTTCAATGTGATGGCCGCTCCAAATGGTGAACCAGAAGAAAAGCATTCCCGCAAAGACGTCGACGGCGTAATGATAGCGCAAGTACACCGTTCCGAAAATCAACAATGCGGTGAGGGACGCGAGAAGCCACCGGGTCGACAGTTTAAAGTGGAATGCCAGGTACACGACGATGAGGGCAAGCTGTGTGTGACCGCTCGGAAAGACGTCCCTCTGAACGACCTCCGCCGGATTCGGAACATTCGTGGGAATCGACTCGCCGAAGTTCACAAACGCCCGGAGAGGCTCTGTCAACAAAAGCCCCGGGAGCTCTTCCGACAAGAGATGAAACTCATGCAGCGTAAAACGCGGTCCGATGGCCGGCAGCAGAAAATAGCCGAGATACGAAAGATAGAATCCGTACACAATCATGAAGCCGGCCTTGTCGAATGATTTGAGCGTGTGCCGGCGGTAAATCTCGATCCCCAGGATGAGAAACAAGACGTAATAGGAGGAATAAGAAATCTGCAGGATTTCCGTCAGGAGAGGATGCGCAAAGCGGCCCATCCAGACGGTGGGGTCAACGCCGAAGATCCAACGGTCGATTTCGATCAGGAGCTGGTCATAGTCCACCGGATGAATCGGCCGGATCATGAAATAGAGTTCCTTGAAGACCAGGAGGACGATAGGATAGAGGTACCACCGGTGCAACCCTATCAAGAGAGGCGTCTTTTTCGTCTCGGCGTTTATCGAGAGGAAGACAATCAGCGCCGCCGCTGAAGAATTGACCAGAACGAGTACGGGCCAGAGAGGAACCCTCGCGGAAAACACCAGATTCAGCAAAGAGAGGAATGTCAAAAAGACGATGCTCACCAGATCAGCGGCGGAGAGGCATGCAATCGCGGATCGTATTTTCATTCTGTCAGAGCCATTGAAGGAGCAGGGTTGCGATGGAGAGGAATATCGTTATGCCAACAACATCCTGAAATGCAGTCTCGAAGGGGCCTGCCGTCAGGGCCGGATCAAAGCCGGCGCTTTTGGAGAGCATGGGAGTCACCGTCCCGACAAAGCCCGATATATTAATAGAGAGAAACATCGAAATGCCGACAACGAAGCCAAATACGGCCGTTCCGTGCCAGTAGCCTGCCACAAGCGCCAGAAGAAGGCCGCAGACGCCGCCGATGATCAGAGTGGTTTGAAATTGCCGGACGACCGGGTTCCACCAGCGTTTGAGCTCCACATGGCCCGTCGCAAGTCCCCGCACAACCACGGCTGCAGACTGCAAACCGGTGTTTCCCGAAAGAGCCGAGATGATCGGCATGAACGATGCCAGGAGAATGACGCGTGAGAGTGTTTCGTCAAAACGATGGACCACGAAGGCAGCAACAAGCTCCAATGCCAGAGTGAGCACCACCCACGGAAGGCGCAGCATGGCCACCTGAAGAGGGGAACGGCGGGCAAGCTCATCGGCATCCGAACCGACCATGCGGGCGACATCCTCCTCGTGCTCTTCCTCCAGAACATCAACAATGTCGTCGACCGTAATGCGTCCCATCAGCTTGCCGGCTTTGTCGGTCACGGGAAGAGAAACAATGTCGTGCTTCTTGAACACCTGGGCCACTTCCTCCTGGTCCACGTCGGTCGTCACGCTGATGACGTCGGCATTCATGATTTTGTAGATGCGCTTGTTCGGCGCGTGCAGCAGAAGCACCTGGAGAGGCACGCTTCCGATCAAGAGGCCGTCGCCGTCTACCACGTAGACCGCATAGATGTTCTTGTGCTCTTTCGCCATTCTCCGCACTTCTTTGATCGCCTTCTTGATCGTGTCCTTCGCCCCAACCACGGCAACCTCTTTCGCCATGATACCGCCCGCGGTGGACTCGTCATAGCGCATGAGCTCTTCGACGTGCGAAGAATCTTCGACGTCCATGGTTTCGAGGACTTCTTCGGCTTTTTCCTCCGGAAGCTCGCCGAGAATATCGGCTGCGTCGTCCGAGTCCATCTTGTCGACAAGATCGATGAGCTTCGGCCGGGAGAGATTTCTGAGGAGGTGCTCGCGATGGGCATCATCGAGCTCGAGAAGCACCTCGCTCCCCACGTCGCTGGGAAGGAGATTGATAACAAAATCCACCTCCTCCACCTCGAGCCGATTGATGATGTGCGCGATGTCGGCGGGGTACAAGTCCTGCAGAATATTGAGGAGAAGGAATTCCGAACGGGAACGGACGATATCCTCGATATCCTGAATCAGCTCATCGTCTACTTCGATGAGTTCGCGTTCCGGCGAAGAAGATGCTGCGCCGTTTTCTTCTCTGTCAGTCATAGAAGCCTTCGCATCTCCGAAGAGTTCAAAGCCTCGGATGTGAAATCAGAAAACAGCCGATCCATCATGAAGAGGTTCCTGATCGTTTTCGTTTCCCTTGTTGCACAATTTCCTTCATGCTTTCCAGCTTCCCGGTGAGCTCCAGAAAACCTGCAACACTCAGCTCTTCGGGCCTGCGGCTCAGGTCGAAATCCACTTCTGCCAGGCGCTGATCGGTAAAACCCATGAATTTCAGGCCATTCTGAAGAGTCTTCCGCCTTTTCCCAAAGGTCCCCCGCACAATGGACCTGAAGAGCTGCTCGTCATGGACCGGCACATCAGTCCGGATGGCTACGCGCACAACAACAGAATCAACATTGGGCACAGGATAAAAGGAATTGCGGGAAACGCGGAAGAGGATCTCGGGTTCTCCGTAGCACTGCGTCACAACGGACAGAATGCCGTATTCCTTGCTTCGAGGGGATGCGATCAGCCGCCGCGCAACATCGGCCTGCATCATAACGGTGGCATCCTGGAAAAACGACCGGTGGTCAATCATCCAAAAGAGAATCTCGCTGGTGATGTAATACGGAATATTTCCCACCACTCTGATCCGCTTCCGATCCTTCCCGGCAAGACTCCGGGGATCAACCGAACGGATATCCTGCTGGATCACATCGAGATCGTGACCGAAGCGCTCACGCAGCGCTTCAACGGCCCTCGGGTCTATTTCCACTGCAACAAGGGAACCGGCTTTCCCGATCAGATGGCTTGTCAGAGCGCCCGTGCCGGGACCGATCTCTAACAACAGGTCGTCGGGTTGCGGAGAGAGCTGTTCGACAATTTTCCGGGCGATATTTTCATCGCGAAGAAAATTCTGACCCAACGACTTTTTCGGAACGATCATAATTGCCGTCGAAATTCTCCTGAATATAACCAACGACCGATGGAGAAGCAATGAAGAGGCAAGGGTGATGGAAGAAATCGGGAGGCGCTGCATCGAGTTCGGGAGAAATGAAGCGTTGAACCGAACGCCCGTGAGGCATTGAGCGCCGAAAGCTTCCACTCTTCACTGTTTACCGCTTTCTGTTCCCCGCGTACAGTTTTCTTGCATTTCCATCGAAATTCCGTTACCATTTTCCGTCAAGCGCAGCCATCCCATGCCCACGAAACCAACACTCTCTCATCTCCGTCGTGTCACCGGTTCCGGCAAAGAACCCTTTGTCAGCGTTGTTGTTCCGGTCTATAACGAAGAGGAGTCCATTCCCGAGCTCTTCGAAAAGATCCAAGACTCCCTCCGCCCCCTGAAGAAGCCGTTTGAAATTCTCTTCATCGACGACGGGAGTACGGACAATTCTTTTTCGGTTCTGAGAAAGCTTCACCAGGACCACCGCCACGTCCACGTGGTCCGCTTCAGACGAAACTTCGGGAAATCAGCCGCTCTTTCGGTGGGATTTGCCGAAGCGCGCGGGGACTTTGTTGTCACTATGGACTCCGATTTGCAGGACGACCCTGCAGAAATACCTGCTCTGTTGGAAACAATGGGAGATTCGTTTGACCTGATCTCAGGATGGAAAAAGAAACGCTTTGATCCGATATCCAAGACGATCCCTTCGAGGTTCTTCAATTTTGTCACCGCCAAAATGACGGGGATTCCTCTCCACGATTTCAACTGCGGACTGAAGGCGTACAGACGCGAGGTGGTGAAGGAAATCAATGTCTATGGAGAGCTCCATCGCTACATTCCCGCATTGGCCCATTGGGCAGGGTATCGCGTGGGGGAAAAAATCGTTCAGCATCACCCGAGAAAATACGGGCATACGAAGTTCGGCCTGAGCCGTTTTTTCAAGGGATTTCTCGACCTTCTCACCGTGCTCTTTAATACTCGCTACGTCCGGCGCCCTCTGCACCTCTTCGGTGTCTGGGGGATCATTTCATTTCTCGTGGGGGGAATCATCGACCTCTATCTGTCCATCGAATGGCTCCGGGGAGAAACATCGCTCAGCAATCGTCCCCTCTTTCTCGTGGGATTCTTTCTCATTATTATCGGTATTCAGTTTGTTTCTATCGGCCTCCTCGGGGAAATGATTACGCGTCAGGACCGGAAAGACCAGCAATACTCCGTTCGGGAGGTCCTGCGGTAGAGATGGGGCAGGTTCATACGAGGCTCCCTGCTTCTCGCTTGGCTCTTGATTGTAACTTCTTCCACCTTCATGATTTCTCTCAAAACTGATTGCCGCCATTTTCGAGGCGACCTTCCGTGCAGGCCGCACAAACAAGCCGGCGTGCATTGTGTCGAGCCCGACGGAACGGATTGTCGTTTTTACGATCCGACCAACTCCCGCATTCTCATCATCAAGCTGGGGGCAATCGGCGATGTCATCCGCACGACTCCCCTCCTTCATGCCATCAAAATGCGGCATCCGAAAGCGCGGATTTCCTGGCTGACGTTGACCCCCGAAGTGCTCCCTCCCACGGTGGATGAGGCGATGGACTTCACGCTCAGGAATATTGTGACCCTTCGTTCCATGCACTTCGCAGCGCTCTACAACCTCGACAAAGACCGGGAAGCTTGCGCCCTTGCCGTACAAATTTCGGCGGATGAAAAGAAGGGATTCATTCTCAAAGACGGGCTCGCTGCACCTGTCGACGCCGACGCCGAGCATAAGTATCTCACGGGGGTGTTTGACGACGTGAGTAAGAGCAATACGAAAAGCTATCTTGAAGAGATCTTTGAGATTGCCGGATTCCGTTTCAACGGAGAACCGTATGCGCTCGACAATTTCGCGTCGAAGGGATTTCAGTGGAACATCGCGAAAAAGAAAACTGTGATCGGGTTGAACACGGGATGCGGAGATCGATGGACTTCGCGCCTATGGGACGACAAGAACTGGGTGGCCCTGGCGAAAAGCCTCCGGAAGAAAGGATTCGAAGTGATCCTTCTCGGAGGTGAACAGGAGCACGTGAAGAACCGGAAGCTTGCAAAGGCTTCGGGAGCGAAGTACTTCGGACACTTTCCCCTTCGACAATTCATCAATCTTGTCGATCAGTGTGATCTCGTGGTCACCGCAGTCACGATGGCAATGCATCTGACCATCGGTCTGGGGAAAAGGATCGTCCTTCTCAACAACATCTTCAACAGGCACGAATTTGAGTTGTACGGCAAAGGACTGGTTGTCGAGCCGGGCCGGCCCTGCCAGTGCTTCTATCAGCCAACATGCACCAACGCCCGCTACCGCTGTATGGAACATCTGACCGTGCAGCAGGTACTGGACGCCTGCGGAAAGCTCCTCGCCTGATCACTCCGGACATGTCCCCATGAAGATTGTCCTTGTCGGAACCGCATATCCTCTGCGAGGCGGCATCGCCCACTATTTTGCTCTGCTGTATAAGCATCTCTCCAAACGCCATGATGTCGAGGTAGTAACATTTACCCGGCAGTATCCCTCGTTTCTGTTTCCGGGAAAAACGCAGGAAGAACAGCAAAGCGAAGGAGTTGCGATTCCCAGTGAACGGCTCATCGACTCGATCAATCCATGGACCTGGGTAACGGCAGCCCGGGCCATTGCAAGGAAGAAGCCTGACCTGCTGATTTTCAAATACTGGCTCCCGTTCTTCGGACCCTGTTTCGGTTCGATTGCTTCCCTCGTGCGACGATGGACCGGAGCCAAGGTGCTTTTCATATGCGACAACGTGATTCCGCATGAGCGCCGCCCGGGGGATGTGACTTTCACTCGGTTTGCTTTTCGCTATGCCGATTTCTTCATTGTTCAATCAAAGTCCGTCGAAAGGGATCTCAAAGCCTTCTGGCCGAAGGCCCGCCTGGCATTTGTCCCGCACCCGGTCTATGAATTGTTCGGAAAGGGGTCTTCAAAATCAGCCGCCCGGAGGAAGCTCGGCCTTTCCGATAAGCGCCTTCTTCTTTTTTTTGGCTATGTGCGCCCCTACAAAGGCCTCGACACGCTTCTCCGCGCCCTCCCCCTCGTTCTCAGGGAGATTTCCGTTAAGCTCCTGGTTGTCGGAGAGTTTTACCGGAATGAAGAGAGTCTGCGCGCCCTCGCTTCATCACAGGGAATTGACAAGAATGTCATCTTTTACTCCGACTACGTACCCAACGACAATGTGGGGATGTTTTTCTCCGCCTCCGACGTCGTCGTCCTCCCGTACCGATCGGCGACGCAAAGCGGCATCGTCCAAATCGCCTACCAATTCGACAAACCGGTGATTGCCACCGATGTCGGCGGACTCTCCGAAGTTGTGCTCAACGACAGAACAGGGTTCATCGTCCCTTCCGAAGACCACGTGGCGCTCGCACGGGCCATCGTCCGCTTCTATCAGGAACGGCGCGAGAAGGGCTTTACTGCCGGCGTCAGGAAGGAAAAGAAACGTTACGCCTGGGGACCGTTTATCCGCGTGATTGAATCGTTCATCAGCCCTTCCGGCAGGTCCGCCCGCCCATGAAATACGATCCCATCAAGAACTCGCTCACATCCGTCGTCGGGGCGAATGTCATACTTCGGAAGCTGCTTTACTCTGTTCTCGGTCTCTTATTTCTCCGCGAATGGTATGTCAAGCGACAGCTTCGAACACTTTTCAAAGCCAGGGAGATTCACGACATTCTTGATGCGGGCTGCGGGCTGGGCCAATACACCTATTATTGTGCGCGGCGCTTTCCCGGTGTTTCCATTCTTGCGGTGGACGTGAAAGAGGATCAGATCAGGGACTGCACGGAATTTTTCATGCGGACGGGAATGACCGGCGTGCGATTCAGGCGGGAAGATCTTCTTACCGACGTGCACCGGGAAGAGTTCGATCTCATTCTTTCTGTCGATGTCATGGAGCATATTGAAGACGATGCGAGGGTATTCAGGAACTTCGCTGCAGGCCTGAAGCCGAACGGCCTTCTGCTGGTCAACACGCCGTCGAACCTGGGCGGATCGGACGTCCACGCGCCGGATGAAGCAAGCTTCATCGAAGAACATGCCCGCATCGGATACGGTGCTGACGAAATCCGATCCAAAATGGAGTCGGCCGGCCTCGACGTTGAACACGTGTCCTTCACGTACGGAACCTGGGGTTCACGCGCCTGGAGAATCGGCATCAAAATTCCCCTTCTGCTGGTCAATGCAAGCCGGCTGTTTTTCCTTCTTCTTCCATTCTATTATGTCCTCGTCCTTCCGATTACTCTCTTGTTTATGTATCTTGATTATACCGGCACGAACGAAAGAGGAACGGGATTACTGGTCGTTGCCAGAAAGAAATAGGAATTTCGCATTTTCCAGGCATGAAGAAGGTTCTCATCATCACGTATTATTTTCCTCCCTCCGGCGGCCCGGGTGTTCAACGCGTCCTGAAGTTTGTCAAGTACCTTCCTGAGTTCGGGTGGCAGCCTGTGGTTCTCTCCGTGGCCGACGCAGAATACCCTGCCCGCGATGAATCGCTGCTCGACGAAATCCCTTCCACCGTCACCGTTTACCGGTCGAAAATTTTTGAACCGTACAAAATCTATCGCCGGCTGACAGGCAAGCCCGATGGTGCGGCCGTCGACGTCGATAACATTCCGCAGGCCGGGGCAAAACAACCCTGGACAGAGTCGCTTTCCCAATTTGTGCGATCCACCTTTTTTATTCCGGACGCCCGGATCGGATGGCTCCCGTACGCGGTTCCCATGGGATTGGATATCATCAGGAACGAGGGCATTACGGCCCTGTATTCTTCTTCGCCTCCGTACACGGCGGCCCTCATCGCTCAGAAGCTCCACAACAAGACGAATCTTCCGTGGATCGCAGGCTTCCGGGATCCGTGGACAGGCTTCCTTTCCACGCCGCAGCGTTGGGCAGTCCCTTCCGCCATCGACCGGTCAATGGAATTCTCTGTCCTTCGTGATGCTTCCCTCATCGAAGTGGCCTGGAAAGGTATCCTCAAGGATATGCTGGGTAAGCATCCCAGGACCAGTCCGGACAAGTTCCTCTACCTGCCTAACGGTTATGACAGCGCCGATTTTCCGCCGATCGAGCCCTCTCCGAACGATCGCTTCACCGTCACCTACACGGGATCGATGTACGGCAAAAGAAATCCGAGAACATTTCTTCAGGCAGTCGAGTCGCTTGCGGCAAACGGCTCGGTGGATCCGTCGAAGATCCTCCTGCGGTTTATCGGCCGGCTGGGCGCCGAGGTCGCCGGCATGATCCGATCATCGCCCATCGCCCACGTTGTGGAGGTCGTCCCCTATCGTCCTCACCGTGAAAGCCTGGAAGCTCTTCTCCGATCGGACGCCCTCTTGCTGATCGTGGATGAAGCAGAGGGAAGCGAAGAGATCGTTCCGGGAAAAGTTTTCGAATACCTCGGCGCCCATCGTCCCATCATTGCACTGGCGCCTGACGGAGCAGCAGCCGATCTCATTCGGAAGACGCGTTCGGGATTCGTTGCCGCGAATCAGGATCTCGAGGCAATCCAATCGGCGTTTCTTGAATGTTACCGCAATTTTCTCTATCATAAGCGGCCTTTTGAGCAGGACAGGAAGAACATCGAGCAGTTCGAGCGAAGAGAAATCACTCGCCACCTCAGCATCTTCCTCAATACCGTTTCTGGTTTTTCAACCCAACCCTCCGCCGGTCTCCGCCATGAGTAAAACGCAAAAAGAACGTTCGGCCCAGAAGCACGCCTCACCCCGGAACGAACCATCGTTGATTCCCGCACAATATCAGCATGCGGTAGCCATCGGCATTCTGATCTTCAGCCTTGTTCTGTTTTTCCGCGAACCGATTTTCGGGGGAAAAGTCTTCTTGAGCGTCGATAACGTCGCTTCGCACAGCTTCGACACGTATCTCGCCGATGCAAGGGCGGAGGGAGAGTTCCCTCTCTGGAATCCTTACATTTTTTGCGGAATGCCGGGCTATGGCAGTCTCACGGTGAGCGGTGAGAGGCTTTTCGACATATCCGCCACCGCTCTGGGCTACGTTTCGCGAGCGGCCGGGTTTCTGTTGATGAACCCCACCGTCGGCTGGGTCATCTTCTATTATATCATCTTCGCCGCCGGCATGTACCTCCTGGCATGGCAGAAACTCCGGGACAAAGCTGTCGCAGTGATCGTTTCCCTGGCGGCTACGTACTCCGTGTACATCATTATTTGGATCATGTCGGGGCATAATACCAAGATCGCCGTCATGTCCATGTTCCCCTATCTGTTTCTCATTGTGGATTCCTTGCGGGAACGGTTTCGCTGGCTGCCGGCACTTGCGCTAGTCCTTGCGCTCCATTTTTCGTTTCTTCCGAGCCACGTGCAGATGATTTTCTACACGTATCTCGCCCTGGGCGTCTATCTCCTTTCGTATCTCATCCGCTCTCTTGTCAAGAAAGAGAACTGGAAGAACCCGGTGCGGGCCGGGCTTGTGCTGATTGCGGCAACGGTCATTGCCTTTGCCATGGACGCGGACAAATATCTTTCCGTGCTCGAGTACAATCCCCATTCCATCCGCGGATCAGGCCCGGTGACCCAGTCCTCGGGAGCGGCCGCGGGGGCGACACCGGCCGGCGGACTGGATTACGAATACGCCACGAACTGGTCCCTGGGCGTGGGTGAAGTGTTTACGTTTTTCGTTCCCTCCCTATACGGTTTTGGGAATGCCGAATATCGCGGCCCGCTGACAAACAATCAGGCGGTCAAACTCCCCTTTTATTTCGGCCCGCAGCCCTTCACCGATGCCCCTCAGTACATGGGCATTGTCGTTCTCTGCCTTGCGATCATTGGTTTCTGGCGCTTTCGCCGCGATCCGTTTGTGCAGTACCTCTCCGTGATGATCGCTTTCTCGCTGCTCGTTGCATTCGGCAAGGAATTTCCCCTTCTCTATGACCTCCTCTACAACTATGTTCCTTTGTTCAACAAGTTCCGCGCTCCTTCGATGATTCTTGTGCTTGTACAAATCATGGTCCCACTCCTCGCCGGGTTCGGTTTGATTTCCTTCATTCGTCAGGGCGAGCACCATGTTACTCCGGCTCAGGAGAAGAAGTGGAAATACATTTTGGGCGGACTGGCGCTCCTGTTGGTGGTAGGATTGGTCGGCAAAGGATTGTACCGGAGCATCTACGAATCATTTTTCCCCGCACAAATGTTTATTCAGGCGTTTGCACCCAAAGTGGGCATACGAAGCATGCAGGTGGCGATGGAGTTCTATGCTTTTTTGGTAGACATGGTCGTCACGGATGTTACAGCCGCCTTTGCGCTCCTTCTCGTCTCCTTCGGGTCCATCTATTTTTACCTGCGCCACTCGATGAAGCTTGCCACTCTCATGGTCATCATCGGCCTGGCAACGGTCGTCGATCTCTGGCGTGTCAATACGAAACCGATGGAAGTCCGTGACAAGACGGAACAGGCATCGGTTTTTGCGCCGTCGCCGGGCGTGCAGGCGATTCTCGAACAGGAAGGGCAGAAGGAGAGCAATGCCATGCCCCTTCCGCCGTATCGCGTCCTGGAATTTCAAGGGGGTACTCCTCCTTTCAGCAACAAGTTTGCCTATTGGCGCATCCAAAGCGCGTACGGCTATCAGGGCGCTAAGATGAGAAGGTATCAGGACATTGTTGACGTTGTGGGATTGCAGAATCCCCTCCTCTGGCAGCTCATGAACGTCAAATATATCGTTACGGACCAGCCCGACTCGACGTTCGGTCTGGGCCTGCTGTATGATTCTCCGGGTGAAAAAGTGTATGTGAACCGCCTCGTCCTCCCGCGGGCATTTTTTGTGAATCGGTACGAAGTGGGCGACGGAATCGATGTGCTGAGACGAATGGCCCAAAAATCGTTTGACGCGCGCGACGTTGCGTATCTCAGCGAAGATCCCGGTGTCGCCATTGACCCTCCGCTTCCGGGGATGGAAGCGACTTTTCTCCGGTACGGGATCCAGGATTTTTCGCTGAAGGTGACCGCTTACGGAAATAATCTTCTGTTCCTGAGCGAAGCATTTTATCCCGAAGGGTGGAAAGCCACGCTTGACGGCTCGGAAATTGCCATCTACCGTGCGAATTATCATTTCCGGGCGGTGGTCATTCCGGCGGGGACGCACACGCTCGAAATGCGCTTCGCACCGCGCGGTTTCTCTGTGGGCAAGAACGCGAGCCTCGCGGCAAACGTTGCCGTCCTCCTCGCTTTCGCGTACTTCGGCTGGGATGCCTGGAGGAAGAAGAAACAGCGCCCGTCAGCCGGCTGACGACTCGTTCGATTTTTCATTTCGCATCTTTCACTTTCTCACTTTCTTTTTCCCCATGTGCGGTATTTGCGGCGTCTATCAATATGATCGTTCTGCTTCTCCGGTTCACGAGGACCTGATCCTCGGCATGAGCAATTCGCTGGAGCACCGGGGACCGGACGACTCCGGCGTGTTCCTCTCCCCCGACCGCCGCATCGGCCTCGGTTTTCGCCGCCTCTCCATCATTGACCTCTCCCCTGCGGGCCATCAGCCGATGTCCACCCCCGATCAGAAGGTGACGATCGTCTTCAACGGAGAAATCTATAATCACGCCGTTTTGCGAAAGGAATTTGAAGCGAAAGGATATGTCTATCGTTCGCGTTCGGATACCGAGACGATCCTGTATGCTTACCGGGAATACGGCATCGATTTCGTGCACAAGCTTCTCGGAATGTTTTCGATCGCCCTGTGGGATGAGGAGAAGCGCCAGCTCGTGGTCGTACGGGATCGGATCGGGATCAAGCCGCTGTACTACGCCGTTGCGGGAGGTCAATTCATCTTCGGTTCGGAGATCAAGGCCATTCTCCAACATCCCGCGGTCTCGCGAGAACTCAACGAAGAAGCGATGTATCATTATCTGACCTTCCTCATCAGCCCCGCCCCCCAAACGATGTTCAAAGGAATTTTCAAGCTCGCCGCGGGCAACAGGATGGTGGTGAGCGCCGATGGCAGCATCCGCAGGGATGAATACTGGAATCCCGTTCCGGCCGGAACCCAGCCGACAATCGACCTCGCCGGGAACCCGGTGGAAAAATCGCCGTTCATGGGAGGAAATGCAGGGGCGGAAGAGGGAGACCACATCAGGAACATCCGCTCGTTGTTGAAGCAGTCGATCAGCGACAGAATGATGAGCGACGTGCCTTTTGGCGTGTTCCTCAGCGGAGGGATCGATTCCAGCACAAACGTCGCTCTCATGGCACAGCTCATGGACAGGCCTGTCGATACCTTTTCTGTCGGCTTCAAAGATCTGGAGCGGTACAACGAGCTCGGATATGCACGCCGGATTGCATCGTTGTTCAAGACGAATCACCACGAAATCGTGATCGATCAGAGTGATGCATTCGAATTCCTGCCGAAGTTGATCTATCATCAGGACGAACCGTTGGCCGATCCCGTGTGCATTCCTTTATATTTCGTGTCGAAGCTCGCCCGGCAACACGGCACGATCGTCGTGCAGATAGGGGAGGGAAGCGACGAACTTTTCGCAGGATACAGCTGGATGGCGCGTGAACTGAGGTTCTATCACACCCTCTGGAAGGCCGCAACGGCGATGCCGGGACCGTTTCGGCGCGGAATGCTCGGTGTGGCCGAAAGCGTTCTTGCCCCGGGCGGCCGCTATCTCGCGCTCGATTATATCCGGAAGGCCGCCGAGGGGAACGAGCTCTTTTGGGGAGGTGCCATCAATTTCACCGAGACTCATAAAAAGCATTTGCTCAACGGCGGCCATTGGGCGCAAGAGTACGATTCGCATACGTTCGCGCGCGAGTGGCACAATGACATTCTTCGGCGCGACCCTTCTGCGGATTATCTCAAAAGGATGATCTATCTGGAATTCCGGAACCGCCTGCCGGAGCTGTTGCTGATGCGTGTCGACAAGATTACGATGGCGACATCGGTGGAAGGGCGCGACCCTTTTCTTGATCACCGCCTCGTCGAATATGTCATGGAGATCCCCTCCCGTTTCAAGATTCACAAGAATCAGTCGAAATACATCCTGAAGAAAGCCGTCGAGGGCCTGATTCCCAACGACATTATCTATAGAAAGAAGCAGGGCTTTGCTGCTCCCGTGACGGAGTGGCTGAGAAACGAGTGGTCGGGTTATCTGAGAGACAAGATTCAGAATACGGCATTGCACAAAGGCGGGTATTTTCAACAGGAAAGGATCAAAGCCCTTCTCGACCGCCATATCGATGGGAAGCAGAACCACGGACAGGCGCTTTGGAATCTCCTCAACCTTGTCCTTTGGCATGAACAATGGATTGAGGGAAGAGGATAATCCGATACGGTCTGAAGGATCAACGATGAGATTTGCCCGAAGTGTTGCAATGACGCTGGGAACAAGGGGACTCGCCCTTCCGATCGGCATTGCGTCGAGTGTACTGACCGCACGGCTGCTGGGACCTGAAGGACGCGGCATTATTGTGCTTCTGACCGTTCTCCAGGGGCTCGCCATTCAGTTCGGGTCGGTGGGCTTCAACGCTTCGATGACCTATTTCATCTCCCGGGACCGTTCGCTCAGCGAGGCGGTCGGTTCCAATGCCTTTGTGGTTGCCACGGTGGCAGGTGTTCTCACGGCATTTCTGTTTCTGGGGGCTGAGCAAATATTCCCGGGCGTTCTCCTTGGCAGCGTCGACCTGTTCTATCTCCTCATTTTTGTCTTCGCCCTTCCCTTCTGTTTTTACACCCAGTTCTTTCAGAACATGTTCCTTGCCCATCAGCGCATCGTTGAATTCAACATCCTCGATCTCACCAGCAGGGTTCTCCAACTCGTCGGTTTCTTTCTCGTTCTCTTTGTCCTCGGGTTCTCCACTGTTGAAGCCGTTATCAGTATGACCGCCGCGACGATCCTCACGGGTGTCATTTCCATCTGGCGGACGAACCTCTTGTCACCGGTCAGGCTGCGTTTCGACCGTCCGCTGTTCCGCGAAATGTTTCTCTACGGCATACGTTCCTACGCGGCAAGCTTTCTCATGTTCCTGGTGTTTCGTGTAAACATCTTCCTCATCAACCTCTTGCTGGGCGAGGCTGAGGCAGGAGTGTTCTCGGTGGCGATGCAGATCACCGATGTTCTCTATCTCATCCCCGTAACGCTGGGTCTCATTCTATTCCCGAAAGTCTCCGCCGACCAGCAGGACAAAGGGGAGCTATCGGCAAAAGTTTTCCGGTTTTCTCTGGTGGTGATGACGCTTGCATGCCTTGTACTGGCTCTCTTTGGCGAAGTTTTTATCATCATACTGTTTGGAGAATCATTCCGCGGTGCGGTTGAGCCGCTCTACTGGTTCCTTCCGGGCATGGTCGCCCTTTCTCTGGTCACCGTACTCAACAACGATCTATCCGCCCGCGGACTTCCGCCCATCGTCATCGTTGCACCTGCCTGCGGTCTGGCACTTTCCATCATCATCAATCTCATCCTCCTTCCCGTCATCGGCATTTCCGCCGGTTCGATCGGTTCCAGTGCCGCGTTCTTCCTCATTCTGATCCTTCTCACAATTCACTTCCGAAGAAGACTTGCGCTTCGTTGGAGGGATTTGTTCGTACCAACCCTGCAGGACCTCAGGCCATCTCCCTAGCTCATGTATCGGTTTCTCTCTTACACCACAACGGAGAGTCGTCACGCCTTCCCGTGAAAATCACGGGACAGGTCCGCGGTATAAACTCCGGATGCAAGGGATCGCGGAGAGAGCAGGATTCAGATCCCCTCTGCGTTTCTCTGCTTGCATAGTTCTTTCTTCGGAGCGACTTCAGCGCCTCGTCGTTGAAGACTGCGTCTAACTGATACTCTACCTCTTCTGGCCGGTATGGATTTTCGGAAGAATCTGAGTTACCTTGTGTCGGTTTCAACGAACGAACAAGCCCATTCTTACCGCAAGCCTCCGGATTCTTCACTCCGAGGATTTTTTTCCGTTCTGACACATGGACATCAAACAGGAACAAGTCAAGGTATTTGAGACATACGAGCAGCTTGCGTTAAAGGTCCTCGAGAGCGGTTACCGTCATAATCCCCTCTACCTTGCGCGTAAAGCTGTTGTCGACTGGGACCTTCTCCAATCAGCAGGAATCAAGGGGAAGCGAGTGCTGAACATCGGTTGTTTTGAGCCGATCGATGAGCTTTGGTGGGGACCGCTGGTGCGTGAATGGACTGCCGTTGATCTCTCGCCGAAATCCGTTGAAATCGCCAAGACCCTCGTGCGCAGGATTCTGGCGCCCCCCATTGCACGACGCATCAAGTTCAGGGTCATGGATGCCCAGGAATTGTCGTTCAAGGACGAGTCCTTTGACGTCGTGACCTCTTTTTCGGTTCTCGACCATGTTTCCGACCCTGGGATTCGTCATCGTGCCTTTCGTGAAATGGCTCGGGTCGTTAAGAAGAATGGGAGCGTAATTGTGACAGTACCAAACCGGTACAGTTACTACCGGATGCTCTATGCCAGAAATGTCATGCTCGGTCGGACAACCGATGTCGGATATCAGTACTTCTACAGTTACGGGGAACTGCGAACGGAGCTCGAGAAGGTCGGTCTTTCTCCCGAGCGTTTTACAAGCGACGCGAAAAATGTAGGAGACCTTCCGAAGGCGGTCCGTTTCTTTCTCCTCCCTCTCCGCTATCTCGGTGATCGAATGGGATTCCTTGCGCGCAAGTTATGAGGAAGTGATGAACGCCGACACGATCAAAGCCAGAACCATTGAGCACTGGACGAATGT
>CAZRPU010000033.1:0-24207 GCA_964602055.1 uncultured Ignavibacteriaceae bacterium
TATGATTCTTCCGTTGCGAAAAAGCGCTGGAAGAAAGAAACCCCTGAAGCGCTGCGACTGTACAGTGCCACACTTGCGCCCTATGACGCCCCGGCAAAAGAGGACTATGAACGGGTTCTCCGCGAGACCGCACAACAACTTGGCCAATCTCCGGGGGAGCTTATTCATCCCTTGAGACTTGCTGTTTCGGGTATGGGAACAGGGCCGGGCCTCTTTGAAATTCTTTTTGTTTTGGGAAAAGATGAAACGACCAGGCGAATTCAGGCCGCAATAGAGAAACTCTCATGAACAACGTTGAAGGGAAGGGACAGAAGGATCAGCCCGAGGCCGCAGCTCCGGAGCGAAAAAACTTCATTCGCGAAATCGTCGAGATGGATCGGAAGGCGAACAAGAATGAAGGGAGAGTACACACTCGTTTTCCCCCTGAGCCGAACGGTTTTCTCCATATTGGTCATGCGAAATCCATTTGCCTCAATTTTGGGCTTGCACGGGACTATCAGGGGTTGTGCAACCTCCGGTTCGATGACACGAATCCGACCAAGGAAGAGCTTGAGTACGTTGAATCCATCAAAACGGACGTCCGTTGGCTTGGGTTCGATTGGGAAGAGAGGTTGTATTACGCGTCCGATTATTTTGACAGGTTATACGATTATGCGCTGATGCTGATCAAGAAAGGGAAGGCTTACGTCTGCGATTTGACGGCAGACCAAACCAGGGAGTACCGCGGCACATTGACTGAGCCCGGGAAAGAAAGCCCTTACCGGAATCGATCGGTCGAAGAAAATCTTGATTTGTTCAAGCGGATGCGGCAAGGTGAATTCCCGGACGGATCGCGCACCCTGAGGGCAAAAATCGATATGGCCTCACCGAACCTCAACATGCGCGATCCCGTGATGTACCGCATATTGCATGCTTCTCACCACCGTACCGGCGACGCCTGGCCGATCTATCCGATGTACGACTGGGCGCACGGCCAGTCCGACTCGATCGAAGGGATTACGCATTCGATCTGTACATTGGAATTCGCCGATCACCGGCCGCTCTATGACTGGTTCCTTCAGGAGCTGGGAATCTATCAGCCTCAGCAAATTGAATTTGCGCGGCTCAATCTCACGTATACCGTCATGAGCAAGCGAAGATTGCTTCAACTCGTTGAGGAGGGTCATGTGCAGGGTTGGGACGATCCGCGCATGCCGACAATTTCCGGCTTGCGCAGAAGGGGATACACACCGGAGTCGATCCGCACATTCGCCGATCGGATCGGTGTTGCGCGCAGTGAAAGCACGGTGGACGTTGCATTCCTTGAAGACTGTCTCCGCGACGATTTGAACAAGAGGGCACCGCGGGTGATGGCTGTCCAGAGGCCGCTCAAGCTCGTGATCGAAAACTACCCCGAAGATACGATTGAAGAACTGGAAGCGGTCAACAACCCTGAAGACGAAAGCATGGGGAAGAGGAAGATTCCTTTTTCGAAAGTCCTGTACATCGAACAGGACGATTTTCGCGAAAATCCGCCGAAAAAGTATTTTCGCCTTTCACCGGGGGCAGAAGTTCGGCTGCGTTACGCCTATATCATCAAATGCGTTTCAATCGTAAAAAACGAATCGGGTCAGGTTGTTGAAGTTCACTGCACATTCGACCCTGAGACAAAAAGCGGATCAGCGCAAAGTGCGAGGAAAGTCAAGGGAACGATTCATTGGGTGTCTGCCGGCCATGCGTGCGACGCGGAAGTACGTCTCTATGACCGGCTCTTTTCTGTCGAAGACCCGGGCGGAGAAAATTGGAAACAAAGTATCAATCCTCGTTCGGTCGAGGTTCTGAAAGGATGTAAACTCGAACCAGGCATGGCTGGGGCCAGAGCAGGCGAGATATTTCAGTTCGAGCGCCTGGGTTACTATTGCGTTGATCCGGAGTCCAGCGTGGAAGAACTTATCCTCAATCGCACCGTGACCCTGCGAGACACTTGGGCGAAAATAGAAAAGTCCTGATCGGAGCGTTGCCTTTGGGGGATCGGTTGGATATATTTTCCTCCGATCGTTGAGAAAGAACAAGAGTGAAAACACAAGGTCGGCAGAAACTCGACATCATTCGGCTTCGCAATGCGGTCTTCTATGCATATCACGGAGTCCTCTCCGATGAGCAAAGCCTTGGCGGCAAATTTGAAGTGGATGTTGAACTCGAGTGTGATTTGAGGAAAGGGGCCAAGACCGACCACCTCCGGGATACAGTGGATTATGAAGGTGTGTATGACTGTGTCAGGGATTCGGTGATGGGAAGGAGACACTTTCTCCTGGAATCATTGGGTCAGGCCATCATCGACGGTATCTTCAAGGCCTTCAGGCAGGTGAAGGTTGTTACGGTCAGGGTACGAAAGCCCGGTGCTCCCGTCAAAGGCGTCATCGATACTGTTGAAGTTGAGATGACCCGCGCGAGGAACTAATGGCTCGGGTCTATTTGGGGCTCGGATCCAACCTGGGAGACCGCTTGTCCTTCCTCAGGAACGCTGTGAGCCGGATAGCGGGCTTGCCCGCGACACGGGTCGTCGAGGCATCAGGAGTATACGAATCCGAACCCTTTGGCGTTAGGGACCAACCCGACTTTCTGAACGCGGTCATCGCCATAGAAACAGCAATGGGTCCCGATGAGCTCCACCGGCAGATGAAAGCAATAGAACGGTCAGTTGGAAGGAAGCCCGGGCAAAAATGGGGGCCGCGTGAGATTGACATCGATATCCTCTTTTTCCAATCTGAAATCATCCGAACGGCGGAATTAACTATTCCCCACCCCGGAGCAGCCCGGCGGAAATTCGTTTTGGAACCCCTGAAGGAGCTCTCCCCTGAATTTCTTGATCCCGAAACGGGTCGTTCGGTTGTCGAGCTTCTTCAGCAGTGTGACGACAATGGTCAGATCCGAAAGCTCTCTGAATCACTTCTGGCAAGCGAGGAATCCTAGTGCAGGCAACAGGAAGGGAAATCCGACATATAGCGATTGAAGGTGTGATAGGGGCGGGGAAGACCACGCTGGCAACCATGTTGGCCGAGCGGCTCAACGCCCGGCTGGTGTTGGAGCGCTTTGAAGAAAATCCGTTTCTTGCAAAATTCTATGAAGACACGGAGCATTACGCGTTTCAGACACAGATTTTTTTTCTTCTCAGCAGGTACAAACAGCAGCAGGAATTGTTCCAGGCCGACCTCTTTCACAATTTTGTCCTGTCAGACTATATCTTCGACAAGGACAAGATTTTTGCCTATCTCACGCTGCAGGATGACGAATTGAAGCTGTATGAGGCAGTCCTCGGAGCAATCGAAAAGAACATTCCGGTGCCCGATCTCGTCGTGTATTTACAATCCAGTGTCGACCGGCTCATGACAAACATCCGTAGCCGAGGCCGTCGATATGAGGAGAACATGTCTGAAGAATACATTCGCGATTTGAACGAAGCCTACAATTATTTCTTCTTCCGTTACAAATCATCTCCGCTGCTCATTGTGAAGGCAACCGAAATCGACTTCGTCAATAATGAGAAGGATTTCGAGGACCTCCTCGAACAGATTCTTCGCCCCAACCGGGCTCCGATCGAATACTATAACCCCATGAGCAAGGGATCTTAGGTGTTTCTTCGAGTACTCATCTGGTCGCTCATTTTCTATTTTGTTGCGAGGGTAGCCTGGAAAATCATATCCGCCATTCTCGGACAATCCAGCCGCGAGCCTTCGGGAACAAAGCCGGAGGAAACGCCTCAAAAACCCACCGAGGAATTCAAAGACGTCCGTGATGCAAAATTCATAGACGTTCCGAAAACCCCGCCGCAGGATTCCGGCAACAACTCATAAGAGCGCCTGCACGACGTGCTGTTGTTCCACGATTTTGTTTGAACCTCACCCATTCGTTTCCTATATTGATCCGAGTTTTTCCCGAAATGCGAGACACTTGAAAAAGAATGATTCAATCCTACGTTGAGGATTTACGTAACCACATTGGTGAGGAAGTTGAGCTGCGCGGGTGGTTATACAACAAGCGGTCAAGCGGAAAAATCCGGTTTCTCCTTCTGCGGGACGGCACCGGCATTGCGCAGTGCGTCGTGGCTGCCGGTCAGGTCTCTGAAAAAGCCTTCGCGCTCTTTGACGAACTGACGCAGGAGTCTTCACTGGCAGTTCGGGGGACCGTCCGGAAAGATGACCGTGCGCCCGGCGGTTTCGAAATCGATGTGACCGATTGTTCTTCCTTCCAGATTGCCAAAGAATATCCGATTACTCCCAAGGAACATGGAATCGAGTTTCTCGTCGACCGGAGACACCTCTGGCTGCGGTCGTCGAGGCAGCATGCCATCATGCGCATCCGGCACCGCGTGATTAAAGCAATCCGTGATTTTTTTGACGGCCGCGGCTTTACCCTCATCGATTCTCCCATCCTGACACCATCGGCATCCGAAGGGACCTCCACGCTCTTTGAACTGGATTATTTCGACCTGGGGAAGGCGTATCTTACGCAATCGGGTCAGCTGTATGCGGAAGCCGGCGCAATGGCATTTGGGAAAGTCTATTGCTTTGGACCAACCTTCCGTGCAGAAAAATCGAAGACGCGGAGACATCTGACGGAATTCTGGATGGTTGAGCCCGAAGTGGCCTTCGCCGACCTGAATGACGATATGGACCTCGCGGAAGAGTTTCTGGAATACGTCGTTCAGAGCGTTCTCAAAGACCGAAGCGAAGAACTGAAGCATCTCGAGCGCAACACAAAATTTCTCGAGAATGTCCGAAAGCCCTTGCCGAGGATTACGTACGACGAGGCTGTTGCGATTCTCAAGAAGCAGGGGGTCATGTTCGAATGGGGGAATGATTTTGGGGGAAGCGATGAGACCGCCATTTCGGGGCAATTCGACCGGCCGGTGATGGTCCACCGGTATCCTTCGAAAGTGAAGGCGTTCTATATGAAAAGAGACCCGCAGAATCGGGAGCTGGCTCTCGCTGTCGACGTTCTTGCGCCGGAAGGGTACGGAGAGATCATCGGGGGCAGCCAGCGCGAAGATGATTATGATACTCTCATTCAGCGGCTCGATGAGCACAAACTTCCTCATGAAGCTTTTGAATGGTATCTTGACCTGCGACGCTATGGTTCGGTTCCTCATTCCGGATTTGGCCTGGGGCTTGAACGAACGGTCAGCTGGATTTGCGGATTGGATCATATACGCGAAACGAGTCCGTTTCCAAGGATGATCTACAGAATCAGCCCTTAAGGCGCTTTCTGCGCCTTTTCTTCTGTTCGTTGCTGTTCGTGGTACGTGCTCTATGCTCAAAGTCACAAACCTCCGAAAAGAATACGACACGGTTATCGCGGTCGACGACGTCTCTCTGGAAGTACGCCGGGGAGAATTGTTCGGCCTCCTCGGACCCAACGGGGCAGGGAAGACCACAACCATTCGAACGGTCCTGAATATCATCAAGCCCGATCGCGGCGAAATTACCTTTGACGGCAAGCCCTTCACCCCCGAGATGTGGAATGTCATTGGTTACCTGCCCGAAGAGCGGGGTCTGTATCGTAAGAGCAAGATCATCAACACGATCCTCTATTTCGCTTCCCTGAAGGGATTGAGCGCGCAGGATGCAAAGCCGCTTGCCTACCGGTGGCTGGAAAGGTTCGGCCTCGACAAACGTGCAAATGACAAAGTCGAGGAGCTTTCAAAAGGAAATCAGCAAAAAGTCCAGTTGATCGCCTCTCTGCTGCACAACCCCCGTATTCTCATTCTCGACGAGCCGTTTGCCGGCCTTGATCCCGTGAACCAGATATTGCTCAAGGACGTTCTCATGGAACTGCGGCGGCAGCAGGTCGCGATTGTCTTTTCCACCCACCAGATGGAGCAGGTGGAAAAGATGTGCGACAACATTTGCCTGATCAGCAAGGGAAAGAGCGTGCTCTACGGGTCGCTCAGAGATATCAAGAAGCAATTCGGAAAAAATGCCATTCACCTGGAATTTGAAGGCGACGGAAGTTTTCTCAAGAAGCTCCCCGGAATCCGCAGGGCGGATGTGTATCAGAACTATGCGGAAGTTGAGTTGGCGAATCCCTCGGGAAGCGGAGAGCTGTTGAAAACCCTGGACGGCAAGCTCTCGCTCCGGAAGTTCGAAGTCGTAGAACCGTCTCTCAATGCCATCTTCATCGATGTTGTCGGTGTATCTCCGGAATCCGACGCGAAGGATGCCGGGGCTGTCCCGCTCCATCCCCCAGCGAAACAGCGACTCGATCCTCGCTTGAAGCGTTCACTTTTTTCCGTCGTGCTGGTCGGTGCGATTGCCTTGGTGTTGCTCGTTGTGAATGCACAGAAGGAAGATCCCGATTGGGGCGTCATTGCGATCCTGCTCGGCGCGGCCGCCATCGGCCTTTTCAATTTCTTCAAGATGAAAAAGAAAATCGAAGCCGAACAACAGCCGTCATCTGAGGGGGATCGCTTATGAAATTCCTGGATGTCGCACGATGGGAATTTCTTGAGAAGGTGAAATCGAAGGCCTTCCTTATTTCTCTCGTGCTGATGCCCATTATCATGGTAGGCTTCGGCGTTCTTCCGGGAGTTCTTGCTTCCCGGGAAGATGAAAAAACCATGACCATCGGTGTTATCGATGATTCCGGAATGATCGCAAAACCGCTCGAGAAGCGGCTCGGAGAAAAATACAAGCTCTCGGACGGGAAACCGAACTACCTCCTGAAAGAAATGAAGGCATTCGAAGCAGGATCCCCTGAGCAGCTTCGGGCGATGGCGAATGCAATGGTCGCCGAGGGTGAAATCGAGGGCTACTTCAGCATACCCGCGACGGTGTTCGACAGCGGGAAAGTGGATTATCGATCGGACAATGTGGGGAATTTCCGTATTCTCGAGAGGTTCTCCCGGACCATCGAGGAGGTCGTTGTGGAAAAGCGCCTTGCCGACAGAGGGTACGATCCGACCCTCATCAGGGCACTCACGACGAACGTGGATATCAAGCCGATCAAAGTGGCAAAAGAAGGGGATGAGAAGGAATCGAATTTTCTCGAAACATTCTTCAGCGCGTATATTTTTATCATGATGCTGATGTTTCTTGTTCTGACGTCCGGTCAGCTCCTCATCCGCAGCGTGGTCGAAGAGAAATCGAATCGTGTCATCGAAGTGCTCCTTTCCTCATGTTCGGCAAACGATCTCATGGTAGGCAAGATCCTGGGGCTGAGCGGCCTGGGACTTCTTCAGGTATTTATCTGGGCGGCCATCGGAACGGCCCTTTCGATGAAGTTTGGATCGAATATGTTCGCAACGGCCAACCTTCCGCTTTTGCTGGTCTATTTTGCGCTTGGATATCTGATGTACGCTGCTATTTTTGTCGCAGCAGGGTCGCCCGTCACCACTGAGCAGGAGGCCCAGCAAATTACGAGTTATGTGAGTCTCACCCTTGTGTTCCCCATAGTTCTTGCCGTACCGGCAATGCAAAATCCCGATTCGACGTTGATCAAGATATTGACGTTTATTCCCCTCTTGACGCCGGCATTCATGCTCTTGCGTATTCCCATCCAGATGCCGGAGACATGGGAGATCCTCGCCACGATAGGACTCCTTGTGGCCACAACTCTCTTTTGTATGTGGGCTGCAGGCAAGATTTTCAGAATTGCCATTTTGGTCTACGGAAAACGCCCGTCGCTCGCCGAATTGGCGCGTTGGCTGAGAACTCCTTAGCGACCGAGGAAACGCAGTGACATTCGAGCACATACTTTTCTTTGTTCTGGCAGGCCTTTCAATCGGCTCCGCGCTGATGATGGTAACGCGGAGGAGCCCGGTGATGTCGGCAATCTGGCTGATTGTCAATTTCTTTGCTCTCGCAGGCCTCTATCTCACCCTCCAGGCCCAGTTTATCGCCGTGATTCAGATTATCGTGTACGCCGGAGCCATCATGGTGCTCTTTGTCTTCGTCATCATGCTCCTGAACCTGGGTGATGAAAAGAAACTGACGGAGAAAATTTCCTCGAGGAAAATTGTCGCGGCGGGTTTGAGTGCCGGTGTCCTTCTGGAACTCCTGGCAATCCTGGGTTTTTCGAATCTTATATTTCCCGGACAAAACGCGCAGCGATCGCTGGAAATTGGGACAGTGGAGAGTATTGGGAAGGAGCTTTTTACCACTTTCCTTTTTCCGTTTGAAATCACATCGGTCTTGCTCCTGGTTGCGATCGTCGGAGCCGTGGTTCTCGCAAAAAAGAAACTCGACTGAATGATTCCTCTTCAATTCTATCTTATCCTCTCTGCAATCACGTTCGTGATCGGCGTCCTGGGTGTTGTCACCCGTCGGAACGCCATCATTGTCTTCATGTCCATCGAACTCATGTTGAATTCGGTCAATTTGACCCTGGTGGCCTTCTCGTCGTTCCTTGGCGACTCTGCGGGACAGATACTGGTATTTTTTGTCATGACGGTAGCCGCGGCGGAGGCTGCCGTGGGACTTGCGATCATCATTGCTCTTTTCCGAAACAAACAAACCGTGAACATCGATGAAATCAATATCCTCAAATGGTGATGAGAACCGATAAGCATTCACTGACTCTACGATCATGATCAGCGCGACTCCCTATATCGTCCTTTTCCCATTGATTGGCTTTCTGGTTCTTGGACTCTTTGGTTCCAGGATCAGGAACGAACGAATCATTGGAATGATCGGCAGCGGTGCCGTGGGGGCTTCTTTTGCTCTTGCTGTGTGGATTTTTCTCTCGATGCTGAGCATGGAAAGCGGCGACCGGAAACATATCATCGATGTCTTTCTGTGGGTCTCCTCGTTGACAGGAAGCACTGATTCTCTGTCGGTCGGCGTTGCTTATCAGGTGGATCAATTGTCGATTCTCATGACGCTTGTCGTCACCGGCGTCGGATTCCTGATTCATGTGTATTCGATGGGATATATGCATGGCGATCCGGGATTCTGGAGGTTTTTCGCCTATCTGAATCTGTTCATTTTTGCAATGCTCAACCTCGTCCTTGCAGACAATTTTCTCCTGATGTTCCTGGGTTGGGAGGGCGTGGGATTATGCTCGTACTTGTTGATCGGATTCTGGTATGAAAAGAAGTTCGAGGTCGGCGGATACCGGCCGGGGACTTCGACGACGGGAGATGCGGGAAAGAAGGCGTTCGTGGTTAATCGCATCGGGGATTTTGGTTTTCTGCTTGGCATGTTTCTGATCTTTGAACGGTTTGGCAGTTTGAGGTTTGAATCGGTCTTTGGCGCTGCGTCCGTCCTCAGTCAGGGCGGTGAGGCCACCACGTGGATTGCCCTTCTGCTCTTTGTCGGAGCGATCGGGAAGTCCGCCCAAATCCCTCTGTACGTCTGGCTCCCCGACGCCATGGCGGGCCCGACTCCCGTGAGCGCCCTCATCCATGCGGCAACAATGGTGACGGCCGGCGTGTATATGGTGGCCCGCTGTTCGGTCTTGTATGCGCTTTCTCCGGTGGCACTCACAGTAGTCGCGGTTGTCGGAGCGGCAACAGCACTAGTTGCTGCGACAATGGGCCTTGTGCAAAACGATATCAAAAAGATTCTTGCGTATTCCACGGTGTCGCAGTTGGGATATATGTTTCTGGCGATGGGTGTCGCAGCGTTCGGGGCGGGAATCTTCCATCTCATGACACACGCATTTTTCAAAGCCCTTCTTTTTCTTGGATCCGGAGCGGTGATCCATGCGATGCACGAAGAACAGGACATTCAGAAAATGGGAGGACTCAAGAAATATCTCCCCATTACCTATTGGACCTTCCTGGCGGGAGCAATCGCCATTTCGGGAATTCCCCCTCTCGCGGGTTTTTTCAGCAAGGACGAGATTCTCTGGAATGCCTTCAGCAGCGAATACGGATCGCCTGTCCTCTGGGTTGTCGGTGTGGCGGCTGCCGCCTGCACAGCGTTCTATATGTTCCGGCTTGTCGCGCTCACGTTCGAAGGAGAGGAACGGTTCGATCACCATCAGGTGCATCCGCATGAGGCGCCGAAAACAATGACCGTTCCGCTGATCATCCTTGCCGTCCTGTCGGTCGCAGGCGGGTGGATCGGAATTCCGGAGAGCCTCTTGGGCGGAAACGTCCTTGAACACTGGCTTGATCCCGTTTTCGAGCCGGCCAGGGAAAAGCTTCGCATGGGGCATCATGATGCGAACATCGTCGAGTATGTGCTGATGACTCTTTCCGTGTTGATTGCAGGAGCGGCCATCGCCGGAGCGCTGTGGCTGTTCTTGAAGAGGAAAGAGCTCGTCCTCAATATTCAACAGAGATTCGCAGGGGTTCATCGTGTCCTCTTCAACAAGTACTATGTTGACGAGCTCTACGATGCGACCATTGTTCGGCCGATTGTCGGAATGTCCGAAAGCCTGTTGTGGAAAGGGGTGGACGTTCGCATTGTTGACGGTATCGTCAACGGATCCGCGAGGATTGTGGTATTCGCGTCCGCATGGCTTCGCAGGATGCAAACAGGGGTTGCGCAGGTCTATGCAACCATTTTCATCGGCGGCATTCTGCTCATTCTTTCCTGGCTCGTGTTCAAATAACCGCTGACTTCGATGATTGCAGAATTCATACTGACATTGACGATCTTCCTTCCCCTCCTTGGGGTCCTCCTTCTGCTGCTCGTCACCCCAAAGAATGCGGAGAGCATCAAGCTTGTCGGTTTGACGACCACCCTACTGACCTTCGTTGTTTCTCTCGCTCTGTTCGCCGGATTTGATCCCGGAGTACCCGGGTTCCAATTCCAACAAAAGGTGGCGTGGATCGATGGCCTCTCGATCAGTTACTTTGTAGGAATCGACGGCATGTCCCTGCTCCTGATCATGCTGACGACGTTCCTTACGCCTCTGGCCCTTCTTGCGACATGGCATTCCATTCAAGTCCGGCTGAAAGAATACGTTATCATGATTCTTCTGCTGGAAGTGGGAATGACAGGAGTCTTCGCCGCCCTGGACTTGTTCCTTTTTTATGTGTTTTGGGAAGCGATGCTGATCCCCATGTATTTTATCATCGGAATCTGGGGCGGGCAGGAGAGAGTCTACGCGGCGGTCAAGTTCTTCCTGTTTACCCTGTTCGGCAGTCTGCTCATGCTTGTTGCCATTCTCACCCTCGGGTACCTTGCCTCCGCGGAGCCGGGCGGAACTTTCACGACGGATCTTCTTGCGCTGTACGATGTCGCGCAGAAAACGCCGGCAGTTCTCCAGTTGTGGCTGTTTCTGGCATTTGCCCTGAGTTTTTCAATCAAGGTACCGCTGTTTCCGCTTCATACGTGGCTTCCCGATGCTCACGTGCAGGCCCCGACGGCTGGAAGCGTCCTCCTGGCGGGAGTTCTGCTGAAGATGGGGACATATGGATTTCTTCGTTTTTGCCTCCCTCTTTTTCCCGGTGCTGCCATCGCAATGGCCCCCTATGTTTCGGTCCTCGCTATTATCGGCATCGTCTACGGTGCGCTGGTGGCGATGGTCCAAACCGACATCAAGAAACTTGTTGCGTACTCCTCAGTCTCGCATCTCGGCTTTGTGGTCCTTGGAATTTTTTCCATGACCGAGGAAGGAATTCAAGGCGCCGTTCTTCAAATGGTCAATCACGGCCTCTCGACCGGGGCGCTCTTTATGCTTGTCGGGATGATCTATGACCGCGCGCATACCCGGCACATTGCCGATTTCGGCGGCGTTGCGAAGGTTATGCCGGTCTTCGCGACATTCTTCATGATTGTGACCCTCTCTTCGATCGGATTGCCGGGCCTGAACGGATTTGTGGGAGAGTTTCTCATTCTTCTGGGCTCCTTCACGTCGGCAGTTCTTCATTCCTATGTGTACGCGGCCGTCGCGGCGAGCGGCGTGATTTTCGCCGCCGTATACATGCTCTGGATGTATCAGCGGGTGATGCTGGGGCCTGTCAGAGAAGGAGGAATGTACCATGGCCATGCGCTCAAGGATGTGTCCGTCAGGGAGATTCTTTCCCTGGTGCCGATCGTGATCTTCATTGTCTGGATCGGCGTCTATCCGTCCACCTTTCTGAAAACGACGGCGCCTCTTGCAAAGGAGGTCGCCCAAAAAATGACTGCTGTGAAACAGGGAACTCCGGCCCGAACCGCTGAAATCCCACGGTTAGAGAAAGAGAAGGGGGCAATGACACAGTGAAACCCGGCCTTAGGAAAAATCTCGTCATCGTCGCCGTCCTCGGCGTAGGGCTGTTCGTCCTGCTGAATCTCACGGAGCACTATTTTGAGAATGCTGACATCAAACCGGTGGAGGCATGGCTCGTCATTCCCTTTGTACTCCTCCTTGCATGCATTGCGGTGATGCCTTTTATCAACCGTCATTGGTGGGAACAAAAATATCCTGTCGTCTCTTTGACGCTTGGGTTTCTCATTGCGTTGTATTATGTCATGGTCCTCGACAATGTTCCCCGGCTCCTGCTGACATTCTATGAGTACGTCAGTTTTATTACGCTGATCGGATCGTTGTTTGTTGTTGCGGGCGGGATTCACGTGAAGATTCGCGGAAAATCGGCTCCCTTCGAAAACGTTCTTCTGCTGGGATTTGGAGCGATTGTTGCCAATCTCCTCGGAACAACTGGAGCCTCGATGCTCCTCATACGCCCCTATTTGAGAATCAATAAATTCCGCATTAAGCCGTATCATGTCGTCTTCTTTATTTTTATCGTCAGCAATGTTGGCGGTGCACTCACGCCCATCGGGGATCCCCCGCTGTTTCTCGGCTACCTGAAAGGAGTTCCTTTCTTCTGGGTCATATCCCGCGTGTGGCATATTTGGGCTCTGGCCATCGTGTTGCTGTTGGCAGTCTTTTTTGTTCTCGATACGATAAGCTTCCGAAAGGAGTCCGCGCGGCTTCAGCAGGAGGCAATGGTTCCCGACGAACCGGAAGTGACCGGGCTCCACAATCTTGCATATCTCGGTATCATCCTCGGTGCGGTATTTATAGCGCATCCGATCATGCTGAGGGAACTCATCATGTGGGCTGCTGCTTTTGCATCCTATTATTCGACCAAAAACCATGTGCATGAGAAGAATGATTTCAATTTTGTTCCCATCAAGGAAGTTGGCATCCTCTTCGCGGGGATTTTTGCCACGATGATTCCCGCTCTCGATTGGCTCGAGTTGAATTCGTCGTCGTTGGGAATCGTTTCGCCATCTCAGTACTATTGGGGCACAGGACTCCTCTCGAGCGTCCTTGATAATGCGCCAACGTATCTGAATTTTCTGAGTGCGGCCTTCGGGCTTCACGGCGCAAGTGTGGATAATGCTCTTCACATGCAGGCGATGCTCGGGCTGAATACGCCGGAAGCTCTCGGCCTGATGAATCCATTGCATCATGATGCGGCGCTCATCGGAAGCAATTCGTGGGTCTATGTGCAGGCAGTTTCCATCGGTGCGGTTTTTTTTGGGGCGTGCACCTACATCGGCAACGGCCCGAATTTCATGGTGAAATCGATTGCCGAGCAGGCAAACGTTGAATGCCCGAGTTTCTTCGGTTACGTGGTTAAATACACTGTACCCGTGTTGCTCCCGATTTTTGCTCTTGTCTGGTATCTTTTCTTTTTCTCATGAGGAGAGAAATGAAGCCGATGCGATCATATGCCTTTGCGGTAGTCGTTGCCCTGGTGATACTGGCCTTCATGGGGTTTGGTTCGCCTCAGGTTGACGAGCACACAGGCTCCTCAGGCCATGCAGATCCCGTCACGCCGGTCCTGCTCGCCCTCACGGTTATTCTCGCAGGGGCGAAGATCGGCGGCGAGCTGTTCGAAAGGATCGGTCAACCTGCGGTTCTCGGAGAGCTTCTTGTCGGCGTTGTGCTTGGGAATCTCGTCCTTATCAACCCGGCCTGGGATTTCTTCGGGCCGCTGCGGGCAGACGTTCTTGTGGTCGAGTGGGCTGTCGTGGTCGACAGCTTTGCCCGTATTGGTGTTATCCTCCTGCTGTTTGAGGTCGGATTGGAATCGAGCGTCGCCGAAATGCGAAAGGTTGGACTCTCGTCTTTCCTGGTTGCAACGGTGGGTGTGGTCGCGCCTTTCTTTCTCGGTTATTTTTCCAGTGCGACATTTGTTACCGAGGTTCCCGAGGCCGTTCTGGCGATGAATCCCAATTTTGACATCAGCAATATTCACATTTTCATCGGGGCAACGTTGTGTGCAACCAGCGTTGGTATCACGGCTCGCGTGCTCAAGGACCTCGGAAGGATTCAGATCAAAGAAGCTAAAATCATCCTTGGGGCCGCGGTACTCGATGACGTGATGGGTCTGATCATCCTCGCCGTCGCTGCCGGTATTATCGTCGCGGCGGAAACGGGCGTTCCCCTGGAGATGACAGAGATTCTCCGGATCTCCGCCGTTGCCCTCGGCTTTCTGGTGGGTGCAATCATTATCGGCCTCACCGTTGTCCCGAAAATTCTCAAGTCACTCTCCGTCCTGAGAACCCGAGGCATCATGCTGATTTCCGCTCTGCTCTTTTGTTTTGCGTTTTCGATCATGGCCAATATTGCCGGATTGGCTGCCATTGTCGGAGCATTCGCCGCGGGGCTTATCCTCGAAGAAGTGCATTTCAAGGAGTTTCAGGAAGACCGTCATCTCCATGAACTCCTCACTCCCGTCACAACCTTCCTCGTTCCGGTCTTCTTCGTCGTTATGGGAATCCAGGTTCGCCTGGAGACGTTTATGAACGCGAGCGTTCTGGGACTCGCACTCGCTCTGACGGTGGCCGCTTTCATCGGAAAGCAGGTGTGCGGCCTTGCCGTCGTGGAAAAAGGACTGGATCGGTTGTCCGTCGGACTCGGCATGGTGCCGAGGGGGGAGGTCGGACTGATTTTCGCCAGTATCGGGAAGGGATTGGGAGTCGTTGACGATGCGATCTTCTCGGCAGTGATCATCATGGTCATTGCAACCACACTGGTGACACCCCCGCTGCTGAAATATTCGCTTGCACGGGGAGACCGCCGCAAACAAGCTCTTCAATCTTCGGCCCAACGATGACGTTCAATCCTCTGGATCTATGGCATGCAAGCCCCCTCGTCGTCATCACGATGACCGGAATCGTCACCCTTCTTCTTGAGGCAATGAAGAAGGACAACGTGAAGGCTGCAAGGGTTGCCGCACTTCTTGGCCTGCTGGGCGCGGCGGCTTGCACCGTTGCAACGTACGGATCCAATGAACCTGCATTCAACGGCATGTTCCTGCACGGACCCTTTGGGAGTTACTTTACCATGCTCTTCATAGCTGCAGGGCTGCTCACCGTTGCCGGCTCCCGGCACTATCTCGTCCGCATCGGAATTCATCGAAGCGAATACTATGCCCTTCTTCTCTTTGCAATCGCGGGGATGATTCTGATGGCCTCGGGCACCGACCTCGTTATTATCTTTCTGGGATTGGAACTCATGTCTCTGTGCCTGTATATTCTCGCAGGCTTCCTGAGAACCGACGGACGATCGAACGAGGCGGCGCTGAAGTACTTTCTTCTGGGTGCCTTTGTGACCGGCTTCTTCCTCTATGGGATTGCTCTGGTGTACGGTGTGGCCGGGACGACGAACCTGGCAGTTCTCGGTAAGAACTTTTCGACGTATTCATCGAACACTCTTTTTCTCGTCGGCGTCGGCCTTCTTGCCGTTGCCTTTTCATTCAAAATAGCGGCAGCCCCGTTCCATTTATGGGCGCCCGACGTCTATGAGGGAGCCCCCACAACGGTCACTGCCTTCATGTCAACGGGGGCAAAAGCTGCGGCATTCGGCGCATTTGTCGCTGTCTTTCTCCGAACGTTTGATTATGCGGGAACGAATGTGAGCATGATACTCGCTTTTCTGGCGGCAGCTTCCATGATCGTTGGAAACATCACCGCACTTGCGCAATCGAATGTCAAACGGCTGCTGGCCTACTCGAGTGTCGCGCATGCTGGATATATGCTCACCGGCATCGCTGCGGGCAATGCCGAAGGGCAAATCGGAATCTTGTTTTATCTGGCAGCTTACGTTGCCATGAACATCGGCGCGTTTTCCGTCATTGCTCTCCTGGAACGGGAAAACGGCGAAGGCCTGACATTCGATGACTATGCCGGACTGAGCGCGTCACAGCCCGTGCTGGCTGCCCTTATGGCGCTGTTTCTGTTCTCTCTCGCAGGCATACCGCCGTTCGCGGGGTTTTTCGGGAAGTACTATGTCTTCCTTTCTGCAGTGAAGTCCGGAATGACCTGGCTTGCCATCATCGGTGTGCTCACAAGCGTCATATCGGTATATTACTACCTGCGGATCGTTGTTCTCATGTATTTCACGGAGGGCAAGGCGCAAGTGGCCGCAAAGCCGACTCTGGGGGTGTACGTTGCACTCGGCATTGCCGCCATTCTGGTTCTCGAGCTCGGATTATACCCTTCCTCGATCCTGAGTTTTGCCCAACGCGTATTCTGATGCTTCTGGAGGAACGTTCCCATGCGGACGGCCGTCTCTGCTGAAGAAATGCGGTGGTGTGACGCCACAGCGATCCGCTCCTTTGGAATTCCTTCCCTCATCCTCATGGAGAATGCCGGAAAAGGTGCAGCCGATCGTATCGCTCAATCATACGGTCCTATGAATGATCGGCGGATCGTAGTCTTGTGCGGCAAGGGAAATAACGGAGGCGACGGCATGGTGGTTGCCCGTCATCTGCTGAACAGGGGAGCAATCGTCAATGTTGTTCTTCTCGCTTCTCGGTCAGGTATCAGGGGGGACGCAAAAGAGAATTTCGCTATCCTCACGGCAATCGCCAGGCAATCTGAACGCCTCACCATCAGACAATACTCTCGTGCCCGTGTGAAAGACCTTCGCCCGGATCTTGTCGTCGATGCACTCCTCGGGACAGGGAGTTCCGGTTTGTTGAAAGAGCCGTACGCTTCTGCTGTTGACTGGATCAATGCCCGGCAAGCGCCGGTCGTTTCGCTCGACATCCCTTCGGGGATCGACGGCACAACAGGGCTCATGGCCAACAAGGCAGTGAGGGCACACAGAACGATTACCATGGGTGCGCTGAAAACGGGTCTCTTGTGCAATCAGGGGAGGGAAAGCAGCGGGGTGATCGAGACGGTCGATATCGGAATCCCGTCGCATGTTTATCAGAGCAAGCTTCTGCGGACGTTCCTGGTTGAAGAAGAGGACGTTCGCAGTGTTCTTCCGAAGAGAAAGCAAAGCGCACACAAATACAGCGCCGGAAAGGTTTTCATCCTCGCCGGGGCACGCGGATTCACAGGAGCAGCGGCATTAACTGCTTTGGGAGCGCTGCGCAGCGGAGCCGGAGCGGTTATTCTTGGAACACCGGAAGCCGTGTATCCGATATTGGCGAGAAAGCTTTCCGAAACAATTGTTGTTCCTCTTCCCTCAACCGAGGAGGGGTCGCTGAGCGTGCGTGCAAAGTCCTTGATTGAGGAACGCATGCAATGGGCGGACGTTTCCGTGATCGGCCCAGGATTATCACAGCAATCTGAAACAACCGAGTTGGTACGGGATCTTGTATCATCTTCAAGGGGGAAAATGCTCGTTGATGCAGATGGATTGAATGCAATCGCTCCAATGAAGGGAACTGGAATCCGTGGTTCGAAAGCCTCGATAATCTTGACTCCCCATGGTGGGGAACTCTCCCGTCTCACCGGCGTCTCTTCAGGAGAACTGGAAAAGGACCGTATCGAGCAGGTGCGGCGGTTTTCCCGGAAGAGCAGGGCAACTGTTGTCTTCAAAGGAGCTCCAACTGCCACGGGCACTCCCGCTGGCGAGGTCTATCTCAACTCGACCGGCAATCCCGGCATGGCCACCGTCGGGTCGGGAGATGTGTTGACGGGGATTATTGCGGGATTGTGGGCCCAGGGAGCGGAACGAAGTGCCGCGGCGTACGCCGGTGTGTGGCTTCATGGCAAAGCCGGCGACCTTGCGAAGGAGAAGATGGGGGAGCGGGGAATCGTCGCCCAGGATCTGATTGATTTTCTGCCCGCTGCGGCAAAGTGGGCCGAGGTTCGGGATTGAAGATTGCTCCTTTTGCCCGTTATCAGCTGCCCTTGATTCTCTGGCTTTTGGTCATTTTTGCCCTCTCGGCAATTCCTACCCTTCCCGTGGTAAAGTTTCCCATCAGTCCCGACAAGATCGTTCACGCGGGGATCTATTTTGTTCTTTGTATGCTGAGCAGGAGAGCGTTTTATTATCAGAGCAGGTGGACCTGGCTGAGAGATCATTCCTTGCTGGCCGCAATGGTGTTTGCCGTGCTGTACGGAATTCTGGATGAAGTTCACCAACTCTACGTTCCGGGGAGATGGGCAGACGTCTATGACGCTCTGGCCGATGCTGTCGGGGCAGCTTCGTTCGTCAGTTGGTCCCTGTGGACAACGAGGAAAAGAACGGCCTAGGTTTTTGGTTTGACAGTCGTGATGTTTCTCTTTATATTATTCGGAGACGTTTGAAGGAGGGAGTTATGATTCGTAAGAACCCCGAAGTCGACCTGAGGCTGAAATATCAGAAGACCTATGAGATCTCTCTGATTATAGCACTCTCGTTGATCATTGTGGCGTTCAAGTTCTTTCCTGACGTGAAGCCGCCGACAAAGATCATGAAGGTTGAACAGGAAATTGTTGATGTCGAAGACATTGATATCACGAAACAGGAAAATCGTCCTCCCCCTCCTCCTCGGCCGCCGATTCCCATCGAGGCACCGAGCGATGAAGCCCTCGAGGATGTAGAAATTGCCAGCTCTGAACTCCAACCGACGGAAGACGTTGCCCCGCCACCGCCGAAGGAAGATGAAGATGAGATTTACTTTGTGGCGGTTGAAGACCTTCCGGAGCCGGTCGGCGGAATAGCGGCCATTCAGGCGGCAGTCGTCTATCCTGAAATTGCAAAACGCGCCGGCGTTGAGGGCACAGTGTATATCGAAGCATATGTGGATGAAAGCGGCAATGTCACGCGGACGGCGGTTGTCAAAGGGATCGGAGCCGGATGCGACGAGGCAGCACAGGCCGCGGTGAGCAAGACAAAGTTCAAACCCGGCAAACAACGCGGAAAACCGGTCAAGGTGCGTATGTCCATTCCGATACGGTTCCGCCTCAACAAGTAAGTGCCTTTCGAACAGGATTTCCTTGATCCGCCGACACGCACACCGTTCGGCGGATTTTTGTTGATACAGGCCCCCGCTCGAGAAGAGGGTCAACGATAATGAAGTATTCGCTCGCAGGGACCGATGGGTTCGCACGTGCCGGAATGGTAACGATGGATCACGGGCTGGCCGAAACACCGGTATTCATGCCCGTGGGAACACAGGGAACGGTGAAGGCAGTTGAGCAGAGAGAGCTCGAGGAAGTTGGCGCTCAGATTATTCTCGGAAATACCTACCACCTCTATCTTCGGCCGGGAATCGATATCGTCCAGCAGGCGGGTGGACTCCATCGTTTCATGGCGTGGTCAGGGCCGATTCTTACCGATAGCGGCGGGTATCAGGTTTTCAGTCTTGCTGATTTGAGAGAGATTGAGGAAGAAGGCGTTACCTTTCAGTCGCATCTCGATGGCTCATCGCATCGTTTTACGCCTGAATCCGTTGTTGACATCCAAAGGGCGTTGGGATCGGACATCATGATGGTCCTTGACGAATGTACGCCGTATCCTTGTGACCGCTCGTATGCAGAGGCCTCGGCGAAACTGACGGTTCGCTGGGCGCAAAGATGTTTCGATCATGCATCTTCCCGCGGCCCCTTGTATGACCATTCCCAGGCGTTGTTTGGCATTGTTCAGGGAAGTACGTATCGCGACATTCGCGAGAGCTGTGCCCGGTCTCTGGTAGAGATCGGATTCGACGGATATGCTATCGGTGGACTGGCCGTGGGAGAGCCCGCAGAATCGATGTATGCAATGATCGAGGCATGCGTGCCGATCCTTCCGAAAAACAAACCCAGGTATCTCATGGGTGTCGGAACGCCGGAAAACCTGCTCGAGGCGGTTGATCGCGGAATCGACATGTTTGACTGTGTCCTGCCGACGAGAAATGGGCGGAATGCCATGCTGTTCACGCGGCTCGGAACGATGAACATCAGCAACGCGAAGTACAAGACGGACAATACCCCCATCGACCCTGAGTGCTGCTGTTACACCTGCCGCACCCACACCAGGGCGTATCTCCGTCATCTCTTTCAGGTGAAGGAAATCCTGGCGCTTCAGCTGGCAACGCTTCATAATCTCTTTTTTTATGGTTGGTTGATGAAAGAAGCGCGAAAGGCGATTCTGAACAAGAATTATCGCCCGTGGAAAGAGGATATGATCGCTCTGCTGAATCAAAATGCAAACGTACTAACATAGACCATGCACAACAAGAACAAACGGAGGTTCCATTGATCGAGTATTTCGTGTTTTTGATGCAGCCGGCCCAGGGGGATGGCGGAGGCGGCTTGACCAGCACCATCATCATGTTCGGGCTCATCTTCATGATTTTCTATTTCATGATTATCCGTCCTCAGCAAAAAAGGGCAAAGGAACGGCAGAAAATGATCGATGCGCTGAAGAAAGGGGACAAGATTGTCACATCGGGAGGAATCCACGGGACCGTCGTTGGACTTGAAGAGAAAACTGTTCTTGTGCAGATTGCCGACAATGTGAAGGTGAAGGTTGATCGCGGTTCCGTGAGCACGGTTGCACGCGAAGCCGAAGCACCGAAGTAGCACGAAGGAGACTCTGGGTATGAAGCCCGTGCACCAGTTTGATTCCATAGAGAAGGCCGTCAATGACTTTCGAGAAGGAAAAGTCGTCATCGTAGTCGACGACGAATCCAGGGAGAATGAGGGAGATTTTGTCGTTGCGGGAGAGAAAGTCACGCCCGCGATTATCAATTTTCTAGTCACGGAAGGCCGAGGTGTAGTCTGTGCTCCCCTGACCCCCGCGAGGGCGGATGAACTGAGACTCGATCCTATGGTTGAGTCGAACACCTCACTCCACGAGACTCCTTTCACCGTTTCTGTGGACTATATTCATGGCACGACCACGGGGGTTTCGGCAGCAGACCGGGCAGCGACCGTGAGAGCGTTGATGGATCCCCTGTCGAAAGCGCACGACTTCGCGCGTCCGGGACACATTTTTCCCTTGAGAGCTTCGCCCGGGGGAGTACTCCGCAGAGCCGGGCACACGGAAGCAGTCATCGATTTGTGCCGATTGGCAGGGCTTACGCAAGGCGGGGTCTTGTGCGAAATTCTCAACGAAGATGGAACAATGGCGAGGGTTCCTGAGCTGCTACAGGTTGCGGGACGATTCGGCCTTTCCATGATCAGTGTGCGATCATAGAATATCGCATGGAACGAGAGCGCCTCATTCAGCGCGTGGTAACAACACGGCTTCCTTCTGCGATGGGTGAATTCCAGCTGTATTTGTACCGGAGCGAAACGGATGAGAAGGAACACATCGCGCTCGTCAAAGGGAATATTGCCGCGGATGTCCCTACGCTCGTGCGAGTCCATTCGGAATGTCTGACGGGGGATGTGTTCGGCTCTCTTCGCTGTGACTGCAACCAGCAGCTTTTGTCTGCCATGCACATGGTCGAGAAGGAAGGAAAAGGCGTTATCCTCTACATGAGGCAGGAGGGAAGGGGGATCGGGCTTCTTAACAAGCTTAAGGCGTACCGGCTCCAGGACGAAGGAATGGATACTGTCGAGGCTAATGAGAGGCTTGGTTTTCGCCCGGATCTTCGCGAGTACGGCATTGGTGCCCAGATTTTGCGCGACATCGGCGTAGGAAAGATGAGACTGATGACAAACAACCCGAAGAAGGTTGTCGGTCTTGGCGCCTATGGTCTTGACATTGTTGAGCGCGTACCCCTCGAAATCGATCCAAATCTGTACAACGAACGATACCTGCTTGCAAAAAGAGACAAACTGGGGCATCTGATACTGATAGATACGACCAAAGACCGGGGCGCCGCGGGGTAGGTGGAAAGTTTTTCCTTGCGTCTCTTTGATTAAAGTTCTACTTTCATACTACGAACAACAGCCACCATCATCCGATGTTGGCTTTTCTTTTTGTTCAGCCGCTTCGTCCAGCCGTCTGAGATGAAGCGCTCTGTTTTTAAGGAGGAACTATGGGTGACAACGGACAAGTGTATCTGACCCGTGAGCGGGTGGTAGAACTCGAAAAGGAATTGCGTGAGCTCAAGATCAAGGGTCGGGCTGAAATCGCCCAAAAAATAGCTGAAGCGCGCAGCTACGGCGACCTGAGCGAGAATGCTGAATACGACGCAGCGAAAGAAGCTCAGCAGCATTTGGAGCTCAGGATCCAGAAGGTCGAGGAAACGCTTGTGAGGGCGCGTATTATCGAAAGTTCCGACCTCCCCAACGACAAGGTCTATATCCTGTCGGTTGTGAAGATCAAAGACTCGAAAACGAAGGAATCAATCGAGTACCGTCTTGTTTCCCCCGAAGAAGCGGATTTCGACAAGAACAAGATTTCCGTGACGTCCCCCATCGGCAAGGCTCTCATGGGAAAAAAGGCGGGTGACGTTGTGAAGATCAAGGTGCCTGCTGGCTTCCTCGAGTATACAATCCTCGAAATCAGCCGTTAAACGGCCGCTTCCAGGCAGCTCCGCCGCAATGCCCACCAACCTCGAACTCAAAGCACGGTTCCCTCAATCACGCGAGACCGCCCGGATTCTCTCTTCGATGGGGGCGAAGAGGAGCGGCCGCATGAAACACATCGACACCTATTTCTTTTTCAAACCTGGACGGCTGAAGCTGCGCGAAATCGACGGCAGACGGGCAGAATTGATCTGGTATCAGAGGCCCAATAGGAAACATCAACGTTTTTCTTTGTTCAAAAGAATTCAGGTTCAGGATCCCCGTGCAGTGAAGCGCATACTCGCAAAGAAATTGGGAATCCGAGTGGTAGTAAGAAAACAACGAGAGCTCTTTCTTTACAGGAATGCACGCATTCACCTGGATACCGTGAAGGGGCTCGGGTCTTTTATCGAATGTGAGGTCCTTGTCACCAAAGGAAAAGCGCAGGCAAGGAGATTCCTTGCGCTCCTCAAGAAAAGCCTGCGCATTCAACCGTCATCTATTCTTGTTTCATCCTACAGCGATTTGCTCATTCGTTCCCAGCGGAGAACATCATGAACGTCTTTCGTCGGTCAGTCATCCTTCTCTCGATTGCCGGCACCCTTCACGCGCAAACCCACCAACTTCCCCGGAACCTTGTCATCTTGATTGGCGATGGCATGGGGGTGACGCAGGTGACGGCCGGCCGTACGAAAAAGGGAACCCTTGAACTCGAACGCTTCACGACCATGGGACTCCTTGTGACACATGCAGCCGGAAAGGATTACATCACGGATTCTGCCGCCGGGGCGACTGCTTTGTCTTCGGGCATCAAGACGTATAACGGTGCAATAGGCGTCCGACCCGACAGTACGCCTGTGGAAACACTCTTTGAACGCGCGAAAAAGAGGGGGAAGAAAACCGGTCTTGTAACCGTCTGCAGCATTACCCATGCAACCCCGGCCTCCTTTGTCTCGCACGTTCCTTCACGGACGATGCAACTGGAAATTGCCGAGCAGATAGCAGCAGGGCCGACGGACATTTGCCTTGGCAGCGGATGGGGATGGTTCCTGCCGACGGCCGCCGGCGGGCGTCGGACGGACGGAAAAAACCTTCTGGCTGCGATGCGCGAAAGAGGCTACACGTATGTTTCGACGGATGAGAGATTTCGGGCTTTGGCGAAAGAGGAGGGAAAGGTGATTGGATTGTTTGCAGAGAACCATGTTGGAACTGCACAAGAGCGGAAGCCCTCCCTTAAGGAAATGACAAAGTGGGCTCTTCATTCCCTCGCAAGGTCTGAGAGCGGTTTCGTCCTGCTGGTCGAAGGGTCGCAAATCGACTGGGCAGGCCATGATAACAAATCAGACCAGATCATGACTGAAATGGCTGATTTTGACGATGCCGTCGGTGCCGTTATGGATTTTGCCGTTGATGACGGAAACACCCTCGTGATTGTCACTGCCGATCATGAAACGGGGGGATATTCCCTCAATGGTGGATCGCTTACGGAAAGGTCCGTTGTAGGGAAGTTCACAACGGACGGGCATACGGCGGCAATGGTGCCGCTCTTCGCATTCGGACCTCAGGCAGTTCGATTCGGGGGGATACGGCAGAATTCCGAAGTGGGAGAACTTCTTTTGCACCTACTTCAGTAACCAAAGCCGAAGCTTGCAGAAGCGCGGATTTCTTGATA
>CAZRPU010000034.1:0-24193 GCA_964602055.1 uncultured Ignavibacteriaceae bacterium
AGAATCAGAAAGACAAGAACAAGGACGACAAACAAAAGAACGATCAGCAGCAACAGCAGCAGAACAAGGACGACAAACAGGACCAACAGAAGCGGCAGGATCAAGGTCAGCAGCAGAATCAGCAGCAAAACCAGCAGCAACAGCAGCCCCAGCCTCAGACCGCGGAGCAGAACAAGATTCCCAAAGACCAGGCAGACAGGATCCTCGAAGCGTTGCGCAACATGGAAAAGGAGATACAGAAGCAGATTCGGAAGCGTGAAGGGACAAGAATACGAACGGAAAAAGACTGGTGAGAAGGATACGAGGAAAAATACTGGCCATCGCTTTTGCCGGATTCTCCATCGGCTTAGCGCAGACAACGTCCTTCACGGCTTCCGTGGGTTCCGAGAGAATTGCCGTCGGGGAGCAGTTTCAGTTGTCGTTCACGCTGACCACAGCGCAACCGGCCCAGCCGGAAAAATTTGTTCCTCCCGATTTCTCCGCATTCGTCGTCTTGAGCGGACCCATGCAGTCATCCCAGTATTCATGGATCAACGGTCGGGCGTCCTCTTCCCTTTCGTATGTCTATGTCCTGGCCCCTCGCAAGGAGGGTAAAACGGTTGTCGGATCCGCCAGTGTTGTGATCAAGGAAAAGGAATACAAAACCGACCCGCTCCAGGTGGTGATCCTTCCCGCCTCACAGGCAGGGCAGGCATCGGAGAATCCCGCCCTGAAGGAAATCGGAGACAACCTGTTCATCAGAGCAACTCCTGATAAACAACGGGTCCGGGTGGGAGAGCAGTTTATTCTCACCTATAAGCTTTACACGAGAGTAAGCATCGAAAACTACTTCGTTGTCAAAGCCCCGACCTTCGAGGGATTCTGGGCAGAAGACTTCGAACAATCGAAATCGCCTGATGTCTCCACCCAAACCATCGATGGTAAGCAATACCGGGTCGCGACCATCAAGCGTACGGCCCTTTTTGCCACTCAAACAGGAACGCTGAAGATTTCTCCCCTTCAGGTTCGCTGTGCGGTGCAGGTCCAGACCCGCCGGACGCAAAGCGATCCCTTTGATATCTTCAATGATCCGAACTTCCCCAACCGGTTTCGAACACAGGAGCTCGATTTTTCTTCCAATCAGGTCTCCATCACAGTGGACGGATTGAAAGGCGCTGCTCCCTCGGGATTCACAGGGGCGGTCGGCTCTTTTACCTTTGAGTCATCGATAGACAAGAAAGAAGTAAAGACGGGGGATCCCGTTACGTTAAAGCTTGTTGTGAGCGGGACGGGCAACATCAAACTTGTCACCATTCCGCGTCCTGTGTTTCCGGCCGACCTTGAATCGTACGAACCGAGGGTAACGGAGGAAATAGCGAGAGACGGAAACAGCATCCGGGGAAAAAAGACTGCAGAGTATCTCCTTATTCCGCGCAATGCAGGCACGCGCGTCATTGAACCGCTCTCTTTTGTGTTCTATGATCTCCAGAACGGTTCATATGTTACCCGAACGACTCCCCGGTATTCGCTCACCGTCACTCCGGGAAAAGATCTGGCCTCTGGTGCAGCGTTTGCCTCGAAAGAAGACATCCGGCTTCTCGGAGAAGACATCCGTTTCCTGAAACTGTCTCCGGGTTCATTCCGCCGCGTGGAGGAGTCCGATTCGATGAGCCCATGGATGATCGCGGGTTTCCTTCTTCCGCCTATGATCTTTGCGGGTGCGTTCGCTTATCGAAAAAGGCGTGAGCATCTTCTCGGTAACATCTCCACCGTGAAATCGCAAAAAGCGGGAAAAGAAGCCTCCCGGCGGCTGAAGACAGCGCAGAAGCTCCTCGCAAAAGGAAACACGGAAGAATATCACGCGGAAATAGCCAAGGCCCTCTTTGGTTATCTTGGAGACAGGCTCAGTATCGCTCCGGCGAGCCTCACGCTGGATCATGTTCTCGAAACATTGAAGATGAGAGGATTGCAGGAAGAAATTCTCGGGCAGGTCAGGTCGTGCATTCAGGGGGCTGAATATGCGCGGTTCGCGCCGGGATCGGATACGCAGGAAGGGAGAAGGGACCTTCTGGAGCAGGCAACTGCAGTGATCCGAAGCATTGAAAGGTCCTTCCGATGACCAGGCAGTGGATTAGCATGCTCGGTTTGCTCATGCTTGCCGGAATCGCCTCCGGACAGACGCCGGAAGAAGCGTTTGAAAGAGGAAATGAAGCCTACCGGGCGGGGCGGTTTGAGGAAGCAATTGGAGAATATTCCGGAATCATCAGCAGGGGTTACGTCAGCGCGCCGCTCTATTTCAATCTTGGAAACGCGTATTATCGCACCGGGCGCATGGCAAAAGCCATTCTCTCGTTCGAGCGCGGTGCGAGACTGGACCCCGGCGATCCCGATATCGAGTTTAACCTCCGGCTCGCCAACCTCCGTATTGTTGATCGCATCGAACCGGTACCCGAACTCTTCTTGTTGGGATGGATCAGAACACTGGTCAATCTGATCACTCCTTCCACGTCTGCCGTCCTTCTGGCAGTATTCTGGACTCTCGCATTCGGCCAGCTTGCAGCGGTCAATATCATCGTCAGTTCCTTCTGGAACGCCCTCCTTCGATGGGGAATCCTTGCCGCAGCGGCCTTCGTTCTGCTTCTGGGTTTGGTCTTCGGCATGCAGATCAATCAACTGTCCGACAGATCAGAAGCCATCGTCACTGCACGCAGCGTCACGGCAAAGAACTCCCCCGACACGGAAAGCGTTGATGCTTTTGTCATCCATGAAGGATTGAAAGTTCGTCTCAGTGATTCCGTGGGCGAATGGGTGAAGATTACCCTGGCTGACGGCAAAGTAGGATGGATCCGGTCAACGGAATTGGAACGTATTTAACGCCGTTGCAGTTCGGGGCGATTTGAGGTATTTTGATGCACCACCTGACAAAAGGTTAAGCGTGAAGAATCGAAATTTCGCGACAGTACTGCTGGTGACCGTCCTCTTGCTTGTGCAGAGCTCGTTCGCCCAGGAGGGTGACGAAACGCGGAAAACGTATTTTCAGAATCTCTTTCTTGATCATGAAGGGCACATCTGCTACACCGAAATGCTCGATAAGAATCCCCTCAATCGCCTTGAATACAGAACGGACGGGAGAGAGATCATCGGGATTTTTTTCGCCGAGGGTGAGCTGAGGACAAGAGTGGAAATTACGGATTTTGATGCCGATGGAAAGGCAGATCTTGTCTACATTGAAAAGGATCTGGGGGAAAGAAACGTGACCAAGGTGAATTTTTTCCGCGGTGCACAGTACCAGGAGCATCTCAAGAAACACTTCGGCCATGCGCTTCGCACTGCGACGCATCCTCTTATCAAGGATGAGCCCGAAGAGGTGCTCAGGGCTCAAACGATCAGGGAAGGGCTCGCTCTTATCGAAAAGACGAAATTGGAACAGGAAGACATGGGCGTATATTCTTCCGAAGGTCTCTTCAGGGTGGAGCGGCATAAGGATATCCAGTTCGCTTTTGTGGCTTCCGACACGCTGAGCAATGCTCTCCGGATCATTGTCGAGGGAGATTATCGCATTCTCTCGCAAGAACCTCAGATTGTCAAGAAATACAATCTGGAGATAGGAATTCTCACGCGCATCGACCCATCCGTTCACGCATTGGTGAAACGCTAGAGTCGTTGCTCTGCCTCACGGAGAGAGGCTCGTTTTTTTTGTTGACCTGAAAGGACGCTTAGCTCAGCTGGTTCAGAGCGCCTGCCTTACAAGCAGGAGGTCACTGGTTCGAATCCGGTAGCGTCCACAAGACACCGAGCAAACCAGCAGAAAAATTCCCCGCGCCCTGCAAGTCCGTTCGTTTATCCCTGAAAAGTGTTCATTCATCACAGGAAAAGAACCTCCGCGGGCTTTCGGAGGATGCTCCTCTCTGGAGGAAAATTTGTACCTTAGGGGAGAGAGGATAGATCAATGGCTCTTGCACCTACCCAGCAAAAAGACGGCCCTCTGCGGATTCGCACGCTTATCGTCGATGATGAGCAGCTTGCACGCGAACGACTGATGAATCTCCTCAAGGATGATTCGGATATCCATATCATCGGTCAATGCGACACCGGAAAGCAGGCCATCGAGGTCATACGCAACGAAGCGCCGGATCTCGTCTTCCTCGATGTTCAAATGCCGGAGGGGAACGGATTTGAAGTTCTTGAGAGCGTCGATTTTCATAAGATGCCCATCGTTGTTTTTGTAACGGCATATGACCAGTATGCGGTGCAGGCATTCGATGTGCATGCGCTCGACTACCTCCTGAAGCCCTTCGATCAGGCCCGATTCGAAAAAACCCTCATTCGGGCAAAATCGGAAGTGGTTCTGCGCAACAGCACGAACGTCGATCAAAAGCTTCTTTCTCTGCTGGAGCACATTGAATCGAACAAAAAGATTATGGATCGCATTCTGGTGAAGTCTTCGGGCCGCGTGTTTTTCCTGAAATACGACGAAATTGACTGGATCGAATCCGCAGGTAACTATGTTAAACTGCATGTGGGCAGTGAATCGCATCTTTTGCGGGAAACAATGACGGAGATGGAGCGAAAACTGGAACCGAACAAATTTGTCAGGATTCACCGGACAACCATTGTCAACGTGGACAGAATCAGGGAGCTCCAGCCCTGGTTCAACGGGGATTACATTGTTCTTCTGCACAATGGGGCAAAGCTGACCGCGAGCAGGGGGTACAAGAAGAAACTCTCGGACCTGTACCACGAGCATGCATGATGGCTCGGTTGACTCTTCTGCCCGAATTCGCCACATTCTTCTGATCCCTTTCGTCGGACAATCACATTCTGGCACAGAGCGTGGAATCACAAAGCCTCTTTCAGAAACAGTGGGTGAAGTTCCTGGCAGTGTTTCTCACGTGGTCGGTGGTGGCTCTCTTTTTTGCTTCTCAATCGATCATGTGGGATCGCTATCTTTTTCGCCAGCAGATCACCTGGCAGCGCGCCCTCACCATCAACCTCTCGTTCTACTACATCTGGGCCCTGCTCGCCCCCCTCGTTCTCCTGCTCCGGCGGCGCTTCCGCTTTGAACGAAGCAAGTGGCCCAAGGCGCTTCTGGTGCACTTCCCGACAAGCATCTTCATCGCTGTCGCGCAATTGTTTCTTGCGGAGTCCGTCTGGAACATGGTGCACGAAGAACCTCTTTCTATTTACGAGACGTTCCGCTCAATCGAATTCTCCTTTGCTTTTAACTTCCACATGAATCTCCTTGCCTACTGGGCGATCGTTGGATTTGGTTACACGCTCGAGTATTACCGCCAGTTTCATGAGCGGGAACTCCGGGCTTCACAACTGGAAGCCCAGCTCGTGAAAGCCAATCTCCAGGCTCTCAAGATGCAGCTCCAGCCTCATTTTCTTTTCAACACTCTGAACTCCATTTCCTCCCTCATGCACAAGAACATTGCCGATGCGGACAAGGTTGTTGCGCGCCTCGGAGACCTGCTGAGATATTCTCTGGAAACGGAGGGACTGCAGGAAGTCTCTTTGAAAGATGAGATGGATTTTCTTCAGCGATACCTGGAGATTGAAAAGGTACGGTACGGCGACAGGCTGAAGGTGAAAATCCAGATGCCCAGCGGTGTTCTTCTCGCGAAAGTTCCGAATCTCATCCTGCAACCGCTCGTGGAGAACGCCATCCGGTACGGCATAGGACCCAGGAGCGCCGGAGGAAAGATTGAAATCACAGCGCAGCGGAATGACGACATGCTCGACCTGGTTGTCCGGGACGACGGCCCCGGGCTGCCCCACAAACCGCAATCCGAGTTTTCAGGGGGAGTGGGTTTGAACAATACCAGATCGAGGCTGATGCAGCTCTACGGAGAAAACCACGAATTCCGCCTGAGCAACGGATCGGGGAAAGGTCTGGAAGTTCAAATGAGAATTCCCTATCATGAGCAATCACTTGTGGAAGAATAACAAATCCGGAATATCGTTCCGTCTCGCTGTAACGGAGGAGTCTGTCTCTCCTCTCTTATTCCTGGAGGAACGCCATGGATGGAACAGTGAGTAAGCATCGCTCCCTGTTTTGGCTCGGCCTTATCAGCGTCTTTCTGCTCCCGCCGGAAGCATTACGGGGATTCCAGCAAGGTTCGCCGACTCCCACTAAAGAGGCCGCCCGCAACTCCCTCGACATTGAGCTCCTCGCTGAAGAACAATATCGCCTTGGTGTCGCCTATCTGAAGTCTCCCCAAAGCACGGAGAAAGCCGTCGAGCATCTGGAAAAGGCGGTCTACCTCAACGGTTCAAACGGCGAATACCATTTCCGTCTTGCTGAGGCCTACGCGAAGGATTTCTCCTACGCGAATATCCTGCGAAAACCGTTCATCGCCGCCAAGATGAAGACCCAGCTGGAACTTGCGGTGAGATTCAATCCCGGTTCAGTCGAATTCCGGGAGGCTCTCATTCAGTACTATGTGCTTGCACCTGCGGTTCTCGGAGGAAGCTATGGGAAGGCAAGGCAACAGGCCGATGTGTTGAGAAGCGTGGATCCCTATTTCGGCCTTTTGGCATTGGCAAACATCAATGCAGAGGAGGGAGATCACGAGAAAGCCAATGCTTTTTACCTGCGGGCGATTCAAAGCAGGTCGTCGGCGTGGCAGGCGTATCAGCGGTACGGAACGTATTGCCTGAGCGTCCGGGAGAATGATCGTGCTATTCTCCAGTTCAAGAAATATGTGGAGCTGGCGCCCGACACGGCGGCAAGCTATGAACATCTTGCCGGTGCGTATGTCCGGAAGCGCATGTATGACGAGGCCATTGATGCGTACGTGAAAGCGGTGGAAAAGGATCCCACGCAAACTCAGCTCATCTTTCGCGTTGCCCAGCTCTGCGAATTCAAAGGCGATCCGAGGAGGGCTTCAGAATTCTATGGGCTCTATCTGAAACTTTCGCCGGCCGGTGCCCTGTCGGCGGATGCGAGGACGAAAATTGCCGAATTGAAATAGAACCAGGAGGGTGGAAGAAAGAGGAAAGCCTGTCAACATCGACAGGCTTTTTGCTTGAAGGAGGTGTTGCGGGTACTACACTTTGATCTTGTACTTTTTCATGAGTCGATACAGGGTTGCCCTGCCCAGTTTGAGCCTGAGGGCGGCCTCGGCGATGTTACCTCCCGTTATTCTCAACGCATTTTGAATCGCTTCTTCCTTGACCTTTTCCAGGGGGACAATTCCGGGCTCCGGCTGAGTGAATGGAATGGACGTGTCTGTGGCAGTGTAGCTCTGGAGCGCTACCGGCAAGTCCCTGGTAGAAATCTCCTTCCCGTCGGTCATGACGACTGCCCGTTGAATGACGTTCTCCAACTCTCGTATATTTCCCGGCCAGGGATATTCATAGAGGAGACGCAGGGTTTCCTTCGAAAATCGCAGGGATTTGCCCGCCGACTGGCTGAAACCTTTGAGGAAGTGTTCTGCCAGAACGAGTATATCCGATTTTCGTGAACGCAGAGGCGGAAGAACGATGGGAAAAGCGGCAATACGGAAGAAAAGGTCTTCTCGAAACCGTTTTTGGCGGACATCCTCCCGAAGATCCCTGTTCGTGGCCGATACCAGGCGCACATCGGAGGTGATGGTTTCATTTCCGCCAACCCGCTGGAATTCCTTGGTTTGAATAACGCGGAGAAGCTTTGCCTGGAGACCCAGGTCCATTTCGCCGATTTCATCAAGGAAAATCGTCCCCAAGTGTGCCTGCTCGAACCGGCCGATGCGCCTCTGATAGGCTCCGGTAAACGCTCCTTTTTCGTGGCCGAACAACTCACTTTCAAGAAGCTCGTGAGGTATGGAAGCGCAATTCACAACAACGAAGGGTGCATCTTTTCGGCTGCTGTTGAAATGAATGGCCTGTGAGATGAGCTCTTTCCCTGTTCCGCTTTCACCCATCACCAGCACGGGGATTTCGCTGTTCTTTACCTTGTTGACGAGACGAAAGACCTCCTGCATTTCTCCGCTTGCCGAAACAATATTCTCAAACTGAACGTCCCGCTGCATCCGTTCCTTCAGCTGGCTGACTTCCTGAGAGATGTGTCGGAGTTGGATGGCATTCTTGACCGCAATTTCGAGTTTCGGAAAGTCAATGGGTTTGCTGAAGTAGTCGGTCGCTCCCAGCTTGAGGGATTCGATGGCGACAGTGACGTCGCTCTGAGCCGAGAGCATGATGACGGGAAGCTGGGGGTCGCGTTTGCGAATCTCCTTCAGAGTCTCAACACCGCCGATCCCTTCCATCATGATATCGAGAAGCACGAGGTCCGGGTCATCCATGAGAGCCTCGAGGCACTCTTCGCCGTTCGCGAAAAGCCTTGCTTCAAAACCCCACCGCTTCGCCACCCAATGTTCCAAAAGGCGGCGAATGGTCTCTTCGTCATCAACAATATAGATGAGCGTGTTGGCCATGGTCCGTTACGATTTCAAGGGAAGGCGCATCGTGACTTTTGTTTCCTTCGATCTGACTTCAGCAACTTCCAGGGAGCCGCCCTGCAGGCCGAGCACGTAGCGGGTGCGGGCGAGCCCGATTGCATCCGCATCGGCGTTTCTCCCTTCATGCTTTCGGAGAGACTGAATCGTCAAAACCAATTCCGTCGAAGAGGCTTCGCCACCGACCGTAATCTCCGTCTCTTCCGGTGCATGCCAGACAGCGTTGATGAGGATGTTCCCGAGGATTCGAATCACGAATTCTTTCTCTACGGAAAGCCCGGAACACGCCGATCCCATTTCGTACCGGAGTGTTATGGATCTTGAGGCCGCTGCAAGGGAAACGTCATGAAACGCGGCGGAGACGACCGGACCAATGTCCCAATGCCTGCGTTGTGGAGCTTCTTTGGCTGCAAACGACGCATACAGAAGTTCATCAACGAATTTCGAAAGGCGCTCGCCTTCCGCCTTGATAATCTTCGCAAACTCTTCCTTTTCTTCACGCGCAATCGTGGGATCGCTCAGGATGGCATCGGCGAATCCTACAATAGAGGTTATCGGTGTACGAAGAGCGTGCGAGATTCGCGACAATTCCGCTCCGCGCAAGCGTGCAAGGGTCTCTGCAGAAATAGATACGTGGTTCATGGCGTTGTTCCTTCAAACAATAGTAACAGAATAGTTGATTTTCTTCTGTTGCTATAGATCAAGAGTCATGCCATCCAGAGATTCCTTCCAAAATCCACTGAAAATCCACAGAACAAGAGAAGACTCCGTTCCATATCGAGCCTGCATGATAGCGAAAGTATCACAATGAAACAACTGTCTCAACGTGAAAATCGCTATTTTCCGGTTAACCGATTGATTTAATATGCACTTATGAAATACTGTATCATTATAACACGGTTGATTCATAATGAGTCACTCATTCTTTCACATTCATATGTCTATTGTGAAAAACCCCTGTAAAATCAATGTCTTTCTTATCTGGCACGCCTGTTGTAACTGGCATGTCAGAATTCGAAACAATAACAGAACATCATTCAATCAGGAGTCAGTCATGAAAAAGTTCTTCGCAGTTATCGCCATCGCAGTGCTCAGCACGATGATCGTCGAGATTTCGTTTGCCCAAGGTACTGCAACCCAAAACGTGACGCTGGCCGTGAATACGGTCTATAAGATCGCCACGTCGGGTAACCCCGGTGCGTTGACTATCACGACCGGAACTGCTGGTGTGGATGCTCTGACCTCGGTCAGCGACAATTCAACGAGCTACAGCATCACCCAGAATTTTGGCAACACCGTGAAAGTGACAGCGCATCTTGATGCGGCTCTTTCAGCCGGATACTCTCTGCTGATGAATCTTGCCAGCACCAAGGGTACCAGCGCCGGTACAGTCGATGTCTCCAATGCGACTTCAGGCAGTGCAGTCAACGTCGTCACGAACATCGCACGCGGTGCCGATGCGGGTCAAGCGATTACCTACACCTTCTCGGCCAATGCTTCAGCCGGTACGCTTGCTTCCACTTCGAAAACAGTTACGCTGACTCTTACAAACTAAGGGTCAGAATGATGGGCGCCCGTGGCAGGGCTCTGGGAGGAAATCTGCTGCGGGCGTTCCCTTTTTCCAGGGGCCACTCTTCACGGGTGGCCCTTTTCTTTTGAAGGACCTGGATCAAAGACAGTCCCCAACCCCAATACACTGTGAGCTCCCGCCCGGTTCCCCTCCTTGACGATCAGCCCAAATCAGAACGTATCATGATGATACATAACAGCTCCTGTTTGGCCAAAAACTTCATATTATTGTAAATAATCAGCGTTTCTTGTAATGACTCATAATGAGTCATTAGTATCACAATGGTACGCCAATTTGAGCCATTCTCCTCCCGGATTTCAGAAAACACCTGAAAAACAAGGACTTTTTGACTGTGGCACGGGCATTGAGACAGACCTGGCAGAGTTTGAATCAAAAGAAATAGTCACTAACATCATTCAATCAGGAGTCAGTCATGAAAAAGTTCTTCGCAGTTATCGCCATCGCAGTGCTCAGCACGATGATCGTCGAGATTTCGTTTGCCCAAGGTACTGCAACCCAAAACGTGACGCTGGCCGTGAATACGGTCTATAAGATCGCCACGTCGGGTAACCCCGGTGCGTTGACTATCACGACCGGAACTGCTGGTGTGGATGCTCTGACCTCGGTCAGCGACAATTCAACGAGCTACAGCATCACCCAGAATTTTGGCAACACCGTGAAAGTGACAGCGCATCTTGATGCGGCTCTTTCAGCCGGATACTCTCTGCTGATGAATCTTGCCAGCACCAAGGGTACCAGCGCCGGTACAGTCGATGTCTCCAATGCGACTTCAGGCAGTGCAGTCAACGTCGTCACGAACATCGCACGCGGTGCCGATGCGGGTCAAGCGATTACCTACACCTTCTCGGCCAATGCTTCAGCCGGTACGCTTGCTTCCACTTCGAAAACAGTTACGCTGACTCTTACAAACTAAGGGTCAGAATGATGGGCGCCCGTGGCAGGGCTCTGGGAGGAAATCTGCTGCGGGCAACCCCATTCACCAAAGGCCACCAGTCATGAAACAGATCATCCACATACTGGCCAAACGAATCACCGGAATCATGATTCTCCTCGCAAGTGCGTATGCTCCCGCTTTAGTAGCCCAACCGTCCCTTACAAAACAAGTTCTTACGATTCAGGTTGTGGAATTGAATAAGGTGGGAGTGGGAAAATCCCTTGTCCCTCTGGTTCTGGATCCCCGAGAAGAGTCCCTTCGTCGCGGATCCGTTGCCACGGCATCGACACGCCTCGTGTGGACCAGCAATGGGGGCTTCCGGAAAATCAGCGTGGAAAGCCGAAATGCGTCTCAATCGTGCGTGGTGAGGATCAAGTTGGACAACATCAAAGGGGACCCGGATGCATCTTCCAAAGAAGTGGAACTGCAGGACAAGTCAACACGCGATCTCCTTCGCGGGATTTCGAAATCCGCGGGAGGCTGCAATATCCGCTTCTCCATCTTCCGGGCAGAACAAGAGAGCATCGAATCACACTACCATACAATTGTTTACACTATTGCAAGCGGTTGATCTCTTGTCCCTTGTATGTTAGGGTCTCTCAAGCTATATTTGACACGAATCTGAACAACAGAAAAAAATGCGCTTCTTTCTCTTTATTTCGCTCTTCATCCTCTTCGGCCCGGCTGTTGCAAGTGCACAGATTGTCTACGGCACTGGCAGCCATACGGTGAGAGTGTCTGTCGCTACCATCACTGCGGTCCAGGTAAGCGCGGGAACGGTGAATATGTCCATTGCCGGAGGAAACGCTGTGGCGGGACAGGATCTGATGTCGACGACGGACCAGACAACCAGCCTTTTATGGGGAATCAACAGCAGCCTGAAGAAAATCACGGTGAACACCAACAATTCAGCCCCCCAGTTCACGCTGAAAATCCTTGCAATCAGCCCAACCCAGGGAAACGCAGCCCCTGAGGTCTCTGTGGCCTTGGCGGCTTCGGATTTTCTCGTAAACGTGGGACGAAGCTCGGGGAGCTGTACTCTGCGCTATACCGGGGAGGCGCTCGCCTCGCAGGGTTTTGGCACCGATAATCATACGATCACCTTTACGATCCTGAACCAATAAAATCATGCAATGCCAGCTTCGAAATAGAACGATACTCTTCGGATCAATGATGGTGCTGCTTCTTGGAGCTATTCCGGCGAAAGCACAAATCAGCGTCCGCGGGGGAAATCCCAATCTGAACATCACCACCGGGCTGCCAGGGTCTGAACCCACTCCTGTGAGCGGTTCAGCCAACACCATCCGGTACAGACTTCAAACCCGGGTGACCAAAATTACCGTCAGAACCGTTTGCGCCGGCCAGAGCTTTAACCTCAGTGTCGTTGCGACGAGCGTCCCGTACGGGATTGCAGCGCCCGCCGTTTCACTCGTCAGCGGCATGCTGGACACGGATTTCATCACGAACATCCAGGTGAGACCCCCCAACACAAACCAGGATGCCAGTATTCGCTATACCGCTTCAGCAACATTTGCCCAGGGGAACAGCGCCGAGCTGGGAAACGACACCCATACCGTCACGTACACTCTCATCGAACAATAAGGTTCGTAATGAAAAAACAACCCTTCCTCCCGCTCCCAGTCGTATTCTTTTTGATCCCATTTTTCTCCTCGTGGGCCCAGGTTTCCGTTATCGGTGAACTGAGCCAGGATCGTGAAGTGCGGCCCGGAGATTCGTACAGCGGTACGATCAATATCAAGAACGACAGCAACGAGCCGCAGGAAGCAAAGATGTACCAGACGGACTACCTTTTCTATTCCAACGGCACCAACAGCTATGGTGACCCGGGTTCCCATCCCCGTTCAAACGCAAAATGGGTGACGTTCAGCCCGGCATTTGTCACCATACCGCCTCAGTCAACGGTGACGGTGAATTTTGAAGTAAGCATTCCCCGGGATTCATCCTTGATGGGAAGCTATTGGAGCATGCTGATGGTGGAAGGCATTCCGAAGGGGTCGCCCGAGTCATCCGGCGCGCGGGACAAGAAAGCAGAAATGGGGATCATGCAAACCATCCGGTACGGAATCCAGATTGCAAGCCACATCGCAAACACGGGAATAAGAAAAATTGAGTTCAAGGACCCGAAAGTGGTCGTGACGGAAAAGGGCGCACGGGTCTTTCAATTTGATGTGGAAAATACGGGGGACCTCGGCATTCGACCCGAAGTCTACCTCGAACTCTTCAACGATCAGGGGATTTCCCTCGGGAAGTTTCAAGGCGCCCGCTACCGCATTTACCCGGGAACCTCGGTGAGGGAAACTATTGACCTGTCGAGTGTCGCCAAGGGCTCATACAAAGCGCTCGTGGTTGTTGACGCGGGAGGAGACGATATTTTCGGGGCTCAGTACAATCTTCAGTTCTAACGGAATGCCATGAGCGCATCACACCGATATTATCCGGTCTTCATCGGCCGGATATTTTTTTTGTTCGCAGCAACACTCCTGCCCGCGACTGCCGCTTCACAGACAGCGGACAGCGTTGAAGCCCGGGCAGCGCAGGCGGTTCTGGACGTGAGAGAGGGGAATATCGTTGCAACGAGCATCATCGTCACCAATTCCTCCCGGCGGCAGAAGACCTTCAAAGGGCGCATCGCCTTGCCCACCGGCTGGAGGACTGTCACAAGGGAGTCGCAATTCAGCCTTGCTCCGGGGCGAAGCGATTCAAGGCTCATAAGCTTTTTTCTCCCCCCTGAAACGCCGGCCGGTCTTTACCCGGTGAAATATTATCTTGCCGATATCACATCTCCCGAAAAAGAACGGGAGACCGCTTTTGAAGTTCACGTCATTGCGTCGAAAAAACTTGAGATCAAAGTACTTCAAGCGCCGCGCTTTGTCGTGGCCGGCAAAGACTATGCCGTGCAGTATACCATCGCTAACCTCGGTAACGTGACTGGAACCGTACGGCTTCATGTGCGCAACTCGGAATCCTTTCGGGTCACGCTGGATTCGAGCCGGTTGCAGCTGGGGCCGAGACAAACCAGAACCGTCACGGCACTGGTGATGACATCGGGATCGCTTCAGAACAAGGTCATCAGCACGCTGGAAGTTTCCGCAACCCTGGAACAGGATACCGCCTTTACCGTGCGTGCATCGAGCGTTGTGGATGTCATCCCTCAAGTCTCCAGCATCACTGACCGTTATCTCGAGTTTCCGATAGAAATCACCGGACGCGCTTCAGGGGAAGACGACCGCCTCGGGGGCCAGATTGAAATCGCAGGGGCGGGGAGTTTGACGGAAGAAAGGAACGACCGTCTTCAACTCATGCTCAGGTTTCCGGACATTCAATCACAATCATCCATAGGCCTGCGCGACGAGTACCGTGTGCGCTATGCCTCAAGCTGGGTGGAAATACAGGGAGGAGACTGGAGTTATTCCCTTTCACCGCTCACCGAACTCAATCGCTATGCATTCGGAGGCCAGGGTGCCGCTCGCTACCATGGCGTGACGGCGGGGGGATTCTTCAATCAATCGAGATTTGTGACCGACGGCCCTCAGCAGGCGGCCGGTTTTATCAAATACGAATTGGCCGAACACTATGAGCTCGGCGTGAATTTTCTCAAGAAGAAAGAGCTGAATGAGGATAATGTTGCCAGCATTCGCGGGATTCTCAAACCCCTCGCTTTGGCGAATCTTGACCTTGAATACGGGACGAGTGACGGTGTGCGGGGGAAGGATAAGGCATACGCTGTTCAGGTTTCCGGGAAACAACAGGTGGTGGCGTATGATTTCAAATTCATCCGATCGGGCCCGAAATACGCGGGCTACTATCGCGACGTTGATTATGATCTTCTGACGGTCAACATCTTCCCGTTGGATGATGTGCGGTTCGAAGCCCTTTATCGTTCTGAAGAGAGAAATAAGGATCGCGACACGACGTTCTTCTATGCACCGCAGGAACGGTTCCTGCAGATTGGCGGCGGTTATTCCAACATCTTTGCCGTTTCTTTCCGATCCACGACGCAAAGAGATCTCTTGCCCTCCGCCCAGTACAACCGGAAAGAAGATATGGTTCAGCTGCGCGGCGGCCACGCATTTCGGGGCGTGGATCTCTATGCGAACGTTGACCTCGGCAGCACGAACGACCGAAAAGGGAATATCTCCTATCCTTTTCGGAGATACGCGCTCTTTGCCGGAATAAACCCGGAACCAGGTCAGAACTACAGCTCCTCGGTTGAATATTCGACGGAGCGAAACTTTTTCGACGGCTCTTCGCAGAAAAGGCTCTCCCTGAGTCTTGGCGCGTCCATCTTCATCAACTACTACACCAACATTCAAGGGACACTCTTCTGGAGTAGAACGTACCAACCCACTCGCCAGGATTTCGCCCTCCTCGACGTTACGATGCAGCATCTCTTCCCGTTCGGACATCGGATCGCTGTGCGTGCAAGGCAGAATTTTTCGACTCCGGCGATTAACGGGAGAGAGCTTGCTTATACTCTCCAATATAGCGTTCCTCTGGGGGTCCCGGTCAAACGGCTTTCGTCTACGGGTCAACTCAGGGGACGTGTTTTGAATGAGACTGGAAAAGGTATCGGTAATATTCTGATCAATGTGAGCGGGTCGGCGGCCATAACGGACAGCGACGGTGATTTCTTTTTCCCCACGCTGGCGCCCGGTCAGCATTATTTGATACTGGATAAGGTTTCCATTGGCATTGATCGCGTTGCAACACAGATGACTCCGATGAAAGTGGATATTGCCGGAGGGAAGGAAACAGAACTGACGATCAATCTTGTGCGAAGCAGCAACGTCTCGGGAACTGTCGTGCTGAATGCATTTGACGAACTGGACAGTTCAAAAACGAAGTTCGTTGAGGTTGGCCCGAAATCCGGGGTACTTCTGGAACTTAGCAACGACAGAGAATTCCTGCGGCGAGTGAGCGACAACAGGGGAAGATTCGTGTTTGCCGATCTGCGGCCTGGCGCCTGGGTCCTAAGGGTTGTCGGCGGCGATATTCCGCAATACCATGAGGTGGAGCAGAATGCCTGGGATGTTTCGCTGACGCCGGGAAGTAAGAAGGAGTTTACGTTGAACATTCGTCCGAGAAAAAGAGCGATTCGTATTATTGAGGAAGCGACAGTGCCACCTGTTTCACGTCAGCCGGAACCATTCAGAATTGCACCTGGGGAGGACTTCCTCATTTCCTACAGTAATACGCTCCGGGGATTCGTGCTGCAGATTTCATCGTGGGAAACGAGTGCCAAGGCATCTGAACATGCCCGCATCGTCGAAGAAGCCTCTGGCCTTAAAGCTCTGATAGAGAGAACCGACGTAGCTGGCATCGGGAGGAGATACAGAGTCAGGGTGGGACCTTTCCAAAGTCGACAAAAAGCCGAAGAATTTGCCAGAAAGTGGAAGGATCCCGAAAAACGAGAGTAAAGGAACGCCTTTTCCTGTAACTGTAGAAACTACAACTACATCCCCTCTTGCCCCACCTGTCCAATCACGTAAAGTCCAATGTTTTCAGTCCTTTCTTCTTTGTGAACATTTGAGGGAACATCCGGCACGTGGATTGCGTATGTTCGTGATGGCTGTCATGTTTCACAACAGACTTACCTTGACATTTGACCGGACTTTCCGTTACATGAGGGCGATTACCATGACCATGAGAATTCAGAGAGGCCTTCCAGTCTTGATGGCGCTTGTGTGTGCGGGTAACGTATTCGCGCAAGGCAGCACGGCTACTCAGACTCTCTCCCTCGAAGTCCGACCCATCTCTAAGATCGCAGTTAGCGGAAACCCTAACGCCCTCGTCATCACCACTGCACAAGCAGGTTCCGATCTCACAACGGTTCAGGATGAAAACACCACCTACAGCGTCACAACGAATCTTGACAATATGAAGATCGTCGCTTCGATCAATAGCCAGATGCCCTCCGGGACAAAGCTTTTAATGCAGATGAGAAGCACAAAGGGAACGAGCAGAGGCGTCATTGACATTTCGAACGCGCTTTCCCCCCTGGATCTGGTGGCTGGAATTGGACGAGGCAATGATCAGAATCAGTCGATCAGTTATGTTTTTGCAGCAGAGGCACACGTTGCCGAAATCCCCTCCGAGTCCCGCGTAGTGACACTCACACTGACGAACTGACCCGGAAATTTCTGTTGTCCCTGGAGCCGGCCGACAAAGCGTTGACCGGCTCTTTTTTTTCACCCCCCCCCCCGAAGTCATAGTAGCAATCATTCCTATCTTCCCATCCTTAGGATGTATCCTCCCCGTTTTCCAGAATTGAGGCTCCACACAACAGGTCAAACCGCTTTTCCTTGCGGGCTTGAGCGGCTGAAAAATAGACTTTGGTGGCATGAAACTTGCCCATTTCGCGTCATCAATCAGGAGAGAACTCCTTGAAAGCAAAACACTTCCTGACCCTGCGAGACCTCGACAGGGAAGAACTCTGTGCACTTCTGAATCTTGCCGCTGATATCAAGGCTCATCCCGACCGTTATGCCCAATCACTGAAGGGAAAGTGCCTTGCGATGATTTTCGAAAAGCCCTCGCTACGCACAAGAGTTTCGTTTGATGTGGGAATCCATCAGCTGGGGGGCTTCTCCGTCTGTCTTCTTCCGGCGGATATCAGCCTTGGCAAGCGCGAGTCGGTCTACGACGTTGCGAAAAACCTTGAACGGATGGCGCAAGGTGTCATGATCAGGACGTTTGCGCATCAAACCGTGACCGATTTTGCGGCAGCTTCCTCCATTCCGGTGATCAACGGCCTTACCGATTACTCGCATCCCTGCCAGGCGATGGCTGATTTTTTCACTATTCGTGAGCGCAAAGGAAAGCTCCAGGGCCTGAAACTCTGCTTCGTCGGGGACGGGAACAACGTTGCCCATTCGCTCATGTTTGCCGGCGCCCGTCTCGGCGCTCATGTGTCTGTTGCATGCCCGAAGGGATACGAACCGGACGACGCCGCCATTCGCCAGGCGCGGGAAGATGCGAAGAAGACCAATGCTCGCATCGAGGTTGTCCATGATCCTGTTGAAGGCGTGCTGGGAGCCGACGCCGTATACACCGATGTATGGGCTTCTATGGGCCAGGAGGCCGAAGCGGAAGAACGTCGTGCGATCTTCAGGCCATTTCAGGTCAATCGTGCGCTCATGGAGCATGCAAAACCGGATGCTCTTTTCCTCCATTGTCTCCCGGCTCACCGTGGAGAAGAGGTCACCGACGACGTCATTGACTCGCCTTCATCCGTGGTGTTCCAGGAAGCAGAAAACCGTCTTCATGTACAGAAAGCCATCATGCTTGAACTGATGCGATAACATCATGGCCAGGTCGGCACTCATAGCGATCGGAGGGAACTCTTTGATCCGGCATGGACAGCGGGGAACCATCGCCGAACAGTTGGCGAACGCGCGCCTGACGGCACAGCGCATTGTACAGCTCGTAACGGAAGGCTGGACCATCGTCTTGACCCACGGCAATGGCCCCCAGGTAGGAGCGGCCCTCCTCAGGTCGGAGCGCGCTGCCGGCGAAGTGTACTCGCAGCCTCTCGATGTTTGCGTTGCCTCCACGCAAAGTGAAATCGGTTATTTTCTCCAGCTTGGCCTCGAGCATGAGCTCCGGCGTGCCGGAATAACCATGCCCGTCGCCGCGCTCCAGACGAAAGTGGAAGTGCGGGCGGACGATCCTGCGTTTGAGCATCCTTCGAAGCCCGTTGGTCCTTTCTACTCGAAAACCGTTGCAGAACAGAAACAGGCGGAATTCGGCTGGACTACGATCGAAGATGCTGCGCGGGGTTATCGACGGGTTGTCCCGTCGCCGCACCCTGTAAGAATTCTCGAACAAGAGGTCATTCGTCAGATGCTCCGGATGGGGATCCTCGTCATTGCCCTGGGCGGCGGAGGAATCCCTATCATTTTGGAGAAGGATAAGTCTTTCCGCGGAGTCGAGGCGGTCATAGACAAAGACCGTGCGTCTTCGATGCTCGCAAGCGCACTGGGAGTCGACCTCTTCCTCATCAGCACGGACGTAGACCGCGTCTATTTGAACTATAAAAGAGCCAATCAACGCGGCCTTTGCCGTGCTTCAGCTGCTGAGATGCGCCGCTATTGCACGGAAGGACATTTTCCCCCCGGGAGTATGGGCCCGAAAATCGAATCGGCGCTGAAGTTTCTGGAGCACGGCGGAAGAGAGGTGATCATAACGTCGGTCGACAACCTTGCCGAAGCGGTGAATGGGAACTTTGGCACGCATATCTATGGAGAAGCATGAAACTGCACCACATTCTGGAATCGCAGCAATTCACTGTTCCGAGCCTGCTGGAACTGTTCGCCCGCTCGAGTGCAATGGAAAAGATTGTCGCCCGCGGCGGGACAAAGGACTACGAAGACCGCATTATGGCAACAGTGTTCTACCGTCCATCGACCCGGACGCGTTTCTCCTTTGAAACAGCGATGCATCGGCTCGGCGGAAAGGTTCTCGCAACAGAATCGGCCCGCGAGTTTTCTTCGGAAATTCAGGGTGAATACCTCGAAGATACAATTCGGATCATCGGGGCGTACAGCGATGTTATTGTTCTGCGCCATACCGATGCAGGAGGAGCGCAACGCGCTGCCGCCGTTTCATCGGTACCGATCATCAACGCGGGCGAGGGCCAGGGGGGACAGCATCCGACGCAGGCCCTTCTCGACCTCTATACAATCTATCGTGAGTGCAAAACCCTCGACGGGCTTTCCGTGGCGTTTCTTGGAGCCCTTGACAATGGAAGGACCGTCAGATCTTTGGCGTATCTGCTGAGCAAGTTCGAGCGGGTAAGGCTCTTCTTTGTCGCACCTCCCGAAATGCAGATCGGGAAGGATATTCTGGCGCATCTGGACGAACATGATGTTTCCTACACGCTTGCTTCGAATCCAAGGGAGATTCTGGCGGAAGCAGACGTGGTCTATCAAACGCGCATCGATCGCGAACGGCTCGCCCAGGTCGCCGTCGACACGACTCAGTATAACATCGACGGAGAAGTCTTGCGCCGGCTTAAATCTAATGCCATCATCATGCATCCGCTCCCGCGCTCTGTTGAAATTACGGCAGCAGTCGATCTTGATCCTCGGGCGGCCTATTTTCGGCAGGCGCATAACGGACTTTTCGTGCGAATGGCGCTATTGACCATGATTTTTGAGTAATCCATGAATCAGCGAGAACACCATGAACACCTATCATTCAATCCTCCTCGAAGAGGAACTCGGCGCCCACAACTATCAACCCCTTGACATTGTACTGTTTCGCGGAAAAGGAGTCTGGGTGTGGGACCTGGAGGGCAACCGGTACCTGGACTGTCTTGCGGCTTATTCTGCGCTCAACCAGGGACACTGTCATCCGGCGATTCTGAATGCCTTCATCCATCAGGCGAACAAGCTGACGCTGACCAGCCGGGCATTCCGGAATGACCAGCTCCCTCTCTTGTACAGCGATCTCAGGAAACTGACCGGGTATGAAATGTTTCTTCCCATGAATACGGGAGCGGAGGCAGTTGAAACGGCCCTGAAGGCGGCGCGCAAGTGGGCCTACACGAGGAAAGGAGTTCCGGCTGATACAGCAGAGATTATTGTGGCCTCGGGAAATTTTCACGGAAGAACGACGACCATCGTCAGTTTCTCCACGGAGGAGCAATACAAGAACGGGTTCGGTCCTTTTACTCCTGGATTTGTTGTTGTGCGCTACGGTGACATAGAAGATTTGAAAAAGAACATCAATGCCAATACGGCTGCGTTTCTCGTCGAACCGATTCAGGGTGAGTCGGGAATCGTCGTGCCTCCCGAAGGATATCTCCGCGAAGCGCAAGAACTCTGCAAAGCGCATAATGTCCTCCTGATCGCGGACGAAATCCAATCCGGATTAGGACGATGTGGAAAGCTCTTTGCGTTCGAGTATGAGCGGATCCGGCCTGACATGGTCATCGTCGGCAAAGCTCTCTCCGGTGGCTTCTACCCCGTCTCCGCCGTTCTCTCCAGCAGGGAAATTCTGGGAGTCTTTTCTCCCGGAGACCATGGATCGACGTTCGGCGGAAACCCCCTTGCTGCCGCGACGGCCAGGGCGGCCCTGGCGGTACTCACAGATGAACAGCTTGTTCGAAGATCAGAGGAGCTTGGCCGCTATTTCATGGATCGGCTAAAAAAGATCGACAGCATCCATGTCAAGGAAATACGAGGGAAAGGCTTATGGATCGGGATCGTTCTGGATACCAACGCGCGTCCGTATTGCGAGAAACTTGCCCAAAGAGGGGTTTTGTGCAAAGAAACGCATGAGAAAGTCATTCGCATCGCCCCTCCCCTTGTCATCACCAGAGAAGAGATCGATTGGGCATGCGAGCGAATTGAGCAGGTGTTTTTGGAATTTGAACTCCATACAGGCTCCACACAGGAAAGGGACTTGGTATGTCAAAAATAAAGAGAATTAACACGATCATCGTTGGTGCCGCCGGCAGAGATTTTCACAATTTCAACGTGCTGTATCGTGGCAACGATGCCTATAATGTCGTTGCGTTTACGGCGGCTCAAATTCCGAACATTGCGGGAAGAAAGTACCCTGCAGCGCTTTCGGGAGATCTGTATCCGAACGGAATACCCATCTTTGAGGAATCGAGGCTCGAGGAACTGATCGTCAGGCATCGCGTGGAAGAGGTTGTTTTTTCGTACAGCGATGTCACCTACAGACATGTCATGAGCCTCGGTTCACGGGTTTCGGCTGCCGGAGCGCATTTCAAACTTGTCGGGGCGCGTCAGACCATGTTGAAGAGCAGAAAGCCGGTTGTTTCCGTTTGTGCCGTGCGAACGGGGAGCGGAAAGAGCCAGACATGCAGAAAAGTTTCGCGCATTTTATCGGAGATGGGCCTCAAAGTTGCCGCTATCCGCCATCCCATGCCGTATGGCAATCTCGAAGAACAGCGTGTGCAGCGGTTCGCTTCGATCGAAGATCTTCAGAAACAACGATGTACCATCGAGGAGATGGAGGAATATGAGCCGCATATTGTCAACGGAACGGTTGTCTATGCGGGGGTGGATTACCAGGCCATTCTGGAGCAGGCTGAACGGGAAGCAGACGTCATCGTTTGGGATGGAGGAAACAACGACACGGCGTTTTACGAGCCTGATTTTGCGATTGTGGTCGCGGACCCCTTGAGAGTAGGAAATGAACTCGGCTACTATCCGAGCGAAACGAACCTCCGCCTGGCCGATCTGGTCATTATCAACAAGATCGACTCTTCGGAACCCAAAGCGGTGTTTGCATTGCGCGAAAACATCCGTTCGGTTAATGCAAAGACGATGATTCTCGAAGCGGCTTCGCCGATTCAGGTGGAGGACGTCAGTCTGATCGCGGGGAAACGCGTGCTCGTCATAGAAGACGGGCCGACGCTCACACATGGAGAAATGAAATTCGGTGCGGGGACGGTTGCGGCCGAGAAGTTCGGAGCATCCGCCATCATCGATCCACGTCCCTATTGCAAAGGAGAGATCAAAAAGACCTTCGAGACGTATCCCGACATCGGAATTCTTCTCCCGGCGATGGGATACAGCGATCAACAGATTCTCGACCTCGAAGAAACAATTAACCGGGTTCCGTGCGACACGGTCGTCATCGGTACGCCCATCAACCTCAAGCGTATTATTCGCATGAACAAAGACGCTGTCCGCGTATTTTACGAGCTTGAAGAAATCGGCGAGCCGTCGCTCAGGACGCTTCTCGCGAAGTTCATGCAGTCAACCAGGAAAAAAGTCGCTATCTAAATCAAGCCACCCAGCGAAAGAGAGACTCCCATGGCATTAAAGAAGAAGAATCGTACCCCCCGGGCCAGCGGTGCTTCCTATTCCCCCGAGACAAGGCTGATCTGGGGGAAATCCTACACACCGAAGTGGGATTACAGCCATCACGTCGTTCCGCCGCTTTCTTCGTCATCGACCTTCCGGCTCTCCTCCGCGAAAAGGGGAGCACAGGGGTTTGTCGAATTCGCCCATCATGCCGACGATTTCAAAGTGCAAACGAAGGCGCCCATCTATATCTATGACCGCCTTGGTGAACCGAACAAGGATCTGCTGGAAGAAAACCTTTCCATCGCGGAACAGGGAGAATGTGCAGTCACATTTTCGACCGGCATGGGTGCAGTGTCAGCGCTGTGCGGGATCCTCCTCGGAAGCGGGAGCGAAATCGTCGCTCACAAGATGCTGTACGGGTGTACGTATTCGCTCTTTAAAAACTGGCTGCCGAGATACAAGATCAACGTCAAATGGGTTGACTTCAACGATCGTGCAGCGCTGGACCGCGCGATCACGCCCAACACGAAACTGCTCTACTTTGAAACGCCGGTCAATCCGACCCTGGAATTGATCGATATTGCCTCCGTTGTCCAGGTTGCCCGGCACCACAACAAGAACCGAAAGGCGGTTCACAAGATCTATACTGCGGTGGATAATACTTTTTCGACGCCTTTTTGTCAGAGACCGGTCGAGATGGGAGTCGATTTCGTCGTTGAATCGCTCACGAAGGGCCTGTGCGGGTTTGGGACGGACATGGGGGGCGTCGTTGTCGGGCCGGCATGGAGTTTTGATGCATTGCTGCTCTATCGAAAGGATTTTGGCGGAGTGCTTGCTGCCAAGAGTGCCTGGCCCATTCTGGTGTACGGGCTACCCTCGCTCGCTGTACGATTTCGGCATCAGATGCAGACCGCCCAGGAGGTTGCGGAGTTCCTCGAGCGCGATAAACGAATCGAGTATGTCAACTTTCCGGGCCTGGACTCCTTTGCACAACGTCTTCTGGCACACACGCAGATGCACGACTATGACGGAAAGTTTGCGCCGGGTACCATGATCTATTTCACACCCAAAGGAAAGACCGCTGCGGAACGGCATCGGAGAGCGAGGGCATTCGTCGATACCATTGCCAACGAATCCTACAGCATGACTCTCGCAGTGAGTCTCGGAAACATTCGGACCCTCATTGAGCATCCGGGATCGATGACACATTCTGCCATTCCCCCCGAAGAACAGCTCAAGAGAGGAATGGATCCCGGCGGCATCCGTCTGTCCATCGGTCTGGAAAAGGCCGAAGACATCATTGATGATCTCTCCTTTGCTTTGAACCGGGTCAAGTGACCCCGGCATGATGCCGAAGTGCATTGGTGGCTCCAATGAAAAAATCTTCATATTTTTTCCACTGTTCATTCTTGTCAATGTTTTGTAACTTGACTACCGAAACGGA
>CAZRPU010000035.1:0-24070 GCA_964602055.1 uncultured Ignavibacteriaceae bacterium
TCGTTGGAAGCCGGGAATTCAATTTCGGGGCAGGTTCGAACGCTTATATCCTTCAGGTGACGTCCGGTACGTTCTCTGCAGGCAATGCGGTTATCAACGTTGAATACGTATACACGGACATGAAGTATGTCAATGATGATGGATTGAAGCCTGACAGCTCTGACGGCTTTATTCCGTTCGGATTTGGGATTGCAGATATCGACGGCGACGGGAAGAAAGAAATCATGGTTGGTGGTTGGACAAACGTCGCAAGCGGATCAGGACTCGGATTCATCGATATTCCCAGCGCCAATACCTACACCGAGGGTACAGTGACGAGTTTCCCCGGATCGGGTATCGGCCTTCTGAGTATGATTCAGGTTTCCTTCCGCCCGGCCGTTATTAATATCGGCGGCCAGGATTTCATCTATTTCGGCGGTGAAAACACGGGCCGTGCGATTTATACCATCGACGGTGTTTCCGACGTCGGGCTCGTTGGACCGACGAACTTCAAGAGGATTTCGGGCATTGGCCTGGGAAGCTGGAACGGCCTTGCTTCCGGTGACCAGGACCACGGACTCTCGAGCGACGGAAAAGAAATTTATCTCCCGAACGGAACCCGTATTGCGGCTCTGGAATATAAAGGTACGGGCGATCCTACCGATTCCGCCAGCTATGTCCTCTATGACAGCCTCTTTGTGCTGTCACAGATTTTCAAGTCCTCCGGCGGAGCGATCACGGATGTCGTCACCTACGACGGGATGGACTTGAATCTCAATAACCGGCGCGACATCATCATCAACTACAAGCCGGGAGCAACCGACACCCTCCTCAGCGGCCAAGCCATCAAGAAGGGGACGTATGCGTTCTTCATCATTGAGTGGGGCGATTCTTCTACCGTCGTTGTTAGCGGGGTCGAAACGACAGGCGGCCTGCCGGATAATTTCCAGCTCCATCAGAATTATCCGAACCCGTTCAATCCTTCCACGGCGATATCATTCTACGTGCCGCTGCGCAGCAACGTGACGATGCGGATCTATGATATCACGGGACGCGTCGTGCAGACGCTTCTGGACGAGAAACCGCATGACAAGGGGAACTATCAGGTAGTGTGGAATGGGAAAGACTCGAAAGGCGTTTCCGTATCCACGGGAACGTACTTCTACAGAATCGAGGCAGGAGATTTCTCGGCAACGAGGAAGATGGTTCTTGTGAAGTAGCAGGAATGCAGCATTGATGCGAAAGCGCCCGGGAGTTTTCTCGGGCGTTTTTTTTATCCCAATGCCCCACAGCGCCCCCAACGCATCATACGACGAGATTCCAACCGACGGCAACGGCAAAACAGACCAGGAACGCGATGGCCAACGGAATGAGCGCGGACAGGGTTGTCCATTTGGCGCTCTGCGTTTCCTTATAGATTGTATACAATGTGGTCGAGCAAGGATTGTGCAGGAGACTGAACAGCATCAGATTGATCCCCGTCAGAAGCGTCCATCCTCCCGCCCGCAACACCTCAGCGGTCGCAAGGTCTGCATCCAATTCGAACATGACGCCTGCTCCGCCGCCCAATCCGGCGATGCGCGCGACCTGGACAGTCAGCATAAGAACGGTCGGAATGACGATCTCATTGGCCGGAATCGCGATAATATAGGCCAGGAGAATAACGCCGTTGAGGCCGACCGCGATCCCAAGGGGATTCAGCCAGCCGACAACATGTTCCGCGACGCTCAATCCGCCGAAGGAAATATTCGAAACCAGCCAAATCACCGCTCCAGCCGGTACCGCCCAGACAACCGCCCTCCACAGGACAATAAGCGTTCGGTCGATCATGGATGTGTAGATTGTCTGCCAGATGCGCGGCGGACGGTACGGCGGAAGCTCGAGACTGAAGAAGGAAGCCTCTCCGCGCAGGATTGTCCGTGAAAGCCCCCACGAAACGACGAACGTCATGAGGATGCCGATGAGCACAACACCCACCACGGTCATGGAGGAAACCAGGCCCGACAACGAAGCGGGAGCCAGGGCCCCGACAAAGATGGTCGCAATCAGAATCTGCGTCGGCCACCGGCCGTTGCAGATGGCGAAATTGTTGGTGAGAATGGCAATGAGTCGTTCCCGGGGACTGTCAATAATCCGCGTGGAGATGATCGCTGCAGCGTTGCATCCATAGCCCATGGCCATGGTGAGGGCCTGTTTGCCGTGGGCCCCCGCTTTTCGGAAAAGACCGTCGAGGTTGAACGCGACACGCGGCAGATAACCGAAATCCTCGGCGAGCGTAAAGAGAGGAAAGAAGATCGCCATGGGAGGCAGCATGACGCTCACCACCCACGCCATGGCGAGATACACGCCGTCGAAGAGAAAACCGCTGAGCCACCATGGCATGCTGAGAGTTTCACCGAACTGCTTCAGCGCCGGATGGAACGTATCGAGCAGAATTCCGGCGAGAAAGGCCGACGGAACATTCGCCCCTTCGATGGTAATCCAAAACACCACTGCCAGGATCAGAATCATGAGCGGAAACCCGGTCCAGCGGTTGGTCACCAGCTGGTCCAATATCCGATCAAAGCGGGGTTTTCCTCCCGTTCCTTCCAGCGTCGCCGCACGCGCGGAAATCCGCGCCGCTTCCGCGTAGATTGCCTCCACGGTGTGATCATGGAACTTCTCCCCGAGATCAAACCGCAGGGACTCGACCGTCGTCAGTAATTCTTCACGCTGCGCCATAATCCGCCATTTCCTTTTTCTTCGCCGCTGCAACACCGGTGGTGCCTGCGCTCAGGTGTGCCAGCTCACCCGAACGGACAGCCTCGATGATCCGCTGGTCTCCCTCCAAGAGTCTGAGTGCGACCCAGCGGATATTTGGCAGTGAAGGAAACTCCCTGCGCAATTGCGCCGCGACCGTGTCGACGGCCTTCTTGAGTTTCCGCGATTCCGTCCACAGCCGTTTCGGCTTGCAGACAAACTCTCCCGATGCCACGTCGGCTATGCTGCGCAGAAGATCCCCCAATCCTGCCCCCGTCCTTGCCACCGTGGGAACGACAGGGACGCCCGTTTGGCGCATGAGCGAGCGGGTATCGATGGTGATCCCGTGCCGCTCAGCCTCGTCCACGAGGTTCAGACACAGGACCGCGCGGTCCGTAATTTCGAGGACCTGCAGAACGAGATTCATGTTGCGCTCCAACCGCGTGGCGTCCACCACGACCACGGTGACATCGGGGCCTCCGAAAAGAAGAAAGTCGCGTGCGACTTCCTCGTCGGTGCTGGTTGACAGAAGCGAATACGTCCCGGGAAGATCCACCACCTTGAACCTCTTTCCGCCGTAGGCATATGCGCCTTCGGCGCGGACAACGGTCTTTCCGGGCCAGTTGCCGGTGTGCTGTTTCAGGCCGGTCAGATTGTTGAAAACGGTGCTTTTTCCGACGTTCGGGTTTCCCGCCAGGGCTACCACGTAGTCGCAGGACGAGGCGTCGATTCCCATGCGGACAAGCTGGGCGTCCTTGTTCACCGGACAGGTTTCACAATGATCTGCGTTGTGGGTCATTCTTTTTCCTCTTCATCCAAAAAAACAAGATCAGCCTGTTCGCGCCTGAGCGCGACCAGGGCTCCCCGTATGGAGTATGCCGTTGGGTCTCCTCCCACGCTTCTCATATCCACGGCAATCCTTGTTCCGGGGACAATGCCGAGATCCATGAGCCTTCTGCGCTGAAGCCCGCGGCATGCCGGAGAAATGGCGGAGACAACGCCGCTGTCCCCCACACCCAGCGAGGCGAGCGTCCGTTGCTGGCCCACGAGCTGGGTCGCCGGGACCCGCCAGGCCGTAACATTGGCTGCCAGAGTTGGAGAGAGATTGGTGGTGATCCCTTCCTTCTCAAGGACGATACGATCCGGCAACGCTTCGATAATCCTCACCGTCGTGCCCGGATAGAGTCCCGCTTCGACGAGCTGCGCGTACAGTGCAGGCGGTTCATCCTCGACATGGAGAATGCGCACGGTATCGCCCTCGGCAAAGGCCTGGAGAGGTTTTCCCTTCTGCTCGGGAACGACTCCCCGCGGGGTCGGAATAGGATCTCCGTGAGGGTCGAAGACGGGATCTCCGAGCCGGCGTGCAAGTTCCTTCGTTTCCTCTGCAGAAAGCCGGTGTTCCTGTTTCTCTGCTTCGTCGTGCCACTCCAATTCGCGGACAGTTGTTTCATCGGCGAGATAACGCTCCCAAAGCCGGTGGACGCGTACGACGGAAAGAGCGTATGTTCTTCCTTCGCTCGTGAGAGCGATTTCCGAGCCGCGATAGGATACCAGTCTCCTTCCGCTGAGCTCCTCGAGGAGGCCGACGGCGCGGTTGCGGTCAATCTTCAGCGCGCCGGCAAGACTGTCCAGCGTGCACGGGAGAGCGTTGTACTCGCAATGGTGAACATGCTTCAGCGCGTCTTCACGCAGAATCCTCTCTGCGTCGCGGTGCGAGCGCCGTATTGTTGCCAGAATGCCTGATCGCGGAACAAAAAGTGCGACAGCGGCAACAGCAAGGAGAAGCAGTATGATGTCCCAGGAAATCGTCATGTCGGTTTGGTTTCGGCGAGGTTCACAAAAATATTCTGAGCGAGCCTTGAACTGATGAATTGTTCACCCTGCGCCAGCCGCACGCGGAGTGTGCCGTCAAAGCTGATCGTCTCCGTCACGGTGACAATGGAGCCGAGGGAAATGCCGAGCTTAGAGAGGTATTGAAGGATTTCGGGGCTTTCATCGCTCACCCTTGCAACCACCACCGTCGTGCCCGGCGCAATGTCCGAAAGTGGAGGATGCTGCGGATCGTCGAGGCGCCCGTCCGCCGTGGGGATGATATCGCCGTGGGGATCGCGGATGGGATATCCAAGAATTTCGTCGATTCTCTTTTCCAGTTTTGCCGACATGAAATGTTCCAGGCGTTCCGCTTCTTCATCTATTTCATCCCAGGGGAATTTGAGGATCTCCACGAGAAAGAGCTCCCAGAGGCGGTGCCTCCTGACAATGCGCAGTGCCCGCTGTCTTCCCCCCTCGGTCAGCTCGACACCTTTATATGGCGTGTACGTCACGCTTCCGTCGTCGGCCAGCTTCTTGATCATTTCCGTAACTGATGGAGCAGAAATCTGGAGTCTCTCGGAAAGGAGGGACGTTGTAACGCGCCCTTGATCCTGGAGCTTGTATATTTGCTTCAAATAGTTCTCTACTTGTTCACTGGCCATAGATTAAAGTCTGCCATAAAAATAATTTAGGTTCACCTAAATATAATAGGGCAGACGATGTTTGTCAAGAGAAATTTCGAAGTATTTGAATTTTTGACGGCAGGACGTGCAACTACGTTAAGGCGGGTTCCTTCGCTCCAAAATGAAACGCACGCCGGTGCATTGGCGTGCGCCTTGCTGATGTTTGGATGTGTCTACTTCATGAACATCATTTTCTTTATCATCGAGTACTTTCCAGCCGTCAGGTGATAGAAATAGATGCCTGAGGGGAGACCCGCCGCATCGAAAGGCACGGTATACATGCCCGGCTCTTTCGGATCACTCACGAGAACGGCAATCTGGCGGCCCAGAAGATCGTATACCCTTAGGGTCACAAATTGCGCCTCAGGGATTGCATACTGAATATTTGTTGCAGGATTGAACGGATTGGGATAGTTTGCCCCAAGGTGGTATTGATTCACCACCGCAGGTTGATCGAATACCGGCTGCGCAGCCTTGTTCAACCGTACATCCATGCCGGGTCTTGCCGGAACAACAAGAGTTCCCGCAGAGAATAACGCTGGAAGGCTCGAAACTGCCGTCAATCTGAGTCGCACGGTCCGTTCCCCAGCTGTGCCTGCAGCATTGAGAGAGACCTCGTTCCTTCTGATGATAGAAGCCCCACCATATTGAACTTTGGTGAGTTCTTCGATCACCTCTCCCTTCTCCACATCCACAAGCTCAACTGTAAATCGGATGAAATCCTCTTTTCCGAGCAATAATGCGGCAGCAACTGAGTCCTTTACTCCATACTGGATTCCGCACGAAAGCTGTGTTGAACCTGTAAGTGTGAACGGATTGGAAACAAGGCCCGTTTTGTCGGGCGTGCCTGCCTCAGAGAATCCGATCCTTGTTCCTCCTGCGAGGACATCCTTTAGGGTGAAAAAAAACTGAGGACCTGCCCCGCTTGTATCTTGAAATGCCGCAACTGCAGTTCTTCCGGAGAGCGTCTCAGGAGAACCGCCTGCCATGAGTCCGCCGCTCTCAATCGCATCCGAGAGGTCAAATGCGTACGGTGCGGTTGTCAGGAGAGAAATACCGCCCATGGTGGAAAAGTCCCATCCGTTATAAAGCTGCAGATCCCTTCCACTGGTGTTCAGATTGATTGGACTACCCAGGGCTGTGCTTTTCACGGCATAGCTTGAATAACCTGATCCAGAGTTCTGTGACCAGGCCAAGGCAAAGGCTGAGGTCCCGTTCATATCGTCAAAGTAGCTGTTGATACTGGCGTTTTGGACGAAACTTCCGAAATACCAGAAATTACCAGGCGAAGCCGGGTCCACAAAAAGCGTCTGTGCCAGATCGTCGCCATGCGGTTCGGGCTGATCAAGCGATCCCTTCCAGCACAGCCGGGCGCCCGTGTTTGAGACCGTTGTAATCGATGGACGATAATGGTAGGAGAAGAACCAGGTCAGGGTCGTTGGCGACCCGTAGACAGAAAGTCCAGAGTATCCACATACAACACGCTGGTACTTGATGGATTGTTGGTCCTGTTCCCATGCAAAGTGAAACCAGAGGGTGCCGCTTATACGCTGTTCGTAATCGTATTTGAAGACATCAAGTGACGGGCTTACGGAGGCGCTGTTGGTGCTTTGCACCAGGTAGTACTTCCCCACGGGGTCATTCCAATTGAATGTCGAGCCGGCATAGTACGCCGGATACCAGTACAATCCCGCGCTCACCCCCGCTGATGCCGGTTCCTTCCAAATTCCCACCAGCTGTTTACGCCACTCGCCGCGATAGTACCATGTGACGCCGACAACCGGCGTGGCATTATTGGTGTACGAGCTCGGAGATGTATAGATCGTCTGATCCGAGAGTTTCACGCCCGAGGTATTGAAGCGCGCAAGTTGGATGGTAAAGTTCCCGTTTGCCGTTTTTTGCTGGTAGGTCATGAAGACCTCGTTGGGATAGCCATATTCCAGCCCGGGCAAGCAATCGATGGACGGGAGTTTGGACTCAGGCCCTCCATCCACCGGCTGAGCGCCATTCACCAGCGTCCACGTTGTCCCGTCATCGGTACTGCGCTCAAGCCAAATCCGGTTTGAGCTCTCGTAGACCAGAAACAGATACCCATTCGCAGCGTCAGCTCGAACAACCTTTCGCTGGCTGGTATTGGCGAGAGCGGTGGAAACGCTTGTCAAGTGAAGGCCCTTGTAGTTCGCGGTCACGGTGGGGTTTGATGAAGTAAATACCACCGCAGCCGAATTATAGCCATTTGCCGGACCGCCGTCCTGTATGGATGCGCCGCTTGCAGTCCAGCTTTGGAAGTATCCGGTATGGCCACCAATGTTCGATTGGGTAAGAGGTGCTCGGACCGAGTAAAACGGTTTGCCGGCCTCAATCGGTTGATTCAAGAACACGCCTTTGTAGTCCGAGCCGGGGCCGGAAGGATTGGAGTTAGGGTTGAAGGGTGTGGAAACCGAAGAAAAAACCGCCTAGGTGGCCCCTCGATTGCGAATTGCGTTTCCCGCATTCTCATCCGCGAAGTCCGGAAACCACGGATCCTTGAAATCTAGGGAACCTCCCGAGATTGAATTGCCATCCAAGTGCGTAAGGATTTGTAACCCGTTTGACACGGACCTGAAATGACCTACCAAGGCATCGGTATTAGTATCGATATTGAATTCATTGTGATTCAGTATATCAGTGGCGTCTGAGCCCCAATGCGAAAACTTCTGGTTCGCATTAACAAGATACCTGGGGAGAATCCGCAAGTATTCCGGCGCTTCCGTTGAGAGTCGCGCGTAGGAGTTCATCGTAATCCCCCTTGGATACCAATTGGGCCCCAAGTAGTTGTCGTAATATGGCAGACTTTCCCCTGGAGCAGGGGAGTAGTTCTGGAGACCCGTGACTCCATCTTCAAACAGGCCGCTCAAGGAAACCTGCTTCGGCGGCCCACCGGGCTTCTGAACATAGATGGGGTAAGACATGACATTTGAGAAACCAGGCCCCGAGACCTTAACCTTGATTCTATAACCCTCGTTCCAGTCATCATCAGGATTGCAGTAGTTGTAAGGACCATATGTGATACTAAATATGTCAAACTCTCCGCTCGGCCTGTCGTCGTTGTACCAAACATACGTGAACCCTGTTGTTTCTTGAATCAAGTTTCCGTCCAGAAAGACATCCGCCCAAACTGTGCAGACCCATTCGTTCGCTGAGTCGATCCATCGATAGTCTCCACTTCTGATTAGGACAGTATACTCTTCCTGTGCAGAAGAAATTGCCCAAGGCAACAACAAGAAAATGAGACAGAGCTTTTTCATTGGAACCCCCAGTTGTAGGTTTTGGAAGATAGGTTAGTACATCGTACCGCGAATCACTATTGCCTTCGTACCTGCGTACCCCACTGCGAGAATGAGCCTTTCTGACACTGCCAATCCTTCAAGGCTTCCGTCCGAAAATCGAAGTTCAGGATATTCTCTCCAAGTCGAGCCGTTGTAGTGAGCAGTAAATCCAAACGCGCCCACCACAAAGATGTTTGATGGTGACGAACCGCGCACTCTGGTGGAAAAATAGTTGGAGAGGGAAATTTCCTGCCAAACACCTTGGACGTATTGTCTCACCCCGCTGCCGCACTCATATATCGGGCTCTCATGACTGAACCACACTCCATAAAGACGTCTTTGCAGGGTCCACCCTAACGTGTCGCGCGCACCTGTTGGATCAATCGTCAAAATACGATACTCGCCACTCTGTGTACGGTCAGAAACCACGGCCAGAGTGGTCTGCGCAACTCCCCACACATCATTGATATCCGTTGTCGTCCCGCTCTCGATCTTCTCCCAACTGCTGCCGGTGTAGTGCAAGATATTTCCCATGGAACCTACAACGTAGATGGAAGAGGGGCTTTCCGCCCACATCTTGTTGATGGAAAAAGAGATCGGTAGACACATTGTCGCAGTCTGCAGGCTGCCATTCCATCGCGCGACCTGGCTGCCATCCATCGCTATCCAGATATCTGTTTCACTGAACGCCCAGACCGCGCTTGCGGGGTATGGGGTTCTCGAGGCCTGACCACAAATGGTGTAAAACTGTATTCTGTGTAACGTCCACGACACTCCATTCCATTGTGCCAGATTGTATGCATTCGGATCAAACTGCCCTGTGGAATCCTTCAAATAAATCTCCCCTACCGCCCAGATGTTGTTCTCGTCAAGAATGAACACGTCCTTGAGATTACTCGCATTACCGTCTCCCAGGGTGTCAACGGTCCAAGTGAAATTGTGACTCGTGGTGTCAGGGAGAATCCTGTCGGGTGGAACGCCGACGTCTTTGCAGGAGGGGAGGAACAGTAGGGAGTAGGCAGTAAGGAGTAGGGAGAAAGCAGAAGATTGAGGATGAGTGCGAGGTCGAGATCGGGGGCGCAATGAACAGTTGCGTTGTGAGAACTGAAATAGGAGGAATGATCTGTGCATGTTGCCACCCCACCGTTATCGGCACACCTTTACAGCTTCCGGAGTTACAAGAAATATACCTCTCTCGGTACAAAGAATCCGCTCAAATTCCCCCAATCACCCACTTCAGGTTCCGAATAATGGGAAGGGAGCCCTTTTTTCTTGCAGGCTTTGCGAAAACAGGATTCTTTCTCTCTTTCATCCCTGCTCTTTATTTTTCATAACCTCGACCGCGAGGAAGAGTCAATATTGTAAACTCGGAAAAAGAACTCAAACAAGAACAGATCGTTTTACTTTGAGTCCAACCTTCCTTGGTGCTCAGAGAATTCTGGCCGGAGGATTACAACATTTGGGAGAGAATCAGGGAGGTATTGGTCCCGCCAAATCCGAATCCATTCGACATGGCGATCTTGATCTCGGATTTCCGGGCTTTTGAGGGAACATAATCGAGATCACAGTCCGGATCGGGCGTTTCGAGATTAATGGTGGGGGGGATGATCTGTTCCTTGATGGCCAGGGCGGCAAAAGCCGCTTCGAGGGCAGCAGCCGCACCAAGGAGATGTCCGGTCATGGATTTCGTGGAGCTGATCGCGACCTTTCGCGCGTGAGATCCGAACGCACTCTTCACAGCATCGGTCTCAGCGACATCCCCGATGGGGGTTGATGTGCCGTGAGCGTTGATGTAATCCACATCCTCCGGTTTGATCCCCGCCCAGCGGAGAGCGAGCTTCATCGCCCTTGCGGCGCCTTCTCCTTTTTCAGCGGGGGCCGTGATATGAAACGCATCACCGCTCATGCCGCAGCTCAGAATCTCTGCAATCGCAGGAACACCGCGCTTCTTTGCGTGTTCGTACTCTTCTATGATAAGAATCGTCGCTCCTTCGCCCAGAACGAAGCCGTCGCGGTCCTTGTCGAACGGGCGCGACGCCCTGGCTGGTTCGTCGTTCCTGCGCGACAAAGCTCTCGGCGCGCAAAAACCTGCCAGGCCCGGAGGCGTCAGGGGAGCTTCTGACCCTCCCACAATCATCACATCGGCTTCATCCCTGCGGATGGAATGAAAGCCGTCGGCGATGGCATGGTTCCCCGTTGCACATGCCGAGACAACACCGTAGTTCGGCCCCTTCGCCCCAAGCTGAATTGCCGCATATCCGGAACATGTGTTGATAATGGAGCCGGCAACAAAGAACGGAGATACCCTGCGAGGACCCTCACGGGAAATCTCGACGCTCGTATCGTAAATATTCTTCAAGCCGCCGATCCCCGATCCGATGATGATGCCCACGCGTTCCGCATCTTCGCTCGCCATATCCAGCTTTGCATGTGCAACCGCTTCCTGTGCTGCGGCCCAGGAGTAATGAAAGACCAGATCGTAGCGTGAAGCATCCTTGCGGTCCATGTAGTCCAATCCGTTAAACCCTTTCACCTCTGCCGCGATCCGCGTGGAATAAGGTTCGGGGTCGAAGCGTGTGATGCGGTCGACGCCGGAAACGCCTGCGAGGCATTTCTTCCAGGAGTCCGACGCGTTCAACCCCAGGGGGCTGATCATCCCGATGCCCGTTATGACGACTCTCTTCATCAGCGCTCCCTCTCTGGCTGTTTGAAAAGGTCATCGGACAGCCCGGTGTTGATCCTGTAATTCGAATATGTGACGGTGATCGTTCCGCTTCTCAACCCCCTTCTGACGTCACGCATTTCTCCCGGGCGCGCGGCCTCCGTGTCCCTCCCCTCCGCCAGCGAATCGGGCTGGGGAACCGTCAACCGAACGTTCATCGTATCCGGGAGCCAGTACCGGTCATCCTGCTTCTTATAGAAGAATCGCATGCTCACCGACCGGCCTTGGTACGGTACAGTCTCCATTTTCTTGATTGTGGCGTTCGATTGGTCGACCCAGACGTACAACTGCTGCAGTCTTGCGGCCGGGTCTTTCGCAACCAGGTGAACTCTGTCCGCCGTTACGCCTTCAATCACTTCTTCACCCTTATAGGTCGCATCATATCGTTCAATCAGTGTGGTAACAGGAACACCGAAACCCTCGCGGGGCAGCAGGGCGAAATTGGGGGATTGAAAATGGACCTTGTCAGGAGCCTTGAAGTACATCGTTGCCTGCATTCGAGGCACTCGCACGCGGTCCATGTCGAGATCGGCCTGGAGGTCTACCGTATAATCCGCAATGCCCTGATAGTTCCTCTCGCACCGCGCCAGCACTTCCGCCCCCGATTTGCGCTGACCGAACAAGGCATGCGGTCCGACTGTGGCCCATACGGCCATCACGATAACAAGAACGTTCTTCATTCTGAACTTCATATGCTGTATTCCCGTCCTTCTTTCCTCTCCCTTCGCTTCCCTGTTACATCTTCATGTTCTCCGTGAACGGTTTCCACTTTTCATCCGGTGAAGGAGGCGTTGCCAGGCTTACAATGATCAGCGCCAAAATGGACGCTGCGGCAGCGGGAAGAATGATATAATCGGTCTCCATCAATGGTTCTGCAAGGATGAAATTGGCCACCGTGACGATCAGGGTGACGCCCATGCCGGCTGCAATGGATGAAACTCCGCCTGCGACCGTGACACGCTTCCACAAGAATGCCGCAAGGAGTGCGGGGGTAATGCCTGCTCCCACCATGGTATAGGCGGTGAACGCCATGTCCAGGATGCTCTTGAAGAAATTCGCGATCACAAAAGCCGTCACGCCCAACACGACGATCCAGAACCGCTGGAACCAGATGATCGTGTCTTCCGAGACCTTCGGATTCAGGAACCTCTGATAGATATCACGGGCAATATTCGTCGAAGGCACCATGAGGAACGTGTTTGCGGTGGAGAGAATGATTGCGACGGCGGCGCACATCATCAAAACCCCCGCGAAGGTCGGCAGATCGAACCGCGCCAATTGGAGAATGATTGTCTCCGTTGTTGCTTTGTCAAGCGTGCCGTCGGGAAGAAGAAACGGCGCCAGAGAGGAGTACTTCGCACTTCCTACGACAGACAGAAGCGCAAGAGCGCTTTCGATGATGACCACACCCACGATCATTCCGATCACAGCCCGGCGGGCGGTCCCTTCATCTTTGGCCGAAAAGAACTTCTGATAGATGCTGCTCTCGCCCAGCAGGAGAAAGAACGTGGGAAGGAAAACTCCCATTGCCCAAATCGGATCGTTCCCGCCCAGGACTTCAAAGCGTTCGGCAGGGAGCGCCGCGATGGCGTCCGTTCCGATTGCCGCGACGGCAAGAGGCAGCGCCACAAGAACTCCGACAGTCATAACGATACCGTTGAACAGATCGAGACTGATGATGGACACCAACCCGGCAAGCACCGTAAAGAGAATCACAATGCCGCAGGTAATCGCACCACCCATCACGGGGTCAATCCCGGTGAGGATGTGCAGAAGCCTTCCTGCTCCGCGGAACTGGTAGCCCGCGATCGTCAGATACGCTATGATGACAGCCGAAGTTCCAAGGATCCTGGCGACATAGTTATAGCGTTTCTCCAGAATATCGGAAACCGTGTATTGCGAAATTCTCCTCACCCGGTGGGCAAGGAAGAAAATGATGATGATGCCGGCCCACGCACCGGCGCTCATCCAGAGCTGGGAAATCCCCGTCCGGAAGGCAAGACCTGCCCCCCCGAACAGACTCCCGGATCCCACCCATGTGCAGACAAGCGTACCCGCAAGATAGAACGCCGATGTCTTTCTTCCGGCCACCATGAAATCATCCTGCGTTTTGACCCCCTGCATCTTGTAAATGGCCACTCCCATGAGAAATGTCAGGTAGAGGACGATTCCTAAGAGATAGATATCCATGAGCCCTTCCGGATGATTGAGAGATTCATGTCAGGATAAGACATCCTTTCGGACGAAAATGAGCCACGCCCCCCCGACCATTGCGGCCGAGTAGGCTCCCAGCCAGGCGATGCCTTCCCAAATCCCTTCCCATGACACAGGATCGGCAAAGACTTTCTGCCAGATATTGATATACATGGTGAAGAGATAAGGACGAATGGCAACGAAAACCTCCAGGGGCATGACGGTAACGATCAGAAAGACGATCAGGACTCCCATCGTGGCGATAATGGGACCGATGGCGTTCTCCACGAAGGATGAGAAGAAAAAGGCGATGGAGGCAATCGTCAGCATGGACCATCCCGCGAAAATATACGCCGCGAAAAACCGCCAAGCAACATCCGAAGCCGGCAGGATGAGGATACCGCGGTCGAACACCAGCAGGTCGCCCGTACCCATCAGAAGAAGGGCCAATCCTACGCTCAAGACGCCGAGAAAGCCGACAAAGGTGACAGTGTAGATCACTGTTGCGAGATACTTGGAAAAGAAGATGCGCGAGCGGGAAACGGGCCTGATAAGGATCAGCCGGTACGTTCCGGCCGTGGCTTCTCCTGCCAGCTGATCCCCTGCGACAAACGAGATCAGCAAAGGGATGTGCACCCAGAGGCTGTTCATGAGCTGATAACTCACAATCCATCCGTTGAAGAGATTGCCGACGAACAAGAAATCCTGCTGCAGGGAGCGCATCGTGTTTCCGAGGAACCTTCCCCCCTCGACGTTCATGGCAATCTCCACGAGCGGCACGACGACAAGAAGGACGAGGAAGCCGAGATACGTCCTCTTCTTGAGGAACATCTTCATGCATTCAAAATACATCAGCCTGAGCACGGCCGGTTCCTCTCAGTCAATGGTTTCTCCTTCGGTGAGAGAAAGAAAGAACTCTTCAAGGGACCGGCGCGGCACCAGGGAGCGGACACGGACCCCCTTTCGCACGAGGATCCTGTTCAGGGCCGGAACATCATCGAACGACATGACGGCATCGAACTGGCCGTCGTGATACGAAAAGGAACGGACCAACTTCCTGTTCGCCTTGAGAACAGACCGGATGGTCTTCGACGGATCGCCCAGAATGGTCACCGATTGCTCCCCTCCGGCCAGCAGGGCTTCCACTTCCCCCTGCGTTACCAGTTCACCCTTGTTGATGATCGCCATCCGGTTCGCCACCATTTCGATTTCGGAAAGGAGGTGGGACGAAAGAAAAATGGTCTTCTGTTGATCGTGCGAAAGGTGCCGAATGAGCTGGCGGACCTCTTTCATTCCCTGAGGATCCAGGCCGTTCGTCGGTTCGTCGAGGATGACGAGTTCCGGATCGTTCAGCAGTGACTGAGCGATGCCGAGCCTTTGCTTCATGCCATGGGAGTACGTCTTGACCTTGTCATACGTTCTGCTTGCGAGGCCTACGAGGTCCAAAACCTCGAGAATCCGGCGGCGGGCGACGCCCCCCTGGAGGGCTCCGACAATCTCCAGATTGCGATATGCCGAGAGGTACAGATAAAAATCGGGCTTTTCGACAATCCCGCCAACCCGTTCCAGAGCGCCGCGGCGCTGCGAGGAGAGTGAGTGGCCGAAGAGGGTGACATCCCCCCGCGTCGGACGAATGAGCGAGAGAAGCATGCGAATAGTAGTACTTTTACCGGCGCCGTTCGGACCAAGAAAGCCGAAAACATCACCCCGGCGCACGTCAAGGTTTAGATTCCTGACGGCCCAACGTTTCTTGAAGACTTTACTCAGATTGTTCGTGAGGAGGATTTGCTCTGCGGGCAACGGTTTCCGGGGCCTTTGGGTGGATGGGATTCAACACCATGTGGCATCATGCTACACATTCCCCGCCACGAAAGCAAGAAAGAAGAGGCGTGCACCTGCTCCGAACTTGCGCACCCTTCGATTTTCCAGTATTATGATTCCCCCAACCAATCTGGACACGACGGAACGAACACGTTATGAGACGACATCGCCTGACTTTTCTCCTGCTCCTCGCCGGTTTCTCTTTTTTATCCGCCGCCCCCACTGATACCGCGCATGTTCAATCGCTGTTAAGAGAGGGAGACTCTTTGACTAATCGCTACGAAAACGCGATGGCCCTGGAGAAATACCTGAGTGCGTTTCGGCTCGATTCCACCAACGCGGAGATTCTCTGGCGCATCAGCCGTGCCTATATTGATATCGGGGAGCATCTGCCGATTGGAACCGAAGCGCAAAAGGCGCGACAGCTCAGCACCTATGAGACGGCGGAATCCTATGCAGACCGCGCCGTGAGGGCAGACAGAAAAAATTCGATGGCTTTTACCCGACGGGCCATTGCCAACGGCAGGATTGCTCTCTTCCGCGGAATTTGGGAGTCGTTGAGCCTTGTCAAGGCGACGCGGGCAGACATTGACACAGCTCTTGCGCTCGACCCGGGAAACGATGTCGCACTGTACATTATGGGCAGGATTCATGCGAAAGTGACCGAGAAGCCGAGAATTCTCCGATGGCCCCTCGGGCTGGGATGGGCCAATATCGAGGATGGGATTCTTTTCTATGAAAAGGCAATCGCACTGAAGCCAGAATACATCATGTATCGCCTTGATTGCGCCCGGGCGTACGTCGAAGACGGCAGATACGAGATGGCGAGAAAGCACCTCTCGACGATTGAACGGCTGAGCAACAGCGATGAGGACGACGATCAGTTTAGAAAAGAAGCGGAAGAACTGATGAAGGAAATCAGGGAGAAGAAGGATTAGAGGAACGGAGGCTCACCAGCCCTCAACAAAAGACTCGCACTCTGTGTTCTCTGTGCTTCTCTGTGCTCTTTGTGTCATGCTTTCAGGATTCGCTCTTTGTGTTCTCTGTGCTTCTCTGTGCTCTCTGTGTCATGTTTTAAGAATCCGTCAATCTTTTGTTCCAAAAATAACATCGCGGTATCTCTGATACGCAAAAGATACTGCCAACAGCATTAATCCGAGTCCGACAAACGAGAAAATTCGATACAGCGTTTCGAGGAACGAAAGGTCGTACAGGAAAATTTTCAGGATCGTTATGCCGAAGAGCACGAACGCCGCGATACGCAACCCCCTGAGTTTCCTCCAGAGCCCAAGCGTCATCAGGACCGCCGAATAGACCAACCAGACCCCCGAAAGCGACAGCTGTTGAAGGTTCGCAAGCGATGTCAGCCTTTCGCCGGCGTCCTCTCCAGCGAGAAACATTTCTTTCCTGAAGAAATCCCGCACCTCCCCCGTTGCAACACCGAAGACCAAGACGACGATCGCTACGTGAAGCGCAGAACGGATATCGGGGAACCAGTCCCGCGGAGCCGGCGCGGTCTCCATCAATCGGTCGAGCGCCACAAAAAGGCCCGTCACGATAAGAAACGATGACGCTCGAATATTGACCAGCGGTTCATACAGGCTGATGGGATCAAAGAAGGTCCCCCGTACGAGCGTCAGTCCGCCGCCAACCAGGGCAGCAATCAGCGCACCGATCATCACCGGCGTTTGTTGGATCTTGAGGCCGATCCACAGAAGGGGAAGAGAGTACAACGTCCAGAGAATGCCCAGCCACAGAAGTCGTTCGAAGGCCATCAGGTCGAGCGATTCCTGTGCGGCGAAGACCATGCGCTGCCTGAAGTAGTCGTTGGCTTCCAGGCCTATCAAGAGGAACAGGGCGATCGGCCAGAGTGCGCTCAATGCAGGGGTGATCCAGGAATCCTTCACTCCCTCTTTCCTTCCGAGAATTCCGGCACCCACCATCAATGCGACGGCTCCCGTACACAAGGCCCCCGCCCGAAGATTCAGCAAGAGGACAAATTCTTCCGCACGGAGAGTAAACAGCGAACCCGGTGTTGCAATGAATTTCAGTATCGCAAGACCATAGATTCCCGTAGCGGTGAGCCACAGATAGCGCAGATTCCATCGGCCGGCAATCCACACCAGCACGGCCGCCTCGATCGACCATGCGATGATTGTTTCAAACTTCTTCCATTCGACCCATGGCGCAAGGACCAGAAACGCCGCTGCCACAAGTATATAATGCATCTGCTCCTGTTTGGTTATCACGCGCCCCGAAGAGCGGATGGCGAGCGCTGCTCCATAGACCGCCGCCAAACCCATGGTCACGCTGCTCATAAGGGCATGAAAATCCCTGTCGATGATTGCGTAGAGGGCCTGAAAGAGGAACAACGCGTTGAATCCCCCGACAATCTGGCGTGAAATTATTGCGGGGCGGGATTGCGCGGGCTGCAGAACAAATAACGCAAAAAAGAGAAGCCAGAAAACGCCGACAAAGAGGATCGTGACGCCCAGGTCTTCCGTTCGATAGAACTCGAGATACCACGAAAGGTACAGGATCCATGTGCCTGCGAAGGTCAGCGGTTCAAGAAGCCACCATTGCTCTTTCTTATAGATGATAGCCAGCAATCCGAGATCGAGAAGGACGAGATAGGAAAAGAGACCGATTTCATTTGCTTCTCCCGTACTGAGCATGAGGGGAGTCAGGAAGCCGCCCGCCCATCCCAGGAGAGCAACGGCGAAGGATCCATAATAGAGTGCGTTCAGCAGGGTAATCAGGGTCACAGCGGACATGAGGAGAAAGGCAACCCATTGGGGAACGAGCGAATAGAAATTGAATGACGCGTAGACGGAGAGATAGAGGATGCTGATGCCTGCCCCGACGATCCCCTGGGCGAAGACCTGGAAGCCTTTCTTGTGCGATTGATAAGCACCCGCGAGGCAGAGAATCCCCGCCAGAGCGCCCGTCAGCACACGCATCGTTTCATTGATCCAATTGTTGTCAAACGCATATTTCAGAAAGAACCCGACGCCGATAATCAGAGCCAGCGCCCCGATGCGGTTCAGGATCTTTCCCCCGATGAGGGATTCCCACTCTTCCCTGGTTCGGTAAGGCTTCATCGGGAGGACATCCGGCGGGGGCGGCACACTTTGCTTCGCTGGTGTTAACGGCGCTACGGAAGGTGGCGCATGATGCGCCGGCTCGATGGGCGGCGCAGCGTGCGTTTGTACCGGAGGCGGCTTCGATGAATCCGGTTGAGCTGTGATTCCTCCGCCTTGGAGCTCATCCATTCGGCCTTTGAGCTTTCTGAATTCCCATTCGAGCGCAAAGAGTTTTGCATTGATATTCGAAACCCTGGCGAGGAGCACCACGAGGAGAACCAAGACACCGACAAAGAGCACGGCAACCAGGCCCATGACGGAAGTTCCTTTGAGCAACTGGAGAGGGAGGGAATTTCTGACCCGCGAATCTACATGAAACAGGAGTGAATAGCAACCAAAGGGGGAATGCCGGTACAATCCGAAAACTGGTGACCCCGCCGCGAATCGAACGCGGAACCTACAGCTTAGAAGGCTGTTGCTCTATCCAATTGAGCTACGGGGCCTTAACATGGAAAATTGGAAACTGGAAATCATCAATTGAAAACTGAAAGCCTGTTGCTCCCCGCCCGAACGACCGATTTCTCGCCCCCGCATCGTTCGGTCGGGCGGGTATCCAATTGAGCTACGGGGCCTTAACATGGAAAATTGAAATTGGAGAATGGAAAATGGAAAATGGAAAAATCAACAATTGACATTTAAAATGGTCATCGGAGCATTTTAGACAATTCGCACCGAACTGCAAGCAAATTTACCCCATTTTTTCTCTCTTTGCAACTACAGGGGAAGAACCGCAACGTCTCAAACCGGGCTCTACTCCACTGCAAAAAAAGAGCCGACCCTTTGCCGAGCCGGCCCTTCACATCTCACATCTCACATCTCACTTCTCACATCTCACTTTTCACATCTCACTTCTCACTTCTCACATCTCACTTTTCACTTCTTACCTATTTCTTCAAATCGCGATGTTGATAGCCCAGATACACCTGCCGCGGGCGCGCGATCTTCTGCTCGGGATCTGTCAGCATCTCCTGCCACTGGGCAAGCCAGCCCGACATGCGGCCAATTGCAAACAAGACCGGGAACATGTCGACAGGGAACCTCATTGCCTGGTAGATCAGACCTGAATAGAAGTCCACGTTCGGATAAAGTTTTCGCTTGACGAAGTACTCATCCTCGAGGGCTATTCTCTCCAACTCCAACGCAATCTCGAGTTTCGGATTCTTCCCCATCACGCCGAAGACTTTGTCTGCCATTTCCTTGATGATTTTGGCACGCGGGTCATAATTCTTGTACACGCGATGCCCGAATCCCATCAGTCTTCCCTTCCCCTCCTTGACTTCCTTGACGAAGGCGGGCACTTTGTCTTTCGTTCCGATTTCATCCAGCATTCTCAGCACAGCTTCGTTGGCTCCGCCATGGAGCGGACCATAGAGCGCCGCAGCCGCCCCGGCCGCCGCACAATAGGGGTCGGCCTGCGAGCTGCCGATCGAGCGCATGGTATTCGTGCTGCAATTCTGCTCATGATCGGCATGGAGGATAAACAGAACGTCAATCGCCCGTGCCAAAACGGGATCCGGCTTGTATTTCAGTTCCGCTATCTTGAACATCATGCTGAGGAAGTTCTCGGAATACGAGAGGTCGTTGTCCGGATACACGTACGGCATTCCGAGGCTGTGCCGATACGCGAATGCCGCGATCGTCGGCACTTTGCCGATGAGGCGCCATATTTGTTTCTGCCGGGTGTCCTGATCAAGCACTTTCCTTGCCTCAGGATAAAACGTCGAGAGTGCGGCCAGCGTGCTGACAAATATTCCCATCGGATGAGCATCGTAGCGAAACGCTTCCATGAGCCTCTTCACGTTCTCGTGAACGAACGTATGGAGCCGGATATGTTCCGTCCATTCTGCCGATTGCTTCTTGTCGGGCAGCTCTCCGTAGAGGGTCAGATAGGCGACGTCCAGATATGTGCATTTTTCTGCAAGCTGATCAATGGGATAACCCCGGTAGAGCAGGATCCCCTTGTCGCCGTCGATGTAGGTGATTTTACTCTTGCAGGAAGCAGTGTTCATGAAGGCGGGATCGTACGACATCATGCCGAAGTCATCGGCCTTCACTTTGATCTGCCTCAGGTCGCTTGCCTTGATGGTGTCGTTCTCAATGGGAATCTCGAAGTTCTTCCCTGTCCTTGTATCCGTAATCTTCAGAGTCTCAAGGTGAACGCCTTCACCATTCTTTTTTTCAGTCGTTGATGCGGCTTTTGTCTCCATACTACCTCCGTGATTAAGCAACACAACAAAAAGGCCGGCCAGAACCCCGGCAACCCAAGAATCTTTGATGCTGTCAGAATGACAAGTCGCGTGCCACAAGGATTCATTGGAATCGCACGATTCCCCGCCAGCACTGTCCCGGTTCTTCTCAAGAATGAGAAAAGGGCGGCTGAAAAGCAATCCCCGAAGTCAGTTTTGGCAAGGTTTCAGTCACCCCTCACAAAGCCGGCAACGGCGGTGAAGACTTCTTCAACACCGATTTCATTCATACACCGGAAGTGCTTTTCCGGACAGCGCTTCAGGCCGATATGGGAACACGGGCGGCAATACAAGCCCTTTCGCTCCAGCACTTTTGCCTGGCTGCCGGCGGGGAAGAACCCGAACTCCTCCACTGTCGAACCGAAAAGCGCAACAACCTTTTTCTCCATGGCGGCAGCAAGATGCATCAATCCTGAATCATTCGTAAGGATCGCATCGCAGAATTGCATCGCGGCGGCAGATTCCAGCAGCGACAATTCTCCGGTCATGTTGATGATTCGTTCCTCACCCGCCCCCGAGGCCAGGGCGCGCGCAAGCGGAAGCGATCGTTCCCGGTCGGCGTTTCCCCCGAAAATCATGATTGCTGCGTTGAGGTCCGAAGCCGCCTTGGCCCCCACCCAGACAAAGCGCTCCGCCGGCCATTCCTTGGTTGCATGACGGGCAAAGGGACAAAGGCCTATCACATGTTCAAACCGGTTGAGCTTGAGTCTTCCCATTTTTCCCGAAACAGCGAAAAGGACTTCATCGGGAATGTGAACCTCGGGGCCCTTCCGATCATTCTGCACCCCCCATTCCTGCACAGTTTCGAGATACCGCGATGCCACAGGAACGATCTCGCGATACGTATTCTTCTTGAATTTCACCAGCATCGTGCGCTCCGGAATGCGTTTGTCCACGACAACGATCGATCCGACGCCCCGCATGCTCCGAAGATATCGGCTCCTGAGGCTGTTATGAAGATCGATCACGAGGTCGTACCGCTCGCGGCGAAGCTTCCGCTTCAACTCGCGCAAGCCCGGGAACCCGGTGCCCGCGTCGAACGCGTAGGTGACATTCAGGTTGGCATTCGATCGCACCAGTTCTGCGTACTCCGTTCGCGTGACGTAGTCGATCTGACTTTGCGGGAATCGTGCCCGCAGTGCGCGCAGGAGCGGAGTGGTCAGAACAACATCTCCGATGGAACTAAACCGTATTACCAGTGTTTTATGTGGTATCTTCATGCATCATGAAAATAGGATTATTTTGGAGCAGTATCAATTCACCGGAATGCAACGACCTCTCCTCTCCCCGTCTTCGTTGCATTTCTTTCCGTGAGCCGGTATATTCGGACATAGGAGCGTTGAATTCATGAATCGTCCCTCGACCATTGGTGCTCTCAGAACCTCCGGCTACAAAGTTCTTCCGGTCAAAGAAGAAGTCCGGAAGAACCTCATCCGAAAGCTGGAAGGAAGCGAGACGCTTTTTCCGGGAATCATCGGGTACGAGAAGACCGTCATTCCCGCGATTGTGAATGCCGTCCTCGCGCGCCATGATATTCTTCTGCTCGGACTGCGCGGACAGGCAAAATCGAGGATTGTCCGGCTCTTTCCGACACTGCTGGACGAGGTGATACCCATCGTCAAGGGTTGCGAAATCAACGACAACCCCTACCGTCCCGTCTGCAAACGCTGCGTGGACCTTGTGAACGAACATGGTGATGACGTCCCGATAGAATGGATTCCCCGCGAATCCCGATTCTCTGAAAAACTCGCGACACCCGATGTCACGATTGCCGATCTCATCGGGGACATTGACCCCATCAAAGCGGCAACGCAGAAGCTGCACTATTCGCATGAGGGGGCGATCCATTTCGGGATCATCCCGCGCACAAATCGCGGCATTTTTGCCATCAACGAGCTCCCCGACCTCCAGCCCAGAATCCAGGTGGGCCTTTTCAACATCATGGAAGAGAAGGACATCCAGATTCGCGGATTCAATGTGCGGATTCCGCTCGATGTGATGATCGTCTTCACTGCCAATCCCGAGGACTACACGAACCGCGGAAACCTTATTACTCCACTGAAAGACAGGATTGATTCCCAGATTCTGACACACTATCCCCGTTCGCTGGATGACTCCATCCTCATTACCAACCAGGAGGCATGGGTGCAACGAGACGGCCGGGAATTGAAGATCCCGCGCTACTTCCGCGAGATTATCGAACACGTCGCCTTCGAAGCCCGCAAGAGCGAGTTCGTCGATCAGAAATCCGGCGTCAGCGCACGGCTGACAATTTCCGCAATGGAGAATCTCATCAGCAACGCGGAACGAAGGGCCATCCAGCTCAAGGACAGGGCGATCGTTCCGCGCATTTGCGACCTTCCTCATGCACTCCCCGGCATGACCGGAAAAATCGAACTTGTCTTTGAGGGTGAACAGGAGGGGCCCGTCAAAGTAAGCAAGGCCCTTGTTGGCAAGGCCGTGAGGGAGGTCTTCAAGAAGTACTTTCCCGATCCCCTCGAACGCCGATCCAAAGGACAGAGCGAGGCGAGGCCTCCCGCAGTCGACTCCGAATATCACGGAGTAATCTCCTGGTTTGAATCGGGGAACAAGGTGGAACTCTCCGACGACATGACTCTGGATGACTATTTCCGCGAACTCGACCGGGTGAAGGGCCTTCGGGAGCTTACCTGCCGGCACATGAAAATCGACCACAACGATCGTTATCACCTCGCCTCCGCTATGGAATTTGTGCTCGATGGGCTGCACCAGTCTTCGCGCATCGCCAAAGACGAGGTCGATCATGTCACAGCCTACAAAGACCTGGTGCAGAGTATTTTCACCGGGCGCGGAGACGATTGAGGAATAGTTACGAGTTACGGGTTACGAGTTACGAGTTACGGGTTGCGGGTTACGGACTAAACCGACATCTATCTTCTGGGGGGATCATGGGTACATTCAAGAAGTTTGAGGAAATTGGGGCATGGGAGCTCGCGAGAGTTCTTAGCAAAGACATTTACATTGCTTCTGGAAAATCAATTGGTTCCAGAGATTTTGCTTTGCAGGATCAAATACGTCGATCAGCCGTTTCAATCATGGCAAACATTGCCGAGGGATTCGAAAGAAGCGGAACAAAAGAATTCATTCACTTCCTTTCGATGGCAAAAGGATCCGCTGGTGAGTTGAAAAGCCACCTATATGTTGCCCATGACCTTGGATATTTCGACAAAGCCGTATTCTTGAAATTGTACGATCAGGCAAGCATAATAGGTTCTAAGATCGGAGGGTTGATTCAGTACCTTCGAAGAACCGCGATTCGCGGATCAAAATTTCGTCCTTTGCTTCCTGCTCTCCAAGACAACCCGAAACCCGGAACACGAAACTCGTAACAACATCCATGCGCTTCCGCTACTCCCAATGGACCACCCATTCGCTCACCGATGAG
>CAZRPU010000036.1:0-23884 GCA_964602055.1 uncultured Ignavibacteriaceae bacterium
GTTCCGCGGCTTCTTCAGGGGTCTTCATGAACGCCCCGCGGCCGGTCTTGACGTCAAGCACCAGGGCATCGATTCCCTCCGCAAGTTTCTTGCTCATGATACTTGCGGCGATCAACGGAATGCTCTCGACGGTCGCTGTCACGTCGCGAAGAGCGTAAAGTTTTTTGTCTGCCGGTGCAATGTTCTTCGTTTGTCCGATCATCACGAGACGCGTCTGCCGGATGACTCTTTTGTAGTCAGAGACGGAAAGATCGGTCCGGAATCCTGGAATCGATTCAAGCTTGTCCAGCGTACCCCCGGTGTGCCCCAGGCTTCTTCCGGATATCATCGGCACGGGCACCCCGCACGCCGCGACGATCGGCGCGAGAATGAGGGACGTCTTGTCACCGACGCCCCCCGTTGAGTGCTTGTCGACCTTGCGCCCGGGAATGTCGCTCAAGTCAATGACCTCGCCCGAGTGCAGCATGATCTTTGTCAGCGCCGCCGTCTCTTCCCTGCTCATCCCGCGAAAGAAACAGGCCATGAGGAAAGCCGAAATCTGATAATCGGGAATCAGCTCCTGGACATACCCCGAAATGAGAAACTGAAGTTCCTCCGGCGTCAGTGCTTGTCCGCTGCGCTTCTTCTGTATGAGCTCGACGGGATTCAAGAGAGGAAAGAGTGATGTCTCGTGAGTGTGTGGAAAATTAGAATGTGCGTGAACTCGAAACCCGAAACCCGGAACACGAAACCCGGAACCCGAAACCCGAAACTCGAAACCCTGAACCCTCATTCCTCCACTTTTACCGTAAATGCGCGTCCGCATTTGTTGCATTTGAATTCCACGGTAACCCAGTTATTGCGCTCATAGTAGCTCAATTCAGCCAGCTCGCCGCCGCATGTCTGTACGAGGCACCGTTTCAGGTCGATCCTGTACATTCTCTGCTTTGGATATCCGTCGAACTGATCAGTAGATTTGCTCATCGGTGTCAGGGCGATTTCCTGAGCAAACGCTCAGTCAACAAAAGGCCGCAAATGGTCTTTGCATCGACAATGTCGCCATGGTCGATCATTGCCAGGGCCCTCGTCATCGGCACTTTTTCGATAGTGAGATTTTCCCCTTCTTCCAGGCGCTGGCCCGATGGGAGCAGACGCAGGCCTGTTGCGAGAAAAATGTGCAGTAATTCGGTGCAAAAACCGGGAGTCGTATAAATCGCGGTCAATCTGGTCAACGATCCGGCAGCATACCCCGTTTCCTCTTCAAGCTCGCGGGCAGCGCATCGTTCGGGCTCTTCGTCACGATCGAGTTTCCCTGCCGGAAGTTCATAGAGAAATCCCTTCACAGGATAGCGGAACTGACGTATCAGGAGGCAGGTCTCCTGATCCAGCATGGGAACAATGACAGCGCCTCCCGGATGTTCAGCAACCTCACGGACCCCCCGGTTGCCGGACGGGTACTCGATTTCATCGACACGGAGGTCAAAGACCTTACCGTCGTAGAGTTTTTCGCTTCGGACTGTTCTGACGTTTTCCATTGCGGGCACCGGGTTGAAGATGAACGACGCGTTGAGGAAAAGGAATCTGTATTCCTTCCTCGTTGAATGCCGCGTACACCTGCTCGCGGAGCGCCGTTTCTGCAATGAACTTGTTGCGAAAATCATTTGTCCGGGCAACGAGCCTGAGGTTGACCGATGATTCCGCAAGGTCCATGACAAAAACCTCCGGCGGCGGTTCTCGGAGAACCAGGGGATGTTTTCCCGCGATTCGTATCATGACAGTACGGGCCCGGTCAACCGCCGTACCGTACGCGACCCCGACGTCGACGATCACGCGGACAATTTCCTGCGGGTAGGAATAGTTGACGATCTTGTTCTTGATGAGCTCGGCATTGGGGCTGATGATAAGATTGTTGTCGAAATCGAGAATCTTCGTGCTGCGAATGCCGATTTCATAGACATCGCCGAGTTCGCCCGAGGGGAGCTTGACGCGATCACCCACGCGAAACGGACGATCGAGCATGATCACAAAGCCGCCTATCATGTTCGCGATGGTTTCCTGTGCTGCCAGCGCTATGGCCAGCGAACCGACCCCCAGGGAGACGACAAGACTGCTGACATTCTGTCCGAAATGATCCAGGATGACGATCAGGGCGATAATGCCGATGACGATATTCACCACGCGATTGATGAGTGGAAGAAGAGCTTCGTTGAAGCGGCTCGAAGTTCGGACGGCGTGCGACTCGATCGCATGTTTGATGGACGTGTCCGTAATCCGGATAAGGATGATCGTAAGGACGACAACAAAGAAGACAAAAATAATCCCCTCGCCGTATCGTAAGAACTGTAGGGCGATTTCACTCCGCGGATCAATAGCCAGGCCGATTTCCTTGCTTGCCAGATACGCTCCAAAGACCGTTGCGAGCCAGACAATTCTGTCGACCACAATGCCGATGATCTTGTCGTCGAGGTTGTTGGCTGTTTTCGACGTGATGAAGCGGCCGACTATTTTGAGAACCAGGCGGATGATCCAGCCGGCAAGCACGGCGCCGACAAACTGGCCAATCCCAAAGACAACGTGAAACAGCAATCCCGTTCCGAGAATTTCGTGGAGTTTTTCCATCAGTAGTTACCCCTGCTGCCGGGTTTATTGACTGGGATCCCCTTCTGGCACAGGGGGCAATCGCCAGGTTTGTGTGCAACTACATTCATTTCCAGTACCGAGAACTGTTTGGTGGGGAAGGTCACTGTGCCGTTGCTCCGGTCGACAATGGTTCCCACGCCGGCAAGAACAGCACCAGCGCGTTGTGCCAGGTCAGCGACCTCGGCAACGGAACCTCCGGTCGTCACAACGTCTTCGACGACAAGGACCCTTTCTCCCTGACGGATGTCGAAGCCTCGTCTCACCTGCATTGACCCATCCTTGCGTTCCGCGAAAATTGTCCGTGCACCGAGCATCCTCCCGACCTCCGTCCCCACGACAATTCCGCCGATCGCCGGGGAAATGACAAGCTCAATCTCGCTGTCCTGAAAGTGCCTGACAATCTCTCCCGCAAAAAGATGCAGGTATTTGGGGTACTGGAGGACGCGGGCGCATTGGAAATATTGAGAACTGTGAAGGCCGGACGTAAGCTGAAAATGTCCTTCGAGGAGGGCCTTGGTATCGCGAAAAATCTGAAGAATTTCCGTTTTCGGGAGTTTGGACGGCATGTGTGTGGGCAATCAAGATACGAAAAACCGGAGTGAGTTCAAAGAAAGGTATTCCCGGCCCGCTCAACGGAGTTCGTCGAGGACCTCCTGCATTTCGCTGCGCGCATGTTGATCGCCTTGTTGTGAGGCGAGGGCAATCCCTTTGGAGAGAATGGCAATAGCATCAGCCTTTCGGTCAAGCTTGTCGTAATTATACCCCAGCTGTTGATACGCGGGAAGGTAGGAGGGATCGCGCTCAAGGAGTTCCTGAAGATACGCAACAGCAATATGAATATCGCCGTGGCCGGCATATTCCAACGCCAAGGCATATCGTGTGAAAGAATCGGCGGGATCCTTTTCCAGGAGTGCTTTTAATTTGGCGACACGCTCTTCATTCATAACGCATCGATCATTGTTGCCAGAGAGATATCGAACTCCGTAATTCCCCCCGCGCTGTGGGTGGAAAGGACAAGCGTGACCTTGTTCCATCGGATGTCGATATCGGGATGATGGTTGATTTTTTCCGCAAGGAGAGCGACGGAATTTACGAATCCCATGGCATGAACGAAATCTTTCATGGTAAAGGTCTTCCGGATCGTCTTTCCATCGAGTACCCAGGCATTGAGAGTTTTCAATTGTTCCTTCACATCCCGTTCTGCCAGCACAGTGCGTTCCATAGCGCCTCCTCCTAAAGTTGCATTGATTCGCCGCGGCCGAGTTTTTCGAATTCACTTCTAAGGATGATATGCTTCGAATCAATGGCGCGGTCCACTGCGAGGATGCCGTTCACGTGGTCAATTTCATGCTGCAGAAGTTCCGCGAGAGCCCCCTCTGCCTTCAGTTTCTTCCTGCTCCCGTTTTCATCAAGATAAGAAACGACAATGGCATAATGCCTCTCCACATTCACGAGAAGATCGGGGAAGGAAAAGCAATCGTCCCAGAGCCTGAACTTCTTTTTGCTGCGTCCGGTAATGACGGGATTCACGAGCGGTCCGTGAAGTTCGAAGTCGATATAGATAACCTGCCGTATGGATCCTATTTGAGGCGCGGCTATGCCGCGTCCGAAGCCGCGTCGTCTTTTGAAATCGGCAAGAGTATCCCGCAGGTCGGTAATCGTGGCCCGGATCTCGGGTGACTGAACATCCTTTACCCGCGCACAGCGTTCGCGCAGCAGGGGGTTGCCCAGGAGGAGAATTGTCTTGACGGCCATATTGTACCAATATAGAAAAGAGGAGGAGGAAGGCAACAGCCTCAAACCGAAAAGCCCGCAACGCGATGGACCCGCCCGAGCTTCTGGCCCAGAAACCGTTCCCCCACTTCGCTGAATTTGTGCGGAATGTCGCTGACGGTGAAGCGCATCCGGGGCTTGAGCGTGCTCGTGTTGAGGAGTCGAGTCTCTTGCAGAAGTGCTTTGACCGCGACCGCCGTCGCCTCACCCGAATCAATCAGCGTCACGCTCGAATGGAGAACGCGGTCAATGACTCCGCGAAGGAGAGGATAGTGAGTACATCCAAGCACAAGCGTGTCGATCTTTTCCAGGGTTAGGGGAAACAAGTACTCTTTTGCGATGAGCTCGGTTGCTTTGTGGTCCGTCCAGCCTTCCTCGGCCAGAGGAACAAAGAGCGGGCAGGCCTGGGCAAACACGTGAATCGAGTCATCAATTCCCCGGATGGCGTTCTCATAAGCGCGGCTGGACACCGTTCCAACCGTCCCGATCACGCCAATACGCTTCCTTTTGCTCGACTGGGCGGCGGATTGCGCTCCGGGTTGGATGACGCCCACAACCGGTACGCCCGCTTTCTTCTGCACAACGTCCAGCGCCACGGCGGAAACGGTGTTGCAGGCGACCACAACGAGCTTGACATCATGCTCAACCAGCACGGCGGTATCCTGTGCCGCGTACTCGCGGATCACCTGGGGCGATTTTGGCCCGTACGGGACCCTCGCGGTATCCCCGAAATAGACGATATTTTCATTCGGGAGGTGCCGTGTAAGCGCCTTGACGACGGTAAGGCCTCCGATGCCGGAATCAAAGACACCGATGGGTTGCGAAGTTTTCATGACTGTTGTACCAGTTCAGAGCCGATGACTGACTGAAGAGTAGACAGAAGCGAGGAGCGAATAGCCTCGCACCGATCGGGGGACAGTTTGGTGCCGGATCGTTCAAGAACATAGAACGTATCCACAACGCCGTCGGCCCGGGTCGCGATTTTCGCGAAGGAAATGTTCAGGTCGAGGCGTGAAATCGCGTCCGTTATCTTATAGAGCAAACCAAGACGGTCGGGAGCAAAGACGTCGAGAATCGTGTACGTCGGATGGTCTTCGAAAGCGACTGTCGCAACGGACCCGGCATCGCCGCGCCCTGAGAGGCGGCGCCACTTCATGCGATGGCGTTCGAGAAGACGGTCGACGCCGATGGTTCCAAGGACAATATCGTTGAGCTCTTTGTGAATTTTTTCGCATTGCATATCGTTCAGCGCCGAGCGTGAAATGAAGTCGATGACGCGAAACTTGTCGATGACGATCCCGTCACTACGCGTAAAGACATGAGCATCGAAAATGTTTGCATCGTTCGCAGAAAGGACACCGCAAAATTTCGACAGGACCGACGGCGCGTCACGCGCAATAAGGGTGATTTCCGTAAAATCGGCGAGGTGCTTGAAAATGGTTGATACGGGCTGGTCCCGCTCGATCTGGCGTATGTGCTCGGCTATTTCACCGGCATCAAACGCGGTCAAGTAGGCGGGGCTGTCAACGGCACCCAGATGCAGCCGGGAAGAATCCCCCGAAAGCGTTTCTGCGAGAGTCTTTTCCACACTTTTCAAGGCAGCTTCATGGCGGGATTGAGCCGCCTGATGAACCTGGTCGCTTGTCAACCTCTGGTCGAGCACTTCCTTGCATTTCTGATACAACTCGAACAACAGCATCCCTTTCCAGTCGGTCCACACATTCTTGTTGACGGCGCTGAGATCGGCGTACGTCAGAACATAGAGGTAATCGAGGAGCCTGGGATCCCGGAACGTGGCGGCGAAACCAATGATGGTCTGGGGATCGCTGAGGTTGCGCCGGAAGGCCGTTTGCTCCATCAGCAAATGATGCCGGACAAGAAATTCGACATCCGGAGCAATATCATCGAATGAAAGCCGATGGAGAATCTTCCGTGTCATCGATGCGCCCGTGACTTCGTGGTCCCTTACCCGCAACGGCTTCGCGATATCATGCAGGAGACAGGCGAGAATCAGGATGTCTTTTCGCGGAAGCGAGCGGTACGTATCGGAAAACGATCCCGCTTTCGTTCCCAGCGCTTCCGCATTCAGGACCACCGCAAGCGTATGTTCATCCGCTGTATAATAATGGTATTGATTGTGCTGGTAGAATGCCACCATCCGTTTCCATTCGGGAATCCAACGTTCCAGAATACCGTACTCGCTCAATTGGTGCAGCGTTGTGCCTGCACCCACGTCTTGGTTAACGAGCTGACGGAACAGCGCTGCCTCTCGTTTCGATTTCAGCGTCTTGAACCGGTAAAGGTGCTTTGCGATCAGGTCCTCTAATTCGTCGGAAAACCTGGCAGCATGCTTCACGGCGTGAACAGATGCAGTCAAGAGATATTCATTGGGCCGCTTGACGACAGACGTGCGGGGAAGAATTTCGTTCTTCCGGAGAAGGAAGAAAGAATCCAACACCTGATGTGTTCCGGGGTCGGGCTGTTGGATGAATCTCCGTTGGATGGATGCCGTTACTCTCCTGGCAAACCGGGCAACGCGCCGCGACGCGAGATAGTAATCCTGCATGAATCGCTCGACGCTGGAACGCGTCGCAGTTGAGGAATATCCGAGAGCCTGGGCGATTGCGCGCTGAGAACTGAACTCGAGGGAGTCATGAAGTCCCTTGGCCTGAAGATGCATTTCATTGCGTGCGCGGAGAAGGAAATCGAGTGCAACCTTCGTTTCCCTGAGCTGCACGGGGGTACAATAGCTCTTCAGGGGTCTGCTTTGCATGAGAGCGGTGAGGGCTGTTTCACCGACGGGGAGGTTCGCGGGGATTTTCCGTAATCCCGTGGCGAGAGAATGCCAGAGAACCGAATGAAGGTCGCGAAGGCCCCCTGCGCTATTCTTGATATTCGGCTCGAGCAGCTTGGTCGAATTGCCGTATTTGCGGTGCCGCACTTCCGTGCGTGCAATCAGGTCGGATATGAGGAGGACATGGTTCCCTCGAGCAATCTGGTTCTCAAGCTGCTCCCGGAAATCTCTGAAAAGCCTCTTGTTTCCACATAAATAGCGGGATTCGACCAGAGAAACCCATGACTCGACGTCTGTCTCCCTCAGGGAGAGGCAGTCGCCGATCGTACGCACACTGTGCCCGACATCCATCCCCAGATCGAGAAGCACATGCAGGAGTTTTTGAACGGCGAGCGCTGCCTGCCGTGCCGGATCATCCGCCGGTACGAGGAACATGATATCGGTGTCTGAGGCAAAGCAGAGTTCTTTTCTACCATAACCGCCCAGGGCAACGAGGCAGACTTCCTTCTTGGACGGAACGGGCATTGCAGCATAGGAACGCTGGATGGTATCATCGAGGGCCCGTGTAAGGGCATGAGCGGTCTTGAGACCCGATGCCCCCCGACGATGGAGGGAAACAATCTTTCGGAGAGAATCGCGAAATGTGTTTTTCATGCGCTTTCAAAACGATCTTCGGAAAGGGACTTGTCTCTACCGAAAGAAACCGGCGATTTCTGCGGCAAGGGCCCGGGCCGCGCCTTCCGCCGCAAGATTAACAAGTTCATCATCCGGGGGAGGATAGGCTTCTTGACGGCTGCAGAGTTCGCGCGATGCTCGACTCAAAGCTTCCTTATCTCCTTTGTAGCGGCCGAAAACCACTTCAACAACTTCTGTACGAGGCACGTTTCCGGATCTGACGATGGTTCCCCGAGTCACATCGACAATTTGATAGCTGCAATGGAATTTCGCAGATGCCCGCCGGCTGACAACGGTCACTTCCGCGGAGACCTTCTTCTTCGGTTTGTTCGAGCCCTGCGAGATCTCGTCTTTGTCTTCGTACCTCGAAAAGGTTTCCGGAGGATAGTCCGTCGAAACCAGCGTGATTTTGCCGAAAACGAAGGAATGAATTCCCAGGAGCTTTCCCAATTGCGCCGCAGTTGAAGGATCCACGAAGGTGCTCTGCTCGAACTTAAGCTCCCGAATCAATTCGGTAATCTTTTCCCTCGTCACGAATTCGAGGAATTCCAGATTGCGCGGATCGCGCATGGCGTCAGCAATAATTCTGTCGGCAACGATGGTTCCGACAGCGCCGTAGTACTCCTTACCGCTCAGATTGTCGAACGGCATAACGGCAACACGCTTCACCGCCTGGCGGCGATTCGCTTCATAACGCTGAGCTGCATCCTGATAGGGGTTCATATAGTCCAAAACCCGTGAGAACTCCTTTGCAGCGTCCTTCGCCATTCCTTGTTTTTCGAACGACAGGCCCGCCTGATAGTGCTGTTCAGCCGCCTTTCTTTTTGCGGCCTGAAATTGTCTCTCAACATCCTTGGTCGGGATGTTCACTTCGAGCTTCGTGTCTTCATGGATTTGCCGCGGTAACCCCCGGACAGCATCAGACATCGCAAGAATGTCACTGTAGAGCCTGTACGCTTCGTCCCAATCGTTGGAACGCTCGGCTCTCAACGCCTGGGTTTCGTAGTTCTCATACGCACGGGGAAGTTCCTGTGAAAGAAAATCACACGCCTCCGCGTGCCCGGGATTTTCTGCAAGAGTTTGCGCGGCAAACCGAACTGCGCTCACCATATCCCCTGCGCGGAAAGCACGTTCAGCCCTGTTCCACGAGGCCGGGCCGCAGCCGGAAGCAGCAATGGCCAGGAACACAAAAAAAGACCCGAGAACATTTCTCATACGATCTCCCGTCCGTTAGATGAAAAACATGAGCAAAGGTAGAGAAAAAAGGAGCAACATTCAAAGCTTCGTAGCCACAACGATCACTCCCTTCATGACCGCGACAGGGCCTCCCATTCCGTCCCCCGCCTCAAGAAGAACAATGTGAGGGCCGAGACGCACGATGCGGCGCTGGTCGTCTCTTCCATCCCAAATGATATCTCCTCGTGCACCGGTCAAATCTTCCTGCAGAAGGGTTCGCAGAAGCCTTCCGCGAAGATCGAATATCCGGAGACGTATCACACCCGTCGTCTGCGGCAATTCATAATGAATCACGACAAAGTCTTCGAATCCATCTCCGTCTGGGGAAAAAGGGTTGGGTGAAAATGACATACGAGCGTCAACAGCCGGCAGGGAGGCGAAGATCGTGTTTTGTCTGCCGGGTGAGGCGCCGAGAGGAGAGGCCGATGTGCTCCAGTTCGATCGGTCATCGGAGCGGAGAGAGGGATTGATGCGCTCGAGCGACCGGCCGCGCGTTGACGAGACCGAGGGCGAGTGCCATGTGGGAGAGTAGCGGACACTGTCCATCGTCCTCCCGGTTCCGTCCAGAAGAACGATATCATCGCCATCGTTCCCCAGCCCGATTCCCCCGGGCTTGTTGAGGATAATCCATGGGACGTCCGCCGGGAAAAGAAATGTTGAACCGAGCGAGGAATCGGAGGAAATTACCGCAAATGCGCCGGGTTCGACAACAGTTGTCTGATCGGAGATGAGGATCTCTCCCGTGGCGCTTGAGGAAGTGGGTTTGCCATGAAATGTCCAGGAGCGGAGATCAACGGAGGACGACGAGGGGTTGAACAGCTCAAACCATTCACTGCTTCCGGATGCAGGTTCGTACATGATTTCGTTGATGATAAGAGCGCCGGGCGGGAACCCGAGGCTCACGTATACGGCAGCGGAATTGTTTGTCGCTCTTTCATCGAAGAGGAATTCGAGCTGCAGAATCAATACCGTTTCCCCGGGAGGAAGCTCCGACCAGTCATAGAAAAGAAATGCGCTTCCGCGCGGTGGAAGAGGAATCTCCGAAGACAGAGTGCGGATGAACTCGTTTTGATCGCCTCGTCCGTCCCGATTCCGATCAGCAAACACATGAACGCGGTACGTGTCGGCGGTCCTGCGGCCTTTGTTGGTAATGACGATGGAAAGCTGGAATCCGGAAGTGCTCGTACCGTCGAGAGCAAGATCGTAATCGAGGAGTCTTGTGCTGTTGGGCCTTCCCGGGGTCATCCCCGCCGTGTCAACAGAGCTCAGCCAATTCCGGGGATCGTTCGAAGACGAAAAGGCATCGATCCTTTCCAACGATGTTCCGGCTTTGCCGCCCCAGGAAGGAGAATAACGCACGCTGTCCATGGTCGCCAAACGATCGTCGAAGAGAACGACGGCATCCTCCGTCGTGTTGTTCAACGCAGAGAACCCGGCGAGTGCGACGGGAACGGTAACGAAAGGGTGGACGGCGAAAAAAAAGCTGTCCCGCGCTGCAAGAGCAAAGGAACGCGGTGCAATGAGAAAATCGGAATCTGCCAGGCGGGTCCGCACAGAGGTGTTGCTGTCGGAAATCCTCCACTCCCTGAGATTCACGGTGTCTGCAGAGGTATTGTAAAACTCGATCCATTCCGGCTCGTCGCCGACCGGTGCGTACAGAAATTCGTTTACGACAACCGTTCCAGGGGCGATCCCAACGCGGACATCCATCCACACGGTGTCGTTTATCGAGACTTCATCTCCCGTGGATTCAACGACGCCGAAAAAGCGATGCACTCCTTGCCGTTGTGGCGAAGGATGAGCTGTGAAGAAGAGTGAATCGCCGGCGGGCAACGGCGGCCCGATAATATCGACAAATCTCTCTGCCGGGTCAGGCATACCGTTTCCGTCGGTATCCTGAAAGAACTTCACTGAATAAGAGGATGATTCGAGAGCACCTCTGTTGCGCACCGCGGCCGAGATCGAAAAAGGAGTTCCATTGGTAGGATTGGGAGGTGACACAGAAATGTTTTCAATTGAAAGATCACGGGATATCCGCACTGTCAGCCTGACGTCGTCCATGCGCAACGTGCCGCTTGTGCCTCCGGTTCCTCCAAGAAGTCTCCAGCGGAACCTCACCGAAGGCTGAAACGAAAGCGTTTCGGGAAGCGCAATCACCGTTTCCTTGTAGCCGGTCATGCCCGGGTTGCGCAGCGTGTCGCCGAGAAGGAGAGGGAAACTTGACCCCTTGTCCAGGGAAGCTTCGAGAATCAGCGGGCTCGTATGTGTTGCAGACCGGGAAAGCCAAAAGAGAATCTGAGCGGGGATTTTGTCCGAAAGGTCGAATTCGGGAGACAGAAGCCATTGCGCGACGGTTGAATTTGTTGATTGAACGGCGTAAGGAGCGGAATGAGGAGAAGTTGATGTGCTAAAGTAATCTCCTCCGGCAAGTCGTGCCGTCGAAGTGCTCCAGCCGGCAGGCAAGGCGGGAACGATCAAGGAATCAAAGGGCTCGACAAAAGGAAAAGACGAAATCTGCCCTTGAGCAGCCGGCATGAGCAGAATGCAGAGCGCGGCCTGCATCAGAGTGCGGCAAAAGTAGTTCATGGATCCCCCCAGAGGTGTTCAGAAGTGTTTTACGACGAGGCGATTCTCTCCCTGAAGATTTGCACGACCCGGTCATGCGTGGGAAACGTTGCGGCAATCATGAAGAGAAACAGCAGAGGCGTCATCGCGTTCAGTGCGTATTCCGGAGCATGGGCCATTGTTCCGTTCATTACCCCCAGGAGACAGACGGTAAGCCCGAACATCGCCGCTCCTTCCAGCATTGCCAGCCTGATGATCCAGGCAGTTCTGATGAGTCCGAGGGCCTGATCGACCGCGTCATCGGAGGTTTTTCCTCCGGGCATCGCTGCAGGGCGGGACGCTGCCAGCTCAAGGCGACGGGAAGAAAACTGCATTTGGTAGATCCAGCCGGACGTTGTTGCGATGGTTCCCGCCAGAACACCGTGCAGGATGCTCAGTATCTGCATTACCTGAAAATCGGTGTTTTCCGGGGCTGGTGGGGTGTTGCCAATCCCGACAATGAACAAGATGGCTGAAAAAAGCAAAGTCCCCATCCCCAAGGCGGCCTGGATCACCTGGAGCGGCAGAAGCTTTACAGGCGTGAGCCCCGATTCGAACTCGGTAACGGAAAATTCCTTCAAACTTTTCATGGCTCTCTGCGTCAAACCTAAGAACCTTCCAGAAGAAAATCCAGAGCTATCCGGTAAAACTCTTCGGGCGCTTCTGCATGGATCCAATGTCCAGCATCGATGTTCCTGACAAGGGAATGGGGAAAGAGCTCACGCATTCCGGGAACATCCGAGTCGAGGACATAGTCGGATCGAGCGCCTCGAATGAAAAGAACTGGAGATGGAAACACCTGACCGGAGATCGCGGCACTCATGGCATCATATTGACGGCGTAACGCTTCAAGATTGATTTTCCACGCAAATCCTTCGTCGGTTCGTTTGAGATTCTTCAGAAGGAATTGACGGACAGCAGAATTGGGAATATCCCCGGCGAGGGCTTGTTCAACATCTGAACGCGAATGATGTTTCGTCACATCGAGCGAAAAGAGGCCGTCGAAGATATGATCGTGGCGGGCGGGGTAGGCCTTCGGTGCGATGTCCACGACAAGGAGTCTGCTCACAAGCGACGAGTGATCCAGTGCAAATTGCATTGCTGTCTTTCCGCCCATCGAATGGCCGAGGAGATACGCCCGGGGGATAGCGTGTTCCTTGAAAAAATCCGCGAGATCGTCGGCCATGGCTCTGTAGGTGTGGATTCCGTCGTGAGGCGATCGTCCGTGGTTCCTTTGGTCGATTGCATAGACATGAAAATGTTTGCCAAACTTCTTCGCAAGCGTGTGCCAGTTGTCCGACGAACCGAACAAGCCGTGCAGAATAATGAGGGGGCTGCCTTTGCCATATGACTGAAAAAAAAGCTTCACCGTTCTCCTTGAATCCCCGTCGAGTACATCATCGGTGATTCTCCTTACAAAATAAAATCCTATATTAAGCTTAATGAAAAAACACGGAAAAATCAGTTTTGCTCCTGCATGGTTCCTGTGTGTCGGCCTCTTCATGGTCGGCGTTTCACTTCCTCTTAGCGCGCAGAGAAAGACCGCAGAAAAGAAAGCAACCGGTCCCGGGGCAATGATCAAAGAATCCTCTGTTGATTACCAGCTCTGGGAAGGATTTCTTCTGATCAGGAAGGCAAATGCGGGAGAGCCTGCTGCACAGCATGAACTGGCGATCAGATATTTGCAGGGAAAAGGATTTGAGGCAGACACGCTCAAAGCTCTTTCATGGATGCAGAAAGCAGCGGAGCAGGGGTTTGATCTGGCGAGCTACAACCTTGGCATCTTCACGATGAACGGATGGGGGACTGCGTGGAATCCGTTTGACTCATACCGGCATTTCCAGAAGGCTGCCACGAAAGCAATGCCGGAGGCGCAGTTTGTCCTCGGTTTGATCCTGACGGAGAATCTCGTCGTCGCCCAAAACTGGGCCGAAGCTTACGCCTTAATCAAGAAAGCAGCCTTGCAGGATTTCGAACCGGCAAAAAAAGCGCTTGTGGAATTCCGGAGGCGGGGTATATCGGATTCCAGCAGAACAACCGATCGCACCAGCGCCGATTCGGCGGCAAGGCCGATATTCCTCGATTTTCATGTCGACACGACGTCGCAGATTGACGAAAAGTTCTTGCTCCATGAGCTTGCGCGTGAGGCGGGGCCGGAGTTGAAAAAGGCGCTCGGCGTAACGGACAATGCGGAATCCGCCGTCATCAAGGATGCGACCGCGTTCGCCATGATCGAGCGGGCAGCCCGGGCGGGGAGTCCGGAAGCATTGACGTTGCTTGGGCGGCTCTTCGAAAAAGGCATCGGCGTCCCGCTCGACCCCATCGAGGCAAGTACCTACTATGTACGGGCAATGCGTTTAGAATCGGGAAGAGCCCGCGAGCTGTTATGGAACCTGGTCCAGGAACCGGAATATCTGGAGAATCTGGAACATGCATCGAAGGCGCATGACCCGCGGGCGCAGTTCGTGTGGGCCGGGATTGTGGCTGCACGGTTCGACCAACGGCTCTCCGGAGAACAAGCGCTGGCTCTTCTGCAATTGTCCTCAAATCAGAATTACGTTGATGCCGTTATTGAGATGGGCCTGTGCTATCAATCAGGCCGATGGACCAAGCAGGATAGGGCCAGGGCAAAAGAATTGTGGCGGACAGCTGCCGCCATGGGAAGCCGGGAGGCCTCGGTGCGGCTGGCAGCATTGAAACTTTTTGACCCGGAAGCAACGGACGATCTTCGTCCTGTCATCAGGTTTCTGCTGGCCGAGGTGCAGGATGGGTCGCTCCTTGCACAGGTAGCCCTCGCCTACAGCTACGAGGCTGGGAGGGGGGTTGCGCAAAGCAGGACAGAAGCCGCACGCCTCTATCGCAACGCGGCCCAGCGCGGAAGTACCAGTTCCTATGACGCTTTACGACGGATGCATGACGCGATCCGGCCGCCCGGAAAGGAATTCGAGATTCCCTGATGAGGAGAATTGAGGATTTCCATGAGTGATACCGTCGTCGATGTCCTCGTGGCCGGGGCGGGTGCGGCTGGACTGATGTGCGCCATCGAAGCCGGAAAACGATCGCGTTCCGTGCTTGTGGCGGAACGGAACGAAGCCATAGGGGAAAAGATCCGGATCTCCGGAGGGGGAAGATGCAATTTTACCAATCTGTTTGCCGATGCCGGCAACTACCTTTCCGAAAACCCCCACTTCTGCAAGTCTGCACTGGCTCGCTTTTCGACGGGCGATTTCATCAACATGGTTGAACGGCACGACATCGCCTATCACGAGAAAACGAAGGGGCAGCTGTTTTGTGACAAGAGTTCCGCCGAGGTCATTCGCATGCTGGAGAAAGAATGTGAATCGGGAGGCGTAAAGATAGTCACTGGCTGCCATATCGAATCGGTTGCACTGGAAAACGGGTTTGTTCTTGCGACAAATCATGGGACAATCCGGTCCAATGCTCTGGTCATCGCCACGGGTGGGCTTTCCCTTCCTCAGCTCGGAGCAACAAATTTCGGCTACAAGATCGCCGAACAGTTTGGCCTGGCCGTAACGACTCTTCGTCCGGGGCTCGTTCCGTTGAAATTCCACCCTGAAGACCTCAGGATCTTTGGGGAGCTTTCCGGTGTCTCACTCGATGCCCGCGTCACGTGTGGAGAGGCGAGCTTTCGGGAGAACATTCTCTTCACCCACAGGGGAATCAGCGGCCCGGCAATTCTTCAGGTGTCTTCCTTCTGGAAGGAGGGAATGGAACTCTCCATTGATCTTTTTCCCGAAGAGGATTCCGCAGGGTTTCTGCTCAGTCATCATACGAGCAAAGCGTCCGTAGAGAAAATCCTGGCGGAAAAACTGCCGAAGAGATTCGCCGAACAATGGTGCATGGTTATGGGCCTGAAGAAGCCCATTAATCAATGCAGCAGGAAAGAAGTGGAAGGGATTTCGAAGATGCTCGGTGATTGGCGATTGAAGCCTGTCGCAAGCGAGGGATTCGGCAAAGCGGAGGTGACGGTGGGGGGAATCAGCACCTCAGAGCTTTCCTCGAAAACGATGGAATCAAAGCGTGTGGCGGGGTTGTACTTCGTTGGCGAAGTAGTGGACGTGACGGGATGGCTGGGGGGATACAATTTTCAATGGGCCTGGTCTTCGGGCTGGGTCGCCGGACAGTACTGTTGAGGAATCAAGAGGTGATTTCGGAAACCTGGCCGCAGGCTTTTTCGCACAACCAAGGAAGCATTGAATCACAGATCCATTCCTTCCCCATTTTCCAGAATTTTCACCCTGTCTGACAATCCCGCTCTTTGGGCCTCTTCCCGCAGCAGTTGAGGCGGCTCGCTCATCGGTTCATCACTGATCTTGAATGTACCCCAATGGATTGGTATGAGCACATTCGCCTTGCAGAGCCGGAACGCTTCGATGGCTGTACTTGGATTGAGATGAATATCCTTGAACCATTCAAGCGGTTTGTAGGCGCCGATCGGCAGGAGGGCTACATCGAGCGAAAATCGTTTCCCGATGTCTGAGAAAAAATATCCCGGCGCCGTATCTCCGCTGAAATAGACAGCCTTTCCGTCTGCCTCGAAGACATAACCGGAAGCTTTAGACCTCCCGCGATTCCATGGGGTTCGCCCGCTGGCATGCCGGGCGGGAACGCACGTGATCCGGACATTCCCTTCTTTCACCGATTCCCACCACTGCAATTCATGAATAGGATCGAACCCGAGCCGCCTGGCATATCTTCCGTCTCCCGATGAAACGACCATTGACGGATGATCCCTTCGTCCGAGTTTTCGCAGGGTGCGAAAGTTCAAATGATCATAATGGTTGTGCGAAACGGCAACGATATCGATGGATGGAAGAGAGTCGAATGGAATGCCGGGACGCTTGAGCCGCGGCAGAAAATAGGAAATGGAAAACGAGTACACCGGATCGGTGAGAATCGTTGCTCCCCCCAATTCAACGAGAACGGTGGCGTGATTAATGAAGGTGATTCTGTCGGGCATGATACATCGGATCGGAAGGTTGTCAGGCAAGGAGAGCGACAGTGTCTCCCACGCGCACGATGCCTTTGTTTCCATGAATCACGTTCTGCCCAAAATGCACTTTCCCATCATGGTTTCTGTATTGAGAAAGGGTTCGGAGAGGTTCATCGCCCCTGATTCCTGTCTTCTGATCGACCGTGACGGTTGCACAGCGGGAACATGGCTTAACGATGTGAAATAACGCGGATCCTATCTGAATTCTTTTCCACGAATCCTCTTCGTATGGTCCACATCCGGAGATGACGATATTGGGTCGGAAGCGGTTCATGGGGACAGGCACCTCCAGTCGCCGATTGAGATCGTGGAGGGAGGCCATGGAGATGAGCAAGAGGGGAAACGCATCGGCAAAACTGACCTGGTCTTCATGAACAGCGTAATCAGGATTCACTGGCCGGAAGGTCGAGTCAGGCATGTAGACCAGTTGACACGGAATTCCGAGGAACGAACTCACCCATGCATTTGCCTCCGAGTCTGCTCCCAGCGCGCCAACGGTGTCTTTCCAGATGTCGACCTGCCTGATGGTGTTTCCGCTCAATTCCAGGGGAATCCTCTGTTCGCTCATGCCGGCCGCGTGCAGAACAAGATGATTAGCCTCCAGCCCGACCTCAATGAGCGCGAGGCGAGGGCATTCCCGCTGCGTGAGAAACCGGCCCGATGCATCGGCAATCATCCACCGTCGGTCGTACTGCAGTCCCCGGTCCACCAAGACCGCCTGATGAACCCGGATGCCGCGGCACGATTTGACGGGATAAATGTTAAGCTCGCTGAGGGTGAGACCTGCCATTATTCGAGGTAGAACTCGGCGATGTCTTCTGCAAGAGGCAAAAGCTCGCCTTCATTCAGGTTTGTCAAGATGATGATGGACAGGTGTTGAACGGGATATCGAACGTAGACGGTGCGAAACCCCCGCGTGCTTCCGGTATGAAGATGATGCGGAAACCTCCCCGAGAGGCTCAACTTCCACCCAAAGCCGTATTCGGTCTGTGATCCGTCGTTGAGTCTTGCAGGAGTCCATCCCTGCCTCAAGAGATACAGAGGAATGAGGTATCCCACGGAAAGCGAATGGTCCCAGAGTAGCAGGTCGTCAACGGAGGAGTAGATTCCCCCGTCGCCCAGCACTGCGCTTGTCGTGCTCTGGTCGGTCATGATCCATCCGGTGTCGGCTTTCGAGTAGCCGTACGCTCTGCTGGAAACCGATGATCGGCCTTCTTCGAAGGCGACGCTTTCACGCATTCCCAGGGGTACAAAGATCCTCTCGTGGAGAAAACGGGCAAAGGACTGGCCCGACACTTTTTCGACGACCAGCGCCAAAAGGGCATAACCGGAATTGCTGTAGCGGTACTGGTCCCCCGGCTTGAAATACACCGAATCAGTCTTGCTGAGAAGGGTGAGAACGTCGTTGTCGTGCACCTGTACCGTTTGGGTATCCGGCAGCAATGTTTCGTAGTCGACGAGCCCCGAAGTGTGATTGAGCAAATGCCGGATGGTCACGCCGGATCCGTACTTCGGAAAAGAAGGAAAGAATTTTGTCAGCGGATCGTTCAGGGAAAGTCTTGACTCGCTCGCGAGAATCAGAATTGCCATGGCAGTAAACTGCTTGGTCAGGGAGGCAAGGCGGAAGTTTGTCGCCGATGTGATGGGTCTGCGTTCTTCAAGATTTGCAAGGCCAAAACTCTTTCGATAGAGAACGGTTCCGTTCCTGACCACGACGGCGCTTGCCCCGGGACCGTCCGGCACATCGTACTCCCGCAAGAGAACATCCACGAGTGCCTCTTTTTCAGCGGTTGTTCTCTGCGCCGTGCAGGAAGCCAGCGTGAGCGCGCAAAGGAGGGGCAGAAAGACGGCAATCCCTGCTTTCATCGTTGATAGGTTCCCATGAGTTGTGCCTCGGCCAGAACGTGTCCCTTCATGGCCTTTTCGATCTCATTCCTCGTCGTTCCCGGATCGAGGAGGAGCTCAGTGTCAAGCGCATAGATCTTAAAAAAATATCGGTGTCTTCCGCCTGGAGGGCAAGGTCCGCCGTATCCGATTTCCCTGAAGTCGTTCAAGCCCTGCCGCGCGCCATTCGGGATCGTTCTCGTTTTCTTGATGTTTTCAGGAAGGGCGGCTGCACTATGAGGGATGTTGAAGAGTATCCAGTGAACCCATGTTCCGCGGGGTGCATCGGGATCTTCAACGATGAGGGCAATCGATTTTGTCTTGCCGGGCGTATCGGACCACTGGAGGGGGGGTGAGATGTTCGGTCCATCGCACGTGTACTGCTTTGGTATCGGGTCCCCCTGCTTGAAGGCAATGCTCGTAAGATCCATGATGCCCTCCATCAGTTGGTTAGTTGCGAACGACGTTCTTCGCTCCTTCGACGGCTGCGCGCAAAAAGCCGTCTTCCCGTTCCCCTATCTGTTGGCGCCACATCGCGTAGTACAATCCTTTGAGCTCCAAAAGCTGTTCATGCTTTCCCGACTCGATGATGTTCCCTTTCTCAAGCACAAAGATCCGGTCTGCATGCATGACCGTCGACAGGCGGTGAGCGATGATGATCGTCATGAGGTCCTTCCTGCGGGAGATCGCACGCACGGTATCGCTGATCTCCTCCTCCGTCAAAGAATCGAGGGAAGAGGTTGCCTCGTCGAACACGAGCAGCTCCGGCTTCCGGAGGAGAGCCCTTGCGATGGAAAGCCTCTGTTTCTCGCCCCCCGAGACCTTGACGCCCCCCTCCCCGATAACGGTGTCGAGGCCTTTGGCGGCTCGGGCCAGCAAGGGCTGGCAGGCGGCCTTGTTGAGCACATCGATGCACTCAGCATCCGAGGCATGAGGATTAACGAACAGGAGATTCTCCCTGATGGTCCCGGAAAACAACTGCGTATCCTGGGTGACGAATCCGATGTGCTCGCGCACCTGATCGAGATCCGTTTCCGTGTGCGAAGCCGCGTTATAGCGGATAGTTCCAGTTTGCGGCCGATAGAGCCCTACCAACAATTTGACCAGCGTTGTCTTTCCCGAACCTGAAGGTCCGACGAACGCAACGGTATCACCGCGGGTGAGCGAAAACGAAATGTGAGAAAGCGCGTTTCCCCTTCCCGAAAGATGCCTGAAGCTGACATCTTCAAAAGCAAGCGTATTGACGGATTGCACGTTGACCGGTGCGAGGGGTTTCGCTTCTTTCGGGATGCCAAGGATGTCCTGAAAATTTTTCAGCGATACCTCTGCCTCACGGTAGATATTGATAATATTTCCCAATTCCTGCAGCGGGCCGAAAATAAAGAACGAGTAGATCCACAATGCAAAAAACTGACCAACAGTAATCTGCTGAGCATAGATCATATACAGCATCATGAAGAGAATGCACGTTCGCAGAAAATTCACGGTCGTCCCCTGAACAAAACTCAGGCTGCGGATATAACGTACTTTCTTCAGTTCCAGTTGAAGAATCTTGTCGGTGGTTCCGTTGAGGCGACCGATTTCCTGTTTCGCGAGTCCAAGGCTTTTAACCAGCTCGATATTGCGGAGAGATTCCGTTGTCGAACCGGCGAGAGCGGTGGTTTCGGCAACAATGGTCTTTTGAACCGCCTTGATCCGTTTGCTGAGGGCCCAGCTCAGGACGCCCAAAATGGGGGCGGTCGCGAAGTACACGGGAGCAATGACCCAATGAACGCTGAACGCGTAGATCATCACAAACACAAGGCCGACAAGAGTGGTGAAGAGGATATTGATGGATGCTGAGATCAGCCTCTCGGTGTCCGTCCGCACTTTCTGAAGCTTCCCAAGCGTTTCACCGCTCCGTTGATCCTCGAACACCTGGTAGGGAAGTTCCAGCGAGTGGCCGAGCCCATCCGAATAAATACGGGCCCCGATGCGCTGGGTAATCACGTTGATGAAGTAGTCCTGAAAATTCTTTGCAACGCGTGAAACGAAGGCAACACCGACAGCAGCGGCGAGCAGCAAGAGGACCCCATTGAAAAATTCCCCTGCTTCGTATTTTTGGAATTGAGTTGCGTATTCATCGATGACATAACGAAAAATCAGAGGATCCAACAGGGAAAATGTCTGGTTCACCGCCGCCAAAAAAAGAGCTAGGGCGACATACTTCCAGAATTCCCTGAGATATGCCAACAGCAGTTTCATCGTTTGGTGTTCGGCGTGCCAGGGAAGATAGGAAATTCGATGGTGAGATGCAGGAACGCAGTCATTGCTTTTGATGAAGGTCGAGAAAAGAACCCACCCGCTGTTCCGATGTGGTCAACACAGAATGCCGGGAATCGATGCGCTCGTATTCTTTTTTGCTGTCGTTCATGAACGATTCGTACGACTCCCTGTCCACCCAGCGGTCGATGGTCACATAGTCCGACGGATGATGCGCATCGTGGAGAAGTTCGGTCCCGTGATAACCGGGCGCTGTGCGGAACAATCGCACCCATTCGCCCTGAACGCCGTATGCCAGTTCGAAGTCCCGCTCTTTTCCCTCCTTCACCGAATAGTGCCAGATGACGATGAACATGTCAGGAAGAGGAGAGGTTTGCCAGAAGTTTCTTCCCCCGGGCCTTCATCGCAGGGGTTCCGGTTTCTGTAAGATCTTTCAGCTGCTTCACAATCGAAGGCTTCAGCTTTGCGTCTTTCAGGGCAATATCCCCAAGTGCCTGCATGGCAAACGTACGAACGATGCTGCTTTTGTCCTTCAGATATTCCTGGAGAATCGCGATCAGGCGCGTCCGCTCGGCACGCGTCCATTCCACTCTCGAAAAAAGCTGCGCGGCATGCCACCGGATTTCCTGCTGGTTTATGAGGGCCACTTTGGTCAGAAGTTTCTTCTTGAGCGATTGCAGAAGGATGGGATTGTGAACGGTTACTTTTTCGACCGCGTCAGCCGCCCGCATGCGCACAATCGGATCATCGGAAAGCATCCCGCTGAACAAATCGGGAAACAGTTTTGGGTTTGCCAGGACATCGGCGGCAACCTCGAGAGAGTTTCCTATCGACCGGCGATCGCCGCCCGTGAGGCGCTTGAGAAGGGGTTTCATTTCGTGTGATGACGGGCGCAGCGAATCATGGCTGCGAGGCTTCGTTCCACATCTTCATCCGTCGTTGCCCAGGATGAAACGCTGATCCGCATCGCCGTCCGCTCCTGCCAGATTGTCCCACCGCACCAGCATGTTCCCTCCCGCTGGATTTCGGCAATCACCCGCTGAGTTGTTTCAGCATCGCCGAAGGAAACAAGCACCTGGTTCAGTACAACGTCGTTCAGGATCTCATAGCCGGCTGCACGAAGCCCTTCCGCAAATCTCCCGGCATGACGGCAGGTTCTTTCGACGAGATCGGCAACGCCCGTTCGGCCGAGAAATTTCAGCGCCGCCCAGATCTCGGCGCCCCTTGCCCGCCTCGAAAGCTCAGGTACGTAATCGGCAGGATTCCGATGCTCGGTTTCCGTGGGCAGGTACTCCGCTGTAATCGCCATGGCTGCGCGCAGCGCCTCGCGGTCGCGAACAAATGCAAGCCCGCTGTCGTAAGGGACGTTCAGCCATTTATGTGCGTCCGTTGCCCAGGAGTCGGCCTTTTCGATTCCCTGTGTCAGGTGCGCCCGGCCCGCAGCGGCAGCGGCCCAGAGGCCAAAAGCTCCGTCGACGTGAACCCAGGCTCCCGCTTCACGGGCCTTCTCGCAAATGTCTGCAATCGGATCAAACGCTCCCGTGTTGACGTTCCCCGCCTGAACACAGACAATGGCCGGTCCCTTGATGCGCGGAAGTTCTTCCGCCTTCATTCGTCCCTGTTCATCAACAGGTACCTTGACGACCCGGTTGCGCCCGAGTCCCAGAAGGCCAAGTGACTTGAACACCGAAGGATGAGCTTCGTCGCCTATGATCACAGTGACCTCCGGTGCTCCGATAAGGCCTTTCCCCTCAATGTCCCATCCCGCTTTGGTGTACACTGCATGGCGCGCAGCAGCCAGGGCGGCAAAGTTTGCGACCGTCGCGCCTGTCACAAATGCTCCTCCGGACTCCGGGGGGAGCCCGAACAACTCCACAAGCCAGCGGAGGCTCAGTTGTTCGAGATGAGCTGTGCCCGGTGTAACCTGATACAATGCAGTGTTCTGATCCCATGCGCCGGCAAGCCAATGGGCCGCGAGCGCGACCGGCAATGAACCTCCGATGACAAAGCCAAAAAATCTCGGTCCCGCCATACCCATGGTCGCAGGCGAACAACGCTCATCAAGCAAATGAAGGACCTCGCCCGGTTCCATGCCGGCCCTCGGGAGCGGCTCATCAAGTTCCTTCAACCGTTGGACGGCTTTCGGGTCGGGAAGAACGGCGCGATCGTGAATCCCATTCAGGTATTGCAGTGAGCGTTTCGCGGCGTTCAGTAGAAGAGTTTCCGTCATAGGTGTTCCTATCGAGTGAAGCGAAATGACTCAGCGATGGCGTACAATGGTTTTCGGGCTTCGGCGGAGGTTGTCGTCATGATTGCAGAACACGCGCCACGCCTCTCAAAGAAAGCAACCGTCACGGAGCGCCTTCGTCCGTTTCGTTCGGTTTCTTCCCCTTCGAGTGCGGTGTAGCGGGTGGCGGCGACCATCCGGGCGGGTTTGCCTTCGGAGCTCCATTGCGTTCCACTCATCCTGAAATTCTCGTTGGCTGCAGCCTCCACCAAGGAATTCCCCGTGAGTCCGATGCGTATTTCCTCCGCGCCGCTTCGAAGGACCAGAAACCAGGTGCAATACGAGGTATCGCGGCTTTGTTCCGTAATGCTGAAGCGGGCAGGAAACGAAAACGAGACCCCGGCGGCAGGATCGGTGACTTGAACGGTCTTCTCCTGTGCCATGGCCAGAACAAAGCTAACGACGACGGGGAGGGCTGCAATCATAAGGATGCTACGGTTTCTTGACAGGCTTCAGCAGAAGATCCTGAAAATCGAAGCTGAAGTCTACCGATGGCGAAGCGGCTCGCATCTTCGCCTGCTCAATGCTTCCTTCCGGTGCAAGGGAAAATGTGATGTAGGCATCGGCCCGAAGTTCACGATCCCTCCACCGCGCGACGAAGGTATCATACTGCCAATGTTCGAGGTCGCCGATGAGGGAAGGTGTGTTCGCAAACCGGATCGCGAGCTTGCCGTTTTCCAAAGTAAGAACAACATCGCCATACCATGCATCCCGGTATGTACCTGCATACTTCTCC
>CAZRPU010000037.1:0-23883 GCA_964602055.1 uncultured Ignavibacteriaceae bacterium
ACTCGCGGCCTTGGCGCCGAAGGCGCCACGCGCTAGCCAGGCTTTTTCCTATCCTCCAGAAATCTCTTCGCTCCGCGGGATTTTATTCTTTTCTCGATGATTCCCGCCTCCCCACGCGACAGCACTTCTATCACAAGCACAATCCTCCATGGAACCCCATTCCTCGTCTACCGATTCTCTCCCGCGTTATGCTCATTCAAGCGATTGATGAGATTCGAGGTACATCCAGTGTAGTATCGTCCGGTTCTCTCACTTCGAAGAATATATGCGACCACAGGTGGGTCCCCCGTTGTCGGGGCGGTCCCGCCATTGGCGGGAAACTCGCGGCCTTGGCGCCGAAGGCGCCACGCGCTAGCCAGGCTTTTTTCTATCCTTCAGAAATTTCTTTCAGGTGGGTCCCCCGTTGTCGGGGCGGCGAGATTCGAACTCGCGGCCTCTTGGTCCCGAACCAAGCGCGCTAGCCAGGCTGCGCCACGCCCCGTCTATCGAAAAAATCTTCCCTTAATGTACCACAAAAGGCGTACAATTCCAACAGCACAGCGATTCAATTCCTTCTGTCGAGGCCTCCTTTTTCCAGCGTTGCAAGAATTCCCGAAGCCACATCCTCCATCTTGATCCCCGGACGAATCCACTGAATGCGCTGATCCCTGCGAAACCACGTCATCTGACGTTTTGCAAATCTCCGCGTGTTCCTCTTGATACTTTCGACAGCTTCGGTGAGTGAGATTCTTCCCGCGAGGTGTTCGAACAGTTCCTTGTAGCCGACTGTGTTGAGCGCATTGAGGTCCGGTGTGTATCCCATAGTCCGCAACGACGCAACTTCCTCCAGGAACCCCATCTTCATCATCGATGAAACCCGCTGATCAATGCGTTCGTACAAAGCAGCTCTCTCCCACAGGATTCCCACTTTGGTCGTATTCAACACAGATCCAAGCGTCTGCTCCGCTCTATGGCGTGAAAGAGGCTTTCCCGTCGCATAGTACACTTCAAGTGCTCTCATGATTCTCCGCGGTTTCGGCTCGGATTCCATGGATTGAGCACTCTCCGGATCGACGCCACGGAGAGACTCAAGTATTCCCTGAATTCCACCCTCGAGATATTCCCGCTCAAGCCTCCCGCGAATCTCCGGGTCTTTCCCGGGCCCGTCGAAGAACCCGTCGATCAGCGCCTGCACGTACAATCCCGACCCACCGACAATGACGGCAGGCTTTCCACGGTTCTGCATGTCCCGTAGCACAGCTCGCGCTTCTTTCCCATATGCACCCGCACTGTATTCTTCCTTCGGGTCGAGAATATCCAGAAAGTGATGAACAATCCCTTTTCTCTCATCCAATGACGGTTTTGCTGTCCCGACGTCAAGGAGCCTGTACACCTGCCGTGAATCGGCCGATATGATTTCAGCATTCAACCGCTCAGCCAGAAGAAGGGCGAGTTCGGTCTTGCCCGAAGCGGTGGGGCCAACGATTGCGACGATGGTCTCCATTGATCCGGTATGAGGCCTGTTCGACTGCATTAGCGTGTCGCCCCGGCTATTTCCCATTCCATCCCTTTTTTCCTATGAGAGGAACAAATTTGAAGCCATGCACCTCCTTCGACTCAAATCCTTCTTCCCTCTTGGTCATCACGCGAAGGCGCTGCATAGTGAGATCCCCCACAGGTATCACCAATCGTCCGCCGGGGGCGAGCTGGCTGAGCAGGGCATCGGGGACATCGGGAGCAGCTGCAGTCACTATGATCCCGTCGTAAGGGGCAAATTCCGACCATCCGACCGTTCCATCCCCGCAGAGGGTCGCTATCTTATATTCCAGTTTTTCGAAGAGTTTCCTCGTCTGAAGAAAAAGGTCCATATGGCGTTCAATCGTGAACACCCTGCACCCCAGCTCTGCGAGAACAACTGCCTGGTATCCGGATCCGGTCCCGATTTCAAGTATCTTCTGGCCACTCTTCGCCGACAACTCCTGCGTCATCAATGCCACGGTGTAGGGCTGGGAAATGGTTTGTTGATGTGCAATCGGAAGCGCTGTGTCATCGTAGGCTCTGTTCACAAACGGCTCCTTGACAAAAAGATGTCGTTCGATCCGTTCCATGACCTCAAGCACCCGAAGATCGGTAATTCCCCTCTCCCGAAGGAGGGCAGTCATTTCCTTGCGTTCCTCATCGAAACGGGGCATCAGTATTCCTTCAACAGTGTTTTGACAAAAAGTTTTGTCGTTTCCCAATAGGTCATATTGCTTTTTTCTCCATCGTAGCGCGTTTGAATTTCCACCGATGACACGGAGAAGCCGCGACGGGCCGCCTTGATGAGCAGTTCCGTTTCCGCTTCAAATCCTGGCGAATCAATCTGACACGCCCTTAAGACTTCGATACCGATCAATCGAAAACCGCATTGGCTGTCTGCAATGGGAATTCCTGTTCGAGCCGACACCATCCATGACGTCAGAGTGTTGGAGAGCCTTCGTTCCATGGGCATTGACGTTCCCCAGCGCTTCCTCTTTCCCAGAACGAGACTCGACCGCCGCCGGCCTCGTTCATCCAGGAACTTCTCGATGTCCGCCGGGTTGTGCTGGAGGTCTGCATCCATCGTGATTACGGCATCGACGTCCTCCCGGTCTTTCAAGCGTGCGAATGCCGCCGTGAGTGCGCTTCCTTTTCCACTTTTCCTGCCGATGTTCAGAACCTCTACTCCCTGCGTCTCCCCAACGAGGGCTGTTTTGTCCGTCGATCCGTCGTTCACAACCAAAATGTCATTTGCCTGCCACCTCTGTTTTGTTTCCGTCAGCAGTGTTGGGAGGGTGTTTTCCGCATTATACGCAGGAATCACTATGATCGTTTTTCGCGTCACTGTTCTTCTTTCAGAGCATCGGCGACCACGGCGATGCGCTTCATTTCCCTGACGTCGTGAACGCGTACAATAGACGCTCCGTTGTAAATGGAGAAGGCAACTGCCGCCGCTGTTCCCTCGATCCTTTCACCAACGGGAAGATCGAGAATCGCCCCTAAGAAGGATTTTCGAGAAGGTCCGACGAGAACCGGATATCCGAGTTCTCTGAATGTGCGTAACTTCCGCAAAAGAGCAATGTTGTGTGCAACGGTCTTGCCGAATCCAAGTCCGGGGTCGATGATAATCTGTTGAATTCCGGCCTGAGCGGCACTTCTCGCCTGATCGCTCAGGAAGCGGGCGATGTCTGCGACGACATCCGTGTACTCGGGAGCCTGCTGCATGTCTCTGGGCCTCCCCCTCATATGCATGATTACCAGCGACGCCTTGTGCCGGGCGGCGACCTCCGTCATTGCTCTGTCGGCCGTAAGACCGCTCACATCGTTGATAAGAACTGCTCCTGCTTGAATCGCCCTTTCGGCAACAACGCTTTTTGTTGTATCAATGGACAATGGAACAGCTGTTTTCGATGCGAGGCGTTCGATGACGGGAACGACTCTCCGAAGTTCCTCCTGCAGATCGACCGGATCTGAACCGGGCCTTGTTGACTCTCCTCCGATATCAAGAAAATCAGCGCCCTCGTCAATCATCTCCATTCCACGATCAACGGCGGCCGAAGGGGTGGAATACTTTCCGCCATCAGAAAACGAATCCGGAGTCACATTCAAGATGCCCATGATGTGCGTGCGGCCAAACAGGTTGTAGACGATCTTCCCGAATTGGAAATGCCCCGGAGAATCGGTTTTCAATGCTGTCATGAGGAGTGTGAACGGAAAGGAGGGCGCGGCGGGCGGGGAAACTGCCGCAGAGATCGGGGCGTTATTGAATCAGGGTTCACTGCAGGAGTGATAGAAACCACATTTCGGACAGACGAGTTTACACCGGCGCCCCTCGAGCAACGTACCACAGTTGACACAATACTGCCAGTAGTGAAACTCATCCTTTCCGGGCAGCGAAAGATGCTCTTGCTTTTCGCTTTGAGAATCGCTTTCCATGTCGCCGACAAATTAGCGAATTTGAAAGAGGATGTCAAGAAATCACAGCGTAGGATGCCATGCAAGCCTCAGGAGGCCGATACCGACCGCTCGCACTGCCGAGGTCATGCTGTGAGATTCTCTTTCAGTCGTCAGTTCCGGAATGTCGCGTGATGAATGATAATAGGGAGAGTAATCGATGGTCACGGAATCGCGATGCCCCTTCCAAGCTTTTGAGCTCCAACCATCAGTTTGCGGAATGGTCCTGAGGCTGTTCCAGGCTGCCGTATACACCGTAATGGAAGGAATTTCGACCCTTGGGAGACCCAGTTGCGCCAGGTAATCAGGGAGAAAGACGTAGGAGTCCGTTCCGCCCTGCGAGGGGTTCGTCGTCGCCTCCGACCAGAAGCCCCGCCTCCCCGCATACTCTTCCCCCACTTGCTGGAGTATGGTCAGAAGTCCTTCGTTGTGAGGAACATCGTTCGATTCGAAATACACACAGTCGCGCGTGTGACCCGATCCGATCTGGTCGTAGTTGATCACGCCGAGAATCTTGCCGAGGTCGTTTTTTCTGGACCGAACATAGGCTGTCGCGGAAGTATACTCGCTTCCCCAGATCACAAACGAGATGGATTTCTCAGGTATCGGGAGTTTCTTCCCCTTTACGGCATCGCTGAACACCCGGGCCAGCTCGAGGGTTCCGGCCACACCTGATGCGTTATCATCGGCCCCTGGGCCGCCCGAATCTGAATCGCCATGTGCGCAGACGACGAAGTAGTCATCGCTCCTTCCCTTGATCGTTGCCACAAGAGTTTTCGGCCTGGCAAGAGCAACTGATGTTTTCGACGAAAATCGGATGGAGATTTCTGTACCGCGCTTCAGTTCCTCCCTGAGCCGGCTCCCGGCGGAAAAGGAGACGTTAAAAGCGGGAATGGCATTGTTCGCCGAGGCAGGAAGGTCAGAGATCATTGCAGCGTTTCGATACATGGAGGAGTCGGCCGGGGCAAAAGAAACAATGCATACCGCTCCTTCCTCGACGAGTGTTTCGTAGAGGGCTTTCGTGACTGTCTGAGCAGTGAGAACCACTTTTCCGCGAACGCCGGGATGTTCTTCCCCATCATAATAACACAGTGCGGCAGATTGTCTTGGAACACTTGGCGAGAATCCGCTAAGCCACTCATGCCGGATCAACGTTCGCAGACGGCGGGGTTTTACCACCTGTAATTCCCATCCTTTTGTTTCGCACACAAGTCGTTCAGGATCCTCTGTCACGCTCACATCAAACCCCGTTTTGGCAAACTCCTTTTGGAGGTACTGCACGGAACGGTCTCCCGAGGTCGTGCCCCCGAGCCTGTTCCCGAATTTCACCAGAGTTTTGACGGTCTGCTTCATTCTGAGTGCCGACACACGATCCGAGATCTCCGATTCCCGGATACCCTGTGCATGCACCAGCGCCTGACTGCACACCGAAGACAGAATCAGACAAATGACAAATCGGATGGCACCTCTTCTCCTGTTCATGGACACCAAGATACCTGTTAAATGTCAAAAAAAAAGGCCGGGATTTTCTCCCGACCTTCCGGATTCCTTCACCGGATCTTACTTGCCCAGTGCAAGTTTCTTGTACCGATTGTTCACGCGGCCCCAATGAAGGTTGGCCAGAAAGTTGTCGATATACTTCGCCCGGCCAGGCCCATCCTTGTGGTAATAAGCATGTTCAAAAACATCACAGGAGATGAGCGGGATGCCTCCCCAAATCGCTCCGTACTGATGTTCATCCACGAGAACATTCAGAAGCCTCCCGGAATAGAGCTTATCGAATACCAGGAGCCCCCATCCGCTCAGTTTGGCCGACACTGCGGAAGCCTTGAAGTCTGCTTTCCAAGCATCGAACGATCCAAATTCCTTTTCCAGCGCAGCCTTGATATCAGGTCCCTTCGCAGCATCGCCATCGCCACCCATCACCTCCCAATAGACATCGTGCAAAAGGGCTCCGGAATGATTCCACGTGAACCTCCGCTTCAACTCACCGACAACGCTGTAGTTGCCATTCGCGGTTGAGCGGTCTGCTCCATCCAATCCCTTTTCAATGTTGTTCAGCGCCGTGACGTATCCTTTGTGATGCGTGTTATAATGCCAATCGGTCGTTTCGGCACTGACAACATCCTTCAGCAGCTTTTTTGCTTCGTCATCAGAATAGGGGCGCGGATTAAACTTCCATTCATATGCCATAAGGTATTCCTTTCATTCAGTAGGGGAAAGAATTGAGGCAGGCTCCGGTCAGATTCCTTTCAGTGCCGCAGCCTTTTTGTACATAAGCGCAACAGTCAGCCAGCCTATCAGAACGACGCCGGGAAGGTACAACCACGTATCGGCTGCAGGCACGGCCGTATGGGCATTGATCATGGTCCACACCAGCGGAACACTCAGGTAGGTATTGTGCCGCGACCGTGCAGACACTGAAGCCACGACCTGAGGATCCGGGGCCTTTCCTTCCTTGAGGGCGGCAAAGACTTTTCGTTGTCCCGGCCAGATTCTCATCCAGACGTTGGCCGCCATGATGGTGCCAAAGAGAGCCCCAAGATGGATATTATAGGCCCGAAAGGAAAAATTCCCCCAGGTGACCATGAGGTACACGAAGAGCGTAATCAGGATGAACCCTATCAACCCCAGGACCCAAAGGTTCTTTGCAGCAGGGCTCTTGGCGAGAAGGTCATAGAATGCGAACGCAAGAAATGTCACAGCAACCAGCACAATTGGACCGGTGCCCCAACCCGTTCCGACGGCTTCAAACATGAGACCGCCGTGATAATAGACCAAGAGCAGCAACAACAACCCACTCACCCACGTGTACGCCGCCCCCCAGCGGAACCAGTAGAGTCCCCTGGGAATGAGTCCGGTTAGAACCGTTTTCCTCGATTCGTCATTCAACGTTGCTGAAAATTGCGTGAACGCAAAATTGAAAAAGTAGAGCAATCCTATCCAAAGAATTCCAGCCACAACGTGGAGCCAACGCAAGACAACGCTGATGAGATCACTGGTCTGCATGAATCCTCCTTCGAATTCGTCGACGTCTCAAAGCATGTTTAACTGAAGTTTTGCGGCCTCTGTCATCAGGCCGGGATTCCACACGGGGTCAAAAACAAGATCAACCTGAACATTGGCAACATCCGCCACCATCAGTACCCTTCGCTTGACGTCTGCGGCAATGACCGGACCCATACCGCAACCGGGGGCTGTCAGCGTCATGCGGATGAAGACATTCGCTTCACCGGGGATCGAGTCGTCAACCGTGACCTTATAGACAAGTCCCAAATCGACAATGTTGACCGGAATCTCCGGGTCATAACACTCTTTCAGCGCCTCCCATACCCGCTGTTCGAGCGTGGAATCTCCTGAGGATGCATTCGCTTCCCTGGAGTCAGGTTGCGCGCTGTTCATCTCGTCCATGCTCAGACACCAAATGATTGCCCGCAACCACAGCTTCGGGTCGCGTGGGGATTGTTGAACACAAAGCCTTTTCCGTTCAGGCCGTCAGAAAAATCAAGCGACGTTCCCGAGAGATAGAAGAGGCTTTTCGGGTCGACAAATACGGTAAGGCCTTCCAGTTCGAATACACGGTCTCCCTGGCGCGGTTTCTCATCGAATGCCAGGACGTAGCTCATGCCTGAGCATCCGCCCCCCTTGATCCCGAGGCGCAACGCGTGAATATCCGGAATCTTGTTCTCCGTTTTAATTCTGCGGATCTCCTGGGCAGCCCGAGGCGTAATGGTAACTCCTTCGGCGGTTTCCGCAGTGATAGTGAGTTCTTCAGCCATGGCTTCTCCTCCTTCTTATTCTGTTGAAGCAGACTTGACGTTTGATTCGAGCGCTCCGCGCATCGTGTGCCACGCGAGGCTCGCACACTTGACGCGGGCGGGAAACTCGCTTACACCGGCGAAGGCTTCCAGTCTTCCTAAGTCTTCACTCTTCCCGGATCTTTCCATCCTGCCGGTGACCAGATCGTGGAAAATCTCAAAGAGCTTCTGAGCTTCCTCTCTTGACTTTCCCTTCAACAGGGCGCTCATGACAGAGGCAGACGCTTTGGAGATTGCGCAGCCGGATCCTGAGAAACTAATGTCTTCGATCGTGTCGCCGTTCAACTTCAAGTAAACCGTGTAATGGTCGCCGCAGAGGGGATTGAACCCTTCGACGACGCGGTTGGCGTGCTCCATTACCCTGAAGTTCCTCGGATTCTTATTGTGATCGAGGATGATTTCCTGATAAAGATTTGAGACGTCCGAGGTCATGCGAAGACTTCTTTCACCCGACGCATACCCTTGAGAAGCGCGTCGCATTCTTCCACAACATTATAAAGAGCAAACGAAGCCCGCGCGGTTGCCGGAACACCAAATCGTTCCATGACCGGCTGTGCACAATGATGCCCCGTTCGTATGGCGATACCCTCTTCGTCGAGGATCGTACCGATGTCATGAGGGTGAACGTTTTCCATGACGAAAGAAACGACACCAAGCCGTTCACGTGCATTTCCGATGAGGCGAATGCCATCCATCGACCTCAGGAGGTCCACCATATGCATCACGAGGTGCTTTTCGTGCGACTCCACCGACCGGATATCGAGGGAGGACAAATAGTCGACAGCAGCGCCCAGGCCAATCGTCCCGGCGATATTCGGCGTACCTGCTTCAAACTTGTGTGGAAGGTCGTTGTACACCGTCTTTTCAAATGTAACGGATTTGATCATGTCTCCTCCACCCTGGTAGGGAGGCATGTCTTCCAGAAGGGCTTCTTTCCCGTACAGGACTCCGATACCAGTTGGGCCGAACATTTTGTGGCCCGAGAAAGCGTAAAAGTCAGCGTCGAGATCTTTGACATCGACCTTTGTGTGCGCCACGGCCTGCGCTCCGTCAATCAAGACCGGGATGCCTCGCCGATGAGCAGCGGCGACCATCGCTTTCACGGGATTCACCGTTCCCAGGGCGTTCGAAACATGTCCCACGGCAACAATACGGGTCTTTTCAGACAATAAGCGTTCATACTCTTCGAAAATGATTTCTCCGTTGTCATCGATCGGAACAACCTGAAGGACTGCTTCACGTTCAAGGCATAACATCTGCCACGGAACGATATTCGAATGGTGCTCCAGTCCCGAGATGAGCACTTCGTCCCCTTTTCGGATGCTCTTTCTTCCGTACGATTGAGCAACAAGATTGATGCCTTCCGTTGTCCCCCGGACGAACACGATTTCGCGAACAGATCCCGCATGAAGAAAGCGCCGGACTTTCTCCCTGGTTCCCTCGTAAGCCGCCGTTGCCCGTTCACTCAGGGCATGAACACCCCGATGAATATTTGCATTGTCCATCCTGTAATAGGAATTCACCGCTCCAATGACCGACGCCGGTTTTTGGGTCGTTGCAGCATTGTCGAGATACACAAGAGGCTTCCCTTTGATTGTCTGCTGAAGGAGGGGGAAGTCCTTTCTCAACGCCGCAGCGTCAAAGGTCCGGGTTTCCTGATGGACATCAGTCATCATGGTGCGTTCCGTCCTTTGTCCAGTTTGGCATGAACAAGAGACCCGAGTTGATCTCTCAGAGCTTCGTTATGGACCCTGCCAACAACATCACCAGCGAAAGCAAATGTCAGGATGTCCCGAGCCATTGTGCGGTCGATGCCGCGGCTCCGGAGGTAAAACACCTGATCTTCGTCCAGCTGACCCACTGTTGCACCATGCGTACATTTCACGTCATCGGCAAAAATTTCCAATTGAGGCTTGGTGTCGATGCGGGCATCGTCCGAAAGGAGAAGCGTCTTGTTTGTCTGCTTCGCATCCGTTTTCTGGGCATCCTTGCGAACGAAGATCTTGCCGTTGAACACGCCGTGCGATTTTCCGTCGAGGATCGCTTTGTAGAGCTCATGGCTGGCGCAGTTCGGCTTTGCGTGGTCGATCGCAGTGTGGTTGTCGATCAGCTGGGAGCCTGTACTCACCGACAGACCGTTCAGCGTGCATTCGATGTTCTCGGCATCGAGAACCGCTGTGAGATTATTCCGTGCTATCGCGCCGCCCAAAGAAATGGTGTTTGACGTATACGCGCTGCTGCGCTGCTGTCGGACGGTTGCTGCCGCCACATGGTACGCTTTCAGACTTTCGTTCTGAAGCTTGTCATGCTCAACAACAGCCTCCTGGTCCAGGTGCACTTCCGTCACGGCATTCGTGAAATACGTGGAATCCTGCAGAGCGACATAACTTTCAACGACGGAGAGCTGGGATTTTTTCCCTGCAATGAAAACGTTCCGCGGGGTCATCATCACGCCGTCGTCCGCTCGCGCGACAAACAGCAGGTGGATAGGCTCTTCCATGCGCAAGCCGTCCGGAACCGAAACAAAGGCCCCATCCCGAACGAAGGCCGTGTTCAGCGCCACAAAGGCATTGTCTTCGAACGATGCGAGATGTGCGATGTAACGAGACACATCATCGGGACGTTCTTTCAGGAGCACCGCAAGGCTTCCCGCAACGATCGCTCGGGGCAACGAGCCCAGATCGGAGAGGTGTGGAGCGTAGTGGCCGTTCACAAACACGAGGCGATGACGAGTTGAAAAAAGAAAGGGCCGGATCGCCTCGAGAGAGACTCCGCTCGCATCCGACGCAGAGACGGGATCAAATTCGCGGCCTGCAATGGGCGCAACATTCGTGAACCGCCATTCCTCATGCTTTGTCGTTGGGAAGCCGATTTCTCCGAATTTCGCCAGAGCTTCCTTCCTGACAGCGTGCAGCCGGGTTGATGCCTCACCGTTGAGATTCTTCTCCAGCAGTGCAAAGCGCGAGCGATACCAGTTGATCAATTCCGTGGTTTGTTTCATTTCAATTCCTTAAGCCGAAGCTCCTGCAGGTTCCCGCTCCTTGACCCAGTCATAACCTTTTTCCTCAAGCTTCAAGGCGAGTTCCTTTCCACCCGACTTGACGATCTTTCCTTCCACGAGCACATGAACGAAATCCGGGATGATGTAGTTCAGCAGGCGCTGATAATGCGTGACGACAATTGTGGAGTTTTCTTTCCGCCGGAGCTTGTTCACTCCATCCGCCACAATCCGGAGAGCATCGATATCCAACCCGGAGTCTGTCTCATCCAATATGGCAAGCTTCGGTTCGAGCACCGCCATATGAAAAATTTCATTTCTCTTCTTCTCACCTCCCGAGAACCCCTCGTTGACCGGCCGGTTGAGCAGGCTCTCATCCATATCCACAAGCTTCATGCGCTGCCGGACGAGCGTGAGGAATTCCATTGCATCCAATTCTTCCAGGCCATTGTTCTTTCTGACGGCATTCAGGGCCGACTTCAGAAAGTAGGTGTTGCTGACCCCGGGAATTTCAACGGGATATTGAAAAGCCATGAACAGTCCTTCCCGCGCCCGTTCCTCCGGAGCCATGTCCAGGAGGTTCTTGCCGTTATACAGGATCTCGCCCTTCGTAACCTGGTACGATTCACGGCCCGCCAGCACCTGCGCCAGCGTGCTTTTTCCCGATCCGTTGGGCCCCATGATTGCATGAACCTCTCCCGCACGAACGGTAAGGTCGATGCCGTTGAGAATTTCATTGTCGTTGATGCTTGCGTGCAAATTCCTTATTTCCAGCATTCCTTCATCCTTTTTTCAATTTAAGAGCCGTTAACCGACGCTGCCCTCGAGGCTCACGCCGAGCAGTTTTTGCGCTTCAACAGCGAACTCCATGGGAAGTTCCCTGAACACTTCTTTGCAGAAGCCGTTCACAATCATGTTCACGGCATCTTCCGTCGAAAGCCCGCGCTGTTTGCAGTAGAAGATCTGATCTTCCCCAATCTTTGAAGTAGAGGCTTCGTGCTCCACGCGTGAGGAACTGTTCTTCACGTCGATGTACGGGAACGTATGTGCACCGCACTTGTCCCCCAGGAGCAGTGAATCGCATTGTGAGAAGTTCCGTGAACTCACAGCACCCTTCTTGATTTCCACCAAGCCCCTGTACGAGTTCTGTCCAACGCCGGCAGAAATTCCTTTGGACACGATCGTGCTTTTTGTGTTCTTGCCCAGGTGAATCATCTTTGTGCCCGTATCGGCCTGCTGGTGGTTGTTCACGACCGCAACCGAGTAGAACTCTCCCACCGAATTGTCGCCTTGCAGGATCACGCTGGGATATTTCCAGGTGATCGCTGATCCTGTTTCCACCTGCGTCCAAGAGATTTTTGAATTCTTTCCCGCGCATTTCCCGCGTTTTGTCACAAAGTTGTAGATTCCGCCTCTTCCCTCTTTGTCCCCGGGATACCAGTTTTGCACGGTGGAGTATTTGATTCTCGCGTTGTCGCCCACAGCGATGAGTTCCACAACGGCGGCATGAAGCTGATTGGTATCTCTCATCGGCGCGGTACATCCCTCGAGATAGCTGACGGTGGCGCCTTCTTCTGCTACTATCAACGTGCGTTCAAATTGTCCGGTGTTTGCCGCGTTAATACGGAAGTAGGTGGAAAGCTCCATCGGGCAATGGACACCTTTGGGAATGTAGCAGAACGAACCATCGCTGAAAACGGCCGAGTTGAGCGCCGCGAAGAAATTATCGTTGGAAGGGACAACCGAGCCGAGGTATTTTCGGACCAAGTCGGGATGCTCCTTGACCGCTTCGGAAAACGAGGAGAAGATAATCCCGAGCTCCATCAGTTTCGCCTTGAACGTCGTTGCGACGGAAACGCTGTCGAACACCGCGTCCACCGCAACGCCTGTGAGCCTTTCCTGTTCCTGAAGGGAAATGCCGAGCTTTTCATACGTGCGCAAGAGCTCGGGATCGACTTCGTCAAGGCTCTTAAGCTGCTTTTTCTGCTTCGGCGCAGAGTAGTACACGATGTCCTGATAGTCGATCTCGTTATAGCGGACGTTCGGCCATCGCGGTTCCTTCATGGTCAGCCAGTGGCGGAACGCCTTAAGCCGCCATTCCAGCAGCCATGCAGGTTCTTCTTTCTTAAGGGAAATGAAGCGGATGATCTCTTCGTTCAGCCCTTTCGGAGCGGCGTCGGCTTCGATATCCGTGATGAAGCCCCACTTGTATTCCTTATTGGCAAGCTGTTCAATTGTGTTCGTTTCCGTGCTCATGCTCTACTCTTCCCTGTGATCTTCATGTGCCGGCAGACGACGTCGCTGCCGGTGAAGTTGATTCAACTGGCTTCGCCGACGGAGCCGCTTTGGCAGCGGCAGGCGAAGGTGCGGCCGGCTTCGGAGCTGCCGGTTTGACGGGTGGTTTCTTGAACTCCGGATAAAGAAGCGTAAATGTCTGACGATCGATGGCACGAAGGATGCCCTGGTTCTCAAGAGTTTCCACAAGCCAGCGTGTCAAAGCCTCTGCTTCCGTATATCCATAGCGGATGTTCTTCATTTCGAGATAGGACATCACGCCGTAGTGAAAATCGCGGAAGAAGACATTCGAAAGGTGATACAGCATTGATCTGTTCTTCAAGAATACCAGAAATTCTTTTTGCTCTTTTTCGAATATTGTCCGAAGAGTCATGGTCTGTGTCAGATGATTTCCTGAATTGTCATTTCATCAAAAAGAACGTTGAGTGAACGCTGAATCTTACCGAGAGGTTTACGAATGGTACAGTTGTCGAAAATCGAGCAACTGTCAGGACCTTCGACATAACACTCGGCGATCATAGGCTTCTCTTCTTCGATAATGCGGATGATCTGCGAAACCGGAAGCATGCCCGGAGCTTTTGCGAGAGCGTACCCCCCTTTCACTCCCTGCATGGAATGGACAATGCCCGACCTGGCCAGTTTTTGAAGAACTTTTGCCAGGAGTTCGTAGGGAATGTCATATTCCTGGGCGAGCTCCTTGGCGGTAAATACCTGGCCCAAAGGGCGCATGGCCATGTGCCGGAGAGCTATCAGTCCATATTCCACTTTTTTTGAGAGTTGGAGCATAAATACGACTCAAAAAGTCGTAGATCAGTCCAAAAAGAAAGGGCGAAAGGCACGCCCATTGATTTGCTCATAATGTACGCATTTTTCGGGGATAGTGTCAAGTACATATTAGGAATTATTCTTATCATTTAGGTGCTTCTCTGTCTTTCCCTCCTTCTTTTCCGTATACTCACTCCGCATGAATCACGTAGAGATTGCCGATATCGGCAAGACGTATGTATCCGGATTTTTCAGAAAATCGCGTGTTCGAGCGCTAGGGTCGGTATCGCTGACCGTTGGGCAGGGAGAAATCTTCGGGCTTTTGGGTCCTAACGGCGCCGGCAAGACTACACTCGTGAAGATCCTCCTTGGCATTGTCCATCCGACCTCCGGAACGGCCACATTGTTAGGGGAGCCCTTCACTTCCGTCCAAGTACGGAAAAAGATAGGCTATCTCCCCGAGAATCATCGATATCCCACTTTCCTCACCGCCTCCGAAACGCTTCATCATTTCGGCAGGCTGCAGGGCATTGACAGCGCGGAGCTCGCCGTTCGAACAGACGCTCTTTTGGAGACTGTCGGTCTTAAGGATTGGACCAAAGTAAAAATCAAGAGATTCTCCAAGGGAATGCTTCAGCGCCTCGGCCTCGCTCAAGCTCTCATCGGTGATCCGGAAATCCTCTTTCTCGACGAACCAACCGACGGCGTCGACCCCGTCGGACGGAAGGAAATCCGAGACATCCTCAAAGTTCTCCGCTCCCAGGGAAAAACGATTTTTCTGAATTCCCACATGCTTTCGGAAGTCGAAGAGATTTCCGACAGGATTGCCATTCTCAACAAAGGCGACGTCCTTCGAACAGGCACGATCAAAGAAATCACGTCTCACGGCACAACGCACGAAATAGAACTCCAAGAGCCGGCAACGGAGGACCTTCTGCAGGCACTCCGTCCTCTTGCGCCAACAGTTCAATTCAAAGGCTCTCTGCTCACGCTTGAGCTTCAGGATAAGCAGGCCCTTAATCGCGTGCTCGATCTTCTTCATCAAAAAGGCTTTCACATCAGTTCCCTCGGAGAGAAGAAGTCCAAGCTCGAGGACTTCTTTATCAAGCTTATCAAGGAGGGAGAACAATCATGACAAGCCTGTGGCTCGCCGTTCTCACGGTGCGGGAAGCAATCCTGAAGGGGACGCTGATTTTTTACTTTGCTGTAGGGAATCTGATCATTCTCCTTTTTGCGGTCGCCATAGGCACCACGGGCGAAGGAGATTCACTTTCTCTCACGATGTTTGGCAATCAATTTGTTCCTCCCACGATCAAAGCAACGGGAGCTGTGGACTTCATCCTTCTCCAGTTGTATCAAAGTTCAACGCAGGCGATTCTCCTGTTCGGAATTTTTGCGACCGCTGGGCTGATCCCGTCCATGCTGGAAAAAGGAACCGTTGAACTGTATCTCAGCAAACCCTTGCCGCGCGCCAGTATCTTGCTGTCGCGCTGTCTTGGAGCTTCGGGAGGAATAGGCCTGAATCTCCTCTACTTTGCAGTGGCAGTCTGGCTGGTGTTTGGCCTGAAAGTGGGTGTGTGGCACTATGGTTTTCTCATGGCCTCGCTGCTGACCGTTCTCATTTTCTTCCTCTTCTATTCTATTGTTGCTTACGCCGCTCTTGTTTCACGAAGCACGGGGCTTGCAATCATGTTCGCTTTCATCTATTCCGGTTTTTCGGGAATCATACGGCACCGCGAACAAGTTCTCTATATCTTGTGGGACAATACCATCTTTCACAGGGCCCTGGACGCGCTGTACTACGGAACGCCTCAAATCGGTACGATGCTCGATGCTGCAGGAAGTTTGATAGGCACCATGCCTTCTCCCTCCATGGCCGAACAAACACCGACAGAATTCTCCTTTTTGCCCTTTCTCTTTTCGCTACTTTCCGCTTCTGCGATCTACGCTGTGAGCGCCCGATTCTTCTCTCGCCAGGATTATTAGAACAGGAACCTTTTCACCGGCTGAGTGTTCAGGTGAGTGCAACTTCTTGAATCTTCAGGCATTTCTGAGTACGTTGGATCTTTATCCAAAGGAACGAAAGTGAATATCGGCATTACATGTTACCCTACGTACGGCGGCAGCGGTGTTGTAGCAACGGAACTCGGTAAAGCACTGGCAGACCGGGGGCATTGCATTCATTTTATCACCTATTCCATGCCCATGCGTCTGGGAAACGGCTTTCAGGACAACATATTCTACCATGAAGTGGAGATGATGAATTATCCCCTCTTCGAGTTTCCGCTTTACACGCTCGCCCTGGCGAGCAAAATGGTGGAAGTTTCCCAATACGAGAAGCTCGACATCTTCCATTGTCATTATGCCGTCCCGCATGCGGCCAGCGCTTATCTCGCCAAACAAATCCTTGGCGATTCGTCAACAAAGGTGATCACAACGCTGCACGGGACAGACATCACCCTTGTCGGACTCGAGCCCAGCTTTCTGCCCGTCGTGAAATTCACCATTGAACAGAGCGACGGGGTCACTGCGGTTTCGCGCTTTCTCAAGGAGACCACCCTCACCAACTACGGCATGGAAACGGAGATCGAAGTGATCCCCAATTTCGTCGATTCGTCGAAATACCGCAGATTGCCGGAAGCAGAACGAGGAGGTTTGTTGGTTCCGAAAGATGAAAAGATTGTCGTCCATACGTCAAACTTCAGGCCGGTCAAACGAGTCGCCGACGTCATTCGCATATTCAACGAAATCCATAAGAAGGTCCCCAGCAAGCTCTATCTCATCGGTGACGGGCCTGATCGGTCCCAATGCGAGCTGCTCGCCCGGGACATGGGCTTGCATGAGCACATCAAATTTCTCGGGAAGCAGACCGATATAGTGAATATCCTTTCGGCAGCACATCTCTTCCTCATGCCCAGTCAATCCGAAAGTTTTGGCCTTTCTGCACTTGAAGCGATGGCGTGCGAAGTTCCTGTCGTCTCCACGAGCGTGGGAGGACTTCCGGAGCTTCAGGTTCACGGCAAGACCGGCTATATTGCCGAGATCGGCGACATCGACCGGATGGCCCGCTACGCCATCGATCTTCTGACGAACCCGTCGAAGCACGCGCAATTTGCCGCAGCGGCGAGACAGCGCGCAATGGAGTTTGAGGCCGATTCGATCGTCACGATGTATGAGAGGTACTACGAACGGGTTCTCCGCGGCGGCGGGAAGAAATCCTGAAGCACGCGTGCATGGAGAGAGAAGAGAAACATCAGAAGCTGGTTGAAGAACTTGTCGAATTGTTTCGCGCCCGCGGTTTTTCCATTCTCGGTGCCGACGGTGTTGCGGGTTTTCCCCCTCCCAAGAGTCTCCCCAACGACGGCTACGGCGATCAAGAACCAAAGTCCCCTGACGTCTACGGGTTTGACAAAACCTCCAACAGGTACGTGATCGGAGAGGCAAAGACTGGTGAGAACGATCTGGAAACGGAGCATGCGCTGACCCAGTACAACGTCTTCCTTGATCAGTTTGACAGCACAACGGGAAAACAAGCGCAGCTGTTCATCATCCTTCCTGCGGGGAAGGTCGCTGAGTTCAACACGCTGATCACTCATTACATCCACAGGGACTACTGGGGGAGCATCATCCTTGTTCAATCAAGGGATGATGCTTTCGAGACTAAGCGGATTTGAGGCGGGCGAATTTCAATATCAGATTTTTGACACCGTACTCGTCGAATTGGACGACCGCCTTCCGGGCATCGCCGTTCCCCTTCACCTCGATCACTTTTCCCCTCCCGAACGTCTCGTGCAGTACGATCGAGCCCCGCTTGACATCCAGCACTTCCTGTGATTCCGATTCATAGTCAGGCATCGTATCTTCAAAGAATGTCTCCTCGGGACGCTTTCTGACAGTTCTCCCAGGGCGGCTCACAGGAGGATCAAAGCTTCCATCTGCTGCGCTTCCCATGGAACGCCTGCTGCCGCGGCTCTCCAGTACGTCAATGTCCTCTTCCCCTATTTCAGAAAGAAATCTCGAAGCGCTCAGATACGAAGGCTCTCCAAAGCGATAGCGCATGCGAGCTTTGGTAAGATAGAGTTTTTGACGTGCCCGCGTAATGCCAACGTAGAACAAGCGACGTTCTTCCTCGAGCTCAGTCCTGTCAATAGTATTGGAATAGAACGGGAGAAGGCCCTCCTCCAGCCCCGCGACGACAATCACGGGAAACTCGAGCCCCTTGGAAGAATGAAGCGTCATCAGCGTCACTGCATTTTGGGTGCCCTCCCATGTGTCGATGTCGGAAACAAGGGAGACTTCCTCCAAAAACTGCTCAAGGGTTGCGTCTGGCCGCGTGTCGTGAAATTCAGAAATTGCAGAAAGCAATTCCTGAATATTCTCCCAGCGATTCATAGAATCTGCAGTAGCTTCTTCCTTGTACTGCCTGAGAATACCCAGTTCATCCACCATTGACCGCGAGAGCTCAGAAAAGGACATTTGCGGCTGTAAACCCCTGTATTTTTCGAGAAAAGCCGAGAATTGCTGGAGGCTTTTCCTTGCCCGGTCTGTCAGCCCATTGATTACAGGGAGTTGTGAGAGCGTTGAATAGAGCGTACCACCCGTTTTTTCGGAGAATTCTCTCAAATGGTCAACTGTAGTGCCTCCGATACCCCGCGGCGGGTAGTTCACCACTCTTAGAAAGCTTTCGCCATCCTGCGGATTGACCATAAGCCGAAGATAGGCAAGGACATCCTTGATTTCCTTCCTCTCATAGAACCGAATCCCACCGACAATCACATAGGGAATGCCGTTCCTTCGCAATTCATCTTCGATGGAACGCGACTGGGCATTTGTCCTGTAGAGGACCGCGAAATCCTTCAGATCGTATTTCTGGTGAGATGATTCGTGCTGAATGATCTGGACAATATTTCTTCCTTCGTCCCTGTCATCCGCGCAATCAAGCAGAGTGACATTATCCCCCTGCGGATTCTCCGTCCACAGCTGTTTCTTGAACTGATCAACATTATGATTGATGAGGCGTCCAGCGAGATGAAGGATGGCCTTCGTCGACCGGTAGTTTTGCTCAAGGCGAAATGTCTGGCAATCGGGATAGTCCCTTGAAAAATCGAGGATATTGCGGATGTCTGCTCCGCGAAATGCATAAATACTTTGGGCATCGTCTCCGACGACGCTGATATTCCGGTATTTCGCGGCAAGAAGCTTCGTTACCTGATACTGGGCCCGATTCGTATCCTGAAATTCGTCAACGAGGGTAAACTTGAACCGATGCTGGTAGCGCTCGAGCACCGCGGGATGGCGCGTGAAGAGCTGGATGGGCTTCACCAGGAGGTCGTCAAAATCCATGGCGTTATTCTTTTCCAGCTGCTTTTCATACACTTTGAATACCTGTGCGGCTTTCTCCTCCGTAAAATCTCTCGCCTCTTCTTCGTATCCCTTCGGTGTGAGCATGCGGTTCTTTGCCGCACTCACAAGGCTTCTGATCAGGTTAGGATGGACCTGCTGCGGTGAAATGCCCAGTTGGGCCATTGATTGACGGATGACGCTCAACGAATCGTCGCTGTCGTAGATCGTGAACGACTTCGTGTAGCCGAGGAATTCGCATTCCCGCCTCAGGACCCTGGCAAACATGGAATGAAACGTCCCCATCCAAAGCTGGGAAGCTCTTTCCCCCACCAGCTTGACAACTCTCTGCTTCATTTCATTTGCTGCCTTGTTGGTAAAGGTGAGAGCAAGAATTTCGTGGGGCGGGACACCGCAGGCAATCAGGTGAGCGACGCGGTAGGTCAGGACGCGCGTTTTTCCGCTGCCGGCACCAGCGATGATCATCACAGGGCCGTTGGTAGCCTTGACCGCGTCCTGCTGGACCGGATTCAGATCGTTGAGGAATGACATGCGGTTCGGATTATGGACAGGAAGAATTCGCGCATCATGGTAACGAATAAAATGAGGTAAGGCAAGAAAGGAAACGGAGACAGGTTTTTTTTCTCTTGACAGGGAGCGGATTATTACCAGGATGAAAACCTATTCTTCTTCTCCCGCGCGCAGCTTTTCGAGTACCGAAAAATCTTCCAGGGTGGTCGTATCTCCGCTGACGGATCCGTTCGAAGCAATCTCGCGGAGGAGCCGGCGCATGATCTTGCCGCTTCTGGTTTTGGGAAGAGCATCGGAAAACCGGATTTCATCCGGCCGCGCGAGCGCGCCAATCTCCTTCACCACGTGCTGGCGCAGTTCATCTTTCAGCATCGGAGAGGGGCGACGCCCGCCTTCGAGCGTGACAAACGCACATATGGCAGATCCCTTCAGGTCGTCCGGCCTTCCGACGACCGCCGCTTCGGCCACAGCGTCATGACTCACAAGAGCGCTTTCAACTTCTGCCGTGCCAAGCCGGTGGCCGGCCACATTAATGACATCATCCACCCTGCCCATGATCCAGAAATAGCCATCCTTGTCCTTTCTGGCTCCATCCCCCGTAAAATACATTCCTTTGATGTCACTCCAATATTGACGCTTGAAGCGCTCCGGATCCCCGTAGATCGTTCTGAGCATCGATGGCCAGGGTTTCCGAACTACAAGATATCCCCCCTCATTCTTCCCTACAGGCTTTCCATCCTTGTTGACCACATCCACATCGATGCCGGGAAACGGGAGGGTTGCCGTCCCTGGCTTCAATGGCGTAGCACCCGGGAGCGGCGTAATCATGATTGCTCCAGTTTCCGTTTGCCACCATGTGTCGACAATGGGGCATTTCCCCTTCCCAATAATTCTCTGATACCACATCCATGCTTCCGGATTGATCGGTTCACCGACGGTTCCGAGAAGCCGCAGGGAGTCCAGGTCGTATTTCAGGGGCCACTGTTCGCCCCAGCGGATGAAAGCCCGGATAGCAGTCGGGGCTGTGTAAAAGACGTTCACTTTGTATTTGTCGATAATCTTCCAGAACCGATCAGGCTCGGGCCAATTCGGTGCACCCTCGTACATCAGGCTCGTAGCTCCATTCGCCAGAGGTCCGTAGACGACATACGAATGGCCCGTGACCCATCCGATGTCGGCTGTGCACCAATAGGTATCCGTATCCTTGAGGTCAAAGACCCATTTCGTGGTAATATACGTCCCGGCCAGATACCCCCCGGTCGTATGCAGCACCCCTTTCGGTTTGCCCGTACTGCCGCTTGTATAGAGAATGAAGAGCGGGTGTTCCGCATCCAGCCTTTCAGCCTCGCACTGATCGTCGACAGTTTCCATCAGTCCATCCCACCAAAAGTCGCGACCCGGTTCCATCGGGATTTCTTCCCTGGTTCGTTTCACCACGATGACCGATTCGACCGTGGGAGTCTGGGCCAGGGCAACGTCGACATTGCGCTTGAGGGGGACGACATTTCCCCGACGGAAACCGCCATCGGCTGTAATGACCAGCCTTGCTTTTGCATCAGTGATGCGGTCAACCAAGGCTTGTGAACTGAAACCGCCGAAGATCACGGAATGTGTTGCCCCGATTCTTGCACAGGCCAGCATCGATACGGCAAGCTCGGGGATAAGCGGCATATAGAGTATGACCCGGTCGCCCTTGTTCACCCCCAATTTCCTGAGCATATTCGCGCACTTGCAGACCTCGCTGTGCAATTGCTGGTAGGTAAGAGTTCTCGTGTCGCCCGGTTCTCCCTCCCAAATGAGGGCGGCCTTGTTTTTCCTCCAGCTGCTGAGGTGTCTGTCAAGACAGTTGTAGGACACATTGATCTTGCCGCCAACAAACCACTTGGCAAAGGGAAGCTTCCATTCCAGAACCTTGTTCCATGTCTTGAACCAATCGAGTTCAGAAGCAATCTCAGACCAGAATTTTTCCGGATTGCGGATCGAGGAAGCATAGATTCGTTTGTATTCCGCAAACGACTTGACAAATGCATTCTTCGAAAATGCGGGCGAGGGCTTGAATACACGATCCTCTTTGAGAACCGAGGTTATATTCGAAGACTTCAAGGAAGAAGATTTTCGCATTGCATCTCCTCTATCGGGGGGACGGCGTGATGGCGATGTTCAAAAGTATAGGTAAAACGGAAAACAAAGGCAACGTCCGAGAGCGCAGTTGCATCATCGGTGAGAGGGAAGCGGGGTCGCGTTCAGAAGAACGCTTTCGCCTCTGCTCGTGCGAAATGTACCGGAGGGCGCCCGCCCTCCGACCGGCCTCGGTAGTCCATCGTAAGCTGAATGTTTCCCGTAAGACGGTAATCGAACCCCACAGTCCAGATGTACGTTTTCCCCACTGCCCGTCCCTCCGTCAGTTCAAATGGAAGAACACGCGAAGGATCTGAGGAACCGCGGACCAGGAGAGCCTCTTCCCTCTTCATCTCGCCCCTGGCCTGCCCTTTGCCAAAGAACGCATACACCAATCTCAGTGATTGAGTATTAAGATCCACCGATGCCTGATCGCCACCGAACCGGTCCTGGGCGTTCCCCACCTGAAAAGCAAATCCTATTTCCCACTCTTTCTCCGGCTTGTAGGAAAAATCAGAGCTCAGACTCGTGGACACAATATCCCGTTCACGTGACGAAAACTGCGATGCGTCGACCTGGTCCAGCTTCCGTACAAGTTCGGTCTGATTCCCGATCTCCGTCATGAGCTGAGAACGAACGCGCACAGATTGTTCCTTCAAAAAGCTTTTTTCAGAACCTGAAATCAGCTGAACGAGACCCTTTCTCTGGCTGAACCGCGCCCGGAGCGATATTTCGCGCCCGTTTTCAAAAACATGAACATCCTGCGTTATGATATGAGACCCTGCGATGGTGTTCTTGTCGTCAAGGAAATGTGACAGTCGGAGAAAGTAGATGTTCCTGCTGACGGGATCGGAGCTCCGTTCATCGATTCTGAAATACGTTTCGGAGCTCAAGGCTGAAAGGAATGCATTCAATGTTGATGCACTCCGGTTCAAGATCCGATCGGGACGAAGTCTGATGCGCGAGCTCACTTTAAGATCGATCACCGGATAGAGCGTTTCGCCTGGAATCATGGTGACAACATAATCCCCGTCAAACCGGGTTTGTTCGAATTCCTGTTCTTCTGCGATCGTGTTTCCGTTCAGATCGCCGAGATAACGGTAATTTCCATTTCCTTTTGCAACCCGGATAAAAACGCGTTCCAAGCGGGAAGAACGCTGATTCGCGAGTTCATAATAGGCGTCAAAATCGATCGCTCGTTTGAAGGGAGTGTAACGGGTTTGCCAGCGCATCAGGAGCACGTTGGAATTGGTATTCCCGCGCAATCTGGCCGTTTCGGTGAATTTCGTCTCCTTGAGGCTGAGTGTCAGGGAGCTCGAGAGGCTTTCCCATTCCCTGAGCTGCCAGGAGTAACGCTGTGTGAGGGAATGCGAGGAACTCCGGATGATTCCTCCCACAGCGCTGTCCTCACTCCTCATTTCGAAGACAGCGGACCCCTGCATGTGATAGAATTCTGCCGTTTGCACACCCGGTCCCCATTCGAGAAACCTGAAACTTCCCGATGCGAGGGAATCCGAATCCGTTCCTTGGAGAAGTCGTTCCTCGGCTGCAATGCGTAACTCCGGAGTGAGAAATCCGATTCGGTGCCTCGCAACGCCGGATTGCCGAAGCCAACGGGAGGATACCCCGATGGCTTCCTCGGTCTTCATATTCTCAAGGTTGTAACGGAGGAATGTGCGGCCGGTGTCGTCCAACGCAGCCTCGGCCTCGGTCCGCCTTGTATGAACAATGCCGGGGCGATCATACGACCCTGTTCCCCCGCCAAAGCTCAACAGGCTGATTGGCCGATACCGCGCCTTGATTTCCGTAATGTGTTCGTCGCCGCGGTTCGTTTCGTCGATATTCCATTTCCTGTCGAACTCCACTTCATTGAATCGGTCCGCCGTTACAAAATTCTCGTTGACTGATCTGAGAGACACCTCCACATCAAGATCTCCCAGGTTTGTTGAGCCGATCATGAAATCCCTTGGGGCAGCGCGGAAGGAAATGGCACGGGCAAAGCCATCCGTTTCACCATCGATGTTCGAAAACCGATTTCTGTCCTGTTGACTGGCGGCAATTTCTCCT
>CAZRPU010000038.1:0-22574 GCA_964602055.1 uncultured Ignavibacteriaceae bacterium
TTGAAGAACGAAAACGTCTCGTAGTTCGCGCCTACCGTCAAGACGTGGTTTCCCATGAAATAGCTGAAGTTGTTCGTAAACTGCCACACATCGGAATTCAGAATATTGTGAATGGAGAAGGGTTCGTGACCGATGGTCGTGTAGGTGATCCCTCCTTCCCCAATTTCCAGCGTGGGGAAATCTTCGCTGAACGGCTCGCGAAAATCCCGGAACTTGCTGTAACTCACGAAGAAGCGGTTGGCGAAATCTTCCGTTCTGCTGTTGAGTTCAAGCGCGTACGATTGCAGCTCGTTGTTGATCCTGTATCCCGAATTGCTGAAGGGGAGACTGTTCTCATTCGGGCCTCGGCCTGTGCCTCCAAAGCTGAGGACAAACGGATGAGGCCCCTGTTCCCTGCTCGCGTCGAGAAGGTTGACCCTGAACGTCAGATTGTTGTTCTCGTTGATATTCCAGTCGAGCTTCGCCAGCAGTTTGTCGTTCTTGGTCTGATGGACATAGCCCTGGTACGGACCGGTCTCGTAGCCATAGACCGTTTTCATCCGGGCTCTGATTTGATCCATCACCGACACGGTCACGCGCGATTCGCCGAACTTGAAGGTGCCGTCGGCGTCGGCCACAAAATTGCTTCCCGGGTCCTCTCTTCTCTCTCTTTCATAATTCAGAAAGAAAAAGAGGGTGTTTTCCATGATCGGGCCGCTGACAGAAACGCCCGACTGATTGAACGAAAGATCAGGGCGGGCAACCACATCTTTGCCGAATACCCTGTTGCCTATGAAGTCCTCGCTGCGCATAAAGCTGTACAACGAGGCCCGTAAGTGGTTCGTCCCGCTCTTGGTTACCGTGTTAATGTTGGCTCCGGTAAACCCGCCTTCCCGAACGTCAAAGGGAACGACTGAAACCTGCACCTGCTCGACGGCGTCGAACGGAACGGGCTCAGCATTCGCCTGTCCGCCGGGCGCCGGGTCGTCCAATCCAAACGAGTTGTTGAAGTACGAACCATCCAACGAGATGTTGTTGTAGAGCCAGTTCTTTCCGCCAAAACTGAAATTACCGTCGCTGCGCGGATCAACTCTCGCAAGATCCCTGGTGCTGCGTTTCACGGTGGGAAGATCGTTGACCTGGGTGACATCGATAAAGGTGGCCGCGCCCGTTCTTCCGCTGTTCAGCACGGGATCAACCTGAGCGGTGACCACAACTTCTTTCTGGAGAATGGTCTCCTCGACCAAGGCGAAGTCAATTCTCGATTCCTGGCCAAGGTTCAGATACAGGTTGGCATGGCTTTCTTTCTTGAATCCAACATAGCTGACCGTAACAGTGTACGGACCCCCGATTTTGAGATTCGGCATGTTGAATTGGCCGTTGTCTCTTGTGGTCGCACCATACCGGGTGCCGCTCGGTTCATGGACGGCAATAACGTTTGCCGCCATCAGCGGTTCTCCCTTGTCGTTGGTCACCACACCCGTGATGGACGACGTTGTGACTCCCTGCGCAAAGAGAGGAAGTGTGGCGAAGAACAAGAAAAGCATCAATAAAGAAACTCTCGAGACTCCGAGGGGGAGAGCTTTTGAGTGGGTCATGCGTTGCTCCTTATGGTTAGGTCAATCCGAGGGTAAGCGGGGGTTGCAAGTCAATTTCCCAAGAATGAATTACGGCGCGGGGAGAAGTTAAATCAACAGAAAACCATTGTCAAGTGCATTCTCTCGCTGACATCGGGCGCTATACTGTGTCATTCCGGGATCAGAGGATATTCAATCTGAGTTCCTCAGAATCACGCCAGTCACATATTACTCCCGTTTGATCGCACTGTTGGACGGGCCATTTACGACCGCTGGGTAAGAATCACTCCAGCGAGGGTAAGAGTCCCACCCACGATGAAGGAAAGAGTTATGGAGTATTGCAGGAAAACCAAAGCAAGCAAGGTCGCCACGATGGGTTGACCGTTGGCGAATACAGCTGCTTTTCCCGCTTCGATTTTTCCCAGAGCATAATACCACAGCATATACCCAAAGACCGAAGTCCCCAGGCCGAGATAGAGGACACCAATCCAGTCTGCACCGCCGAGGTGCGGAAGAGGAAATGCCGCAAAAAGGCCAAGAGGAAGAAAGAGCATCATACCCATGGTCATCGCAACGGCGGTTGTTTGCACAGCACCATACTTCATCACCATCTTTTTTCCCTGGATGGTGAACAATCCCCAGGCAATGACAGCGAGGAGAATCATGAGATTCCCTGATGTGTAGCCGGTTGAAAAATCGATCCCCCGTTCGAAAATAACGATGGCGACCCCCATGAAGGCAATGAGAATGCCTGCACTTTTTTTCGACGTGATCGGTTCGGCGAGAAGAATCCTGGAGAGAAGGAGAACGACAACAGGTGTTGTAGCATACAGCAGCGCCCCGTTGGCAGCCGTTGAAGATTGGAGTCCGTACAGATACAGGAACTGGTTCGCAGGAATTCCGAGAAATCCCAGCCAGATCATTGCCGGCCAATCCTTGCGCTCAATCCTCGGTCTTCCTTGCCTCACCAGCAGAATAGCGAGAAGCCCCGCAGTAGAGAGGATCGACCTCAAAAATGTCAGCGTGGCGGCATCGACCGTACCCACCACCGCCTTGGCAACAATGTGCGTGCCTCCGGCGATGAACATCTGAATAAGAAGGACAATGTAAACGTTCATGACGAAGATGAATATACGCACGATCGTACGACAAACAAAGAGCGCATGACACTTTTCCTCGAGCTCCCTCGAGGAGTTTGTTTTCGCCGGTGTTTTTGTTTACCTTGACGGTGCAACCAGTCCTGCAGCACAATTTCGAACCACCGGCGCAGTAACTCTCCATGACTTTTCAAGGCCTCGAGCCCTGGCGAAAGACGCTGTATGTCATTTGGCTCTCCCAGTTCATCACGATGATGGGAATGAGCCTCGTGGTCCCGTTTCTTCCCTTCTATGTCCGCGATCTCGGCATAAGCGACCCCGATGAAATTGCATGGTGGAGCGGACTTGCCTTTTCGGGTCCCTTCATGCTTTCCTTCTTTATCATTCCCGTCTGGGGATTCCTGGGAGATCGTTATGGCCGCAAAATCATGGTTGTTCGGGCTATTTTTGGGCTCGCCGTCTCCCAGGCATTGATCGGCCTTTCGCAGAGCGTTGAGATGCTGTTTTTTTTCAGGATGCTCCAGGGTGCGCTCAGCGGGTTCATTGCTGCTGCTCTTGCGCTTGTTTCGGCGCACACACCCCGGGAAAAATCGGGCTATGCGATCGGTCTGCTTCAAACGGCAACAGCCAGCGGGAACATCATCGGACCTCTTCTCGGGGGCTCTCTGGCCGATGCCTTTGGCTATCGCCCGCTCTTCTTCCTTGTTGCCGGAATCTGCTCTCTAGGCGGCATCCTTGTCATCAAAATGGTGAAGGAAGATCCCGCTTCGCTTATCCGCACAAGCGAGCGCCATTCACTCATGAGCAATTATCGCTATGCCTTTCAATCGGTTCATATCCGCACGGCTCTCACGATCATCTTTTTTGCACAAGCGGCGGTAATGATGATTCAGCCCATCTTCGCTCTCTATATAGAGTCGCTCGCTCCGGGGCAGGTGCTTATCGCCACTCTGACCGGGGCGGTTTTTTCCGTTGCAGGATTTTTCATGGTCCTTTCTTCTCCTTGGTGGGGAAAGCGGAATGATATCACGAGTTACCGGACAAACCTCACCATTGCGATTTCAGGAACAGCGATCGCCTATGTTGCCCAGGGTTTTGCTCAATCGCCGTACCATCTTCTCCCGCTTCGCGCTCTTCAGGGCTTCTGTATGGGCGGAATGCTTCCGGCGCTCTATTCCTATGTCAGCAAGCATACCGAACTTGCGCGGAGAGGAGGAATCATGGGGATCGCCTCGAGTTTTCAAACTCTTGCCAACATGGTTGGCCCGATAACGGGCGGGTATGTTGCAGCGACGAACGGACTCCGAGGTAATTTTTTTCTTACAGGCGGAATCCTGGCAGCGACCGTCCTCTTCGTTCGGTTCTTCCTGACCGATCTCCAGGGTGGAATGAAAGAAGAACCACTCGGCGTAGAATCCGTCATCGAGGACCAATGAGAGCAACACCGGATGTCCCCCCGCAATCCACCTTCGAACCACCCGCCACGGGATCCTAATCTCATGGAATCTCGAGAGCGACTCTTCCTCATAGACGGGATGGCGATAGCATATCGGAGCTACTTCGCATTCATTCAACGACCGCTGATGAATGCCAAGGGGGAAAATACAAGCGCGGTCTATGGGTTTGTCACCTTCCTGAATAAGATTCTCGATGAGGAACGCCCTGCATACATTGCTGTGGCCATGGACACCAGCGTCCCTACCTTCAGGCACCGAGAGTATGCTGAATACAAAGCGACGCGTCAAAAAATGCCGGAGGACATGGCTTCTCAACTCGAAACCCTGAAGGATGTGGTGCGCGCGTATGGCGTCCCGGTCATTGAGGTCGATGGTTACGAGGCTGACGACATTATGGGGACACTCGCGGCAAGGGCGGAAAGGGAAAATGTTGAGACGTACCTCGTTACGTCCGACAAAGACTTCATGCAGCTGATTTCTGAGCTAACGAAAATTTATAAGCCCGGACGGAAGGGCAACGAGGTGGAGTTCGTCAGCTTCGATGGCGTCAAAAAGAAGTTTGGCGTGTCGCCCGATCAGGTGATCGACGTCCTTGGACTCATTGGCGATTCATCGGACAATGTTCCGGGCGTGCCGGGAGTGGGAGAAAAGACAGCGATTCCTCTCATACAGCAGTATGGCAGCATCGAAAATGTGCTGGACCATATAGATGAGATACCACAAAAGGGATTGAAAGAAAAACTTCGGACTAACCGGGAACAAGCGCTTCTCTCAAAACGCCTCGTCACGATCGACAGAGAAGTGCCTGTGCAGCTGGACTTTCATCAACTGAAGCTTGGGAAGCGCGATACTGCGCGCCTTATTGAGCTCTTTGAAGAGCTCGATTTCAAATCTCTTGCACGAAATCTTCGTTCAGGAGGAAAAGATCCCGCCGCGATTGCACAGACCTCTTCTGCCCCACCGAGGGAAACGACGCTGAAGACGATTCACTCTGACAAGCACACGTATCGTCTCATTCGCTCGTTGAAGGACTTGAAGAAACTTGCGGACCGCCTGAGCAGAGCCGATCGCTTCGTCTTCGATACCGAAACGACTTCGACCGATCCCATAAGGGCGGAGCTTGTGGGGCTGTCTTTCGCTGTTGTCGAGCACGAGGCCGTGTATGTTCCGGTATTCAGCGGGGGCGAAGATGACCGCGCCAGGGACCTCTTTGGAAAACTGTTGAAAGGGAATGAAACCGATGGCTCTTCATCCGGCCTGCCGGTAGACGCCGTCATCGAAGTACTGAAACCCGTTTTCGAGAGCACCAAATGCCTGAAAATGGGTCAAAACATCAAATATGACATGGTTGTGCTTTCCCGGCATGGCATTGAGCTTCGAGGCGTTGAATTCGACACGATGGTGGCATCCTATCTCGTGCGGGAAGATGGCCAGCACAACCTCGATGCCCTCGCCCGCGAATACCTTGACTACAAGATGATTTCGTACGATGACCTGACCGGAACGGGAAAAAATCGCGTTGCTCTGCGCGACATCAAGATCGAACAGGTGTCCGAATACTCGTGTGAAGATGCCGACATGACCCTTCGTCTTGTCCCGCTTCTTCGGGGGGCCCTTGATCGGGAAGGAATGACTGCGCTGGCCCGCGACCTGGAATTTCCTCTGATTCCGGTCCTCGCGAGAATGGAAATCGCGGGCGTTGCCATGGATCTGGAGTTCCTCCGCGGCATGTCGGGCGAGCTCGACCGGGCCGTAGCGGACATTTCAAAAGACATCTATCGTCTGGCCGGGGAAGAATTCAATATTAATTCCACGCAGCAGCTCAGCGACATCCTCTTCCAGAAACTCAAGCTGGATCCCGTTCGCAAGACCAAAACGGGCTATTCGACGGATGTCGGCGTTCTCGAAGCGCTCCGTGATTCGCATCCCCTCGTTGAAAAGCTCCTTGAGTACAGGACCCTTTCAAAGCTCCGTTCCACGTATGTGGACGCACTTCCTGAACTCATGAACCCTGCAACCGGACGGGTTCACACCTCCTTCAACCAAACCGTCGCTGCCACGGGAAGACTTTCGAGCAGCGACCCGAACCTGCAAAACATTCCCATCCGGACGGAAATCGGCCGTTCTATTCGCCGGGCGTTTATCCCGCGGCACGAAGAGAATCTCATTCTTTCCGCGGACTATTCGCAGATCGAATTGCGCATGATGGCCCATATCAGCGGCGATCTCGGGCTGCGGGAAGCGTTCACGCGTGGCGAGGATATTCATGCAACGACAGCGGCAGGAATCTTTGGCGTTCCTTCTTCTGAAGTAACACGGGATATGAGGAGGAAGGCAAAAGAGGTGAACTTCGGAATCATGTACGGCATCGGGCCCTTCGGCCTGGCTCGAAGGCTTGAAATTGCTCAACAGGAGGCAAAAGAAATCATCGAGCGGTACTTTGACCGGTTTCCCCGGGTGCGTGAGTACATCACGACCACTATCAGCCGCGCACAACAAGAGGGTTTTGTGAGCACCGTGATGGGACGAAAACGCCATCTTCCGGACATCATGAGCAGAAACTTCAATCTCCGCTCAAACGCGGAACGACAAGCGATCAACATGCCCATCCAGGGTTCATCGGCCGACATGATCAAAGCGGCAATGATTTCCATTGACAGGAGAATTCTCGAGGAGCGTCTTGGGAGCCGTATGGTACTGCAGGTCCATGATGAACTCGTCTTCGACATCCCCAGGAAGGAAGAAAAGCGAATGCGGGACCTCGTGAAGGAAGAAATGCAGGGCGCACTCTCACTGACGGTGCCCGTTGAAGTGGAAATCGGATCAGGAAACAACTGGCTTGAGGCTCACTAGCCGATCTGTGCGGGAGATTTCTTTCTTTGAAAGAGCAGCAGCGTCCCCCACACGACAAAAATCAACGGCCAGTATGTACGGAGAGCGCTGCGCACCTCATACCACTCGACAACCTCCCACCACCACAACATCATAACAGAGGCTATCCCGCAGAAGAGGAACGCGGGAAGGAGAACGGCGTATTGCCGCCGATCGATGGCGAAGAGCATCAGGAAGGATATTCCAAGGGAGAAAAGCAGCATGGGGAGAACAAAGAAACCGTGATGATGGATGACATCCCACCGGGCGAGAAGCCAATAGACGCTTACAAAGAAGAGTGCGGTCCCCCAAAACAGACGCCCTTTCAACCTGCGCATCATTCCGTCAATCGCGAAGAACAATCCAAAGCAGGACCCGACAAGCCACGCAACACCGTTCCAGCGGACAAAGAAAACGTCAAGGCGGTCCAGCAAGAGAACGGTGCCAAACGCGATCAAGAGAATTCCGAGGATGACGAGCCTTGGCTCGCGGCGCACACCAGTACTGTCGGTCATAAGAGTCTCACGTTTGTGGCTGATGACGCACTTCTTCTGACGGCATGACAAGCAGGAGGAGAACGTAGAGAAGAACCCCCAGCCCGAACGGCCAGACTGAAAAGAACACAAAGCCTATCCGCACCAGGGACGGGTCAACGTTGAAATACTCGGCAAGCCCGCCACAAACCCCAAAAAGCTTCTTGTTGTCAACCGACCTTCGAAGGCGTCGAAAGCCAGTCTGTTCTCCTTCCGGCGTCTCTCGGACCCGCTCAGAGAAGGATGGCCGAACAAGAAAAAAAACTCCGAGGCCGATAAGCAGAATGGGCACCGCATAATCCCAGGAGACATCCCACCAGCGATCCCAGTCGAAAACGTCCAGATTCGAGAGAAGCAGAATCGTTCCCAGCCCGACAAAGAAGAAACCGAAAAAAGCCGCCGCTTGCACGGAACCGCGGCCCTCTGCCGCTGATGAGTCAGCAGTCGGTTCCTTGGGTATGACAATCCAGGCGATGATGTAGATCAGAATCCCGGGGATGAGCGGGAATATGGAAAGAACGATCCATGCAATCCTCACGAGAGTTGGATCGATATTCAGGTACTCTGCGATGCCGCCGCAGACGCCTCCGAGAATCTTTGCTTTTCGGCTTCTGTAAAGACGCTTTGCGTTGTCCGACATGATCTCTCCCTGCATGGTTCTTTCCTGTATTACGACTTTCCCGCGGCAATGTTTCGTTTCCCCACAGCGCGCTCTCCGCCTTGAAAACAAAAAATCCCGGCTTATCCGCCGGGATTTTCAGGTCGCCTTCCGCTGCGACATCCTATACTTCCATGATTTCCTTTTCCTTCACGGCCACCAGGGAGTCGATGTCCTTGATGTGTTTGTCGGTAAGCTTCTGAGTCTCCTGTTCCGCCCTTTTCCTCTCGTCTTCGGAGATATGTTCCTGTTTTTCCGTTTTCTTGAGATGCTCTATCGCATCGCGCCGGACGTTCCTCACGGCAATCTTTCCGTCCTCCGCAAACTTCTTCACCAGTTTCACCAGTTCCCGCCGTCGTTCCTCGTTGAGGGGGGGGATGGGCACTCGCACCGTTGTGCCGTCCGTGACGGGATTGAGGCCGAGATTGGCATTGAGAATGGCTTTTTCGATCGGCTGAATCATCCCTTTTTCCCACGGCTGTACTGATATGGTGTGTGCATCCGGGGTACTGACGTTCGCAACCTGCTTCAACGGGGTCATCGTACCGTAGTAGTCAACTTTGACTCCATCGAGCAGAACGGTGGTCGCTTTTCCCGTACGAATTTTCGCAAACTCGTCTCTGACCACCTCGACGGCTTTTTTCATTCTGTTTTCTGCATCATGCAGGATATCCTTGACCATGGAAACTCTCTTCGGTTGTGATGGGCATTGTGATCAGCTCGGATGAACAACCGGTGTGCTTCTTGCAACAATGGAACCTACGCTTTCTCCCGCGACGATCTTCTTGAGATTCCCGGCGGTATTGATGTTGAAAACAACGAGAGGAAGATTGTTTTCCTTGCACAAAGTTATCGCAGTCAAGTCCATGACTTTCAGGTCACGCTTGAGCACTTCGGCAAAGGAGATTTCAGGAAGATGCCGGGCGGATGAATTTTTTTCCGGGTCGCTGTCGTAAATCCCGTCGACACGTGTGCCTTTCAAAACAACATCGGCTTCAATTTCAATCGCCCGCAGCACTGCCGCCGTATCGGTGGTAAAATACGGATTTCCCGTACCAGCCGCAAAAATGACCACTCTGCCTTTTTCCAGATGGCGAATGGCCCGGCGCCGGATGAACGGCTCGGCAATTTTCTCCATATTGATCGCCGTCTGACAACGAGTGAAGAGTCCCTTGTGCTCCAGGGCGCTCTGCAACGCCAGGGCATTGATCACCGTTGCAAGCATGCCCATGTTATCGCCGGTGACCTTGTCGATTCCGTCAGAGGAGTTTTCGATCCCTCTGTAGATGTTCCCACCTCCGATGACGATCCCCACTTCGGTACCGAGCTCACGGACCATTCGAATTTCTTCGGCGTATTGACTCAGCACGTGGGAATCGATGCCATACTCCTGGCTTCCCATGAGCGCCTCGCCGCTCAATTTCAACAGGATCCTCTTATAGCGTGCATTCTTCATATCCGCCCCTGTTCAATGGTCGCACTGTACAAAAAAAATCCCGAATGAGCTTCGGGATTCGGTGTATCATGACTGTCCGTCTTCACCAAGGTGATAACGCATGAAGCGACGAATGGAAATTTTCTCGCCGACTTTGGCCGTTGCCTCGTCCAGGAGGTCTTTGATCGTTTTCCCGGAATCCTTGATGAAACTCTGTTCCATCAGGCAGGATTCCTGGTAAAACTTCTCAAGGCGTCCCTGAGCAACTTTTTCTGCGACATGGGCCGGCTTTCCCTCGTTCTTGGCCTGCGTGGTGTAGATTTCAATTTCTTTTTCCGTAACGTTCTTTTCCACCTGCTCCCGGCCGATATACCTCGGATTCATTGCCGCGATCTGCATGGCGATATCGTGGGCCAGTACTTTGAAATCGGGCGTCTTGGCGACAAAATCGGTTTCACAGTTCAGTTCTACCATCGCACCGATTCGTCCTCCTGCGTGAATGTAAGACTCCACGACGCCCTGATTCGTCTCGCGGTCGGCCCGTTTTGCTGCAGTTGCTGCACCCTTCTTCCGCAGATATTCGATCGCCTTTTCCATGTCCCCGCCGGTTTCTTCCAACGCACGCTTGCAGTCCATCATCCCCGCGCCGGTTTTGTCTCTCAATTCCTTAATAAGTTTTGTCGTAATTTCTGCCATTGCTACTGATTCTCCTTCGCCGGAGCTTTTTGTTCCAATTCGATCTTTTCCGACTCAGCCTCACTCTCCTGCTGAGCCGCCCTCGCCGCTGCAGCCCTTTGTGACCCCTCAAGAACCGCATCGGCCACCGCCTTCGTGATCACCTGCACCGCTTTCAGTGCATCGTCATTCGCCGGAATAGGATAGTCAATCATTTGAGGATCGCAATTCGTGTCCACGATGGCAGCGACGGGAATTCCCAGCCTGTTGGCTTCCTTGACCGAGATTGCTTCCTTCTTGACATCGACCACGAACACCATGCCGGGCAAGCGGGACATGTCGACAACGCCGTTGAGGACGTTCTGCAGCTTCTCCCGTTCCCGATTCAGAAAGAGCCGTTCCTTTTTGGTAATGCTCTCAAATGTTCCGTCGCTTTCCATCTTCTCGATGTTGTTGAGGCGTTTTACGCTCTTTCGGATGGTGGAGAAATTCGTCAGCATTCCGCCCAACCACCGCTCCGTCACGTAGAAGGCATTACAGCGCCTCGCCTCCTCCTGGACCACATTGCAGGCGGGTTTCTTCGTTGCCACAAACAAGATTCTCTTGTTTTCGGCAATGCTGTTCGAAATCGCGTTGCACGCGGCTTCAAGCATTTCCTGGGTTTTCTTCAAATCGATGATATGAATCCCATTGCGCTCCATGAAAATGTAGGGCTTCATTTTGGGATTCCAACGGCGGGTCAGGTGGCCGAAGTGCGCACCTGCACTGAGAAGAGTCTCGAGCTCAACGCGAGGCATGATGATGTTTCCTTGGTAGTTATTCGACTATTCCCGTCGTCTCCTTCCGGAATAGCGCTTACCGCGCCACACTGCCGGTCGAATCAGGGAATATGATTATTTACAACGTTTCGGGTTTCGTCCTCAACTGCAACGCGAACACGCCACCCGAAGATTTGCAGCAATTACCGTTTCGAGAACTGGAAGCGCTTGCGGGCCTTCTTTTGTCCGTACTTTTTTCGTTCCACCATGCGCGGATCACGCGTCAGGAGACCTGCCCCGCGGAGCGCACTTCTGGTGTCTTCATCGAGGGCAACAAGGGAACGAGCGATGCCCAGCTTCACGGCCCCGGCCTGACCCGTGGATCCTCCCCCTTCGACGGAAACCCGAGCATCGTAGCGACCAACGGTATTGGTCACCTCGAATGGCCGCATGACTTCACTGCGCAGAATTTCGATGGGAAAATAGGTTTCAAAGGGTTTTCGATTGATCAGAATTTTTCCAGATCCTTCGACAAGCTTGACCCTGGCAACAGCTGTCTTACGTCTTCCTACTTTTACTTGCGGCTGCATGAATGATGCATCTCCTACAACGATAAGGGTTCAGGTTTCTGAGCAGAATGCGGGTGACTCTCGCCGCGATACACTTTCAGCTTTCGCGCAATTCTTTTTCCAAGGCGATTGTGAGGAAGCATTCCTTTTACTGCATGTTCCATAACATATTCTGGCCTACGCTTGATCAGGTCCCTGAAGGATTCGAAACGCGCTCCACCGGGATAGAGGGTGTTATGATACAGCTGCTTGAGTTCCTCGCGCTTTCCTGTCACCATGACCTTCTCGGCATTGATCACGACCACGAAGTCCCCAACGTCGAAATTCGGCGTGAATTGCGGCTTGTGTTTTCCGCGAAGTACGCGGGCAACTTGCGAAGCAATCCGCCCAAGCGTTTTTCCGGCGGCATCAACGACATACCACTTCTGTCCCACTTCTTCTGGTTTGAAGAATCGCGTCTTCGGTGACGTTTCCAATTGAAAAAACCTCCAATTTCAGAATTCGATTGATTCTAAGACATTAAAGATAGGCTAATTTCGCAAGAAAGTCAACGTTTTTTGCGTTCGGTTGATTGGCAGACGAATCGGAACAGCGATGAATCTTCGGTCAAACGTGATTTGCTGCGTGGTAGGAGCTTCTTACCAGCGGCCCGGATTCCACATGCCGGAACCCCATTGTCAAACCTTCCTTCTTCAGCATGCCAAACTCATCCGGGTGCACGTACCGATGCACGGGAAGGTGATCCCTCGTTGGCTGCAGATATTGACCAAGCGTGAGAATGTCGCATCCCGATGCAAAAGCGTCCTTCATGACCTCAAGGACTTCCTCTGTCTTTTCCCCGATCCCGAGCATCAAGCCGGTCTTCGTCGTCATCCCCCTCTTTTTCGAGCGCTCAATCACTTCGAGCGATTGGCGATAATTGGCCTGCGGACGGACGGTCTTATAAAGACGGGGAACGGTCTCCAGATTGTGATTGAGAATCTCCGGCTTCGCATCAAGCACGAGGGCAAGAGCATCTTCATTTCCCCTGAAATCGGGAATGAGCACTTCGACGGTGCAGGTGGGAACCAATTCCCTGATCTGGCGGATGGTTTCAGCAAAAAGAGGGGCTCCTCCGTCTGCCCGCTCATCCCTGTTGACCGAGGTAATGACCGCGTGCCGCAGGTTCATTCGCTGAACGGCTTCCGCAACACGCCGCGGCTCGTCCCAGTCGAGCCCGTAATCGGGACGCCCCGTCTTGACGGCGCAAAATCCGCATGAGCGCGTGCAGATGTCCCCAAGAATCATGAAGGTCGCCGTACCGGCATTCCAGCATTCTCCCATGTTGGGACAACGCGCTTCTTCACAGACTGTGTGCAGTCTCTGCGTGTCGATAAGATTCTTCAGGCGAGCGTAGTTTTCACCCCCCGGAATGCGCGCCTTGAGCCAATCGGGCCGACGCGGAGATTCTTGTTGCGCAGGAATTTCTTTGATAACGAAGGTCATGTGAGATGAGAGAAATCGAACTCTTCCAGATTTGAGACAACTGTCTGTATGAACTGGCCGCCAATGGCGCCGTCGAGGATACGGTGATCAAACGAAAGCGTTAGATAACACATCGACCGGATGGCGAGCGAATCATTCCCTTCCGCATCGGTGTTTACCACAGGCCTCTTCTTGATCGCACCAAACCCGAGGATGGCAACCTGTGGCTGGTTGATGATGGGAATACCAATGATGTTCCCGAAAATGCCGTAGTTCGTAACGGTGAAGGTGCCTCCCTGTATATCGTCGGGCATGAGTTTCTTGTTTCGCGCACGCACGGAGATGTCGTTAACGGCTCTCGCAAGACCAACGAAGCTTTTCTCTTCCGCATTTCTGATGACCGGAACAAGCAGGCCTGCCGGGGTCGCAACGGCCATCCCGAGATGGATGAACTTCTTCAGTATGATCTTGTCGCCTTCGACCGAACTGTTGACGAGCGGGTATTTTTTCAACGCGCGTACCGTCGCATCGAGAAGAAAGGGTGTATACGTCAGCTTAAACCCCTGCTTCTGCTCGAAGGCCGCAGCATGGGACGATCGGTATTGAACAATCCTCGTCAGGTCGCATTCGGAAATCGCCTGAACATGAGGCGATGTCTGAACACTTTTCACCATGTGTTCGGCCATCTTCTGCTGAAGGTTGTCCATCTGACGTACTTCAAAACCCGGGGGAGGATATTTCTTGACTGCATCCTTCATGTCGATGGAGCGAATGGTCGCGTCGAATCGAGGTCCCGCAGCAGCCCGGCTTCCCCGGGACTGAAGATAGGCGAGCATATCATTTTTGGTGACTCGTCCTCCGATGCCGGAACCCGCAATCGAAGCGAGCTCGTCGTTGGCAACCCCCTCCTTCTGCGCAATGGTGCGTACCAGCGGAGAGTAGAACCTCTCGCCGTTACGGCCTCTTGGGCCGGCAGGTTCCGTTGCCGCGGGTCTTGGTGCCGCGGTTCTTGCCGGAGCAGCCGCCGTATCCGCTTTTTGCGCGACATGAGCCGGAGCGCTCGTGTCCACCTTTGCCGAAGCCGCATCGGTTTCGATCATCGCAATGACGGTTCCCACCGCGACGGTTTCATTTTCGGGAATGATGATTTTCGTCAGGATACCGGCTGACGGCGATGGAATCTCAGAGTCCACCTTGTCCGTACTGATCTCAAGGATTGTCTCATCTTTCTGAATCTTGTCACCGGGCTTTTTCGTCCAGCGAAGGATTTTCCCTTCCTGAATACTCTCGCCCATTTTCGGCATGACGACTTCCACTTGCATGGCAGGGATCCTCAGTAGGCTGATAGAGTTTCGAGAGCCGAGAGGATTTTCGCTTCATTGGGAAGCATTGCATCCTCAAGTGGCGGGCTGTAGGGGACGGGTATATCCAGCGCCCCAACCCGCTCGATAGGGGCGTCAAGGTCCCTGAAGCATTCTTTTGCAATCCTGGCAGCAATCTCGCCGCCAAATCCTCCAGTGATCGTGTCTTCATGAACCACCAAAACTTTGCTGGTTTTTCTGACAGACCGGAAAATGGCTTCATCATCAAGCGGATTGAGGGTTCTCAAATCGATCACCTCCACGCTTACTCCCTGTTCGTCCATCTTGCGCGCCGCTTCGAGGGACTTTTGAACCATGGCTCCGTACGTGATGACGGAAATATCGGTCCCTTCTCTGCGCACCGCTGCTATTCCAAAAGGAAGGACGTAATCGGGGCCGGGTTCCATGGAGGATGCATAGCCCTGCCGATAAAGTCCCTTGTGCTCCATGAAAATGACCGGGTCATCGCCGCGAATGGCAGCCTTCAACAACCCCTTGGCGTCTGCTGCGTTCGAAGGAAAGGCCAGGCGAATACCGGGGATGTGCGCCATGAAACCCTCAATCGACTGGCTATGATAGAGTCCGCCATGGATATATCCTCCCACCGGAACTCGAATAACCACAGGCGAGGGCCATGTTCCTTTTGACCGATACCGGAACATTGCAAGTTCGTCGCGTATTTGCATGAAACCGGGCCAAATGTAGTCGCCGAATTGGATTTCCGGAACGGGCTTCCATCCTTTCAACGCGCATCCCACCGCCACGCCGATAATGCTCGCCTCTGCGAGGGGCGAATTAAAGACTCTCTCCTTGCCGAACTTCGTCGAAAGGCCCTTCGTCGCCGTGAAAACACCACCTTTTCCGTCCGCAATATCCTCGCCGAAAACGAGCATGGTGGCATGCCTCTCCATCTCTTCGTGCAGAGCGTGGTTGATCGCGTCAACCATGACAATCTTGTTTCCGGAATGCTCGGGCTCGACAAAACTCGTGGGGGGATTCCCATGAGCTTCTCCGTAAAGATCTGTTTCAACGCTCGAAGCCTCCGGCAGCGGGCGGGATTCGGCATAGTCGACCGAGGCGTCGATCATCGTCTTCACGTCCTCGGCCATGCTCGCGGCTCCTGCATCGGTCAGATAACCCTCCTCAATGAGCAGCCGGGCCATCTTGGGTATCGGATCGAGGAGGCGATCCTGCTCCAGATCTTCTTTCGATCGGTACTTCCGGTCATCATCAGACGACGAGTGAGGGAGCAGACGTACAACATTGGCGTGGATAAGCGAGGGACCATCTCCCTTGCGCGCCCGCTCAACGGCGGCTTTCATAGCCCTGTAGGTTTCGAGAAAATCAGTTCCGTCGACATCGAACCGCTCAAGCCCCTGAAATCCCTTTGTCGCCTCGTAGACAGAACCGCCCGCGGTCTGCTGTGTCACCGGAACAGAAATCGCAAAGCGGTTATCTTGTATGAAGAAAATAACAGGAAGAGACTCCCGCGCAGCCCAGTTGACAGCCTCGAAGAATTCGCCTTCGCTTGTCGATCCTTCCCCCGAAGAGACATACACGACTTCCCCTTTCCCCTCTTTTTTTGCCACAAGGGCGACGCCAACTGCCTGAAGGTATTGCGTGCCGGTCGGACTGGACTGCGTGATAATCCGCAGTTCTTTTTTTCCATAGTGGCCTGGCATCTGCCTGCCCCCGGTGCCCGGGTCTTCCGCACGATGCAGCGCAGCGAGAAAATATTCTTCTGGCGTGAATCCTAATTGGAGGCAAAAACTCAGGTCCCGGTAATAAGGAAATGCATAATCTTTTCCCGGAGTCAGTGCAGCTGCCGCGGCCGTTTGTGCTGCCTCGTGACCCGACCCACCGATGTGAAAAAACGATTTCCCCTGTTTCAGAAGAATGAGATGCTTCTCGTCGATGCGACGGCCCGTCAACATTGTACGGTAGACCTTCAGGAGCTGATCTTTCGCAAGACCTTCCTGCTGTTTTGACGCTTTTGCGACCTGGGCTTGCGAAGGTGCCATCGTCCGTCGTTCTCCTTTTGAATTGCGGGCTTTCTTCTTTTTTGTGCTCGTTGTCGCCATTATACTCGTTCGAACTCCGGCTGTTCATCGGCCACAGAGAGAGCGGATTCAGTTCCCCATTCGATCGAGCAGCCTAACACGGTTTCCAACGCCCTGTTGAGGCTTTGATGGACCTTGGGTAACTCCACAGGACCACCGAGAAGCCGCTCCATCGATGTCACGCCTTTGTGGAAGATGCCGCACGGAATAATCCTTCCGAACTTCGTCAGAGCGGTGTTCACATTCAGAGCAAACCCGTGCAGGGTCACCCATCGGCGTTTCTTGATGCCGATTGCTGCGATCTTTTCCCCGCGTACCCACACTCCGGTCATTCCTTCCTCTCTTCCCGCTTCGATGGAAAAGTCACGCAATGCCCGAATGATCGCTTCCTCCAGGCTCCTGAGATACCAGTGCAAATCCTCTTTATAAGAGTGCAGATCAAGAATGGGATACCCGACAATCTGGCCTGGACCGTGGTACGTCACGTCGCCGCCCCGATCGATGCGGAACAAATCAATATTATCCCGCCGCAGTTCGGCTCCGGAAGCCAACAAATGGTTCTCGTCTCCTCCTTTGCCGACGGTATAAACATGTTCGTGCTCTGTGTACAGGAGGAGATCACCCGAAAGCCCCGCACGCCTCGCATCCAACAGGCTTCCCTGGAGCTTCCAGGCGTCAGCGAAACGGGTCCGTCCCAAGTTCAGAGCAGTAATGTGATTCAAATGTGCACCGCGAGTCCATAAGCGTTCCCCGCCGCCTCCATGACCGCTTCGGCGAGGGTGGGATGGGCGTGCATGGTCCGCCACAATTCCTCATAGGTGGTTTCGAGAGCTTTTGCCGTCACCAGTTCGGCTATCATTTCGGTCGCCTCGGACCCAACGATATGAGCCCCGAGCAGCTCCCCGTATTTTTCATCGAAGATGAGCTTGACTTGACCTTCACTCTCTCCGATAGCCATGGCTTTTCCCAAAGGCCTGAAGGGGAACTTTCCAATCTTGATCTTATGTCCCGCCGCCAGAGCCGCCTCTTCGCTCATGCCGACACTTGCTATTTGCGGCTGGCAGTACGTGCAGCTTGGAAATACTTTTCGGTCGATACCGTGCCGTGCTTTGCCGGCGATATGCTCGGCGGCCACAATCCCTTCATGCGAGGCCACATGTGCAAGAAGCGGCGGCCCGCTGACATCCCCGATAGCATACACTCCGGAAATGTTCGTCTGGCCGAACTCATCGACCTTGATAAAGCTCTTCTCCACCTTGACCCCCAGGCCCTCGAGTCCGAGGCCTTCCGAATTCCCCTGCACGCCGATGGCCATCAACGCAATTTCCGCTTTCAACGTTTTCTTCCCCTCCGACGAGGAAACTGCAACTTCCACTTCGTTTCCCACTTTGACGCCTTCCACTTTTGTGTCGGTCATGATCTCCAGCCCGGCTTTTTTGAGCGAGGATTGCACGATCTTGCTCATCTCGCGATCTTCCAGGGGGAGGATCGTTGGCATCATTTCGACCACTGTCACCTTCGTCCCCAGGGCATTGTAAAAGTATGCAAATTCTATCCCGATGGCCCCGCCCCCGATAATGACGAGGCTTTTCGGTTGGTCCTTCAGGGTCATGGCTTCGGTGCTCGTGATGATCTTTTTTCGATCGATGGACACTCCCGGCACCGAGCGCGGCCGGCCGCCGGTAGCAAGGATGATCGATTTGGTTCTGATTTTATCCGTCACGTTCCCATCTTTCGACACTTCGACAGCTCCTTTTCCGGTCAGTGTAGCGGTTCCGGAGAGGACCTCGATTTTGTTCTTTTTCATCAGATATTCGACGCCCTTGGTGATCCTGTCGGAAATGTCGCGGCTTCGCTGAATGATCTTGGTAAAATCGAATTTCAGGTCTTTGTGAGAAATCCCGAAGTCCTCCGACTTCTTGAAAAGCGTGTACAATTCAGCGCTTTTGAGCAAGGCCTTCGAAGGAATGCAGCCCCAATTAAGACAAATGCCACCCAACCGCTCCCGTTCAACCAATCCGACTTTCAAACCGAGTTGCGCGGCGCGGATGGCTGCAACGTATCCCCCCGGGCCGCCGCCCACTATGGTCACATCGTATTGTCGATCAGCCATGGAAATCCTCTGAATGGGTAGAAATGCGAGTCATCGGCGTACAGAAAAGCTTGAATTCGGAACTCAATATAGCCAGAACAGAACCAAAAGGCAACCAACCAGGAGATCGCTGTTGGTCGCGCGTTCGCCTCAGCGAAGCAACGAACCTGACAAGGGAGAGCTCCGAGGATTGCCGTGATTTTCTTCCGATGGAATTGATTCTTGTTCACTTTTCTCTTATGTTTGAAGCAAAAATTTCGGAATGAAGGAGCACGAAGGACGCGTTGTTGTTTCGAACCGCAAAGCACGACATGAGTACAGCGTTGTTGAAACCATGGAGGCAGGGATTGTACTCACCGGGACAGAAGTCAAATCGCTCCGTGCCGGCAACGCGAATCTCCAGGACAGCTACGCTGCAATCAAAAGGGGCGAGGTGTGGCTGATCAACATGCACATCAGTCCGTACGAACATGGAAACATCAGCAACCACCAGCCGACCAGGCCGCGCAAACTCCTTCTCCAACGGAAACAGATTCGCAAGCTGATCGGGAGGGTTCAGGAGAAAGGCCTCTCCCTCGTACCGTTGTCCGTCTATTTCAAAGGGCCTTTGGCAAAGATTGAATTGGCCCTGGCGCAGGGTAAGAAGCGTTTTGACAAACGGGAAGCCCTGGCAAAGAGACAAGCCCAGCGCGAAATGGCTCACCGATTGAAAAGGAGTACTTCCTAAGAATTGTTCCCCTCACTCAATGAACAGATGGACCTCATCAGGCGCGGTACGGCCGAGATCATTCCCGAAGACGATCTCGTGCGAAAAGTGGAAAGGTCCATCAAAACAAAAAAAGCCCTTCGCGTCAAGCTCGGGTGCGACCCGAGCCGTCCCGATCTCCACCTTGGCCACTCCGTTGTTCTCCGCAAACTCCGTCAGTTTCAGGATCTCGGCCACCAGGCCATTCTGATTATCGGCGATTTCACCGGCATGATCGGTGATCCTTCCGGAAAAAGCAAAACCCGGCCGGCTCTCTCCCTTGACGAAACCAGGCGTCACGGGCAAACCTATTTTGAACAGGCAACAAAGATCCTCTCCTCACAGCGTATTCAGATGTTTTACAATTCTGAATGGCTCGGTAAAATGCATTTTGCCGATGTCATCGTCTTAGCCGGCAAGTATACTGTTGCCCGAATGCTTGAACGCGATGATTTCACGGAACGCTACAAAGCAGGCGAACCCATCAGTGTCCACGAATTCCTCTATCCGCTCGCTCAGGCGATGGACTCGGTTGCCGTGCAGTCGGATATCGAACTCGGTGGAACTGATCAGAAATTCAACTTGCTCGTGGGCCGCGACATTCAGCGTGAGTACGGCCAGCAGCCCCAGGCGATTCTTACCATGCCCATTCTTGCGGGCACCGACGGCGTGGAGAAAATGAGCAAATCGCTCGATAACTACATCGGGCTCAGCGAATCACCGCAGCAGATTTTCGGGAAGACCCTTCGCATCCCCGATTCGCTCATCGAATCGTATTTTGTGCTGGCGTCCGACGTATCCAATGAGGACCTCGCTTCGATTCGCAAGACCTTGTCCAACCCCAAAGCAAACCCTCGCGATCTGAAGCGCAGGCTTGCGCGCACCCTGGTTCAGATGTATCATAATGAAGAATCTGCGCGAAAGGCAGAAGAAGAATTCGACCGGATTTTCATCGACAAGAGCACGCCCGATGAAATTGCGGAGTTCCAGCTTTCAGCGGAAAACGCCGGGCAGACCGTTGTGAGCCTCCTGACCCTTGCCCAGCTCGCCGGGAGCCGAAGCGATGCGCGAAGGTTGATCGAGCAAGGAGGAGTTTCCATAGACGGAGAAAGAGTCACGGACCTCAATGCTCCCCTCCCCTCAAAAAAGGAGTTTGTGGTTAAAGTCGGCAAGAGGAAATTTCTCAGGATCATTCACAAGAGTCTCTAACCATCACCTAAAGCCGGAGATGAGGAAGTGTTCGTTCCTACCAAGATGTTCTTTACAAAAGGCGTTGGCCGCCACAAGGACTATTTGCAGTCGTTTGAGCTTGCCCTGAGAGATGCGGGAATCGAAAAGTGCAACATTGTTACCGTGTCGAGCATTTTTCCGCCGAATTGCAAGAGGGTTACCAAGGAAGAAGGACTGAAGATTCTCCAGCCGGGGGGAATAACCTTCTGCGTCATGGCACGGAACGCAACGAACGAGCCGAACAGGCTGATTGCCTCTTCCATCGGTGTCGCGCAGCCGGCCGATCCGAATACATACGGGTATTTGTCTGAACACCATCCGTTTGGCGAGACGGACGAGCGTGCGGGTGAATATGCCGAGGATCTTGCTGCAACGATGCTTGCAACTACTCTGGGGATTGAATTCGATTCCGATACGGCGTGGGATGAGCGGGAAAAGATCTTCAAGATGTCCGGGAAGATTGTGCGCACGTTCAACGTGACCCAATCGGCGGAAGGCGACAAGAACGGCCTGTGGACCACGGTTTTATCGTCAGCGGTCTTGCTTCCCTAGACCGCTCGTGCTCCCGGTCTGAACGGTTGAAGGACGGCCATCAGGCAACTGCCTCCATCACCAGCACAAACTCCCCCTTTTTTCCTTCTTTCAAAAACCTCTGGTACAACTCACCGGCATTACCGTGAACGATTTCTTCCGTAGGCAGGGTCAGGTCAAAAGCGACACAGACCTTCCTTGCCGGCCCCATCACCTCAGCCACATCTCTTACAAGCTGGACAAGTCTGTAGGGCGTATCCATAAGAACGATCGTGCGCTCTTCCTTCTTGAGCTGTTGCAGCTCGGCTATTCTCCTGTTGCGTTTGGGCGAAAGGAACCCATAAAAGAGAAAGCGGCCAAGAGAGAAACCGGAGACAATCAGAGCCGGCAGGATTGAGGAGGCTCCAGGAACGGGGGTAATCCTGATGTTGGCAGCTATCGCCTTTTGCACCAGCGAAAGTCCCGGATCGGCAAACACCGGTGTACCGGCATCCGAAATGAGAGCGACAGACTTTCCCTCCTTCAGCCTTTCCAGAATGATCGCTGTTGAGGCCGCTTCATTATGTTCGTTGAGGCTCTCAATAACTTTGTTTTCGATGCCGAAATGCCTGAGGAGTCGCGACCCTTCCTTCCGTTCCTCATACACAACAACATCGGCCTCCTTCAGCAGGCGCACAGCCCGAAACGTCATGTCTTCGAGATTGCCAATGGGCGTGGCAATGAGGTACAAGGTGCCCGCCATGCGTTACTCCTGTGACGACGAATGATAGTGGCTGAGGGGAAGGCCTCGGCGACTCGCCTCCCATTCCCGAACAGCGAGAATAATAAGAGCAGTCGCAGGAACGGCGATGAGGAGGCCTATGAACCCGAGAAAATAGGCAAAAACGAGGAGGGAAAGAATGATGAGAAGCGGATGGAGCCCGACCTTTGAACCGACAATGCGGGGCGAGAGGAGGGTCACCTCGACAAGATGCAGAATACCGACAGACGCGACCGCGGAAATCACTTTCGGCGCGACAGGGGGATCGCTGAAGGCAGCAACGACAGTCGAGAGAATCATCGTGACAATGAGGCCAAAGTACGGAACCAAATCAAGCAACGCCGCCGTCATCCCGAGCAGGAGAGCGTACTTAATGCCGAAGAGGGAGAACAGTAGGGTCACCATGACTCCCTGAAGAAAAGCGACGACAAGGGCGCCGCGGAGGTAATGGCCGATCAGTTCGTCGGCACGCTGCAAGTACTCGCCAATCCGTGCGCGCCTGCGGCTCGGCACAAGCATGAGAAACCGATGACTGATTTTCGGAAAATCGGTAAGAATATAGAATGTCAGGAACGGTACCATGATGACATATAATACCTGCGTTACCACACGCGAGAGGCTGCTGACGAGCAGGAGCATCCCCTGCAGAAGGTTGCGCAGAATATCTTCGAACCGGGGTGCCAGTTCCTTGCTTAAGGTGGTCTTCAGTTCTTCAGCCGACA
>CAZRPU010000039.1:0-13791 GCA_964602055.1 uncultured Ignavibacteriaceae bacterium
CGTGAAGTCCTCTTCAAGCGTGTGGCACTGTTGATATTTTCAATCCATTGACAGCCGTCACGCGTCCAGCGGCCGCAACCATGTAGTATAGAGAGCTTGACAATCGACTGCCGGAAGGGTACATTAGCCACGAAGCTATTTGTATCCTGATACTACGCCTGCCCGCCGTTTACGGGTCAATAAAAAGAAGAAAAACGCATGACGCTCAGGGGAGCCAGTCAGAGTGGTAATTTCTCTTTGTCTGTTGCCTTTCCCACTGGACAGTGGTTTCATATCTCCTTCTTCCCGATGAAGAAGCATGCGATTCTTTATTCTCACGCCAAAGACTTTTTTTCAAACTTAACTCCCAGGAGAGGCATCATGAAGCTTGCTCGTGGCTTGTTTTTCACCCTGCTGGTCTTATCATCAGCCGCACTGAGCCAGACGAACGTCGTCGGCACCATCAGCAAAGATTCTACCTGGACTCTCGCGAAGAGTCCCTATGTTGTAACCGGTGACTTGTCCGTAAGCGGTGGGTTCACACTCACCGTTGATTCCGGTGTGGTCGTACGATTCCAAGCAAACACAAATTTGTATCTCAATGGGACAGCCAACCTCGTGGCTCGCCATGCGAGGTTTACATCGTCGAGGGATACTCTTGGTGGGGCACCTGCCAAGGGAGATTGGGCATACATACAAGTTGGAAACAACTCGGCTGCCACGGCCATCTTCGATACATGTGTGATTCTGTTTGGAGGAACCTCGTCGTTCCCGTCAAACAACCCCTCCCTGTATGTCTACGGCGGAACGGCAACATTGCGGAACTGCATCGTCTCTTCCAAGAACCATGGCGTCATGATTGACGGAGGAACTACGACGATCGAGAATTCGAACATTTCTGATTGCGACTGGCCCGCGTCGTACTGGCGCCAGGGGAACCTCATCTTTTCAGGATCGAACATCCTCACCGGGGCAACGCACAACGGCATCATTATTCTCTTCAATGCTTCGTCTGGTACGTTCACTCTCGACACAGTTTCTGTTCCATACGTCTTCAATACGAATTTCACTGTCAACACCGGGAGCACATTGAACATCCCGACCGGTAGTATATTGAAGTTCGTCAACTACTCGGAACTTGCCATTAATGGGGCTCTCGTTGCCAACGCCGCTCCGGGCAATACGATCACGTTCACATCGTACCTCAACGACAATGCCGGCGGCGATACCAATGCAGATGGCGCCCTTTCGGCGCCGACTGCGAGTATCTGGGACGGCGTCACTTTCAACAATGCAAGTGTCGACTCCGTCAGCGTCATGAGACGATGCGTCGTCAGTTGGGCGGGCTATTACCAAAAAGGAGGAATCTCCCTCTACAATGCCAGCCCGACGATCGATAGCTGCTCTATGACAAATAACTACTATGGAGTGATGATGCAGGGAACCTCCAGCCCAGTGTTTTCGAATAATGACATCGGAACGAGCACTGTGGTACCAATTGCCCTTTCATTCTCTGCAAATCCAGTCTTTACCAACAACTCCTTTTCGGCATCGGATAATCAATATGATGCAATCGGCATTCTTGCAGAGACGGTCGTTGCCAATTCCTATCTGCCCATCCGCTCCGTTACGTCCATCCCCAACGTCACGTATCTCATGCTGGGCACCGTTACGATTCCACCTGCCTATACCTTGACGATTCAGCCGGGCGTGGTTATCAAGAACTACGCGTATTACAACCGTTTGATCATCCAGGGAAAAATCGTGGCACAGGGAACAGCTGACAGTACGATTGTCTTTACCTCTGTCCACGACGATCAATATGGCAACCCCTTCGACACGAACAAGAACGGCAATATCACCAACCCGGCCCGAGGTGATTGGGGCGGTATTACGCTCGAATCCACAAACGATACGACTTCCATCATCAAATATTGTGTCCTTCGCTATGGCAACACCCCCTCCTCTTACTATAACGGCGTTTACACACAGGGCCTCCTGACCCTGATCAACACATCGGCCACAATTGAAAACGACACGCTCACCGACAACGTGTACGGTGTCTACGCTTTCCTCGTGTCAAATCCAAAGATCAACGACTGTGTCTTTGTGAATTCCCAATATACTCCAGTGGCAATGTCGATTTCCGCCAATCCTTCCTTCGGCGGCACGAACGTCATGCAAAACCCCGGGCTCCGCGCTCTGGGGATTATCGGACACGCTGTGACCGCGAACGGCAATGTCTACCAAAGGAATTTTGCAGGCTTCACGAATATTACCTACGTCGTTCTGGATGATGTCACCATCAATTCCGGCTCAACGGTGACCGTCCAGCCGGGTGTCTGCATCAAGATGAACAATTCGACCTCATTCTATATTAACGGCGCGTTCTCCGCAAAGGGCAACGTCGCCAGCGGACTGATTTACTTTACCTCGATCAAAGATGACAACGTCGGGAATCCTCTTGATACCAACGGCGACGGACTTGCCACGGCACCGGCTCAGGGAAACTGGTACACCATCAGATTCCAGGACACCAGCGTCGACTCGTTGTGCGTACTGGACAGCGTCGTGGTGCGGTACGGAGGAAACGGGAGCTACGGTTTGGTCACCTTCACGAATGCGAACGGTACGGTGAAGAATTCCAGTCTTGCGCAGTCGTACTATTACGGCGTGAGGTGCGAAGGAAACTCAGCCCCTCAAATCAACACGGTAACGTTCGAGAGCAACAGGCTGGATCCGATTGCCATGTCTCTTCTTTCCAATCCCGTGTTTACCAATATCACGTTCAACGCAAACGGCTCCAGCGGCATTCGCATACTGGAAGGGACGCTCTCGTCCAATGCGACGCTGAACAAACGGGACGTTGCTGGCATCACGAACATTGCGTACATCGTCGACAATCTGACCATCGCTCCGAGCGCCGTCCTCACCATTGCTCCAGGCGTCGTCATCAAATTCACCTACTACTATTATGGCATCGATGTGCAAGGCGGATTGGTGGCAAACGGCACGGCGACGCAGAAGATCGTGTTTACTGCTCTGACGGATGATTCCAACGGCGGCGACACGAATAACGACGGAAGCTCATCTTCACCAAGCAAGGGCACATGGAATGCGATCGATTTCCAAAACTCGAGTATCGACTCCGTGAATTCGATCCGCAATTGTGTGTTCCGCTACGGCGGCGGTTACAATTACAGCTATGACTACGGCATGATGCGAGTGTACAGCGCCTATGTCGTTGTGGACAGCTCGGTGTTTACCCTGAGCAGTTCATCGGGTATCGGAATTTTCGGCAGCGCTAACCCCTCAATCACCAACAGTGAAATCACGGCGGTTAATTACACGCCGGTCACGATGAGCATGTTTGCCACCCCCACGTTCAGCAACAACACGATTCTGAATCTGGGGTACGCCGCAATCGGCATCAAACCGGAAACATATTCTCAGAATGCCACGGTGCCGCTGAGGAACTTCGGCGGTTATACGAACATTACCTATATGCTGTGGGGGAATGTTACCGTGAACTCCGGCACGGTGATTACGATTCCGGCTGGCGCAGTTTTCAAGGACTATGGCTTCATTGTCAATGGAAGTCTGAAAGTGCTCGGGACATCGGGAAACCCGGTCGTCTTTACCAACAGTCGAGATGACAGTTATGGAAACCCGATGGATACCAACGGCAACGGTTCGGCGAACACTCCCTATGTGGACAACACCTACAGGATCTACTATAGCGACCAGAGCATCGACACCGCAGATGTCGTTCAATACGCGGTTATCCGCTACGCGAACTATGGAATCGATCTGCAGCAGGCCGCGCCAACCATTTCGAACTCCACATTCTCCAATAACGATTGGGGCATCAGGTTGAATGGCGTTTCAGGGCCGACAATCGACAATTGTACTTTCAACAATCTTACCAGTGCCCCCATTTACATGTCCCTGGCAGCAAACTTCACACCCACAGGCACGAACGTCATCAGCGGTTCAACCTACAGGGCCCTGGGAATCGTGAATGAGACGCTTGCAGGAGACGCTACAATGACCAAGCGGAACTTCGCCGGCGTGAACAATATTCCGTACCTGGTCGCAGGCCTCACCGTCGGCACGAGCTCGACGCTGACGATTCAGCCTGGCGTCATCGTGAAGTTCCGGCAGTATTACGGAATGAACATTCAGCGGGGGCTGGTTGCTCTTGGAGGAAGCCACCCGGACAGCACGATCGTCTTTACTTCCGAACGGGATGACTTCTACGGCGGCGATACGAATGCCGATTCAACCGCAACCACCCCTTCTTCCTCCTATTGGAGCGGGATTACCTTCGACGATCTCTCGTACGATCCCGACTGCCGCATCGAACACGCGGTGATCCGGTATGGAGGATACGGCAGCAATGGAGCGCTCAGGATGACGAACGCAAGCCCGACGATCAAGTTTACTTCGATCCGCGACAATTACAAGGGCATCTATGCCACCGGAGCGTCGAACCCCATCATCAACTATTGCGACATCTACAAGAATACCAGTTCTACCAACAATGGCATTGACAATGTGAACCAGACGTTCAACATCGATGCACGGTGGAACTGGTGGGGCAGCAACACAGGTCCAACCCATTCGGGCAATCCCGGCGGAACCGGATCTTCCGTTACGAACATGGTGGACTACAGTTCCTTCCTCAGTTCCGGAACCGATCAGCCCCTTGCGGGAGATGTATCGCTCAGCGGCGGCATTCAGGCATTTGATGCATCATTAATTCTGAAATTCGCGGCCAACTCCGTGCTGAATCCGTTGAACGTTCTGCAGCAAAGGGCTGCGGACGTGAGCGCTGCAGGTGGTATCACGGCAATGGATGCTTCGCTGATTCTTCAATACGTCGTCGGCAAGATCAGCATCTTCCCGATCGAGTTTAACCGGAGCGTGCAGGGTACCGGGAATCGGGAATCAAGAAACGTGGCGGGATCGCTCACGATCTCCAGCGCGGCGGCTGAGCGAGGTAAGCAGGTCACTGTGACGATCTCTGCCCAGGGGCTGTCGGACCTCTATGCCGCGGGCATCGAGCTGAGCTTCAATCCTGAAGTCCTCAAGCCTTCCGCCGTTCAGCAGGCAGGATTAGCGCAGGGAACGCTGTTTGAATACGGGATTCAGGAAGGCCGGTTAAGGATCATGTTCGCTTCTTCCGAAGCTCTGAAGGGCGACGGAAATCTGGCGACGATCACCTTCGACGTCGAGAAAAACGCGCGCGGCAAACTCGAAGAGCCGATTTCGGTCACCAGTCTGATGCTCAATGAGACTCAGGCCAATGCTCAAGCGAGCGGCGGAACAATCTCCGTCAAAGGACTTCCGGTGACGTATCAGCTCAACCAGAATTATCCGAATCCTTTCAACCCAGCGACGATGATTTCTTATGAAGTTCCGAACGATGGAGAGCGAGTGCGCCTTGAAATCTACAGCATCAGCGGCCAGCTTGTCAGGGTTCTGGTCGACCGTGAAGAATCGGCTGGAGAGTACCAAGTTGCATGGGACGGCACATCGGACAATGGAAGCCGCGTGAGCACGGGAATGTACCTCTATCGGATCAAGGCCGGATCCTTTGTCAGTGTTAAGAAGATGATCATGGTGAAGTAGGAGACCACTGTTCATCATCTGACACCGAAAGGAACCATCATGAAACCGAGGTTGAAACATCTTCTGATCGCAAGCGTCCTGATGCTCGTGTCGTTTGCGTCGCTGGAGGCCGGGCCTGTTCGCCTGGCATTCCGGAACGCAACGGTGGTCGGAGGAACGACATTTCTCGTCCCCGTGTATGTGGACAGTTCGCTCACGGGCCTCAATGTCATTTCCTATCAGCTGGATTTGTCGTTCAACTCCTCGTATCTCGAATACGACTCCGTTGTTACCGCCGGCTCCATGACGCAGTCGTGGACCTTTGTGGAGGGGAACGTCATATCGCCGGGCAGACTCCTCATTGCGGGGAGCGGCACCACGGCGTTAAGCGATACCGGACGGCTGGTCTTTATCCGGTTCAAAGCCAAGATACCGGCTTCGAACGCCGGGACGAGCATCTCCTTCTACAGCGGAACCACTCTCTTCAATGAGGGAGAAATCCCGTTGACTCTGGTGGGTGCATCCATTACCGTGAATGTTCCCCCCTTTATCACGGTATCACCCAACACGGCCCTTCTTACCCGAGGTGACACGCAGCAATTCAATGTCTCGGGAGGCACAGCGCCCTATGCCTGGTCAACGACGGATCCAGGCATAGCGACTATTGATGCAACTGGACTTCTTTCTGCCTTGAATCCGGGATTTGTGCGGGTTATCGCGACAGATGCCTTCGCAGTGACCGATACTTCCAGCACGGTCGAGATCCGGGGGCTGAAACTGTCCGTCAAAGACAGCAGTGTGTACCAGGGACAGACGCTTGACCTCTCGATCCTCTCCACAGATGTCACGGGACTCGGCATCACGTCGGGCCAACTCACGATCACCTTCAATCAGAATCTCTGGACCGCGACCGATGTCATTCTCACGGGGTCCATCCTGGCTTCTGCCTCACCGGAATATTCTGCGAGCGCAGGCAAAATCTCCGTTTCGTTTGCCGGCATCTCCGTCATCAGCGGCTCGGGCACGTTGCTGAAAGTCCGCCTTCAGGCAACAACATCAACGTACGGATATTCTACGATCGGCTTCCAGGACGTGCTCTTCAACGAAAACCTTCCGGCGAATACCCAAAGTGGATCGGCGACAGTCCTTCAACTCGCCACAGTCAATGTCACTCCGGGAGGGACGCAATCCCTCATCAAGGGAGACTCGCTGCAGTTCAACGCATCAGGGGGAACGGCCCCCTATACCTGGGCGGTCTCGGACTCTCAACGGGCGACCATTTCCTCCTCGGGTGTCCTCAAAGTACTGCGAGGGGGTTCGGTCAAAGTGACGGTCAAGGACTTCAACGGATCTCCCGGTATGAGCGGAACCATCAACTTGTACGATTTCCGGATGACCGTTCCGTCCTACTCGCAACTGGTTCTGACGGCAGCGGACACCACAGTCGAGTTCCCCTTGGTTGTTACGAGCAATGATACCGGGTTCTTTTCGTTTCAGTTCACCCTCACCTACGGAACAGGCTACTATCTGAAACTGGACAGTATCATTACGACCGGCACGCTTTCCAGCGGCTGGAGCGTTGTTCCATCCTTCTCGAGTGGAGGATTGCAGATAGCGGCGGCAACCACGAACGCCGTGATGGCCTCGGGAACTTTGCTCCGACTGCGGTTTGTCGTTCCTGATTCGACTCCTCGGCCTTCGACAACTTATATATCTCTTGCCAATGTTCTCTTCAACGAGGGCGCTCCGATACCGTATATCGAAAACGGCTGGCTGCAGATCCGATCGACGAACTCCAAGCCGTCTTTGTCCTCGAAATCCCCCTCCTCCCTCGATTCGGTCATTATCGGGGAAACGACTCTATTTTCCGTTTCGGTCTATGAGCCGGACGGAGACCCCCTGACGTATACCTGGAAGGTCAACTGTGTAACTGAACAATCAGGGAGCTCGAACGCTTTTTCACGGCTCTTTTCCAGCCTTTCCTCCGGTACCACCGTGACTGTTATTTTCCAGGATCTCTGGGGACTCAAGGACAGCGCGACATGGACATTCAGAGTTGTGACCGAGGCCGGTCAGGGCGTTTCAACGATACCTGAGGGATTTGCTCTCTTGCAGAACTATCCCAATCCATTTAACCCCAGTACGATGATCGGGTTTCACCTGTCGGCAGGCAGCAAGGTTCGCCTGAGCGTGTATAATGTTCTGGGCATTGAAGTCGCCGTGATTGCAGAGACGACGCTTCCCCCTGGATCCTATTCCTACCGCTGGGACGCCTCGGGATTTGCCAACGGCACATATTTTTATCGTTTGCAGGCAGGCGATCACGTGCAAACCAGGAAACTTGTTCTTCTCAAGTAATCCCCCTTGCGCCACAGAATAAAGCCCGTCCGGCAATCCGCGACGGGCTTTTTTTCTTACATTTTTCCACTTGTTTTCCCATCTTTCCCGTGCACAATGAAAACCATCCAGCTGATCGAAACGGGAAAGCCCCTCAGAGAGCAGCAGACCGAAACACCTCGTCCCGGAGAGCATGATGTTCTCGTTCGCGTGAAAGCGGCGGGGATTTGCCATTCCGATGCACATTACCGCTCTGGCCTCTCCCCTGCGGGACCTTTGCCGCTGACACCAGGCCACGAGATTGCCGGTGTTGTTGAGCAGGCAGGAGCGAAAGTCAAGAACCTCAAGGCAGGCGATCGTGTGTGCATTCATTATCTCATCACCTGCGGAACCTGCGAGCATTGCAGAAAGGGACATGAGCAATTTTGTCACCGTGGCTCAATGCTGGGCAAGCATCGGCACGGCGGCTATGCAGAGTTCGTCCTTGTCCCCGCAAGAAACGCCTTTGTTCTCCCGGGGGAAATCTCTTATGAGCACGGAGCAGTCCTCATGTGCTCCTCTTCGACATGCCTTCATGCTTTGAGAAAGGCGCGCATACAGCCAGGCGAAGTTGTCGCAGTCTTCGGCGTAGGGGGCCTCGGTATGTCTGCCATTCAGATTGCCCGGGCGCTTGAAGCTTCGGTCATCTATGCTGTGGACATCGATCGCGAGAGGCTGGCTCTTGCGGAGCGCTTCGGCGCAGTACCCATTCACGCCGGCAGCAAAGATCCCGTTTCAGCCATCCATGCGATGACCTTTGGCCGGGGGGTCAATGTCGCACTGGAGCTGGTAGGGCTCCCGCAAACCGCGCAGCAAGCAGTTCAATCCGTGGGGGTTCTTGGGAGAGCGGTGATGGTCGGCCTGAGCGGTGAGGGGTTCAACGTGCAGCCATACACCGAGCTTATTGGAAAAGAAGCTGAAGTGATCGGCTCATCGGACCATCTCCGAACGGAGATTCCGGAACTCCTCCACCTCGCCATGACAGGCAAGATCCAACTGGACGATATCGTTACGGGAACGATCCCGCTGGCGGCAGAACACATCAATCATGCCCTCGACGAGCTCGACCGGTTTGGACGGGGCATCAGGACTGTTATTCGACCGTGAGGATCCATGTCAGAATCGAATGAGCGATCGAACACACCGCTTCCCGACTTATCGGCAGCTCACCGCACGATTTACCTTCCGGTGCCGAGGGCAATCAAAATTGCCGTTCTCGTCATTGTTTTCTTTCTGATAACACCGCTCCTCATGTACATTGCCTGGCTGCTCAATCCTGGCAATCCTCAGACAATCCTCTTTGTCGACAAGACATCATTGACTAAAGCCGGACTGGAGCGGGCCTCGCTGTACTGGGCACTCCGTCACCATAAGATCACAAAATCGGATGGCCGTTTCTACACACCGGAGCTTGACTACCGCGGATTCGTTCCTATCAGAGAGACCACGTACGTCGTTACAGGCCTAGAAACGTTCAGCGATGCCCAAATCGACAGTTTGGCCGAACGAATGGAGGCCGCATACTTCATCGACACCTATGGTGTTCTCGCACGCGAATGGAACCCCGAAGGACCGGAAAGGACTGAAGGAATGCTGTATGGGGGGCTATCAGAACAGGACTTAAAGTTTATCGAAACACTACGCCGGCAGGGAAAACCGCTTATCGCTGAATTCAACTTTCTTGCTTCTCCCACGCAGAAGAACGTGCGCGAAAAAGCTGAAGCGATGCTGGGTATCCGCTGGACGGGCTGGATCGGCCGCTACTATGAAAGCCTTGATTCTGCCGATCAGGAACTTCCGCGCTGGGTCATCGAACTTTTCATCCGACAGAACGGAAGCTGGAACTACCGCCATCCCGGAGTCGTTCTCGTGCATTCCGATGAAACGGTCGTTGTGCTGGAAGAAGGCGGATTGCTGCTGGAGGCCATGCCCATCATCAGGACCGAGGATGGAAGAATTCCCGGACTTGCAGAGGAAGTACCTTATCCGTTCTGGTTTGACGTCACTGTCGCATCTTCACCGGCCAACGGCGCCCTGTCGTATTTTCACCTTCAGACAACACCCCGGGGAGATTCTCTCCTCGCCCGCTATCAGCTCCGAAGCGTTTTCCCCGCCGTTCTTGAAAGCAAAGCAGGACCAAGGTTTGTCTACATTGCGATGGACGCCTCGGATAATCCCGTCCCCGCATCGGTTTTTTCGTCATTGGCAGGAATAGAGATATTTCAACAATTCTTCTACTCGAAAACCGACAAATCCGATCGGAGGAATTTTTTTTGGGATTATTACCTTCCACTTGTCAGGTATCTCTTCGATAAACAAGCCCCTTGACGGGAGCTATTTCACCAGTATCATCGTCTTCCGGGCAACCGTCTCTCTCCCTGCTACATCCCTCATCGTCAGCTGATAGATATATATCCCGCTCGAAATTGACGATGCGTCCCAGGCTTCCTGCTGAAAACCCGCAGCCCTTTGCCCGTCAACGAGCGTGGCGACTTCCTGTCCGATGAGGTTGAATATTTTCAGGCTGACTCTACCATCCACGGGCAGGGAATAGCCGACGATGGTCGTTGGATTGAAGGGATTCGGATAGTTTTGGAAAAGCTCGAACTGCGGCGGAGAGACCTGGATCGTGATTTCTTTCGTCCAGGATTGGCCGTTCGGGGCCGAGACACGAAAGTTGAGCGCTGCCGGCTGCCTGACAGGCGCATTTCTGTCAACGGCGAACGTGAAGACCACGGATCCTTTACTTCGCCCCTCCAGTTGCTCTATTGCTTCCCTGGTCCCTGTAAATCTCAGCCAGGACGGAAATATTGCTGCCTCGATCGTAAGACCCCTCGCGGCCAACGCAGAGGAATTCTCGACCGAGAGCTCCAGCGCGTTTCCTTCTGACGCAAACGGCACGTCATATCCTCCAGACGATTGTGCCAAGGCACATGCAGGAAAGACACCGAGAAGAGCAGAGATGATAGATGTTTTCATTGAACCCCCCAAAAGTAGTGTGGATGGTTGTTTGGCTGTGTATCGACAGCCGGAATACGTGACGCGCAGTGTTGACGCTCTCAGTCCCCTTTGTGCAGCAGGATTGTTCCCCGCGACGAACAATAAGGCTTTTTCCATTTGCTGTCAAGAGCCGCAGAGGCGAAACAGGGAGACTCTCCATCGTGCAGAAAAAAGGAAAACAGAGAAAACGAAAATCCCTCCTCCGAAAGCTCTTCTTGTTTCTTCTGGATTCTCATCCCCTGAGCGTTTTGACCGGCTTCTCTTTCATCTGAATCTTATCCTCAGTATTATGTGATACGAGTTTTTCAGACAAACGTCATTGAGCAAGCTATGAACATATCACATTCATTCCGACGGACCGGTTCTTCTCTGGCCGCCTTGGTCTTTTGCGTCAGCTCGGTGCTCTTCCCCCGGCAGGCTGCAAGCCCGGTCGATTCGGCCGCTGCCCCGGCGGTGCAGGACACGATCGCGACGATTCCAACAATTGGCGTTCCGGTTGTCTTTGCTGATGACACGGTGTTTTCGGTATACTCTCCTCTCGGCGAATTCAACACCGAAGAGCGCGCACAACAGATTATCCAGAGACTGCGGTTCCTCGCCCGCAACGAATGGCCGCTGCAATCCCTCCGCATCATCGAAAATGAAGGAGTGACGGACGTACTCCTCGATACGCTGCGGATTTTCTCCGTGACGGCGGCCGACGCCCGCGTCATGGAAAAGGAACGCGAGGTCCTCGCAGCGGAGTATCGCTCGAAGATCCAGACGGCAATCTCAGCCCGCCGCGAACAATTGTCGCTTCGGGAAATTCTCACAAACCTGGGGCTTATTCTCCTCTCCGTTCTCATTCTTCTTCTTGTTTTCTGGATCCTGCGTTCCATCTTTCCCAAAATCTATCCGAAAGTGGAAAGCTGGGAAAACCGGTTTATTCCGACCATTCGATTCCGCTCCCAGGAAATTATCAAAGCGGCAACCATTGCTTCGGTTTTCATTATCGCATTGAAGGGTGTCCGGCTCGCAATCTCTCTGGGAGCGATATACCTCTTCCTCTTGTATACTCTCTCCATCATCCCGTGGACCCGGTCCTGGGACCCGGCTCCGCTCCTTCAGGGCATCCTCTCTTCCATTCTGCTCACTGCCCTCGCAATCGCCCTTGTGCGCGGCACTACCGCGTTCTACCGAAGAATCGGAGGGAGGATTGACGGATGGAAAGGTACGATCATCAACCCCGTGCGCATCAAAACCATCGAAGTCCTTTCCGAGGACAGGATCGCCGAGCTGCTTCATGCGAGTCTCAAAGTTCTCCAATTCGCCACTGTCGTCTTCCTTTCATATTTCTACGTCACGCTCGTTTTCAGCTTTTTCGATTTCTCCAAGACATGGGCCGCAACGCTTTTCGGCTACATCCTCAATCCCGTGCAAAGCGTTGTGGTTTCTTTCATCACCTATCTACCGAACGTATTTTTCATTGCAGTCATTGTTTTTGTCACACGTTTCCTGCTGAAGTTTGTGCATTTGTTTTTCACGGAACTACGAAGGGGAACCATTGCTCTGCCTGGGTTTTACGCTGAATGGGCCGAGCCTACGTATAAGATCGCTCGATTTCTCATCCTCGCTTTCGCCGCCATCGTTATTTTCCCCTATCTGCCGGGGTCCGATTCGCCCGCTTTTCAGGGTGTCTCTGTTTTTCTTGGGGTGCTGTTTTCTCTCGGATCAACGTCTGCCATTGCGAACCTCGTTGCCGGGATTGTGCTTACCTACATGCGGCCTTTCAAAATCGGCGATCGAGTGAAAATTGCGGAAACAATCGGCGATGTTGTCGAGAAGACCCTGCTTGTCACGCGGGTCCGCACCATCAAGAATGTGGATATTACCATTCCCAACTCCATGGTTCTGGGGAGCCACATTGTGAACTTCAGTTCATCGGCTGCCGATCGCGGCCTGGTGCTGCATACGACCGTGACCATAGGCTATGATGCTCCATGGCGGCAGGTCCATCAGCTTCTGAAAGATGCTGCAAAAGCCACTGCGAATGTTCTGAAAGAACCCGAGCCGTTTGTCCTGCAGACGAGCCTCGACGATTTCTTCGTGAGCTACGAATTGAATGTCTATACCGACAAACCCGCGCAGATGTCTGCAGTGTATTCCGAGCTCCATCAGAACATCCAGGAGCAATTCAATGCAGCAGGCGTCGAAATCATGTCGCCTCATTTCTCTGCTGTCAGGGACGGCAACAAATCGACGATCCCCGACGATTATCTCCCCAAAGGATATAAGGCCCCTGCGTTCCGCATTTTTCCTTTTGGAGGGACGGCCCCGGCCGGGAACGCCGATGACAAGCCCGGGAAGGAATAGGAAAAGCGCGAGGAACGCATGGGGAAGCCCCATGGTATGAAGGCGGGGGAAATCATTCCCTGGTAATGAGAACCATGGTCACCATTGATGACGACATGAAAGCCGTGATCGCCGGGCAGAGGCTTTGTTTTGCCGCGACGGTCACTCCGGATGGAAAGCCAAACCTTTCCCCCAAAGGGACCATCAGGGTCTGGGATGATCATCATCTTTTTTTCTGCGATATCGCTTCTCCGGGGACGAGAAAGAATCTGGAAACAAACCCCTGGATTGAACTGAATGTCGTTGACACCCTTTCGAGGCGCGGATACAGGTTCCTGGGAACGGCCACGATTCACCGCAACGATGACATCTTTCTGAAGGCCGTGAAACAAATCAACGAGGAAGAAAGCGCCAGTTATGCCGTCGCATCAGTGATCCTCGTGGCCGTTGAACGCGCCCGGCTGCAACAAATCGGCAGCCGCGTACCAGAAC
>CAZRPU010000039.1:13801-21145 GCA_964602055.1 uncultured Ignavibacteriaceae bacterium
GCGCCCTGCCTCTTGTTTCACCGGGCTACGACCATGTCGAAGATGAAACGGCTATGAGAGTAATGTGGAAGGAGAGAAGGAAGGATCTCGAAAAGACTTTTGAAGACCACATCAAGAGGCGGGGGATCTGGAAAAAGAGGTAGTTTGACTGTTTCCAACGGCTTTTCTACATTGGCAATCAGGCGAGGGGGCCTCGGCACAACTTGAACCACCCTCGAGAAAACACAGTCCTAAAGGAGGGCTTATGAAAACGACGGTGTTCGGACTACTGTTTTTCTGCATATCCGTCCTTACAGCCCAGGAAACAACCGTTTCCGGGAAGTTGCTCGGGTGGGACGGCAAGCCGATTCCGCTGGCCCAGGTCGAATTGTTTCTCATGAGCAGCCAGAGGCCGCTGGCCTCTCTTGAGGTCTCAAAAGACGGATCGTACAAGATTTCAGCCAAGGAGACGGGAATGCTCCGGATTCAGTTTGCCGGGGTGAATCACATGCCTTCGAACATTCCCCTTCTCGTTGAAACGCACGGGTTCATCGATCTGAACGTCTCTCTTGCGGCTTATCCGTACAAGGAGAAGATCGAAGCTCCGCAGATCATCGGTGATTTCAACAATTTTAACTTCAACAGCCCCCGGGAAATGGAGAAACAGGCGGACGGGACGTTCATGGCTGAATTTGAAACGGAGCAGAAGGAATTCAAATACCAGATTATCAATGTCCTGGCAGAAACCCGCAGCATCAACGGCACTCAGTCCGACAGATTCCAATATGACGGCGGAGGCGATTATCAGTCCATTGTCGCTGTGAACCAGGGCAAAGCAAGAATTGTCTTTGATCCGCGGAAGATTCAGCGATCGACGGCCCAAGAGAAGTTCTCGTTTGGCGGCAAGAACACTTCACTGGAACAATTCGTCAAGGCCTACAAGATGGTGATGGATCAGCAGGCAGCTTTCCAAAAGGCTGCGGCGGCATTTCAGGCCACGGGAAAAGATATGAAGGAATTCCGGTACGATGTATCTGGCACTCTCTCCTCCGTTGCAAAGGCCATTGCGTCGGAAAAAGACTCTTACGGCCGCCAGCTCTTACTCATGCAATATCTCGGTGTTTCCACCATGGCGCGCGAGGGTGTTGACTCGCTCATCGCGCGACAGGCGCTGTCGGAGATTCCTCCGGAATCAGGGCTGTGGTCCGTTACTCCGAGTCTGATCATGTCGGCCCTCTTTCGTGCAGGATCGGGATTCGACGCCAATGCCTACATCGATGCCTTTCTTCCCAAAAATCTGGATCGCGGATTGAAGTCATCCCTGTTGTTCAACCTCATGATGAGCGCGCGATACGAGCAGAATAATGAAAAGTATAAAAAGTACTACACGACGCTGGTGGAAGAGTACGGCGACACACAGTACGGCATGATGGCGAAACAGCGGTTTACGCCTGAGTCCGCAATCGTGGTCGGCAAGAAGTCCCCTGCCTTTCGTCTTGCATCGCTGACGGACCCTGACAAGTCGATTTCGAACGAGCTCCTCAAGGGAAAAACAACTTTGCTCGACTTCTGGGCCGTTTGGTGCGGGCCATGCATTGGAGAGATGGAGAACATGCACAAAGCGTATGAGCGCTTCAAGGGGAAAAATTTTCAGATCATCAGCTTTTCTTTTGACGCCAAGCCGGATGATGTCACGCAGTTCAGATCGAAGAAATGGAAAATGCCATGGCTCCATGCATTCGTCGAGAAAGGCTTTGAGAGCGATTTGGCAAAGCGCTTCGAAGTTCTTGGCATCCCAAAACCGATTCTTGTTGACGGAGAAGGAACAATCCTGGCTGTGGATGTGGAATTGCGGGGAACCAATCTGGAAAAAACTCTCGAGCGGGTGCTGGGAAAGTAGAAGTCAGATAAACGATGTCAAAGGCCCGTTCTCAACCGAGACCGGGCTTTTTGTTGCACTGCTCCATAGGCGCGCTTATACTCTGCAGCGGCTTCAGCGTGGTCGATCAGAGGCGAGGGATATTGTTTTCCGATGATGCAGCCGATTTCTTTCTGAAGTACCGGAGGCATGAGGGAGGGATGGTGAAGGAATTTCAAGGGAACGGCGCGGAGCTCAGGAACGTATCTTCGAATGTATGCTCCCGTGGGATCGAATCGTTGTGCCTGAAGAGTCGGGTTGAAAATTCTCAGGGGCCTGGGATCGACACCCGTCCCTGCCGACCATTGCCATCCACCGTTGTTTGATGCCGGCTCATAGTCCAGAAGTTTTTCTCCGAAGTATTCCTCTCCCTCCCTCCAGTGGTGCCTCAAGTCCTTCGTCAGGAACGAAGCAGCGACCATCCTCACCCGGTTGTGCATCCATCCGGTGAGGTTCAACTGCCTCATGCCGGCGTCAACCAGGGGAAAACCGGTTCTTCCTTCTTTCCAGGCCAGAAACTCCGTTTCACTTTTCCGCCAGCGGAGCGCATCGAATTGCGAACGAAAGCTCTTTTTGGCCAGATGAGGGAAATGAAAGTACACCGCCTGATAGAATTCCCGCCATAGTAATTCGTCGAGGAACTTTGCCCCTGACGGAAAAGAAGGAGTTCCTGCAAGCTCGGCGTAGATGGAGCGAACGGAAATAGTTCCGAAACGAATGTGCGGAGAGAGTCCGCTGGTACCGTTCGTTGATGGGTCATCCCGATCAGCGGCGTACCGGTGAAGCTTCCGGTCCTTAAATGCTTCCCATAGTCTGCGCGCTTCGCTCTCGCCCCCGCGAACAGCCGGCCGGAGAACACTGACGCTTTTCTTCAGGAATGCCGCGGTCGGGAGCGGAGCGCTCTGCAACCGGGGCGTCTGGAATCGCGACGGCAAGCCAAAGGGCTGCATTGGCTCAAGCTCTTTCCATTTTCGGGCGTAGGGGGTGAACATCACATACGGTCTTCCCGCCTCTGTCAGCACTTCTTCCGGTTCATGAAGCACATGGTCTTTGTATGTCCGGACGGGTATGCCCGCCGATTCATACAGCCGGCAGACCCGATGATCGCGGGCGATTGCAAAGGGATCATAGTCACGGTTAAAAAACAATCCCGAAGGATTCACCTCGCTGATGAGACTCCTATGAACGTCTGCGGGACTTCCATAGCGGATAATGAGTGAGCCCCCGAGTTTGTTGAGAGACCTCCCGAGATTCTGCAGACATGCCGCCTGAAAATCATAGACAGCACCGTCGGAGGGAAGCCTTCGAAGCATCTCTTCATCAACAATGAACAATGGAATGACCGGTGCGCCGCTCAGGGAGGCATGATAGAGGGCAGTATGATCCTCAATCCGAAGATCCCTTCGAAACCACACGACGACAGGATTTGTCCGTATGTTGTCCATGCTCATTGTGTCAAGAATCGATTCAGCGTGAAGCGAGTCTCACCATGAGAACCGCCCCTTCATTCAGTGTTACCGTTACCTTGAAATGGCGCAGCATGCTGCTGACAGCTTCTTTTGCCGTGGGAAAGACCAGTCCCGCTATTCTCCCCAGCATTTTTTGGATATGACCAATCCTGTCCGGGGCGGCAACCTGCATCATCATGCTTGCAGGTGCTTCAGGCTCCAGCACCCTATGAAGCTCCGCAAGGACCCGCTCGGGGTCTCGGAATTCATTCAATGTTCCTCCGCAGACTGCGCCATCAAATGTTGAGGAGAGAAAGGGCATAAGTTCCGAGTCGGAGCGAACAAGGAGAATACGATCGGCAACATGTTCCTGACGGGCGAGGGACCTGGCCGTCCTGAGCATAGGCAGGGAGATGTCGTTTGCGATGACAACGCCTTCATTTCCAAGCCGTTTCATTCTCCTTGCAAGGGCCCTTCCATAATAGGCATTAGCGCAGGCGTTATCGAGAACCAACCGCGGCCGCCTCGCCATGATTGCATCGAGCATGCGGTGGAATTCTTCACGCGGAGGCACTTTTTTCCCCGTAAGAACCGAGAGGGCCCGCGTCCTCCAGAGGCGGTCGTAGAGCTTTGCCACCACTCGCATCTGTCCAATCCATTGTGCGAGCGTAAGCCTGCGGCTGGGCTTTCCGGTGACGTCGACAATACCGTCCGCGAGAATCGGGTAGGCATGGGCACAGTTATAGCAACGAAGTCCGTTTCTGTCCCGGTTCATCCGGTGCATGCACCGAACGCAACGGAAAGCCGAGAGGGCTCGTTCCTGGTGAGGAGAAAGAGTGGTCATCCGGATCTCCTTGCTTTGTGAGGGCTGCTGATCGTGTCGAAGGCTTTTACCTGCTGGATCGATTCCATTATGAAATCAGCCTTGAGCTTTTCACCGAATCGCTTCTGCAGATCGGGCCCGCCGATAGCGAGCTTTCCCCTTGCGCGGTGCACCGCCGGAAAGATTCTTTCTTTGACGTCCCTGAGAAATTTCTTTTCGTTCTCGATGATCCTTGCGCTGAGGAGAAGAACGCTCGGCTTGCGGCGGGCGATGGCCCCGATGAGGTCCGACGTTGGCGTCTTTCCCCCCAGGTGAAAAACCTGCCATCCTTCGACCGTCAGATAGCTGCTTGCACAATACAAAGCCAGGTCGTGCTCCTCATCCTCGTAGCATGCCCCGATGGCGGAGAGACCATGAAGATCCTTATACCGAAGGTCACTGTGAAGCCTTGCGAGGGCCTCTTTAATGGTGTTCGAAGAGAGATGCTCCACGTCAATAGAGATCTTCCCTTGCTCCCATGCTTTGCCGATTTCCACCAGGGGTGGAAAGGCGAGATCGTCATAGAGGGAAAGCAAATCGGAATCGGCGGCCAGGGCCATTTGAAAGAGGTGCAGGACGGTTTCGACCCTTCCTTCCTGTGCGGCAACCATGACCTCAGAAGCGAGGGGCTTTTTATTTCCCGTCACAAGCTGGGCATGCAGCTCACGCCGATCGAAGAAAGTCGACGCGACTTCCGGGAGTTCCAGGTGGTTCTCGTGGATAAACCTCATGATCGCCGGAAAGGAGAAGCGGCGATGTCCTCCTTTCGTTCGCATGCAGTCGATATGCCCCTGATCCGTCCACCGCTTGACCGTGGATTCATTCACCGAGAGCAGCTCAGCCACCTGGGCGGTTGAATAGACCGTTTTCACCGTTTTACCTGATTTAGCTGTATTGAACGATTTGCACGATTAATATACCATCGCGGAAAGGGGATGTCAAGGGGGAAATGCCCGATTCGGATGTTGCGAGGAAAAGAAAGGTTAGCGGGAAGCTGCTTCGAGCGTGTTCTTCAGGAGCATGGCAATCGTCATCGGCCCGACGCCCCCCGGCACCGGTGTGATGGCCCGCGCAACCTTGCGGGCAGACTCAAAATGAACGTCACCTACCAGACGATACCCGTTTCTGGCGGAGGGATCGCTCACTCTGTTCGTTCCAACGTCGATGACCACAACACCTTCCGAGAGCATCCCCCCTGTAATGATCTCCGGTCGGCCCATGGCAGCAATAAGGATTTCTGCCGTTTTCGTATATCGACCCAGGTCTTTCGCCCCCGTGTGCGCCACCGTCACAATGGCGTTCGCCCCCATCTGCTTCTGCAAGAGCATGTTGGCAACCGGCTTTCCGACAATATTGCTGCGGCCAACGATAACGACATGCTTTCCGGCCGGGTCATTGCCGCTGCGCAGGAGGAGCTCCAGTATCCCGGATGGTGTGCAGGGTCTCAGGCCCTTCCCCCCCGTTACCAGGCGGCCCACGTTCGAGGGATGAAATCCATCCACGTCTTTCCGGGGGTCGATCGCTTCAAGAATCCGATCTTCCCGGATTTGTCCCGGAAGAGGAAGCTGAACAAGAATGCCGTGGAGAGCCGGATCACTGTTGAACGCGCGGATTTTCTCGAGAAGCTGTTCTTCGCTCGCTTCCATCCCCATTCTTTCGGTAACGGAATAAAAACCGGCTTCAACGCATGCCTTTCCTTTCATACCCACGTACGTTTCCGATGCAGGGTTCTCCCCGACCAGTATGAACGCTAGTCCCGGAGTGATGCCTCGGTCCCGGACGAGCTCCTCGGTCCTCTTCCTGACCTCGAGGCGAATTTCCGCGGCTATCTTTTTTCCATCGATAAGTTGGGCCGGCATCGTTTTTTCCTCGCCATTCACGCCAACGAAGGATTCCCTTCCGGGGAGTTACATGAAGCTGGGGAATATCACCTGTTCGATCTTTGTCGCTTTTCCGGTGTCCCGATCGACCTGAACGAAAACCGCGCACAAGCGAACATCATGAGTTGCCATTTCAAACTTGTGCGGCGTCTGCGTGAGAAACCGCTTGATGGCGATTTCTTTTTTCATGCCAATAACCGAATCGTAAGGACCGCTCATGCCTACATCGGTGATAAATGCCGTACCATTCGGGAGAATGCGCGCATCCGCCGTTGGAACGTGCGTATGCGTTCCGACAATGGCGCTCACGCGTCCATCCAAATGCCAGGCCAGGGCCATTTTTTCCGCAGAAGCTTCCGCATGCATGTCGATAAACAGCACCTTGGTGTCATTTGCCAGCTTGCTGATGGCCCAATCTGCAGACTTGAATGGGTCGTCGATGGGCTGCATGTAGGTTCTTCCCTGCAGATTAATCACACCCACCAGTCCTTTTTCCTTCAGGTCATACAGGACAATCCCCTGTCCGCCGTTCTCCCGGGGATAATTCAATGGACGCAGGATATTCTTCTCTTTTGCAAGGAGCGCCCTGGTCTGCCAGCGGTCCCAGAGATGATTCCCTGTCGTGATCACATGAACGCCGAGGCCAAAGAGGGTTTTCGCATCTTCCTCGGAAATCCCTTTTCCATCCGTAACATTTTCGCCGTTCACAACACAGAAATCGACGTTGTACTTCTGGATGTATTGCTTGAGGAGTTTTTCGACCAGCTGCAGGCCGGGACGGCCGACAATATCACCGACAAAAAAGATGTTCAGGAGTTGAGGCACAGGGTACTTTCATCGCAAGTGTGTGTGTAATATACGCAAAGCGGGGGGAAAATGCAGGAAAAAGACGACTCGCACTATCAGCGGAAGCACGCGACTCTACAGATCAGCGGCGAATTTTCACAAACGGCTTGAGCAGGAAGCGATCAATCAGAGCTAATGCAAGAAAAGAAGCGATCGTCATGAAAACAATTTTTGATCCTTCTGTTGAGGTCTGATTCGTCACAGTCTGGCTCACACGCCCAGATTCCAGGGTCAGGACATCTGCCATGGACTGATAGTAGCCCGAGAACAGTTTCACAAGCTCCGACTGGCCGGTTGATTCTCCAATGGAGCCCGGCAGCAGCATAAGCGCATAACCGACAGCGCCGAGCACAGCAGCCATCGCAATTGCTTTCCCCGACCCTCCCAGGAACCGGAACAGCCACGTCTCTT
>CAZRPU010000040.1:0-21078 GCA_964602055.1 uncultured Ignavibacteriaceae bacterium
CTTGCGAGCGGCAGCAGAACAGCTTTGACGGAGTTCAAGGATCCCGCGCCTCAGATGACCGGCATGAAGAAGAGGCTGATGCTCTACACAAGAGCCGACGGTGTCAAACTGTCCGGAACGCTTTATCTCCCTCCCGATTATCAGGAGGGTGACCGTCTCCCGTGCCTTATCTGGGCATACCCGTTGGAATATTCCGATCCTGCAACCGCGGGCCAGGTGCGCAGTTCTCCGCATTCCTTTACTTTCTTCCGCGGCACCTCCCCCCTCTTTTTCGTAACCCAGGGATACGCCGTCCTCATGGACGCGACCATGCCGGTCGTCGGCGATCCTGAAACGATGAACAATACGTTCGTCGAACAGATTGTGGCCTCAGCAAAGGCAGCCATCGATACATTGGATGCCATGGGAGTGGTGGACAGGAACAAGATGATTGTGAGCGGACACAGTTACGGAGCGTTTATGACGGCGAATCTTCTTGCTCATTCCGATCTCTTTGCCGCAGGCATTGCCCGCAGCGGTGCTTACAACCGGTCGCTGACGCCGTTTGGCTTTCAATCGGAACGCAGATCCTTCTGGGAGGCAACGGAGACGTATATGAGAGTTTCACCGTTCACCTATGCCCACAAGATCAATGAACCGATTCTCCTGATTCATGGCGAGGCCGATAATAATACCGGTACGTTTCCGATTCAATCGGAGAGGCTCTTTCAGGGGATTCGCGGCAATGGCGGTACTGCAAAGCTCGTCATGCTTCCTTTTGAAAGCCACGGATATTCGGCAAGAGAGTCAATCCTGCACGTTCTGGCAGAGAGTTTCGAGTGGGCCGACCGCTTTGTCAAGGACACGCCTGTCAGCGGGAGCCATTGAGAAAAACGGATCCCCCGTCGGATTTCCTGAACAAAGAGACCGACGGGGGATTCTTGATCCGGCAGAAACTGATGTCCGCTACTGAATTCTCTCCACCTTGATGGTATTCGTCGTCCCCTTGGACATGAGGGGAATTCCGGCCATGAACACGACGTAATCCCCTTTCTGGACGTATCCCAGCCTGAGAAGTTCATCTTGGATTTTCTGAAATGCCGTATCGGCGTCCGATTCAAATTCCGGGATGATCAATCCCCGCACGCCCCATACAAGGTTGAGCCGCCGAAGGATCCTCTCCCTTCCGGTGATTGCCAGAATCGGAGCCGTGGGGCGATACTTGCTGATGCGGATCGCCGTCGAACCTGAGTGTGTCAAGGGGACGATCGCCGTGGCATTGAGCTGCTTTGCCAGAACAGCAGCCGCACGCGCAAGGGCGTCAAAGAGATCTGCATACCGGATGCCTACGGCTTCATCATCCAGTCGATCATGCCTGACCGTTTCAGCCTGTCGAATAATCTTATCCATCGTCGTCACCGCTTCGACAGGATATTTTCCCACGGACGTTTCAGCGCTCAGCATGACCGCATCCGCACCGTCCAGGACCGCATTGGCAACGTCATTTGCCTCCGCTCTCGTCGGACGCGGGTTTTCAATCATCGACTCCAGCATTTGCGTGGCGATGATAACGGGCTTCCCTGCTTCGTTGCACTTGCGGACGATCATTTTTTGAACCAGAGGAACCTCTTCCGGAGGAAGCTCTACGCCGAGATCTCCCCGCGCGACCATGATGCCGTCCGATTCTGCAATGATGTCGTCAATGTTCTCCACTGCTTCGGGCTTCTCGATCTTTGCAATGATGGGAACCTTGACCCCCTTTTTTCCTTCCCGGATGATAACTTCGCGGAGATGCCGGATATCCTCACCTTTCCGGACAAACGACAGGGCGACATAATCGACGTCGTTCGCGAGGCCAAACTTCAGGTCCTCGCGGTCCTTTTCCGTCAGAGAAGATGCGCTTACTTTGACTCCCGGAAGATTCATTCCCTTCTTGTCGCTCAGTGGGCCGCCATTGAGGACCTCGCATTGAACTTCCTTCGTCGTCACCCCTATGACGGTCATCTTGATCTTGCCGTCGTCGACGAGAATCGTATCTCCCTTGCGCACATCTTTCGGCAGAGACTGATACGTCGTCGAAACGCGTTGTTCATCGCCCAGGAGCTCCTCGATGGTAAAAACGAACTTCTGGCCCTCGACAAGGTCGACAGAATGATTCTTCACCATCCCGGTCCGTATCTTCGGCCCGCTGAGGTCCTGCAGGATCGTGATCGCTTCTCCGGTCTTCTTGCTTGCTCCCCGCACGCCGTTCAGGACGCTCATGTGCTGTTCATGGCTTCCGTGAGAGAAGTTGAGCCTCGCAACATCCATTCCCGAAGTGATCAATTGAACGAGCCTTCCGGCTTCCTGCGACGAAGGACCGATGGTGCAGACAATTTTCGTGTTTCCAAACAGTTTAAGCCGATTCATGGCTGTGCGTTTCCTTCATGACGTGAGCAAGCAATGGAAGGATTTCACCCGATTTGCCCAGCAGGGTTTCGCTGACGCGAGGTGAAAGGTCGGTGTATTCCGGGTTGATTTCAAGCACAAAGCCTCCGTGTTCCCTGGCGGTGATGGGGATGGAAGCCGCCGGGTAGACGACACCCGATGTTCCGATGCACAGAAACAGATCGCACCGCCTTGCTGCGTCCACCGCCTCCTCGAAGGCCGCAGCCGGGAGATACTCTCCAAACCACACCACATCGGGCCGGATCAGGCCGCCGCAATGATCGCACACCGGAGCGGTGCCCTTTTCGAGATGTTGAACGCCGCTGCTCCTCTTGCATCGTATGCAATAGCTCCTGGTGATATTGCCGTGAAGTTCAAGGACGCCGGTACTTCCCGCCCTTGCATGGAGGTTGTCGACGTTCTGGGTCACAAGGGCAAAATCGCGGATCATGCGCTGCATTTCCGCCAAAGCGTAATGGCCCGCATTCGGCTGGACCTCATTCATGATCCTTCGCCGATAGGAATACCATTCCCAGACGAGGTCGGGGTTTCGAAGAAAGGCATCGAAGTTGGCAAGCTCTTCCGGCCTGAATTTCTTCCACAGGCCCTCATCGCCGCGGAATGTCGGTACGCCGCTTTCGGCCGACATGCCTGCTCCGGTCAGGACGCAGATCGATTCCGCCTTTCGCAGCCGTTCCTTTAATCCGTCGGAGATTTTCATTGAATGGGGATCAGGCGAAGTATGTCGTAGCGAGAGCTCTCGATCAGTCCGCGATCCATCGGTACTTTCCGGTATGCTCCCGCGAGCCACAATGGCGTCTGGTCGTCATGATTCTTGTGATAAATCTGCCCGGATTGACCTGGAGGCGTGACGGCCCTCGTATTGTTCGCATCGGAGAGGTCAAAAATCTGCCTCGTGGACGGACCGACGAAGTTTCTGAATGCCGACCTGATCCGGAAATCCCCTTTCCACACCGTGGAATGCGATCCGCCTACGGGAAAAGGACCGACGTTGAATAATGGGCGGAGCAGCCGGTTTTCACCGAACACATGCGAGAATTCAACCTGGTGAAGAGCCCCCCAGGTCCACTCCTTCAACTCCCCTCCCAGCCGTTCTCTGAGATCCTGAATCCCCTCTTCAAGGCTCTTTCGTATAATATCATTCTTGGTTTCGCGATATTCGGTCGTAACGTCATCGAACCAGAGCGAAGAGTCTTTTTGGAGAAGCTCCGTGAGGGCAATCAGCGGACGCGCTGCCAGCGTATCGTAAAGTTGTGCAACCGTTGGGCCCAATTCGTCATCGAAGGTATTCCGGATCGTTTTCAGGAGAAACGCCTGGAACACCGACGTCGTAACGTCTTCCTGCCTCATGGTGAAGGTCCAGTTCCTCAGGTAGGAGAGGCCGGTTCTGAGGTCATTGCTCGAAACGGCAACGGAATCATACGCTCTCAGGATATGGGGAACGATCGCTCTCGCCTGCGTGGAAACAACATCCAGCTGCAGCCGCTGGAGGTCCTCCATCTCCATCGTGCCTGCCGACCGCAACACTTCATCGATGCGTTCGATGCGCCAGGAGGGCTCCCATTGGTTCGAAAGGTAGTGGGGGAATGCAGCGTCGACGATTCTGTTGTTTGCCGTTGCAACGTAGCCGGAGGGCGGATTGACCACCTGGGGGTTCTGCTCAAAAGGGACGAACCCTTTCCAATCGTATTCCTCGGTCCATCCCGGAAACGGCGATGCAAGTCTCTGAACTTTTCTGATCGGAATCTTCCCGCCCATCACATAACCGATGGTGCCGCCGGTGTCTGCGTAAACGAAATTCTGGGCGGGCGCGGTAAAGTGCCTCACTGCGTTCTTGAATTCCCTCCACGTTCCCGCTCTGTTGATCAGATAAAACGTCATCGTCTCGTTGGACATTTCCAAACCCGTCCAGCGCATGGATAGAAGGCGGGTCGAAAGAGCTGCTGCGGGTTCAATACGGTTGACAATCGGACCGCGATGCGTGCGATACGACGTCAACACAACCGGGATCTGGTCTTTCACCAGAATCGTGTCGACTCTCTGCTCAAGCTCCCGCCATTCGCCGTTGAACCTGTACTGAGTCGGGAATTCGAGCGAATCGACTTCCTCCACATAAAAATCCTCGTCGTCCAGCATGGCGTTCGTGAGACCCCAGGCGATGGATCTGTTGCGTCCGATAACGATGAAAGGGATGCCGGGGAGCGAGGCGCCGCTCACGTCGAAAGAAGGGGTAACGAGGTGCATTTCGTACCAACGGGCAGGGGATGTGAGGATCAGGTGGGGATCATTGGCAAGCATGGGCTTGCCGGTCGAGGATTTCTTCCCCGACACCGCCCAGGAGTTGCTCCCCGATCCGAATCCCCCCAGGCCGGTCAGTTCGTGAAATGCCTTATCTGCCTTGAGAAGGTCGAGTCCGAGTGTAGCAATGTCCTTGTCCCGGAGCTCCTGAGGCACGATAAACGGTGCGTCCCGGGCCCAGTCGGGATAGAGCTCCCGGGCGCGGGCTTCTCCCACCCTGTCAACAACGTAACCATACGTAATGTCGATCCATCGGGAATAGTTCAGCTCCCATGCCATCAGTTTACTCAGCAAGATCGAATGTTCGGGAAGCCACGGCTCAGGCTCGATACCCAACAAGTCAAATTCGACAGGAAGGCCGGAACGGTGCGATGCGATATACGCGTTGACTCCCGCAGCATAAGCCTCAAGCGCCATGCGGGTTTCCGGTTCGAGCGCCGACGCAATCTTGCCTGCCAAATCCCTGAGCCCGAGAGTCCTGAAGAGGCGATCCACCGGAAGGGCCTTTTCGCCGAGCACCTCGGCCAATCTTCCCTCCCCTGCCCTGCGAATAAGATCCATCTGCCAAAGCCGGTCCTGGGCATGCAGAAATCCGGCCGCCCTATAGCAATCGTGCTCATTTTCGGCAAAAACGTGCGGCATCCCAAACCCGTCGCGATGGATGGTGACGGGACGCTGCAAGCCGCCGACAGCGATCGTTCCAGTGGCCTGGGGGAAGGATTTTGTGGCAAGGAAGTAGCCGATGACGAGAATGGCCGTGAGGACAACGAAGAGAGTAAAAGCGATGCCGGCGAAGATTCGTACTTTAGGGGCCATAAACAAAGAGTCCGTTCTGAAAACGGACTCAATGTAAAGAAACTTGCAGGCGTCTGCAACAGCGAATTAGAATTGGAAGGAGAGGCTCAGGACAACATTGTTGGTCTTCACGCTCTCGTCGGTTCGGGAGGGAATCGTTGTTCCAAAATAGTTGTCGCGGAATGTTTTCCAGAAGCCGTAGGCATATCCCGCTTGAAGCCACACGTTGTGGTCAAGCTGGAACCCCGCACCGGCCGTGTAATACCTCTGATCGAAGGACGCCGGATCATTCTCATAGGGCGAAGGCTTTACCACGACCCCGGCCCGGAGCTTGACGCCAAAGTCCCAGAGCGAGAGCTCCACGCCGCCGCGAAGGTTCACGGTTGATCTGTAAATTTTCTGAATGAGCCGGTTTTCTGCATCGAGCGATGAATTCTTTGTGCCGAATTTCATTTGGCGCCAGTCGGTGTATTCCGCATCTCCGGAAACGAGCAGGAGATCGCCGAACTGATACGACCCCCCGAGTGAGAGCACGGATGGCGTGATAACCTCATATTCGGTTCGTCCGTCAAACGCAATGTCATATTCGTCAACGACCCCGTTGAGGTTCGGATCGAACCGGCTTCGGCCTTCATCACTATGGGTTTCTTTGATCGTATAATACGTCGGCGTGCGCACGGTGAATCCGATGCGCACCTTGCCTTGCTTTCGGTACATCAGGCCGAAAAGAGCGTTGAACCCGTTCAGTTCACTATTGATAGTGCTGGCGTAGGTAAATTGGTCAAAGAGCCCGTACGTGTCGCCGGGGGCCTTCTGGTAGACGTTCAGCACGTCATTTTCCTGGAATTCCCGATCATACGAATAGGAACCCGTCACCAGGCTGACCGTGACTCCCAGCGACAGGTCTTTTGCCACATCGACCGCTCCCCCGAACGACCAGTGGTTCACACCGCCCCCTTCGCGGATCGTTGCACTTTGTTTGACGCTGTCGAAAATGGTTGTGACAAATCTGCCGTTCAGGGTATCGGCGAGAAAGAGCTGATAGGGAATGTTGTTGTCAAGATATTCCTGCCGGCTTGAGGAACTCAGGGCATCGAGATCTACATCCGGAATCAATGACGGGACGATGGAACTTGTTGCATTGAATCCGGCAAATGAAGCGTTGGTGGAGTAATTGGCAACACGGTGGAAACCAAACGCAAACGTCAGGCTTCCCCGCTGTGTCGGAACAGGATAGACAATTCCCAGATTATTCAGATTCAGGATACCGCTGGAAGCATTTGTTTTCGATCCAAGGAACCTCGTGCTGTTTGCGTAATCCGCGTACGAGAAGCCGGCGGAGAATTCGTAATTGTGCAGCTGGGCCAGACCTGCAGGATTCCAGAAGAGAGCCGAGTAATCTTCGGCGACTCCTACTGCGGCATTTCCCATCCCAATCGCCCTGGCTCCCGATGCAAGACCCAGCTGTGAAAACCGGAGAACATCCTCGGCAAACTGGGCACGGGACAACGAAAGACCCGTCACCATCAAAGTACAGCTCAGTATTGTTCGGAGAACTACTTTGCGTTTCATGGCTCTTCCACGTTTATCATCGATGCGTTGTTAATTCCCTCTGTTTCCTCTGGACGATCCGCTGCTGCGGTTTGACCCGCTCGAGCTGGAACTTGTGCCGGAACTGCTTCTTCCGGACGAAGATGAAGCAGGGGGTGAATAGGACCGCGAAGGAGGCGAAGAAGATGGAGACGCCGAGGCACTCTCCTTGCGGGTCGAGGATCCACGTGTCGTACCGGATTCACGGCGGGGCGCAGACGACTTGTTGCCGGTCGCAGATGATTTCCTCTCGCCCGATGAGCTTCGGGTGCGTCCTGTGGACGACGCAGGCGCTTGACGCGACGTGCCGGTTGTTGACCGCGAACGAGTGGCGCTTGCATCCCGGGTCGCGCCCGTGCTTCTCGTTGTTCCATAGCGGCTCGCATTGGGCAAGGGTGCAGCAGCAGTACCGTAGGCTCCGCTTCGTGAGCCGCCGGTTCGGACGTCGCCTGTCCGGTTGTAGCCCGTCCCCCTTCTCGTGTAAATGCGATCGTTCACGATGTACGGCTGATAGTACGAATAATACCCGCCACCGTAGTATGCGTAGCTGCCATAGTACCCGTAGTGGTACCGATATGGATTCCAGTGATAATACACCGCTGGAAAATGCCAGGGAGAGTAATACCATGAGAAATCATACCATGGATCGTAGTACGGGCTGCCAAACCACGGATCATATATCCCAAAAGTAAAGGATGATCTCCATGGGTAGTAATAATGAAAACCCATGAAGTACCTGCGATTTTCGCGCCAGGAATCATTGTCCTCATCCTCTTCTGTGTAGACTTCCGTGGTGTCCTGCACCTGATCGGACTCGGAAGAGTATCTTTCGGCATACCGGTCATCATCCTGCATGGTCACCAGCTGGGTGTAGCAGCCGGAAAAAAGGAGTGTCAGCGCTCCGAAAGCAAGAACCGGAAAAAGGATTGATTTCATAAAACACCTCGATGGTTGATGACGTCATCCATGTAACAATTCTAATGCCGTCTTTGTTCAAAAAACCTGCTCAAATCGGTCGTTTTTGGGGGGATTTCCGGAAGCGGGGCATCGGGAGTGTGTGCGATAGTCAACACAGGATGGGTTTTTGTCTATCGCTTGAAACACCGGTACTACGGGAAGTCCAACATGCTTCCGACCACTGCTGACAGCGATTCCGCCCGGCAGCCGTTGGACCAGACTTTAACGCCGCGGCTTAGAAGTTCCCCACGAATTCGATCTGCAGTACGCGGTTGGCAATCTTGATGTTGCGCTGATTTTGGGAAACATTCTTGAGATCAAATCCGATCATGAGGCCCTCCCCCGCCGAAAGCCGGAAACCAAGATTGAGATAACCCCTGCCCCGGCCGATGCGTTCATTGTTGTCGTTGACCGCAAAATCGTATTCGAGAAGAACAGAGAGAATATCACCAAGTGATTTCTCGGCTCCGACAAACAGGTTGACGTCCTTGTCGCCATCCTTGTTCTCAAAGGAATAGTTGATGCCCCCGTGGAGGCTCAGGTGACCAAGGAGAGCATAGTTTTTACTTGCGACGGCATAGAAACCGGACGACTTGATCGTGTATCTGTTGAGGCTGTCGAGATACGGCTCTTTGCCCTGAGAATCGAAGCCGATCGCCACGGCAGGGGTCATAGGAGTCTCATTGATGATGCGGAGTTTTGCCTTCACCCCCGGGAGCGGATTCATTTCGATCCTGTCGGGGCCGATAATCCCCGTTCCGCCGTACGAGATTCCAAAACTGAACCGGTCGAACAAGCCGACATTCACTGCCGTGAGCACCCCTCCCCTCTGATAGAAATTGGCGCTGATATTATAGTCGGCTCTCTTCAACATGCCGGCAGTCGGCCTGTCGATCATCATCGTCGGCTCCAGGACCCCTGTATCGCCTGCTGAACCGCGCGTCTGTGCATTTAACATTGTTCCTGCAGCAAACATCAGCATGATTGTCAGAATTTTCACGGCTTTCTCCAGAAAGATGGGGGGTTAGTTATCATCCTCACCAAACACTCTTCGTACGGTTTTCGGAAGCTCCCGGTTGCTCTGTTCCTGTTCCTGTTCTTGTTCCTGTTCCTGCTTCCGCTCGGATTCAGGGGAATCCTGATGTGAGGGGACGCCGCTGACGATACGGAATCCCTCCTCAGAAGGTTCATTGACCCAATCTTCCGAACGCGGTTTCGGATTCACATCCAGCGGCCGTTCGCGGGTGAGCGGAAATATGGCCGCCCCTGCCGCGGGCTCTTCGGGAAGAGCCTGAGCTTCGTGGTGGGTCGTCCCTGTGCGGGCAAGCAGGCGCTCAACGACATCCTTGTACTCCCGGCGAAGGTCCTCCTCGGCATACGTCATCACCTGCCGCGCTCTCAGGAAGAACTCTCCGTTGATCATAACATCGCTCACCATATGTGCCGTCGCCTGAGAAAGCAGGTTGGTGAGCATTGGTCCCTGGCTTCCGCGATGGAAGGGGAGCTGCAGCCGGAGATCTGAGACATCGAGGAACGTCAGGTCCGCCTTCTTACCGGCTTCGATCGATCCGGTTTCATCCTGAACCCCCAATGCCTGGGCAGCATGGAGTGTGTGTGCGGACAACACCATGAAAGGATCGAGTGCCTCCATGCCGGACAATCGTGCCACGGATTGCAGAGCCCGCATGTTGACGAACGGATCGGGAACGCCCCAATCGGAACACAGCGCAATCGTCATTCCGGCGTCAAGAATGAGGGCTAGGGGAGGAACTTCCGACCCTTTGGCAAGGATGGAAGAGGCATTCAGAATCAAAGGACTCCTCGCTCTGGTGAGGAGCATGTGATCGGCATCCTCCAGGCAGGCACAGTGAACGAGATGCAGGGGAAGAGAGAAAAGACGGTATTCATCCAAAACACCCGGGATCGAGCGGTGGAAATTACGCTTGAGCGTTTCGAGGCCTCTGCGAGTCTCACCAAGGTGGGAAACGATCGGCCAATGAAGATCTGTCGCGGCGCGAAGAGTCGTTTGAAGATTATAGGTCGTCAGATCGTCTTCACCGGGAAGAACAAGCGCGCTGCGGATCGAGGTTGACGTCTGGGCCTTGGCGTACTCGATCTGCTCCCCGTTATGGGCACAGACGAATCCTTTGACGTCTGAGCGCTTCATCGCTTCACGCGCTGCGGCAAAGGGTGTATCAAGGTTGTCAAAACAGAATTCTGAAAGGAAGGTGATTCCCGATTTCAAAGCGGAAAAATAGGCCGATCGATACATGAGGATCAAATCATCCTTCGATCCGTCATGATATACATGCTTGAAGACTGCCCGGATACCGGGGTCCTTCTGCCACCTCGCCATCGGCACACCTGAAGTCCAGTTGCGCAGAACGAACGATTCGCCATGATAGTGAGCGTCGATGAAGCCGGGAAGGACGATTTTTTCGGATGCGTCGACGATTTCGGCGGCGGGGAATCGGGCTTTGAAGCCGTCGGACCGAGTGCTGATTTCTGCAATACGATCATCTTTCAGCAAGAGGGCAAAATAGCCCGTCGTCCGCTGGCGGTCGCACGAAACGAGGAATCCATTCTCGATTATTTTCACCGATTCAGCCATAGACCTATGCTTTCCGCCAGGTTGTGCCTTCCTTCTTGTCCTCAATGACGATGCCAAGTGCCTTCAGGCCGTCCCGAATCATGTCCGAAAGTCCCCATTGCTTCTGACGGCGGGCTTCCGAGCGGAGCGCGATAACCAGGTCAAGCACTTCTTTCATCGAGGACCCGTCGGCTGCAGAAGAGGCAGTACCCCGGGCCGGCAGGATGCCAAGGACATCCCCCGCGTAAACGTTCACGAGCCTTGCAATTTCCCGGAGCGTGGCGGGAGAAAGAGAGGGGTCCTGGAAGAAGCGGCCGTGCGAATCCGTCGCAAGCCGAAAAAGGACCGCAAGCGTCCTCGACGTGTTGAAGTCGTCATCCATGGCTTCCTTCATCTCGCGCTCGTATTCCGAAAGATCGATTGCGACACCGCCCTTTGAACCGGGGTCTTGAATTCCCTCGATTCTTTGACCCAACTCCCTCACGAAGTTCATGAGTTTTTCCAGCCCGGCCCTGGCGCCTTGCATCGCCTCGTCGCTGAAATCGAGAGTGCTCCGGTAATGGCTCTGAAGAATGAAAAACCTGACGACCAGAGGATTGAATTTTGTGAAGAGGTCCTTGAGGGTGACAAAATTCCCGAGGGATTTGGACATCTTCTGTCCGTTGACCGTAACAAGGTTGTTGTGAATCCAATACCTGGCAAACGGCTTTCCCGTGGCGGACTCGCTCTGCGCGAGTTCACACTCATGATGAGGGAACTGATTATCGAGCCCCCCGCCGTGGATATCAAAGGTCTCCCCGAGATACTTCATGGACATGGCGGAGCATTCCACGTGCCAACCGGGGAACCCTTCTCCCCACGGGCTCGGCCATCGCATGATGTGTTCCGGTTCCGCTTTCTTCCACAGTGCAAAGTCCTCCGGATTCTTTTTTTCATCCCGGACCCCGACCCTGGTACCCTCAACGGCTTCCTCGAGCGTCCGCCCTGAGAGTTTCCCGTATTCCCTGAATTGGCGGACATCGAAATACACCGAGCCGTTCACTGCGTACGCGTACCCCTTCTTTTCGAGCTGTTTCACCAATTCGATCTGTTCGATGATATGGCCCGTCGCCCGGGGTGAAATGTCAGGCCGAACAACCTGCAGCGCATCCATGTCTTCAAAATAGCTCCTCGTCACTGTTTCCGCTATCTGCATCGGATGCACCTTTTCGATCTTCGATTGCTTCAGCATCCGGTCCTCGCCCGAGTCGAGCAGATGACCGACATCCGTGATGTTCTGAACATAAAGGACCTTAAAGCCGGAAAAACGCAGGTAGCGGACAATGATGTCAAAGGAGACATAACTCTTCGCGTGGCCGACGTGGGAATGACTGTAGACAGTCGGTCCGCAGACATACATTCCGACAGACCCCTCGTGAAGAGGCCTGAAGGGTTCTTTTTTACGGCTCAGAGAATTATAGATCGTGAGAGACATTCAGCAATACTTTTCGCTGTGACGTGATGATATGCTCTTTCTACAGCCCCATCAGCTCGCGCGCTCCTGCCAGCCCCGCTTCCGTGATTTCGGCTCCGCTCATGAGTTTTGCGATTTCTTCCACCCGTTCTTCAATTTCCAGCTTACGGAGCCGCGTTGTTGTCCTCTTCCCCTGTTCCGACTTCTCGATAACGAAGTGAACATCCGCCTGTCCGGCAATCTGGGGCAGGTGCGTGATGGCAAGGACCTGGTGGAAACGCGAGAGCCCTTTCATGCTTTTTCCCACTGCTTGTGCTATCCGACCGCTGATCCCTACATCGATCTCGTCAAAGACCAGCATCGGAAGACGCTCTGATTTCGCAAGCACCGATTTCAGGGCAAGCATGACGCGTGATACTTCGCCTCCCGAGGCAATCTTCGCCAGCGGCTTGACATCTTCGCCGAGATTCGTCGAAAGAAGAAACTCAACGTTGTCGATCCCTTTCGGGGTCGCCTGAACAAACTCTTTGCCCATCTTCACGAATGCCCGTCCGGAACCGTCGGCGGAAGCATCGCGCGCCAGAACCTGTGTTTCGATCCGTACATCGAACGAAGCATGCGGAATTCCCAGCCGGACAAGCTCGGCGACCACTGCTTTGTTGATTTTCGGAACGAGGTCGCGCCGCTTCGCGGAGAGCCTTTGAGCCGCCGAAGAACAACCGGTTCGCTCCGCATCAATCGCGTCATTGATCTTTTTCAACTCGCCTTCAAAATTCTCTGCAAGCTGAAATTCCCTGGCGATCTGTTTCCGATGCTCAATGATCGCCTCGATGGATCCGCCGTATTTCTTCTTAAGAAGAGACAATTGCCCCAGCCTCAAACGGATATGCTCGAGACGTTCCGGATTGAATTCGATTCGGGCATTGTAGCTTTGGATGAACTTTGTCACCTCGCTGATGATCGCCGCAGCAGACGCACACTCGTTCTTCACTTCTTCAAAACTCTTGTCGATGGATGTCAGATCATCAAGCTGATTGCGCGCGAGAACGAGCTGGTCGTAAACGGCCTGTTCCCCTTCGTAGAGCATTTGATGGAGTCTCGCCGTGGCCTCGTGAAGCTTTTCCGCATTTTCGAGGATTTTTAGTTCGGCTTCGAGGGATTCTTCTTCACCCGATTGAGGATCGACAGCATCGATTTCTTTGATTTGAAACTCAAAAAGATCTTTGCGCTCTTTGAGCCTTTCTTCCTGCTCCTGAAGTTCATCTCTTTCCTCAAAGAAATCCTGTAACTTCTTATACGACTTCCGGTATTCCTCCACAAGACCCTCCAGGCCGCCGAAATCATCCAGCAGTTCCAGATGGGTCTGAGTCCGCAGCAGCGATTGATGCTCGTGCTGGCCGTGCAGATCGACGAGGAGATCTCCGACTTCTTTCAGGAAGTTCAGCGTCACCGGAGTGTCGTTCACAAAACAGCGGCTTTGACCCTTGGAAGAGACTTCACGGCGCACAATCATGTCCTCCTGCGCCTCGAGGTCGTGGTCTTTCAGAATGGCCTGTACTCTCGATTGATCGGCAATGTGGAAGACTCCTTCGACGATTGCCTTTTCCGTCCCCTTGCGAACCGAGTCGGCGCTGGATCGTTCTCCCAGCAGCATTCCCATGGCATCGATGAAGATTGATTTGCCGGCTCCTGTTTCCCCCGTGATGATATTGAGCCCCGATTCGAAATCCGCCTGAATCTCTTCAATGATGGCGTAGTTCTTGATGTAGAGGGTTTTGATCATAGTTCAAAACTTCTCCAATCTAAGGAAAAAAAGGGGAATTTCAAGGCGTGCCCGGCCGTGGAACCGACTCAGTGCACGGAGGAGCTTGGCGGGGAAGCAGGGGAGGCAAAATTCAACTCAGGCACATCGCGAATCACTCCGTGGTAATAGGCATAGCGGAGAAATTCGGACAAGCTGTTCTCCTGATCTTCTCCCATGTCATACGAAAAGGCAGAGAGATAGTCGAGATGTTCTTCCTCGGTGGCGGCGGAGGCGGCATGGCGGCGGGCGATGGATGGAAGATTCTGGAGACCGAGGTCCCTTGCCTCTTGAAGCGCGCGGGTTTCTTCCGGGGACCACTTTCCTTCACGGACCACCCACAACCCGTGAACATAGGGGAGTCCTGTCAGATCATTCCATTCTTCAACAAGGTCAAGACTGAACGCGGGGGCGGCGTGCTCTTCAGATGCGGCGATATTCACCACAAGGGCGGCATCGGCCTTGTTCAGCATGGCGCCGAGATCGGGCATCATGGGAATGAATTGCATGGATTGCTTGCCGGAGGAAAGGTTGGGAAATTTTTCGAGGAGGAGGATTCTGGCGAGGATGATTTCCGATGTGACGCGCACATCGACCGCAATGCTGTTGATGTCCTTCACCCCGTCGTTGATGAACAACTTCGCCGTGCCGGTGGGTTCGCGCGATGAGGCTGCAATTCCCGGAACGATCTGATATTCGGCGCCGTGACGGGCATAGTCGATGGGAGATAAGAAAGCGCCCCGAAGAGTGTCGGGGCGATCGTTGAAGCGGACTGCAAGCGCCGATGGTATGTCCTCGGCAAGGCCGAATATTGCATCAGGCGCGTCAAGGCCTTCCACCAGCGGCTTCACCAGAAGGGCCGCCGATATGCCGAGCTGCGGCCTTGAGGTCACGTGGTGGTCTTTTGCGTAACGGCCTTGGAAGCGAGATCACGCAGGTAGTACAGCTTCGCTCTGCGGACGCGGCCTTCCTTGATGCGTTCGATCTTTGCGAGCCGGGGAGAATGGACCGGAAAAATCCTCTCAACACCGACGCCGTCAGACACTTTCCGGACGGTGAAGGTCATGTTGAGGCCGGCGCCGCGGCGGCTGATGACCACGCCCTGGAACTGCTGTATGCGCTCTTTGTCACCTTCCACGACGCGGACGTGCACATTGACCGTGTCCCCTGCTTTAAAATCGGGGATATCTTTCCGTAATTGCGTTGCTTCCAGTAACTTGAGCTTGTCCATGACCAATTCTCCGCTATAGAATGATACTCGTTAGTTGTGCGGCCCGATCAGATCGACGCGCCGCAGTGCCGTTCGTTTGCGCCTTTGTGCCTCCCGCCATTCCTGTATTCTTTCGTGATCTCCCGAGAGCAGCGGTTCCGGGACCTTCATCCCTCTGAACTCTGCAGGCTTCGTATACTCGGGATACCCCAGCAGCCCATCCTGAAACGAGTCGCTCAGTGCGGACTCGCTGTCATTCAACACACCGGGAATCAGCCTCACGACCGCGTCGACCACCACGGCTGCGGCAAGCTCCCCTCCTGTCAGAACATAATCGCCGATGGAAATCTCACGGGTCACCAACGCTTCCCTCACCCGCTCATCGACCCCTTTGTAATGGCCGCAAATCATGATGAGGTTCTGCTTCAGGGAGAGTTGATTCGCCGTCTGCTGATTGAACGTCTCCCCATCCGGCATCATCAAGATGACATCGTCGTACGAGCGCTGACTGCGAAGCGTGTCGACGCATTCGAAAATCGGTTCCGGCTTCAGAACCATCCCCGCCCCCCCTCCGTACGGAGTGTCGTCAATGGTCCTGTGTTTGTCGTGCGTGTAGTCTCTCAGGTCATGCACCACGACGGTCAGCTTCTTCTTTTCCTGCGCTCGCCGGAGGATGCTTTCCTGCAGAGGGCTTTCGAGAAGCTTGGGAAGTCCGGTGACGATATCGACGCGCATCACTGCAACAACCCTTCAATGGCCCGAATCACCACGAGCCTTCTCTTCACATCGACAGCGCGAATAAATTCCTTCACTCCGGGGATCATCGTTTCCTGTCCACCCTTTCGCACCACCCACATATCGCCTGCGGGCATTCGGACAATGTCTTCAATGGTTCCCGCATCGATGCCTTCTTCCGTCACCACCTTCATCCCGATCACGTCGTGGATAAAAAAAGATCCCGGCGTTAGGACCGCCTCCTCGTCGGAGATGAAGACGTACTGATCTTTCCTTTCTTCAGCATCCTCCCGTGTTTCGATGCCCGAGAGCTTCAGCACCACCCCAGCTTTCGTGGCGCGGGAAGCTTCGATCGTATGCTCTGTTCCCTGACTCTTTGCCGCTCCCAGCCAGACTTTCTTCAGTTCTTTGAACCTGTCCGGGCGATCCGTCAGCAGCTGCACTCTCATTTCCCCCTTGATCCCCACACTCTTCGTGATTTTGCCGATCGCTATCATCGGCCGGCGCCTGTTTCAGCCAACGATGTCAAGAACGGCCCTTTTTCCTTCCTTTGCCGCCACCGCACGCAGGAGAGTCCGCAATGCTGATGCAGTTCGCCCGTTCTTCCCGATAATTTTTCCGACATCACTCTCAATAACCTTGAGCTTGAAGACAAGCTTGTCTTCCTTTTCCTCCATATCGATGGAGACCGAGTCCGGATGGTCGACGAGATGCTTGGCGATGAACTCCATGAACTCCTTCATAGTTCCACCTCCTGTCCTGCTTCGGAGGTCCTGTCTGAAGGGAGCCGGATTTAGAATGGTCCTCCAGGCATGGCCTCCCGTCCCTGGTGGGATGGAAATTCTTCGCTGGGGATTCAGAACCTAGGCAGCAGGCGTCTCTGCGGCGGGAGCGGGCTTTTCCGCCACCGGAGCAGCGTCCTGCGCAGCTTTCTTCTTGCGCTCAAGCCGGCGCGCCTTGCGCTCCGCTTCGCGCTTCATCCGATCCTGCTGCGCCAACTGCCAACGCTCCATCATGCTCTGTATTTTCGCTTCGTCCGCGCCGCGTTTCATCAACGACCATCGAAGCCAGAGTCCCGAGCGTTGAAACAACGTCCGCACCGTATCGGTCGGCTGGGCACCTTTGCGCAGCCAGTACACAATGCGGTCGTCTTTGAAATTCAGTTTGATCGGGTTCAGATTCGGATCATAGCTTCCCACCGCTTCGATATACCGGCCGTCTCTCGGTGAACGCATGTCCGCCGCAACCACCCGGTAGACCGGATGCTTTTTCTTTCCAACTCTCCGTAAACGTAACTTAACCACGAATCGCTCCTTTCATCAAAAAAAGAATGTTGTGCTCGAACCAAGGCCTCATGGCACCAGAGACCTAGTTTACCGGAAACTTCATTCCCCGCATTGCCCGCCGGAAATTTCCTTTCGACATCTTCCTCATCATCTTCTGCATTTCGTCAAATTGCTTCAGCAGCCGATTCACTTCCTGGACGCTTGTGCCGCTTCCCGCTGCAATCCTCTTGCGGCGGCCGCCGTTGATCACGCCGGGCTTAGCCCTTTCTTCCGGGGTCATCGACTGTATCATCGCCTCAATCCTGACCAGTGCTTTTTCGTCAATTTGTGCGCCGGCAGGGATACGATGCATCCCGGGAATCATCCCCATCACCTGATCCAGAGAGCCCATGCTCCGAACCTGCCTCAGCTGGTCAAGGAAATCCTCCAGCGTGAAACGCGATTTTCGCAGCCGTTCTTCCCATTGGACGGCCTTTTCTTCATCGAACCTCTCCTGGGCCTTTTCCACGAGAGTGACCATATCGCCCATGCCGAGAATGCGCGAGGCAATACGGTCGGGATGAAACGGCTCGAGCGCATCGAGCTTTTCCCCCACACCGATGAACTTGATCGGCCGTTCGACCACCGAACGAATGGAGAGCGCCGCACCCCCGCGTGCATCCCCGTCAAGCTTTGTCAACACGATCCCGCTGACCGAGAGCCGGTCATGAAACGCCCGCGCAGTCTTCACTGCATCCTGGCCCGTCATGGCATCGACAACAAAGAGAATTTCATGGGGCCTGACGGTCTCCCTGATCTTCTCGACTTCCTTCATCATTTCTTCATCAACATGCATGCGCCCCGCAGTGTCGATGATCACCGTGTCGCGGATGTTTTTGCGCGCCGCAGCGATCCCCCCTTCCGCTATTTGGACCGCTCCCGCAGAACGGTCGGCATAAACAGGAATATCGATCTGCTTCCCAAGAGCCATGAGCTGATCGACTGCCGCAGGACGATGGACATCGGCCGCCACGAGAAGAGGATTGCGTCCCTTGCTTTTCAAGAAGCCGGCGAGCTTCGCAGCGAACGTCGTCTTGCCCGATCCCTGAAGTCCGGCGATCATGACAATGGTCGGGGGATCCTGTGCATCGGCAATGTCTGTCTTCGATTCGCCCAGCAGCTTCACCATTTCATCATAGATGATCTTGATGATCTGCTGCCCCGGGGTTATACTCGACAGCACCTCCTGCCCGACAGCCCGCTTCTGTACATTTTCAATGAACTCTTTCGCCACCCGGAGATTGACATCCGCATCGAGCAGTACTCTCCGCACATCCCTGAGAGACTCTGCGACGTTTTCTTCCGTGATTTTACCGTGCCCCCGAAGCTTTTTGAAGACTGCTTCGAGTTTCAGGGTTAGGTTTTCAAACATGACCAGTGCCAAAAAAAGCCCCGAAAAGGGGCAAAACCGTAATTTTCAAAGGGTCTTCAAGGTAACGAAAAAACCACCCCCAATCAAGGGAGATTTCACGCATCTGTCTCCCTTCCATTGCATCCGTGGGCATCCGTGAAGGAAAGTTTCCAAAAGAAAAAACCGCTTCCGGATGGCGGCCGCGGTTTCAAACGAGAGAAAAAATGTGTCGTTTAACCTGCTTTTTTCAATGCCTCTGCACCGCCGACAATTTCCAGAAGTTCCTTGGTAATGGCAGCCTGACGGGCATTGTTGAAGGAGAGGGAGAGACTCCTGATAATGTCTTTTGCATTTTCGGTGGCATTGTCCATTGCAGACATCCTCGCCCCCTGTTCGGCGGCGTTGGATTCAAGGAGAATGCGCCACATCTGAAAATTCAGATGCTTCGGCACGAGGGCTTTGATGATGTCTTCGCTCGAAGGCTCATAGATATATTCGACCTGGGCCATTGATTGTTTTTCTTCGGGCGACGCCGCCTCGGGCGGGACAGGGAGCAGCTGCTCGATCACAATCTTCTGTTGGATGACCGATTTGAATTCATTATAGATCACCACGACGCGGTCAAAATCCCCTTTGAGGTATCCCGCTATTATCTGATCCATCATCCCCCGCGCCCGATCGAATGCCAGATCACTGAAAATCCCGGCATGTTTGGCATAGAGGCTGTAGCCGCGTTTGCCGAAATATTCCGTACTCTTCTTCCCTACCGTCACAAGGTGGAGAGCCCTGTTCCGAAGATATTCCCCCGCAGTCGTGGTCATCTCCTGCTCTGCGGTCTTGATCACATTTGCATTGAACGCGCCGCAGAGACCTCGATCCGCCGTGACAACCACGTACAGCACATTCTTTACTTCACGCGGAGCGAACAGCGGGTGCAGAGAGGAATCGACCTTTGCAACCAGGTGCTTCAGCAATTGACCGATTTTCCTCGCATAGGGTCTGGCGGCAACGATCGCTTCCTGCGCGCGCCTGAGTTTTGCGGCCGCAACCATTTTCATGGCTTTGGTGATTTTCTGGGTATTCTTCACGCCGGTGATCCGGCTCCGTATTTCCCTGAGCGTTGCCATGATCTTATGCGGTCTTCACTTTTTGATGAAACTTGCCCAGGAAATCCTTCGCAAGGGCCTGGAGTTTCTTTTGGGCTTCCTCCGACAAGTCTTTCTTCGCCGCAATCTCCGCAAGGAGGTCGCTGTGCTTTACTTCCAGAAATTCCTGAAATTCCTTTTCCGCTTGTCCCACGTTTTCGAGGGGGATCTCGTCAAAATAGCCGTTGGTGCCTCCAAACATGCTGACCACCTGTTTTTCCACCGGCATGGGAACGTATTGATCCTGTTTGAGAAGCTCCACCAGCCTTGATCCCCTGCGAAGCTGCTGCTGGGTGGATTTGTCCAGGTCGGAACCGAATTTAGCAAATGCCTCCAGCTCGCGGTATTGAGCAAGTTCAATGCGCAAACGGCCCGCCACCTTTTTCATGGCTTTGATCTGTGCATTGCCTCCGACGCGCGAAACGGAGATTCCCACGTTGATCGCGGGTCGAACGCCGGAATTGAACAGGCTCGACTCGAGATAGATCTGTCCGTCGGTAATGGATATGACGTTTGTGGGAATATAGGCGGAGACGTCACCTGCCTGCGTCTCGATGATCGGAAGCGCTGTGAGGCTTCCGCCGCCGAGCTCATCGCTGAGCTTCGAGGCACGTTCGAGCAGACGGGAATGGAGGTAAAAGACGTCGCCCGGATATGCTTCACGTCCCGGCGGCCGCCGCAGTAAGAGGGACATTTGACGGTAGGCCTGGGCCTGCTTCGTCAGATCGTCATAAATGACCAAAGCGTGCTTTCCGTTGTCGCGGAAGAATTCCCCGAGTGTAGCTCCGGAATACGGCGCAATGAACTGCAATGGCGCCGGATCGCTTGCGGATGAAGTGATGACCGTGGTATAATCCATGGCGCCTGTTTCTTCGAGCTTGGTAACGACCTGGGCAACCGTGGATCCTTTTTGTCCGATGGCGACATAGATGCAGTACACCGGCTTGACTCCTTCTTTGCGCGCTTTCTCGGAGTGGGTGTACTTTTGGTTGATAATGGTATCAATAGCGATCGCCGTTTTCCCTGTTTGGCGGTCGCCGATAATAAGTTCGCGCTGTCCGCGGCCGATGGGCGTCATCGCGTCGATCGCCTTGATGCCCGTTTGCAGCGGCTCTTTCACCGGTTGTCGCTGGATAACGCCCAGAGCTTTTCGTTCGATTGGCAAAAACTTGTCGGTCTTCAGGGCTCCTTTGCCGTCCACCGGTTCGCCCAGGGGATTGATCACTCGTCCCAGCATTGCATCGCCCACCGGCATTGAGGCCACGCGTCCGGTTCTCTTGACGGTGTCTCCTTCCTTGACATGCGAGCTTTCGCCGAACAACACGCAGCCGACATTATCTTCTTCAAGATTCAGCGCCATCGCGAACGTGTTCCCCGGAAATTCGATCAGTTCTCCGGCCA
>CAZRPU010000041.1:0-20688 GCA_964602055.1 uncultured Ignavibacteriaceae bacterium
CCCAAATAGAGATTCCTCATGCACCGGTTCCGTTCACGCTTCAGACGTTTTTTGTCCTGCTTGCCGGAGGAATACTCGGAGCAAGGAACGGATGTATCAGCATGTCCTTGTATCTTCTTCTTGGCATTATCGGTTTCCCGGTTTTTTCGTCAGGGGGATTCGGCCTGGTAAGGCTTCTCGGGCCAACCGGCGGATATCTCCTCGCGTTCCCCGTTGCTGCCTTCCTCGTTGGGTACGGCATCAGCGTGCGGGCTGGGATGGTGTGGGTTCATTTTTGGATGCTGCTGGGGCTTCTTGTTATCTTCTTCTTCGGTACTGTGCAGCTGGCTCTCGTCATGCAACTCTCATGGCAAAATGCATTCAACTCCGGGTTTCTTCTTTTTTCCCTGTGGGACATTACAAAACTCGTGTCCGCGGCGGTCATCACAGGGTCGGTGCAGCGGAGGATATCGGCAACGCGATAAAATTGGGACCTGTTGTACCTTAAAGCCGCTTCCATGAAGTGGCTTTTCCTTTTCCCGGGATGTTTGTGCTGAAACTTTTCCGCTGACAGAGATGTTGAGAATTTTTTCAGGGGATTTGAGCTGCTGAGCGGATCATTGAAATGATTCCGACGGCGGCATGGAGCGAAAGGAGGGGGTGTTGAATGGTACCTTCACCTGCTGTTGAAATACGAAATCCAAGCGACTTGTACTTTTGCCCCCAGGGCGACGTTGCGCAGGTTCTTGGCCGAAGGGATTTCCCGCCGGAGAAAAAACAAGCAATCAAGGCTCTTCACGTTCTCGATAAGCGGTGGAATGCGGTCCTTGGATTGCACTATGGTCTTTGGATAGCCTCGGCCACTTTATCCATCGCCTTCGACAATGCCGTCATCAGCATCATCGGTTATTTGGTCGGGGGACTCTCACTGAGTACGCTCTCCGTTCTTTCCCACGAATCATCCCACAATCTGATGACGCGCAATCCACGGATAGACCGATGGCTGGGGTTCCTGTGCGGCATACCCATTTTGTTCTCCGGGCTGGGATACAGAATCATGCATCCGCTGCATCACAAGTACCTCCGGACGGAGAAAGATCCCGACGACATCGAGAATATCACACGAGAACCATTCCTCCTCAGATGGGTCTATGTGCTCGTATTCTTCTTCTCGGTGTATCTTTACCTCATCATGGTTCCCGCGAATGCGCTCAAACATGCAAAGCCCCGTGAACGTGTCAGCCTGATAGGAGAGTTTCTCTTTATGGTGGGTGTTGTGACGCTAGGATGGGTTTTTCTTCCGCTGCAATGGATGGTCGAGGGGTGGCTTATTCCGCTGATTGTTGCGGGACAGGTGGCCAATGTGCGGGGCATTGCAGAGCACGGCATGACGACCGGCGGGAATGAGCTGACCGATACGAGGACTGTCGCAACGCATCCGTTACTCTCCTTTCTGATGTGCAACATCAACTATCACATCGAACATCACTTGTATCCGGGCGTTCCGTGGTACAATCTTCCCAAGGTTCACAGGATTCTTGAGGGCGAGCTTCTGGCAGCGGGGTCCTCAGTGTACAGGTCGTATGCATCATTTCTTTCCGACGTTGCGAGAGCCGCTTTTCATGGAGTGATCTCAAACCGTAGACTCATCCCGGAACATATTCGAGAGCATGTGTGTGTATGAAGAGAACGAGGGGAGAAGGTATCTCAGGCCCGATTGCGGGCCTTTTTTTTTGCCGAAGAAGCGAGAAAGAAACTGAGCGGTTTTGATCAGGCCGTGATGCGGTAATTCCTGAGGCCCCAGTACGTTTCCACCATGGAGACTTTCAGAATCGTGGCAATCGGTATTGCGAGGAGCATGCCCACAATGCCCATCAATTCATTTCCAACGATGAGGACGAGAATCACGGTCAGCGGATGCATGTCGACGGTTTTGGCAAAGCAGAGGGGCTGCACGACGGTGTTATCAATGGCCTGGATGGCAATGGAGAGCACAACGATGGGAACAAGCATGCGAAAATCGCCGTACTGTGTCAGAGAAACCAGAAAGGCCGGGACAGCACCGACGACCGGACCGAGGTACGGGACAAGATTCGCGATCCCGGCAAGAGCGCCGATGAGGATCGGATAATCGATGCCGATGAGCCAGAGGCCCGCAATGCTCAGGAGACCGATGATGATCGAATCGAGAATCCAACCCCGCAGATAACCGACAAGGTCGCGCTCGATCTTGTTGAGGACGTTCAAGGACATCTCGAAATATTTGTTGGGGACCCGTTCGATCAATCGTTTGAGAGCAAGGTCGCCTTCGGCAAGGACGAAATAGGTGACGAAAGGAACGATGGCGAAAACCGCGATGAGAGAAACGATGTCTTCGACCGCAGCGCCGAGTGATTGGATGGCACCATTGATTGCGGCGTTCGCTTTTTCAGCAAGCGTTCCGCCGTCGACAAAGGGGACGTGCTGGGCAAAGTCCCGTGCGGCGTCGTTCAGCCTCGCCTGGAAAGGAAAGTTCTTGAATTGATCGTAGAGGTGCTGCGCCCGGTCGATAAGAATCGGTACGACTTCAATCGACGCGAGAACCACCGTTCCGCCTGTCAGGACGAAAACGCAGAGAATCGCAATGCTCCTGCGCAATCCCAATCGGAACTCGAGGATCTTCACAAGGGGCTTGAGGACAAAAGCAAGAAGTACCGAGAGGATCAAAGCGAGAACGAGCGAAGGGACAAACGAAGCAATCCAAAAGCAAATGAGCAGGAGGCCCACAAGGAGGGCGACTTTTCGGATGGGCCGGTTGCCGATAAACGGTTGCATGTTCAGGAGAGAACGGTTCTGACAGCTCTCAATGCAACTTCGGTGGGGAAGCCGCGGCGGAGAAGGTAGTCAACGAGCCGCTTGCGCTTCTTGGTCTCATCGAGTTTCTCGAGGCTTGGTCCGGCGATCTTCAGTCTTTTGCGTGCGGCAAGTTGAGCGGCGTTTTCCTGGTCGTCGTCAGAAATGTACTCCTTGAAGACTTTCTCCACGAAATGGCTGGAGATTCCCTTCTCATAGAGCGCCCTCCGCATCCATGCCTTGCCGACGTGTTTTCGTTTGAGACGATCCCTTACGAAGAGCCGTGCAAACTCGATATCGTTGATCATACCGCCTTTTTGAAGATGCTGAACGACTTTTTTCCCGAGGTCCGGTGAGTAGCCCTTTCTCCGGAGATGATCCAGTACTTCCTTTGAACTTCGGGGGCGGTACGAAAGATAGTTGACGGCGAACTGGTGCGCCCGGTGAAATGCTTCTGACGTCGAGAGCTTTTCGACGGTCTGATCGTCAATACTGTCGCCCGTTTTCAGTCCAAATTTGACGAGGACTTCGTCGCTCAGATCGAAGGCAAGGGCGCCGTCGACATAGACAGAAAAAACCGGCTGTCGCGCTTTTTTTCGAAGAATTTTTGTGATGTACAAGGGGTGTCGCCTAGGATTTTGCCGTCCGTTTTGAGCCTGGAGAAGCTATGGATTCGGCTTTTGCTGCGGGAGGAGCAGCAGGTTCAAGCGCCAAAAGACCAAGTTTCTTTCGAAGCATTGTATCAATTTCTTTCGCAGAGTCGGCGTTGGTTGCCAAGAAGGCCTTCACGGCATCCCGCCCCTGGCCGAGCCGGTCTCCTTTGTAAGAGAACCACGATCCGCTCTTCTCGATCACGCCTTGCTCGACGCCGGCATCAATGAGATCGCCCAGCCTCGAAATGCCCTCATTATAGAGAATGTCAAAGATAGCTTCTTTAAACGGGGGAGCGACCTTGTTTTTGACAACCTTCACGCGAGTCCTGTTTCCGACGACATTCTGCCCGTCTTTGATCGCTTCGATGCGCCGCACATCCAGCCGCACCGATGCGTAGAATTTCAGCGCATTGCCGCCGGTGGTCGTTTCGGGGTTGCCGAACATGATCCCGATCTTTTGACGAAGCTGGTTGGTGAAGATAACGCTCGTTTTGGATTTACTGATGGCGGCTGTCAGTTTTCTTAAAGCCTGGGACATCAGCCTGGCTTGCACTCCCATGGAAGGGTCGCCCATCTCTCCTTCGATTTCAGCCCGGGGCGTTAGCGCAGCGACTGAATCAATGACGATGACATCGAGGGCGCCGCTGCGGACGAGAGTCTCGACAATCTCCAGCGCCTGTTCGCCGAACTCCGGCTGCGAAAGAAGGAGGTTGTTGATATCGACGCCGAGTTTCTTGCCGTAGGCGGGATCGAGTGCATGCTCTGCATCGATAAATGCGGCGACGCCACCTGCCCGCTGTGCCTCGGCAATGATGTGAAGACACAGAGTCGTTTTGCCGGACGACTCCGGTCCGAAAATCTCAATGACCCTGCCACGGGGCACTCCGCCGATGCCAAGAGCGGAATCAAGCGAGATCGAACCCGTCGAAATGACATCGACCTTCGCTATAGGCCCCTCATTGAGTTTCATGATGGAGCCTTTTCCGTGCTGCTTCTCGATCTGATCAATCGCGATCTTCAGCGCTTGGAGGCGGGCGTCTTTGGAATTTGTTTCAGACATGAATACCCCGATTACAGGTTGAAAGGAATGCGTGCGAGCAACGAATATCGTGAACCGGATGGAGACAAAACGCTTTTTATCAGATGCACCTCAGAACAGCGTGCCTCGACCGGTTCAAAGGTAAGTGTTTTTAGAGTTGCTGTCAAGCGATGAAGCCCTCGATTTCCTTTCACGCGGCCGAAAGTCAGATGAGGATGAAACTGTTTGACGTCATCGACCGGTGCGATTGTTCGTACGACCTCCTCAACTCGTACGTGAAGATCGATGAACGGAGTGTTGCGGGCTGTACCGATCCAGAACACTCGAGGATGGTCGAAATCCGGGAACGCACCGATGCCTTCGTAAGAATATTCAAATGATGGCAACGCTCGACATCGTTTCTCCAGAGAGTCCACAAGTACTTCCACCTTGTTCTGTTCCACACTTCCGAGGAACTTGAGAGTGATATGAAGCTTTTCAGCATCTTCCCACTTCACATCTGAAGGAATACTTTGAAGTCCACGAATAAGTGCAGCGGTTCGCTCGATTACTGCGGGGGGAGGGGGGACAGCAATGAAACATCGAAGGCGTGACATGGAAAAGGGCTAATCAATTTTAAGAAGCTTCCGGCGCATGAGTTCAAGTGCAGCTTGAGAGGCCCGCTCTTTGAAACGTCTGCGGTTGTTTCCAAAGTGAAATTTCAGCGCGAAGGTCTTTTCTTTGTCAGAGTATGCAATCCACACAAGACCTACGGGCTTCTCCGCCGATCCGCCCGAAGGGCCTGCAATGCCTGTTGTGGAAATTCCAATGTCCGTTTTTGCCCTCTTTCGGACACCTTCTGCCATTGCTTCTGCCGTCTGCATGCTGACGGCTCCGTGTTCTTTTAAAAGAGACTCGGGCAGCTCAAGATTTGCCACCTTGGAGGCGTTACTATAGACGACAAATCCCTGCAGGAAATAACGGGAACTCCCCGGAACATTGGTCAATCGGTCGCTCAGAAGCCCTCCGGTGCACGATTCAGCTACCGCAATACTCAGCCCTCGTTCGGCAAGCATTTCTCCTACAACAGCCTCTAGATCCTCGTTTTCGACACCATAGATATACTTTTGAACCCTTTCCCTCAGCTTTCTCTCGACATCTGCAATCTTTCGTGCCGCTTCGTCCGAAGAGTCGTCCCGGGCGGAAATGCGGAGCCGGACGCCTAATGGGCTGGGAAGAAACGCAAGGGTGAGGCCGCTATCGGCAGAGAAAAGCTCCCGTGTATCCCCGATCTTTTCGGCAAGATGTGACTCTGCAATTCCAGTCGTTCGTAAGGTTCGATGGAGAAGAGCACTTCCTTTCATTTTTGGCTGAAAATGGGGAATTACGAATTCCTCCATCATTGCCTTCATTTCGTATGGGACCCCCGGCAGGATGATCATGCTCTTTCCCCCTTTTTCAAAGAGATATCCGGGTGCTGTTCCCTGCGAGTTGGGAATGACAGCGCACCCCTGTGGCACAAAGGCCTGTTGTTCATTAAGGGGTGTCACGGGAAGGCCGCGTGAGGCGAAAAGACGACGAATGTTCTCCAACGCTTGTTCGTTCCGAACGAGACCCGTGTTGAAGAAGGTGCAGATTGCCGCTCTGGTAACATCGTCATGGGTTGGGCCCAGGCCTCCGGTTACGAGAACAATATCAGCGCTCTTCCATGCCATTTCCAGAACGCTGAGAATTTCCTCTTCGTTATCCCCGACCGTGGCCATCCGGATAACCCGGATTCCAATCATGTTGAGACGGTCGGCAACGAAGGCCTGGTTGGTGTTAATAACCTGACCGATGAGCAATTCATCGCCGATCGTTACAACTTCAGCGTTCATCATGAAAGGGAAAGGAGGCTGAAGAAACCGACGCGGTAGAGAATGTGCAGGATGATGTTTGTATAAAAGGCGGCAATGACATCATCCATCATGATGCCAAAGCCCCCTCGTACGGTGTCGAATTTTCGGGCGGGCCAGGGTTTCACGATATCAAATATCCGGAACAGGAGGAACGCTGTGAAACCGAGGAAAATGCTCTTCGGGAGAAAGAGGAGGGATATCCACATGCCAAGGATCTCATCGATCGTCACTTCCGCCGGATCGTGTCCGTAGCGCCTCTCCATGAGTTCAGCCGCTTTGATACCGAGGACAAAAACAATAAAGCATGCGGCGATCATGACACCGGGATTTTCGAACCCCGGCAATGCATAAATGGCAAGACCCATGAGACTCCCGACCGTTCCCGAAGCGACAGGCGAGTATCCGCTGAACAATCCCGATCCAAAGAGCTTTACAAGAAAGGGAACGGAAAAGTCAGTGTGCGCTGCTGTTGCGGAGGAGGGGCTAGGATTCTGTGACCCTGTTTGAAACGTCATAGAGCTCGCGAATCGTTTTCCAATTCTGGATCAGATACGTGATGCCTGTCCAGACCGTAATAACGGCAATGAGGACAGCCAGCACGTACAAAAGTGAATTGTCGAGCAGGGAGTCGATCGTTGTCCCGTAGTGCTGGCGGAAGTACTCGCTGCGGCCGGCTACATAGAGGATAAGGACGTAATAGATGACGATGAACTGAAGGAATGTCTTGGTTTTCGCGAATTTCGTCGTGTCAAATGCTTTTCCTTTGTACTCTGAATACGACCTGAGGAGAGTAATGGCGAAATCACGGACAACGATAAGCCAGATGGGCCACGCGGGAACGAGGCCGAGAGAGACGAACGAGACCAGTGCGGCGGAGGTAACCACCTTGTCGGCAAGAGGATCGAGAAAAGCCCCCCAGCGGGTTACATATCCCCAGCGGCGGGCAACCCAGCCGTCGTACCAATCCGTCATCAGAGCGAGGAAAAAAGCAACAAGGGAAAGCATTCTGAAGAGAGAGCTTCCGGAAAACAAAAAGGACACGAAAACCGGAGTGAGCAGAATCCGGAGAATGGTCAATTGATTCGGAGGCGAGAATGAGATCTTCATGGGCCGCTGGTATTTTCGCTGGTATCAACAAAAAAATCCCGCATGGAGGGCGGGATTCTTTTTCATGTCCTTACGTCCGAATCTAGGCAGCTTTCCGAACTCTGCCTGATTTGATGCAGTTCGTGCAGACGTGAATGCGGCGCACACTGCCTTCCACCACGGCCCGCACCCGTTGAAGATTGGGAAGGAACCGGCGAGGTGATCGGTTATGAGCGTGGCTGACATTGTTTCCCGCCATCGGTTTCTTTCCACAGATTTCGCAAATCCTTGCCATGAACGCGTGCTCCAAGTTTCGGTGATTCGATGAAAATGATATATGAATATAAGAACAATAATGGAGAGAGGCAATACGGGAGTTAGCCGTTTCGGGAGTCGTTGCGAGAGGTATGTTTTTTGGTTATTATTGCTCAATGGTCAGCGTCCTCGGTATTGAAACTTCCTGCGACGAAACGTCGGCTGCTGTCGTCCGCGACGGGATCCTCCTTTCCAATATTACCCGAACCCAGCTTTTTCATGCTGAATTTGGAGGCGTTGTCCCGGAGCTCGCCTCGAGAGCCCATCAACGTTTGGTCATTCCGATTGTCTCAGGTGCGCTGGCAGCAGCAGGGGTTTCGAAGAGTGAGCTTACCTGCATTGCAGCCGTCCATGGCCCGGGGCTCATCGGCTCTCTTCTCGTCGGCCTCAGTTTCGGCAAAGCAATGTCACTGGCGTTGGGTGTTCCATTTGTCGGTGTCAACCACATGGAAGCTCACATACTCTCGAACCTCATCGAAGGTGACCGTCCATCATTTCCGTTTGTCAATCTTACTGTTTCCGGCGGCCATACTCAGCTGGTTTTGGTTCGTTCGGCGTTCGGCTATGAGCTCTTGGGGGAAACCCGGGATGACGCAGCGGGAGAGGCTTTTGACAAGGTGGCAAAAATGCTGGGAATAGGGTACCCAGGGGGTCCTTTGATCGATAATTTGGCCAAGCAGGGGAATCCGGATGCCATAAGCTTCCCCCGGCCATTCCTCGATGATGATCCTTTCGCTTTCAGCTTCAGCGGAATCAAGACTTCCGTGCTCTATTATCTGCGGAAGAACGGCCTCCACCCCGCGGCGCTGTTGGAACAAAGGGACTTGCTCGCCGACCTCTGTGCCTCTTTCCAGGCGGCCGTCGTCGATGTCCTCGTTTTCAAGGTCATGAAGGCCGCGGAACATGCAGGCGTCAGAGATATCGCCGTTGCCGGTGGAGTTGCGGCGAACTCTGCATTAAGGAGCCGGCTCAGAGAAGAGACCGTAAAGAGAGGAATGAAGCTGTTCATTCCCAGGTTGGAGTATTGCACGGACAACGGCGCAATGGTGGCGATGGCAGGATATCTGCGAACCATGGAAGGGACATTCTCATCGCTGGAGTTGACCGCAACGCCGAATCTTGCACTGAGCGGAGGCCGCTAGCGGAGTGGGAAGAATTGCTGCCATGTGGTCCCGACTCAAGGGGAGCGGAGGCAAAGCGCTGGTTCCCTATATCACACCCGAGTATCCCTTCCCAGGGTTAACGGTTCCACTCATGGAGAAACTCGCCGATGCAGGCGCTGCTATGATTGAAGTAGGGGTACCGTTTTCCGATCCACTGGCGGATGGAGCCACCATTCAGCGTTCCTCCGATGCGGCCCTGCGCAACGGAGTGACAATCGATAGCATACTGCGCGACGTCGCAGTATTCCGCAAGAATTCCGAAACACCCGTTGTACTAATGGGGTACTGCAATCCCATGGCACAATACGGACTTGAGCAGTTTGTTCAAAGATCCGTGGCAGCCGGGATTGACGGGCTTATCGTTCCGGATCTGCCTCCGGAAGAAGCCGGAGATTTGCGGGAAAAGAGTCTCGCCGCCGGGCTGAGCAATATCTTTCTTATTGCGCCAACCACTTCGACGAAACGGGTGGCCTTGATTGACTCCTTATCAACGGATTGTTCTTATTGCGTCTCAGTCACCGGCGTCACGGGAACACAGGCCTCTGTTGAACAGAACGGATCCCTCGGGATTTTTCTCGACAGGGTACGCTCAACGGTGGGGAAGCCGTTTGTCGTCGGTTTTGGTCTTTCGAGTCCTGACGACATCCGGTATGTCTGGCAATATGCAGATGGTGCAGTGATTGGATCGTCATTGATCAGAGCCCTCGAGTCGGCTTCGAATAACACGGAGGCACTCGGGATTGCCGGGTCATTTTTCCGATCGATGAAAGGAGAGGGATGAAAGAGGATCAAGTTCGTGCGTTGGATGAATGGAGAAAAAAGATCGATTCAGTGGATCTCCAGCTGGTGAAGCTCCTCAATGACCGCGCCCATTACGCGGCTGAAATCGGAAAAATCAAAGTCGCTTTGGGACTTGAAGCATACACGCCGGACCGGGAGGAGGAGATCATGCAGAATGTGACGGAAGCAAATCACGGACCGCTTTCGATGCAGGCTCTTCGCCGGCTCTTTGAGCGGATTATTGACGAGTCGCGTTCCGTGGAGCGCGCGGCAATGCAGAAAGAAAAAGGGCAAAAGCGTTGAAATCCCTTGCCACGTATCGCAACTGGGTTCTTGATCGGAAGAACGCCCGTATTGTCATTCCCTCCGCAGCCCTCGCTCTCTTCCTGTGCCTCTTCTTCTGGATTTTTTTGTGGCCGAACACTTTTGCCGATCCTGCTGAACGAGTATTGACCATTTCCCGCGGGACATCGTTTTCAGCCGTAGTCGATTCGCTGGACGCAAAGGGAATGATTCACAGCAAGTTTGCCATGAAAGTAGCAGGGAGGATCCTGGGATGGACCAAGGAGCTGAAGGTGGGGCGTTACTACTTCAGCAGTGGAGTCTCAAATATCTCGATGCTTTCCGACTTCAAAGACGGCACGTCCCGAAGAATGATTGCTGTTTCCATTCCCGAGGGCATTCGACTGCGGACGATCGCGAGGAGGTTCGCCGCGGAACTTGGCGTCGATTCCGCGAAAATCATGAACTATTGTCTCGATGCATCAATCGCCGAGTCCAAAGGTCTGCCGGGAAAGACTCTGGAAGGATATCTTCTGCCCGACACGTATTTCTTCCAGTGGCAAACAGACGAAAGGGAGATCGTCGACCGGCTCGTCGAATCGTTCATGGAATTCTATACTGATTCGTTGAGAGCACGGCAGGAACAGCTTGGGATGACCATGCAGGAAACCATTACCTTTGCATCGATTGTCGAGGGTGAGGCACAGCTTGCCAGCGAACGGGCTACGATCGCAGGGGTGTATCACAATCGCATCAGGAAAAAGATGAAACTGGAAGCTGATCCTACGATTCAGTATGTCCTTCCTGACGGGCCGCGCCGACTGTTGTACCGTGATCTGAAAATCGATTCTCCGTATAACACCTATCTGCATTATGGATTGCCGCCGGGCCCCATCAACAATCCGGGCCGCGAGGCCATCACGGCGACCCTCTATCCCGAAATCCATCAGTATCTCTTCTTTGTGGCAGACGGAAAGGGGGGACATGTCTTCTCGAGGAGTTTTTCTGAGCACCAAAGGGCAGTACGGGCATATCGCAAAGCCCGACGTGAATTACAGCGCGCCGAGAACCTTGGAGGCTGATCCATTGAGCTTGAGGAAAGTTCTTCCCGGTTCGATCGGCTGCCTGATTCTGGCGATCGCTCTCGCGTCGTGTGCCGGCCAGGCTCCGCCCTCGGGCGGCCCCAAAGACACTCAGCCACCCAGTGTCATCTCCGCATATCCGGCACCGTCCTCCACTTTTTTCCGCGGCTCGACCATCGTTCTTGAATTCGATGAATACGTTGATCGCCGTTCGGTCGAAGCCTCTCTCTTCATATCCCCGACAGTTGGACCGCTGACATTCGATTGGAGCGGGACGGAAGTGGAAATAAGGTTCAGCGGCTCTTTGAAGGAGAACACGACCTACGTGGTGAGCGTGGGAACCGACGTTGTTGACCTCCGTAACCGCAACCGCATGGAGAAGGCGTTTTCGCTTGCATTCTCCACCGGGGCAACAATCGATCCGGGTACCATCGAAGGGAAAGTGTATCCTGCGACATTTGCGGGATCGTATGCCGGCATCATGGTTATGGCGTACAAGCAATCCGCCGATGGACCGGATACCCTGGATGCGAGAAAACGACTTCCTGACTATGTGACCCAAACCGGATCCGATGGAGGTTTCCTTTTTCCCCATCTTTCCCTTGCATCGTACAAGATTCTTGCGATCCGGGAGGAATACAGAAATCTCCTCTATGATCCCGAGACCGACGAGTTCGCCGCCGCTTCAAACTCCGTCCATCTTACACCTGAAGATACATTGCAGACGGGCATCGTACTCCGCCTTGCCCGGGAGGATACCACCGCTCCCCGTCTCATGAAAGTCACTCCTGTGAATCGTCGGCTCTTGATAGCAGAGATGTCGGAACCCCTTGATACAGGATCAGTGCGTCTGGAGAATGTTGTTGTCCGAGACACTGTTACCCGTCTTCCCCTCCGCCTGTTCAGCATTGCCCAACGGCTTCAAAAACGTACCGAGTTTTTCATCGCAACAGAGGATCAAGACGCTGCGAGAACATATGAAATGGAGTGGCGCGGTGTTCGGGATCTCACGGGAAGGCTGATTGATTCGTCTGCCTCAATGATTCGGTTCATGGGTTCTGATGTCCGCGATACTGTTCGACCCTCGGTCGATTCGTTTTCCCTTACCGACAGCGCCCGAAACGTGAGCCTAATCCCCGTACTCGAGATAAGCTTCGCTTACCCCGTTCAATCCGTTCCATGGATGGACTTTGTCGAACTTCGCGACAGTCTTGGCCGGAAGATTCGTGCTGAGGGGCAATGGCGCGGTGATGCGGCAATGACCATTCGACCGGAAAGAGATCTGAGCGGATCCGCATGGTACACGATATTCGTTCGCACGGGAAGTTTGAAAGATTGGAAGGGAGTATCAGGCAAGGACACTGTTCAATCCATCTCGTTCCGCACGCTGGATGAAAATGGTCTGAGCAGTGTCTCGGGGTTTGTGCGTGATGCGAGTGTGACGGATACCGTGGGACCGCTGGTTGTCTCCGCCTCGATGACCGGGCAAAAAACTGAAGTAACACGAAGCACCACCATCGAGAGGCCGGGACCATTTCACTTGGATCACCTTCCCGAGGGTCAGTATGTCATGCATGTCTTCCGGGACAGGAACGGCAACGGTGTCTACGACGCAGGCAAGGTTTTTCCATTTGAATTTTCGGAGCGCTTCTCGGTTGCCCGCGATACACTGAAGCTTCGTGCCCGCTGGCCTCTTGAACAAGTGGAAGTGAGGCTCCGCTCGATGGGCGATGCGCCCGTTCGTTGACTTTGTGGGCAATTTTCGATAAACTTTACCTGTCGTAAGCGTGCACAGGCACGGTTTTCTGAACTGGATTGTTTATGGTAGAAAGCTATATCCCCGTATTCCTGATGGTGACGATCGGGGTCATTTTTGGGGTCGTCATCGTGAAGTTGAACGAATGGCTTGGCCCCAAAAGGCCTAACGAAGAGAAGCTCTCGACGTATGAGAGCGGCATGGAGCCTATCAGGTCGGCCCGTGAACGGTTCTCCGTCAAATTTTACATGGTGGCCGTTCTTTTCATTCTCTTCGATATCGAAGTGGTGTTCCTCTATCCATGGGCGGTGACATTCAAGGACCTCGGGATGCTCGGGTTCATCACCATGGTTGTCTTTATTCTTGTTCTGCTGGTCGGATACATCTATGTTTGGCGGAAAGGAGCGCTGGAATGGGACTAGAGAAAGCTTTGGGCGACAGCCTCATGCTGACGAAACTTGAGGATGCGATCAACTGGTGCCGGAAGAATTCCCTCTTCCCCATGCCGATGGGAATTTCCTGTTGTGCCATCGAAATGATGGCGTTTGCAGGGCCTCGCTTTGACGCCTCCCGCTTTGGTTCCGAAGTGTTCCGGTTTTCTCCACGACAAGCCGATGTTATGATTGTCGCCGGCACGACCACGTACAAAATGGCCCGGGTGGTGAGAAAAATTTATGACCAGATGCCGGATCCCAAGTGGGTGATAGCGATGGGAGCCTGTACATCTTCCGGTGGAATGTACCGCACCTATTCCGTCGTCCAGGGAATCGACCAGTTTCTTCCGGTCGATCTCTACGTTGCCGGATGTCCGCCCCGCCCCGACAATCTGCTTCATGCGCTCATTACTCTGCAAGGTAAGATTCAAAGACGTGAGAGCAAGGGCAGCACCACAGCCCTCATCGGAGATTTTCCGCACCACCCTGCACAATCCTCCTCATCGACTCAATGAATGCACGCATTCTCGGGAAGCTGAATGATACATTTGCAGGCAGCATTCTCGAGTCCAACGAGTTTCGCGGTGAATTAACGGTAGTCGTTCCTCCCGAACGGATCGTCGAGATTTGCCGCTTCTGCAAAGATGACCCGGAATTCCGCTATGATCTTCTGGCCGATCTCTTCGGGCTTGACATGAATACGCCCGTGAAGCGATTCGGAGTCGTCTATAATCTCTACAGCCTCACGCAACGGCATCGATTCCGCATAAAGACCTTTGTCGAAGAAGAACATCCGCATGTCCCCACAGTCACCGGAGTCTGGAGTACGGCCAACTGGCACGAACGAGAGACCTACGACATGTTTGGGATCATCTTCGATGGGCATCCTGATCTCAGAAGGATTTACATGCCCGACGAATTCGAATATCACCCGCTGAGAAAAGACTTTCCCCTCATGGGGATCCCGGGCTCGATTTATCTTCCGAAGAAGTAGCCTCATGGAAGCAACCACACACGACGTTCCGCGAAAAACAAAAATCCAGCAGGCGCTCGAGGACCAGAATACCTCGGTGACGTTTACCGATCCCCTGGAAAACGATCTTATCCTGAACATGGGTCCGCAGCATCCGGCAACGCACGGCGTCTTGCGGCTGCTGGTGCGGCTGGATGGCGAAACCGTTCTGGCCTGCGTGCCTGAAGTCGGTTATCTGCACCGCGGCTACGAAAAACTCGCCGAGAGTTCGACCTATCATGAATTTATTCCGCACACCGATCGGCTCGACTACCTTGCGCCGCTGCAGAACAACGTCGCGTATATCCTCGCAGTCGAGAAACTCCTCGGGATTGAGGCTCCGCCGAGGGCGCAATATCTAAGGACCCTTATCGCCGAGCTGGCCCGCATATCATCTCATTTGATGATGGTGGGTTCAATCGGCATGGATGTCGGAGCGCTGACCGTATGGATGTGGACATTCCGTGAGCGGGAAAAACTCTACGACATTTTCGAGCATCTCGTGGGAGCACGGTTCACGACAAGCTACACGCGCATTGGCGGCCTCGCACACGACATGACGCCGGAAGCGGAAGCGATGATCAAAAAGTTCATTGATGAATTCCCCGAGAACCTCGCTGAATCGGAAAAACTGATCAACAAAAACAGGATCTTCATTGAACGGACCGACGGTGTCGGCGTGATCACGCGTGAGGACGCGATCAACCTGGGAGTGACCGGTCCGTGTTTGAGGGCGTGCGGGGTGAACCACGACCTTCGAAGAGCGAATCCGTACCTCGTCTATGATAAACTCGATTTCGATGTCCCGGTTCTGGATGGGGGAGATTCTCTCGCCCGATACTACGTCCGTCTTGAGGAAATGAAACAGAGCCGGAAGATCGTCCTCCAGGTCCTGGAGAAGATCCCGAAAGGTGACATTCACGCTTTGAAGCCGAAAAAGGTCCTTCCGCGCAAGGAACGGGTCTATACCAAGATGGAAGAGCTTATTCATGACTTCATGCTGGTGAACTTCGGCATTGATCCACCGGTGGGCGAAATCTATCATGCGGTGGAGGCATCCAAAGGAGAACTCGGATTCTATTTTTACAGCAACGGTGATGGAAACCCCTGGCGGATGAAAATCCGTTCGCCCTCCTTTGTGAACATCCAGGCGCTGCCGACCATGGTGCGTGGCTCCATGATTTCCGACGTCGTGGCGATCATCGGCAGTCTCGACCCGGTCATGGGTGAAGCAGACAAATAGTACTTCGAACCAGTTGATCGAGAACCCACATGTTTTCCGCTGAAAATCTCAAACGTATCGATGAATTGAGGCAGCGCTACCCGCATGCGCAGGCCATGGTGCTCCCCGTGCTCTGGATCGCGCAGGAACAATTCGGGCATGTCTCAAGCGAGACCATGAAATATGTCGCCGACCTGCTCAAGGTCCCGTTTGGCCATGTTCTGGGGGTGGTGACATTTTACACGATGTATCACCAGAAACCAAAAGGGAAGTACCACCTTGAGGTTTGTACCAATGTCTCCTGCATGCTGCGCGGTTCGGCAGCGCTTGTACATCATCTCGAAAAGAGGCTGGGAGTGAGAATGGGTGAAACTTCGGCGGATCATCAATGGACTTTGTCAGAGGTCGAATGCATGGGTGCGTGCGGTGGCGCGCCGATGTGTGCAGTGGGCGAGGAGTATTACGAGAATCTGACAGTGGAAAAACTTGACCGTGTCCTGGATGGATTGGAGAAACAATAATGGAAAAACTGCTTCTCCCTGATATCAAGGATCTTCACAAGATCGACGTGTACGAGGCCCATGGGGGGTATAAAGCCTTTCGCAAAGGTTTGAGCATGAAGCCCGAGGAAGTGACAGACGAGGTGAAGAAGTCAAATCTCCGCGGGAGGGGCGGCGCTTGCTTTCCCACAGGGCTCAAATGGACCTTCATGCCGAAACAAACCTCGAAGCCCAAATACCTCTGCGTCAACGGCGACGAGTCCGAACCGGGAACGTTCAAGGACCGGCAGATTTTTGAAATCAATCCGCATCTGATGATCGAGGGAACTCTTCTTGCCTGCTATGCGATGGGGATTACCACCGCCTATATCTACATACGCGGTGAGTACGGCAAGTGGATCCGAATGGTGGAGAAGGCGCTCGCAGATGCCTATGAGCGCGGCTATGTGGGACAGAATATTCTGGGTACGGGGTTTTCCACGAACATCTTTGTTCACAAGGGAGCGGGAGCATATATTTGCGGCGAGGAATCTGCTCTCATGAACTCTCTCGAAGGAGAACGCGGCTATCCGCGGATCAAGCCTCCATTTCCTGCTCAATATGGACTGTGGGGATGCCCGACCACGATCAATAATGTCGAGACCATCAGTAATGTGCCGTTGATCATCAATCACGGATGGGAGTGGTATTCGAAAATAGGGGCTCCCAAGCATCCGGGGCCGCTGCTGGTGGGCGTGAGCGGGCATGTGAACAAACCCGGCGTTTATGAAATGGCCACAGGTGTTTCGCTTCTGGAAATAATATATAAGTATGCGGGGGGAGTGCCCGGGAACAAAGGAATCAAAGCGGTCATTCCGGGGGGCTCGTCAACGCCGATCCTCCGCGGCGACCAGCTCGAGGGTGTCTGTATGGATGCAGATTCGATGAAGGCGGCCGGGTCGGCGGTGGGTACGGCGGGGCTGATTGTCATGGATGAAGATACCGATCTCATCGCTGTTCTTGCCCGCATTGCGCGGTTCTATCATCACGAATCATGCGGGCAGTGTACACCATGCAGAGAAGGCACCGGGTGGCTCGAAAAGATTCTCAACAGGTTTGTCCGCAACGAGGGCAGGAAGGAAGATGTCGATTTGCTGATGGATGTTGCGAACAACATCGAAGGGAATACGATTTGTGCTCTCGGTGATGCTGCGGCCTGGCCTGTTCAATCGATGATTCGCCGATTCCAGGAAGAATTTGAAAAGCGTGTCGTGCGGAAGGCGCCTGCAGAAGAAGCAGCAGCATAGAGAGTCCAGGAACTTTCACGCAAGAAACTCGTATAAGCATTGCGATATACGAGTTTTTTTCTTTTTCCCCATTGCGTGGAACAATCGCCGAAATCCAACCGTCTAAATGACCGAATCGAGCCAAAAGCCGGAGATCACCTCAAGCATGCTTGCGCAGCCAGTGACTGACTCCTTCAGTCACAAGAGCGATGAGGTTCTCGTCACCCTGTTTCAGACCGGAGAGCGCGACGTTTTTCGACTTCTGGTGGAGCGTTACCAGGAACGGGTGAGGAATATCATCTTTTCAGTTTTTCACGATCAGTCTCTGATCGATGATCTAGCCCAGGAGGTGTTCCTCAAGGTGTATGAGGCACTCCCCCGGTTCAGGTTCGAATCGTCGTTCTATACCTGGCTGTACAGGATCGCCGTGAACAAAAGCCGCGATGAATTACGCAAGAGGAAAGTCCGGCGCGTGTTCATGTTTCAATCGATGGACGACGGAACGGAAATGGAAATCCCGGACCACTCCTCGTTCAATCCCCAACGGGCGGAAGCAGAGGAGCTTGTTGCCCGTGGGTTGAGAAACCTCCCCGAGAAATTCCGGCTCCCGGTTATTCTGAAAGATCTCGAAGGGATGTCGTACGAGGAGATCGCAGAGGTCATGCAATGTGAAATCGGAACGGTGAAATCCCGCTTGTCGCGCGGGAGAGAAATGCTGAGACGAGCCGTCAAACCGCTTTTGGAGGAAAAGATATGAATTTTGATTCAACGGAAGAGCTGAATCGCCGGTTGTCGGAGTATCTTGACGGAGCATTGAGCGCTGAAGAAATGGAAATGCTCGAAGATCATCTCGCATCCCATCCCGAAGCGAAAGAGCAGTTGCGCCAGTTGCGGCAGCTGAAACATCTGGTTGCGGCCGGTCCCAAACTTCCCCCCGACCCCCATTTTTGGACGCGGCTTTCGGCCCAAATGAAGGCGCGAGATGAAGAAGAAGAGAACCTTCTCCCTTTCTCCCGAAAATACATTCCCCTGGCCAGCGCGATGGGGATTCTTGCAATCGTTGCCGTCGGTATTACGGCATATCTCCAGCGTGATTCTCTGTTTCGCTATGTCACGGAGCGCTCGCAGGCGGTGAAAGAGGTTTATGAAAACGGTATCCTCCAGGGAACAGTGCTTCCCCTGTTTGCCAACATTGACAACGACAAGGTCCTTCAGTTTGCCCTGTTCGGTACTCTTCCCCTTGATGCAAAGGCGGAAACTGCGCTGCGGGTTGATGATCAGAGCGAGCAGGGGTACCATCTCGAAGTTGGCATGACCGCCGACCGCGTTCAGGCAGCCGTGACAGTTGCCGATCTCTACAAAGAAGTTCAACCGACGCGGCATCAGGTGTTAATGATCGATTCCGTTCTTCATGATGCGCGGGGGAGGATAGCGAAAGGAGCATTCTATGGTGAAAACAATGCTCTCGCTATTGACCCGCAACTGACGAAGCTGAACCGTGAAGTGCTGTCGAATATCGCATCCGTTTTGGCGCCCGTTCAGCGAAAACGATTTAACGGCTTCCTGAAGACACACAATGCGACCTATACCATTGCCCAGGAACGATTTCAGTCTCCGGTGGAGCAGGTCTCCGCATGGAGCGGTCATGCCCGCCACAAGACGATCCAATATGTCGTTATTACCGCCGATTCCACCATTGTTGCGCCCCTTGCACTGAACATTGACAGTCTCATTCAACCGCACGCCGCTGTCTTGGCGGGTGCCGTTGCGGAGTTGCCGGCGCGCCTTGAGAACCTGATGCGCGTCCGTCACGAAAGAACAACCGTTGAGCGTTCCCGGCCGTCTGCTCCTCCGCCGCCGCTTCAGACTGTCAGCGAGGAAGACTTTCTGAAGATCGAAATCGCACCGCAGTTCTTTCCCAGTGAAGAAACAATGCGGGTATGGGTGACGCCACGGGTGCGGAAAGAGAAGATGTTCCGTTTCGAATTCCGGACGCCAGAGGGCGGTGTGCGCGTGGAGGAAGTTCCTGGTGAGATTTCGGCTTTCGACGTCGAAATGGATTTTCGAGGAATGGATTCGTTGATGAAGACCCTGACACAGGAACAAATAAGACACAATGCGCAGTTTCGCAAAATCGATTCGCTTGCCCGCGCTCGCGTGCAGCGCAATGCGAGGGAGAGGAGACCGGTCATCGTCGACACTGCCGGGCAGCAATAAAGCCTCTTCCTGGAAGGAATGTTCCCAAAGCCCGCCTCTTTCTTCGAGGCGGGTTTTTTGTTGCCGGCAGAACCGTCTCAGAAGAATTGATTTTCGGTGCCCTGTTCCCTATATTGGTGCGGAAAATTCTCTCATAGGGCCACCATCAGCCATTGCCGGAACACATCAGAGTAAAAATCTCGCGGGTGAAGGAAAATCAGACAGACCTGCCGCTCCCGGCGTACGCCACGCAAGGTTCGGCAGGAATGGATGTTTGCGCGGCCCTTACAAGCGACCTGGTCATTGGACCGGGCGAAACGGCCCTTGTCCCGACAGGTTTCAGCATCGAATTGCCCCCGGGATATGAAGCCCAGATCAGGCCCCGCAGCGGATTGGCAATCAAGAGCAGCGTTGGAATTTTGAATTCCCCCGGAACGATCGACTCCGATTACAGGGGAGAGGTAAGAATAATCCTCACAAACTTCGGTAAGGCCCCTTTCGTGGTCCGTCGTGGCGATCGCATTGCACAGATGATAGTTGCAGCTTACGCCCGTGTCGATTGGGAGCCCGTTCAGACCCTTGAGCATTCGGCAAGGGGAGAAGGGGGCTTTGGCCACACGGGAATCAGAGCAAAGGACCATTAGTATGGCTCGTGCACGGCGGTCGCGACGGAAGCCGGTGAACCACTCCGTCGCCGGAGAAAAAGCGGGAGAGAGCTGGGAATCGCTGTTTCAATCCTTCGGACGGATCGAAATTGTCCTTCTCGTGGGCGGCGTGCTCCTGCTCATGGTTCTCATCTATACGATTCAGACAATACTTTCTCCTTTTATTGTCCTGGGCGCCATACTCTTCCTGATGTTTCCCCTTCGGCGCTATGCGCTTGCACGGAATCTCATGTGGCTGAGCATCATTCTGTTCGGCCTTTGGTTCGCCTCTTCCATTTCGAGCATTCTTGCGCCCTTTGTCATTTCGTTGGTGATTGCGTACCTGCTGAATCCGCTGGTTGGAACCCTCGAGGGGTGGAAAATCCCGCGCTGGGTTTCCTCCCTGGTTCTCATCTTGCTCGTGGTTGCCGTCATTATCCTTGTTTTGTTCTTTGTTCTTCCCATTGCAGTCGCGCAATTTGAAGCAATGCTCGATGCCCTCTCGGGCCTCTTCACGCAGTTCCGGGACTGGCTCTGGTCAACCAGGATGGCCAATGTGCTCGAGCGCTAC
>CAZRPU010000042.1:0-20646 GCA_964602055.1 uncultured Ignavibacteriaceae bacterium
TTTTCTACCTTCCTCTCAGGACATCGACATTCCATGGTTATCCGCGTTTTCATTTCTGTACTGCTTATTCTCCCCTCCGTTTCGTTCGCTCAAAAGCTCTCCGGCGATGAACGAGAGATCCTGTGGCACCAGGATCAGCGCCTTGTCTCGGACACCGTCCTTTTTGACTATTTGACCCACAAAGACCTCAACATCCGCCGGCGGGCCGCAATTGCCCTTGGCAATGTGCAGGACTCGACAGCCATTTCCCGTCTGGCTCCGCTGCTGAACGATCGCTCTTCTTCCGTGCGTGCCGCAGCCGCGTTTGCTCTGGGTGAGATCGGCTCTCCTCTTGCCGAACATGCACTGGCGGAACGCTTGAGAACGGAAACGTCTTCGGATGTTCTCAAGCGGCTCCTCGAGGCTCTCGGAAAGAGCGGCAGTGCCCGGGTCTATGACGATGTGGTGACGTTCGGACTCCCGAAAAAACTCTCCTCATTGAAAGCCGATCAAGCTCTGAGTATTGCACGGTTCGCCCTGCGTAACATCAAGTCTGAGCGGGGAATATGGTTTTGCTTCGATGCCCTGGAAGAAAATGACAGCCGCACACGCTGGAGCGCACTCTATGCCCTGTGGCGCATTGGCGCTCATGGCGCGATCGACGTTGAAGTAGCGAAGAGGAAGGAATTGCTTGCCCGGCTTGCTGCAGATGCGAGTGCGGATGTGCGCATGCATCTTGTCGTACTCTTGTCCAAGACAAAGCCGTCCGAAGGGGTCGAATTGTTGAAGGCTGTTCATGCGTATGAATCGCGCAAGGGAAAAGGGGATTGGCGGGTCCGGGTAAATCTTACCAGGGGATTTGCCGCTCATGCGCCTCGGGCGGATGAAGCGCTTGCCCGACTCGTCTCTTTTCTCGCTTCGTCTTCAGATCATGTGACGATTGCCGCACTGACATCCCTGACAGGTCTTTCGAAAGATGTCGTGAAACGTTATGAGGACGCCTCGGAGTTGAGAAACCGCCTCCTCCAGCTTTCGAAGCCATCTGCAAAGCGGGCAGACATGGTGCGGGGAGAGGCGCTCGTCGCCCTCGCAAAACACTTTCCATCCGAATTCTCCTTTGACGGAGTCTTCTCCGAGAAGAAGGCGTCGTTGAGACTTAAGTCGAAAGCGCTGGAGGCCGTTGCTTCCATACCTTCAGGTGAGAACCTTGCGCTCCTCCTCGACCGCCTCGAGGATGATTCTGTCCGACTTGCCATGGCAGCGTGGGATTTTTTCGGAAAAATGCTCCTGCCGCAGAATTTTCGGGCTGTGCGGAAAGATACTGCAGTGACCAACGAACTGGGAGCGAGGATTTTTCGGAAAGCCAAGATTGCACTTCTCAGGGAGGATATGGCCCTGACGACCCTTGTGGCCAATGCGTTGCGTGATTCGTCGGTGTTTTCTTTTCTCAAGCAGGAGGGTGTGGATCGGCGGGCAGTCGAAGAGTTGATGCTGGCCTACGGCAAGTTGTCCGCTCCCAACGACGTGGAAGCGATGCAAGCGGTGCTGGAGACCCTGGGAAGTATCGGCGACGACAGGGCCGTTCCTCTTCTGGAGCGGGCCTTGCTCGATGCAGACAGAACGGTTGCGGTAGCTGCGGTAAGTGCACTGAAGAAACTGACCGGCACGGACTACGGCGATCAGGTTGCCCAGTCAACCCGACCCTTGCACACGGATTACGACTGGAAAGTGCTTCAGTTGATCGGAAAGAATCAGAGGGCCGCAATCAAAACGAGCAAAGGAACGATCATAATTCAGTTTCTGAAAAACGATGCGCCTTTCACGGTGCTCAGTTTCTACAAGCTCATACGAAAAAAGTTCTTTCACGGCTTGAATTTCCATCGAGTTGTGCCGAACTTTGTTGTTCAGGGGGGTGATCCCCGTGGTGACGGTTGGGGCGGGCCAAACTACGCAATTCGTTCAGAGTTTTCCCTTGTGAACTTTGAACTTGGTGCTGTGGGGGTAGCAAGTGCAGGGAAGGATACGGAGGGATGCCAGTTTTTTATTACCCATTCGCCTCAACCTCACCTTGACGGGCGATACACGATCTTTGCCAGGGTCGTGTCAGGAATGGATGTTGTCGATAAGATTCAGGTCGGCGACTCGATCCATTCGATTTCGCTCGTTCCTTAAGATCTACTTCAAGCTGTACTCCTGATACGTGGTCTGGTGATTCTGATCCGCCGCGATGAGCCGTCGATATACGGCGCGGTCCGGATATTTCAGGAACTGTTCGGCGATCTCCTGATACTTGGTGTCGAAGAAAACTTTCAGGAGAATGCTGCGCGGGTTCTGCTTCTCTCTGATTTCAGCCATGGACTCGATCGCAGCCAGCATGGCCTGGAGACCGGGGAGTGTCTGCGTCGCCAGAAGGTCGATGCCTTCAAAATGATACTTATAGAAGGCAAGTCGAAACGATTGATATTTCAAATTTACGAGTTCGTCGGCCAGGGAAAAACGGCTGAAGCTGCTGACGGACTGCGACTGCCATTCGGAAGCGTACGGAGTTCCCGCTGCCTGTCCGCAAATGTTCAACGCCTTCTGAAAATAGGATGAACCGGACAACTCCATGTACGTTTCGAAGTCGAAGCCAATGATGAGGTTGGCATAGTAGTCAAGAAAGTCGGCGAGAGGGTCAAATTGGAATTCGTCGTGATAGAGCGGCTTGTTAGGGATGTATTCAAATTCCCACTTCTCGTCGAGAACGCGTAGAATAATGGTCTCTTTGTCTGTCTTCTCAACCCCCCTGTAGACCGGTCTGCGGCTGCCGATGAACACCTGCGCAACGTACTGATTGTCGGCCGCCTGCGTAAAAAAGATATTCATCGAGCATTGGATTTTTTCCCCCCCAAGGTCTTCCGTCGTCCATCGATGGCTGTTGAGATACTGTTCAACGTCTGACTCGAAATTGCGCAAATAATCCCTCGAGGCTGATGGGACCTTTTCGATGTTGATGGTCACATCGCACAGCAGTTCCTGTGAAACAAGCCTCAGAGGGACGAACGAGAGAAGCAAAGCCAACGGAAGGCGCCGCATACCATCCTCAGAATATTCGGAAGAAATATAGAAAAATAACCCGCCGACGGCAAGGTGATTTCATGATCAGACTGATGGGTTTCTTGCTTTTCCTCATCTCCCTTCACCACCTCGTTGCAGGAGAACGACGCGGGGGAGGATCGCGCGCTGCAGGGCTTGCATATGCCGTGAGCGTACCCCATGAGGGCGTTTGGGCCTGTATTCAGAATCCCTCCGCAAACGCGTATTCCTTTGGCACTGTCGTCTCAACTTCAGTAGTTCCCTTCCGCTTTGGCCTCCGGGAATTGCGGACAATCGCTGTAGCCGGTGGATTCAACATTGCCGGACACCAGATGAGTGCATCGATGGACCAGTTCGGTTTTGACCTCTACAAGGAATTTCGGGGAACCCTGGGAATTGGTCAAAAAATCGCGCCCTCCTTGGCAGTTGGATTGTCTGCTGAAATTCTCAGAACAGTCATCCCAGGCTATGGAAATTCGAACGGTCTGATGTGTCATGTCGGCGCCATTGTGGAACTTTCCGATGATCTGGCTCTGGGTCTTGTCGCAAACAACATTCTCGGTGCGGCCATTGGGATCATCCCGCAACGTCTGCCGCAAATTGGGATTCTTGGTCTTTCCTACAAGCCCGCAAATGGTTTTCAGCTGATCGCTGAGGGTGAGAAAGATGTGCGGTACGATCTGACTGTGAGGGGAGGAGTCGAGATCACGGTCGTTCCCTCGTTGGTTCTGCGCGGCGGGATTGCGAATAACCCGGACATTGTTTCCACGGGATTCAGCATTCGCCAGGGACTTGTTGAATGCAGCTACGCAGCATCGCATCACTGGCAGCTGGGCTGGACTCACGAGTTCGAAATCACTCTGAGGTTCGACCCGTGAAAACATTGACCGCTGTTTGCTTCCTTGTTTCGTCTTCGGCCTTGTCACAGGTTGTGGGTGTGGATACTTCCGGGCGAAGCGAGAGCCGCATGGAAGAAATGCTCGAAGAAGAAACGTTGGAGGAGGGCCAATCGCAATGGGCAGACAGGTTGATGCATCTCAGAGAACACGGCCTCGATCTCAATACAGCTTCAGAATCGGATCTCGAGGAGCTCCCGGGGCTCACTCCCTTGATGGCGCGCAGCATTGTACGCGCGAGGGGAAAGAAACTGTTCCATTCGGCAAATGAACTGATCTCAGTGGAAGGTATGACGCCGGAGCTCTTAGAAGTGATCCGTCCCCTTGTGTATGCCGGAGGGCAGCCTCTTTCTTCCGGTATTTCGTGGCCTTTGGTCCGAATGCGATCCAGGGTGCAGTCGGATCTCCTCACCCCCGAAGAACAGTCTCGTTCTTTAGGCTCCCCGTTGAAGTTCTACGAGAGAATCATCATCGACTCGCGTCGTGATCCGGAGAAAAGCATACACTGGGAAGCAGGGCTCCTCACAGAAAAGGATGCGGGGGAACGTTTTTCTGAAACATTTGGAACGGGCTATGTCGCTGTCGAGCAGCATGATGCCGGCCTGAAGGTTCTTTTCGGTGACTTTCTCGTCCAGGCCGGGCGCGGCCTGGTCTTCGCGCGATCGATGGCGACAGCCAAAAGCGCGGATGTTGCGGGACCCGCGAGAAGCCGGACCATCCAGATCGAGCCATACCGTTCGACCGACGAAAACAACTTCTTTCGCGGAGTTGCAGCCGAGACAGCTTTCGGCTTCATCACGCTTTACGGTTTCGTCTCGCGTCATGGGCGAAACGGCAGCGTTGACAGCCTCGGATTTGTGAGGAGTTTTGATGAAGACGGATTGTTTCGAACGCCATCTGAGCTGAAGACGCGTCAAGTAACGAAGGAAGCGCTGAGCGGCGGCGGTATTACGCTGGCTGCAGGCGACCAGCTCAAGATTTCACTGACGGGATATTCTTCCATATTTGACCGATCCGTGAGTCTTCCGAAGCAAGGTGCGCCCGCGTGGAGGAAAGCCGGACTGTGGGGAGCAGGAATCGCATGGAGATCCGAGGCCATGAGCTGGTCTGCCGAAATAGCGAGGGACTCTCACGGTCTGCTTGCGTTCTCTGCTGCCGGATTCATGGAACCGCGGCCCTTCATGCGGTTCGTAGGTGCGCTCCGTTCGTATCCGCCGGATTTTCAATCAATCCACGGATTCAGCCTCTCCGAGGGGGGCTCGTTAGAGGGAGAAGAAGGTATGTATGCCGGTGTGATTCTGAGGCCGTCAGGGTGGCTCAGGATTTCTTCATACTACGACGTGTTCAACTTTACGAACAGATTTTCCTTTCCTGTGCAGGGAAATGAACTCCTCTTGAATGCGGATGTGGTGATTGACAGATCGTGGGCGCTCAGCTTCCTGTTCAGACAAGAAATGAAGCCGGCGGGTAGTCTTCAAAAGGTTATGGACCTTGATCGCATGGTGGTGGAGAATATTTCACAAAGAAAGTACCGCATGACCCTTTCGTATGGGTCGCGTGATCAAGTCCGATGGCAGGCACGAATGGAAATAGCGCGTCGCGGGGAAAGAGGAGGAGCCGAATACGGATTCCTGGTTTTTCAGGATCTGCAGATTCGAAGCGGACTGTACTTCAGCGGACGTGTGCGCGTTGTGTTGTTTTCCAGCAAGTCCTTTGATTCACGGATCTACACATACGAGTGGGATGTTCCGGGCTCCTCCATGAGCGCCCAATTGTGGGGGAGTGGGATGAGGTTCGCGGTATCCGCAGAATACCTCTTTTCCGCTGCAGTGCGAGTGTCGGCGAAATATGCACAATCGGTTGCTGAACCGGCCTCTCCTTCTGCCGTTCGACCTGTCGCACGAAGGTTAACTATTCAATGCGATCTCGCTTTGTGACATTCGGTATTGAGAATTCAGTGGGTTTGTGCTTTCACGGCTGATTGGCTCACGCTGTTTTTGCGAGTCGGGTGATTGTTTCGTATCTTGAAAGAGGAAAGGATGGTCATGAAGCGCAAGAACGGAACAGTTGTGGTGGGAATGAGCGGCGGCGTTGATTCGTCGGTGACAGCGGCACTTCTCTTGCAGGGGGGTTACGAAGTGATTGGTGTGACGATGAAGACGTACGAATTTGACGATGTGGGCGGAAATGTCGAAAACGAAACGAGTTGCTGCGGTCTCGGGGCTGTCAATGACGCGAGGCTGGTTGCGGCTTCCCTTGGTATTCCTCATTATGTGGTGGATTTCCGCGAGGCGTTTGGCCGCGAAGTGATCAAAAATTTTGTTGATGAATACATGAATGGGCGGACGCCGAATCCGTGCGTCATCTGCAACCGTGAAATCAAGTGGGGAGAACTCCTTCGCAAAGCGCAATCCCTTGGGGCGGATTCCATTGCTACCGGCCACTATGCGAGGGTATGGTTCGACGAAGATCGTGGACGGTACGTTGTTGCCCGGGGAACCTATTCTGAAAAAGATCAGTCGTACGCATTGTGGGCTCTTTCGCAGGAGGCACTTTCCAGAACTCTCTTTCCGCTGGGGGAACTCACGAAACCGCGAGTGCGGGAGGTTGCCTCTCAGCTTGGGCTCAGGACCGCCGGAAAATCCGAAAGTTATGAAATCTGTTTTGTCCCGGACAATCGCTACGACAGGTTTCTCAGCGATCGCATTCCGGGGCTCCGGCAAAAAGTCGGAGGCGGCGAGATCGTCCGCGCGGGAAAGGTTGTGGGCCGCCACGAGGGGTATCCTTTCTATACGATCGGTCAGCGCCGAGGTATTGGTGCGCATGGCCAAAAAATGTATGTAACGGGTATAGCGGAAGAGGGAAACAGGGTAACGATCGGACCGGAGAAAGAACTCTATCATCGGGCTTTGAAGGCATCGAAAGCCAACTGGATAAGCGTCCCAGCGGTTCAAGGAGAGATGCGGGTGCAGGCGAAGGTTCGTTATAAAGACGATGCAGAGAATGCAACGGTCTACACGGAATCTCAGGAATCATTCCGTCTCGTGTTTGATGAGCCAAAGCGTGCGATTACTCCCGGACAATCCGTCGTCCTGTATGATGCGGAAGTTGTTGTCGGAGGCGGGGTTATCGAATCAGTGCTCGATTGAGGGAGCCTCTTTGCTGAAAGAATGAATGAGGGCTCATTCCAGGATGGAATGGGCCTTTTTGTTTCCTGAAAACGGGAAACTTTCACATAAACCATTCGTTTTATCCCCAGAAAGACGTGAAATACTCAGACTCAGACGATCAATCTCTCGTTCGCGCCTTTCATGAGGGCGATGAAAAAGCCTTCGAGGAAATAGTCCGCCGCTATCAGAGGCAGGTAGCCAACATCGTTTACCTGACGATGGGCAGCAGAAGTGACGTCGAGGATCTGACGCAGGATGTTTTTCTCAGAATCTATAAATCAATCGGCCGCGTCAATGTTGAAACATCTCTCTTTTCCTGGATCTATCGGATCGCCCTCAATCTGTGTATTGACGAGCTGCGAAGGAAGAAGTTCAGACGAATGCTGGCCCTTGACACCTCTGAAGAATCTGCCACGGACCATGTGTCGGCGTTGGAAGATCCTGCCTCAGCCTCGGATGATCTGATGACGGAAGAAAAGAAAAACCAGGTCTTACATGCACTCAAGGAATTGACCCCGGCACATCGCACTGCATTGGTTCTTCGGGAATATGAGGAAATGAGTTACAAGGAGATTGCTGAAACAATGCAGATCACGGAACAGGCGGTCAAGTCGCGCATATTTCGCGCACGGGAAGAGCTGAAGGATTTGCTCAAGAATTACTTCAAGGAACGGTTATGAACCACACGATTTTCCGGGAATTGATTTCGGCTTACGCTGACGGTGAGATCAGCGGCGACGAACAAACGATGCTCACGCGGCATATGGAGCAATGCGCGGAGTGCCGCTTGTTTCTCGAACAGATACGGCAAACTTCCCTTGCCGTCAAAGCGACGGGTGATATCCGCCTTGCTCAACACTTTACGTACGGAGTTCTTCGGTCCGTCCGGCAGGAGCAGGAGGAATCACGGGCCTGGCTTCCCATTGAACACATTGCACGGCGGTTTGTCTTTGGCCTTTCAGTCGCGGTGATGCTCTTTGTGAGTGTTTCCATCGTTCTGGAAACAGAGGATCCAGTCGTTATGGAGCCCTATCTGGCAGGAGAACAAACGGATTCGTCAGTCACGAGGACTCTGCTGACGAAAGAAGACCTTTCAAAAGAAGACGTACTGTTTGCTGCGGTTACGCGCAGATAATTGGGAGAAGTCATGCAAGCAAAATCTCGGACATTGATGTTCATCTTATTGAGTTTCGTTTTGGGCGCTGTGGGCGGTGGTTTTTTTGGGGCGTCGTACTTCACCCCGAAGAAAAATGCCCGACCGTCGCGCGCTGATGTGATGAAGGAATTTTCGCAGCGGCTGAAACTTGAGGCGAACCAGGCGGCGCAGGTGGATTCGATTTTGGAAGCGAGCCGCAAACGGTTCGGAGAGGTCCGGAAAGAATATAATGAGGTCTTCCGTCATCAGAGGGATTCCCTGAGGAAGACAATCAGGCTGATCCTTTCGGAAGAGCAGAACCTGTTGTACGATCAGTACATCAAAGAAATGGATGAACGAGAAACGCGATATCGGAAAGAGAACAAATAACCAAGGAGTTGGGTTGATGAAACGAACGTATCTGTTTATAGCTTTGGCTGCCGTCGTCCTGGTGAGCGTTGGCTACTATTTCATCGGAGGCAAGTCCGAAACGTCCGCGGCCCAGCCGGTAGGACAACTGACGCGCGTTGTCAAGGTGACCAAGGGCAATCTGGACCTTTCCGTGTCGGCGAACGGTGTGGTGCAGCCCATCGACCGTGTTGAAATCAAGTCGAAGGCGAGCGGTCAGATTGAAAAGCTCGAATTCGAAGAAGGCCAGCTTGTTCAGAAAGGCACGCTCCTGATCGAGCTCGACAGGAGAACGGCGCAAAACGATTATGATCAGGCAAAAGCAGACCTCGCGGTGGCGGAATCTAATCTCGCACAGGCGCAAAACAACTACAGGAGGTCGGTGGAGCTCTTCGAAAAGAGCCTCATTTCCGAACAGGAACGGGACCAGTCAAACCTGGACAAGGTTCGTGCTGAAGCGCAGCTCGTCAAGGCTAAGGCGGTGCTTTCGTCTGCCGACGAACGTCTCCGCGACACTCGGATTGCCTCGCCCATTACCGGCGTCATCCTTACACGGAATGTGGCAATGGGGCAGATCATTTCTTCCGGCACCTCCAATGTGAGTGGCGGATCGCTGTTGGCGACCATTGCCGACATGGACGAGGTCTACGTTGAAACGAATGTCGATGAAGTGGATATCGGCAAAGTCCAGGTTGGGCACCAGGCCAAGGTCGTGGCCGATGCCTTTCCTGATGACACGTTTCGAGGCGAGGTGATCCGAATAGCCCCGTTAGGCAAAACCCAGCAAAATGTCACCACCTTTAGCGTGATTATCCTCGTCAGGAACCTCGGGGGAAAGCTCAAGGCGGGCATGAGTTCTTCGGTGGATATCGAGATTTTCAACCGCCGTGATGTGCTTCTCCTCCCGGCCGAGGCAGTCAAAGATCCACGGACAGAACAAGGCAGGACTCTCTTAGCAGCCCTGCGTGAGCGCGAGGCGCAGAACAATCCGCAGAAAGATTCGGTCAAGCCTGCTCAGACCGCTGAAACCACAATGCCTTCGAGCCCGGACGAGTTCCGGCAACGGATGGCCAGCATGTCGCCCGAAGAACAGCAGAAATACCGCGACCAAATGAGGCAGCGCTTTCAAAACATGTCCCAGGAGGAAAGGCAGAAACTCTTTTCACAGATGGGCGGCAGGCAATTCGCCGGCGGGCAGGGAGGCGGAGGTATGAGGCGCCCGGCAGCGTCTGCACGGCCCGACGCCCCGAAGGAAAGGCTGGTGGAGGTTCTCGAGGGAGGGGCCTTCGTACCAAAAATGATCAAAGTCGGTGCGACGAATTATGAACTGGCCGAGGTTCTCGATGGCCTCAAGGAAGGTGATGAAGTTCGGATCACCACGATCTCACGGGCCAAGATTGCCGCCGAACAGTTCAACGAAAGAATGCGGAACATGTCCGGTATGGGGGGAATCAGCGGCGGGGCTTCCCGCACGGCAACGGGCACAGGCGGGCGAAGGTAGAGGGAACATGAACTTCAACGAAAGTTTCCTGACTGCGACGAGCGCTCTCTTTGCGAACAAGCTCCGCGCTCTCCTGACCATGCTGGGCATTATTATTGGCGTCGCAGCCGTCATTACGATGATCGGTATCGGCGAGGGCGCCCAGATAGCCGTCATGGAGCGTATTCAATCGCTCGGGTCGAACCTTCTCTTTGTGAGCCCCGGGGCGCAGCGCGGCGGAGGAGTGACTGTCATTCAATTTGGGACAAGCCAGCGGCTCCGCAATGAAGACGCGGAGCGCATCATACAGCGCGTTGCTGCGGTCGAAGCCGTGGTCCCGGAATTTAGCCGGAACGCACAGGTCAAATACGAAAACAAGAATTGGAACACCCGCATTATTGGCACGGTCCCTGAGTACGAAAGTGTACGCAATTTCGCCGCCGTCGAAGGGAGATACTTTACGAAGTCGGAAGAGAAATCGTATGCGAAAGTGGCTGTCATCGGGCAGATTATAGCCGACAATCTCTTTTCCGGACGGGATCCTATCGGTCAATCCATGAGAATCTCGGGTCAGTCCTTCCAGGTCATCGGCATTCTTGAGACCAAGGGACAGAGCGGATTTCAGAATCCTGACGATCAGGTCATCGTTCCTCTCTCAACGGCACAACGGCGGATTTTCGGGGTCGACTACGTCAGCCAGATTACTGCAAAAGTCGTCGATGACAAGCGGATGGACGAAGCCTTCCTTGAAATCGAACGCGTTATCCGCAGGGAGCACAAACTCCGGGAAGACCAGGATAATGATTTTACCATCCGCAACCAGGCAGATATTATCACGACATTTCAACAGACGCAGGAAACCTTTACATACCTTCTGGCGGGCATTGCGGCCGTTTCGCTTCTCGTGGGTGGGATCGGTATCATGAATATCATGATTGTTTCCGTTACGGAGCGAACAAAAGAAATCGGGATTCGGAAAGCCATTGGGGCTCGCAAACGGGATGTCATGCTTCAATTTCTCATCGAATCGGTCGTCATGAGCATCACCGGAGGCATCCTGGGTATTCTGATCGGCATCGGCGGATCGATCGTCATCACGTCGTACGGCAATCTCCCCTCTTCGATATCGCCCAATGCCATTGTCATGAGTTTCGTTTTCGCTTCCTTTGTCGGAATATTCTTTGGCCTCTATCCTGCATGGAAAGCGGCGCAATCAAATGTTATCGACTCATTGAGATATGAATAACGAGAGGTCCATGAACATTCGAAAAACAGTCGCCGTGCTCCTGGCGGGAATCATTGCATCTCTCAACGGATGTGGTAACGCCCCCTCTCCCGGGCAAAATCAGGCCGGACCCGTTGTGTACGTCGACGTGGAGATTGCCAGGGAAGCTCCTATCAACGCAACGGTGACCGCTACAGGAACAATCAACGCCAAGAACGAGGTGAAGATTATCGCACAGGCCGAAGGGAAGATTATTTTCCTTGGAGTCGAAGAGGGAGACAAGGTGAAGGAAGGACAAACCGTCGTGCGCCTCGATGCATCGGTTCTCGCCGCGCAGACAAAAGAAGCAGAGGCGAACGCTCAGGATGCAAAGGCTAATTATGACCGCCTCAACAGGCTGATGAAATCAGGTTTGATTGCAGAGCAGGAATTCGAGCAGGCGAAAACACGTCACAACGTTCTCAAAGCGAGGCTGGAGTATCAAAAGGCATTGCTCGAGTACACGACGATCAGGTCGCCTATTTCCGGTATCGTGACGTTTCGCGGTGTGAGGGAAGGGGATGTTGCAGTACCGCGGGCGCATTTGCTCACCATCAGCGATCCGGCAACTCTGGTCATCGAGATCAATGTGTCGGAGCTCGAGGTACCGAGGATCAAACCAGGCGACCGCGTGACGATCAAAATTGACGCCTATCCCAACCAGGATTTCACGGGGATGGTGCGGCGTGTCTTTCCTTCGAGCGATCCTCTGACGAGACTTGTCAAGGTTGAGATTCAGCTGACCGACCGCGACGACCGGCTGTTCCCGGGACTTTTTGCGCGGGCTGTCCTCACCTCGTCGAGAAAGGACCGGGCGACGGTGCTGAGCAGCGACGCCATCATTACTGCGCCTTCGGGCGGTAATTCGGCTTTTGTGGTTGTTGATTCCGTCGTGGAAAAAAGGGACTTGAAGCTTGGAATCCGCGAAGGCAACCGGGTAGAGATTCTTGAAGGCGTTGCAGCGGGCGAGAAGGTCGTTGTGGCCGGAAAAAATACTCTTAATCCCGGCATGGTGGTTCACATCACGAGGGAGCGCTGAGCGATGGAAATGAATTCCCGGAAGCCGAGTCTTGCCGAACGAAGGTCGCTCGCCGATTGGGCCATCATACACCCCATTGGGACGACCATGCTTGTTTCTGTCATCGTTGTCCTGGGTATGTATTTTCTTTCGACCTTGCAGGTCGACCTCCTGCCGAAACTGATCTATCCGCAGATACGCGTGTTTGTCTCGAACAGGGGTGTTGATCCCCTGGTGATGGAAGAAACCGTGACGAGGGTTCTCGAATCCAGACTTGCAACGACGCAGGACGCGACAAAAGTGGAATCATCCACCACTGAAGGGCGGTCGAGTGTGACGCTGAATTTCGATTATGGGAAGGACATTGATCTTGCCCTGCGGGATGCCAGTACGAAACTCGATCAGGCCCGATCATCGCTGCCACGGGAAGTCGATCCACCCGTTATTTTCAAGGCCGATCCGTCTCAGATCCCCATCTTCGAAATAGCGATTTCATCCACAAGCCTTGACCTTGTACGGCTTCGGCGCTGGTGTCAGGAGGAACTGACGAATTACTTTCTGACGGTTCCGGGCGTTGCTTCGGTCGATGTGGCCGGCGGGTTAGAGAGGGAGATTCAGGTTATCATCGACCAGAAACGCCTGCAGGGCTATGGCCTTGCGGTCACCGAGGTGCTGCGGGCCATCCGCGACGCCAACGTCGACCAGACGGGCGGCCGCGTCACTGCCGGGCGCAGGGATTACCTGAGCCGGACGGAGGGAAAATTTGCCTCGGTTGAGGAAATCCGCGAAGTACCGATTCGCGTACGGGGTACTTCGGGGGATCAACGCATCAGGATCGGCGATATTGCGCGTGTGGAAGACAGTCACCGCGAGCAGCGTGTTTTCGCAACGCTCAATGACATTCCCAGCGTCAAAGTGAGCATTCAGAAACAACCGAATGCCAATACCGTGCAGGTGAACGACGGGTTGAAGAGCAAACTCGAATTCATGCGCGCCAACGCGATCATTCCGTCGGGGCTTCAGACAAAAATTGTGAATGATCAATCATACTACATTCAGAATTCCCTGTCGAGTGTTACCGACGCCGCTCTCATCGGGGGCGTGCTTGCCATGGGCGTTGTCGGACTGTTTCTGGGAAGCTGGCGCCGCACCTTCATCATTGCCACATCGATTCCCATTGCCATTCTGGCAACGTTTGTGATGATGGGGCTCGGAAACCTGACGCTCAATATCATCTCACTCGGCGGACTGGCGCTTGGCATCGGCATGCTGGTGGACAATTCCATTGTCATGCTGGAGAATATTTCGCGCCATCAGAAAGAGCATCCCGATCCGGTTGAGGCTGCCCATTACGGGAGCAATGAAGTCATTTCTGCCGTTGTCGCTTCGACAACAACGAATCTCGCTTCGGTCGTGCCCTTTCTGCTCATCTCGGGGCTTGCGGCGCTTTTCTTTAAGGAACTGATCCTCACGATCTCTTTTGCGATTATCGCATCGTTGTTCGTTTCCATTACGCTGGTGCCCATGCTGTCGGCGATGCTGTTCAAGTATGAAGAAACTCACCGCCGGGCCCCCTCTGCTTTGATGGCATGGATCGAGGGCGCTCTTCGAAGTCTCAATCAGCGCTACCAGACTGCCCTTGCCTGGACGACACGACATCGGATCGTTGTTCTCTCCGGCGTGGCGCTCATCTTTGTGGGATGCGTGGTTCTCTTTAGCCGTCTTGGTTCGGAATTTCTCCCGTACATGGACGACGGAAGGGTGAGTATTCGTGTGGAAATGCCTCCCAGTACTTCGGTTGAGGAAACAAAAGTGGTTTCGGATCAGCTTGAAGCGCTCATCAAAACCATGCCTTTCCGCGAGTCGGTCTTCAGCGTTGTGGGTGGGTTCATCTTTGGCCGCGGCACGGCGGAATTCGGGAACCGGGCGAGCGTCGATGTTCAGCTCGTGCCTCTGAATGAGAGGACGATGTCCAGCAATGCATGGATCACCCTGATACGGCAGAAGATCGGGAAGCTCCAGGTCCCGGAAGCCAAGATCCTGGTATCCAAGTCGCAAATCCGCGGCATCCGCACCTCGAGCAGCGGGAGCGACGTGGGCGTCAAGGTGCAGGGTCCCGATTTGATGAAACTGAATGAGATGGCGAATGACATCATGGCCCGCATCAAGGATGTGGAGGGCCTGTCCAACCTCAACAAATCATTCGAGGAAGCGCGCCCTGAGTTGAGGATACAGGTCGATCGTGAACGGGCAGCATCCCTGGGGATTTCGATCAGAGACATCGGTGAAACGGTCAGAACCGCCATTGATGGAACCATCGCATCGAGATACACGGAAGGGGACAGGGAATACGACATCAGGGTCCTGCTGGATCGAAACGAGATCAAAAGCCTCTCCGATGTCGAGGACCTTATCGTCTATCCCGTCGTTGGTCCTCCCACAACCTTGAGGTCGGTCGGTGGAGTTCGTGAAGGCGTGGGGCCGGTGACCATCAACAGGGAAAATCAGAACCGCATCATCGAAGTTACCGGGGACGTCACCGGAACGGAAAGGAGCCTGGGCGATGTCATGGCTAGCATTGCTTCGCGCCTCGAACGCATGGACATGCCTGATGGTTATTCCATCTTCTACGGAGGCCAGGAGGAAACGATCCGGGAGAACAACAGAGTTCTGATTACCATTATCCTCCTTGCAATCTTCCTTGTCTATGTCGTCATGGGAGTGCAGTATGAGTCGCTGTTGAACCCGTTTGTCATCCTCACCACCATACCTTTCGCACTCATTGGCGTTGTTCTTGCGCTTTTCGTCACCAATATTCCTGTTGGTGCGACGGTGATGCTGGGAGTGATCCTCCTCGCGGGCATTGTTGTCAATAACTCGATTCTTCTCGTGGAGTTTATTGAAATACTGCGAAATGAACAGGGACTTGAGAAGTCTGAAGCAGTCCTTCGTGCCGGGCCTCTGCGTTTGAGGCCGATCTTGATGACCACACTGACCACCGTGGTGGGTATGCTTCCGCTGGCCCTTGGCATCGGAGAAGGTTCGGAAGTACTTCAGCCACTCGCCGTGGCGACAATAGGAGGGTTGCTCGTGGCAACGACAATTTCTCTGTTTGTGATTCCGAACGTGTACCTTGTTCTCCATGACGGCAAGGAGTGGCTTGCGGTATTGTTGGGAAAGAAAATGAAGCGCCGCTCGCCGGAAGCAGAACAGCAACGGGTCGAAGCCATGGCGAAGTGACAGCGATCGTAAGAGTGATTCCTATGAAGAAACGGCACGATACTGTGCCGTTTGTTGTTTGTGGCAGCCTTGATAAACCATAAGCACTTTTCTATATTGCTGTACTCACAATCCGATGATAAAAAGTCTATGACCGACAACAAGAAAAAACTGCAGCAATACAAGGAAAAAGCTCTGGAAGGAGGGGGACAGAAGAGAATCGATGATCAACACAAGAAAGGGAAACTGACCGCGAGGGAACGGATTGACCTGCTTCTTGATCCGGGGAGTTTTCAGGAGCTCGGCATGTTCGTGCAGCACCGATCGGCCGATTTTGGGCTCGAAAAACAAAAGTACCCCGGAGACGGGGTCGTAACAGGGCTGGGGACGATCAACGGCCGCTCCGTCGTGGTCTTCAGTCAGGATTTTACGGTTTTCGGGGGATCGCTTTCGGAAGCCCATGCGGAAAAAATCTGCAGAATCATGGAACATGCCATGAAGCTGGGAGTGCCCATCATAGGATTGAACGATTCGGGGGGTGCTCGCATCCAGGAAGGAGTCGTGAGCCTCGGAGGGTATGCGGATATTTTCCTTCGCAATACGATGGCTTCAGGCGTGGTGCCACAGATTTCCGCCGTTATGGGACCGTGTGCGGGAGGCGCCGTCTATTCTCCGGCAATTACGGATTTTGTCCTGATGGTGAAAAACACGAGCTATATGTTCGTCACGGGGCCGAATGTCGTTAAAACGGTGACGCATGAGGATGTTTCGTTCGAGGATCTCGGCGGCGCCGTCACTCATGCAACAAAAAGCGGTGTGGCCCATTTTGCTGCCTCCAACGAGGTGGAATGCATTGAAGCAATCAAGAAGTTACTGAGCTACATTCCCTTGAATAATGTCGATGATCCCCCCTCCGTTGAAACGGGCGATGATAGCAATCGGATGGATCCGCTCCTGGATACCATGGTCCCGGAAAACCCCAACAAGCCATACGATATGAAGGAAGTGATCCGGGCGGTCGTCGACCGCGGTGAATTTTTCGAAGTGCACGAATTATACGCTCCCAATATCCTCGTGGGATTTGCCCGGCTGGGAGGAAAATCGGTTGGCATTGTCGCCAACCAACCGGCAGTTCTTGCAGGCGTGCTCGATATTGACTCCTCGTTGAAGGGTGCGCGCTTTGTCCGTTTCTGCGATGCGTTCAATATTCCGCTCGTCGTCTTCGAAGATGTTCCGGGATTTCTTCCGGGAACGGATCAGGAATGGCGGGGCATTATCAAACACGGTGCAAAGCTGCTATTTGCGTTTTGTGAAGCAACGGTTCCGAGGGTCACGGTTATCACGCGGAAAGCATATGGCGGAGCATACGACGTCATGAATTCCAAGCACATTCGGGGGGATTACAATGTTGCCTGGCCGACGGCGGAGATTGCTGTGATGGGGCCAAAGGGCGCCGTGGAAATAATATTCAAGAAGGAAATTGATCAGGCGACGGACAAGGAAAAAGCAACCGAAGACAAAGTCAGGGAATACAGGGAAAAATTCGCGAACCCATTTGTGGCTGCCGAACGCGGATACATTGATGAAATCATCCTGCCCAAAGAAACCCGTCCAAAACTTATCAAAATCCTCCAATTCCTTGAAAACAAGGTGGACATGAATCCAAAGAAGAAACACGGAAACATCCCATTGTAAGGGCAGTTGCTAAATCAGGACTTGGACGATTCATCTCATATTCAGCTTGATTCTTTTTCCGTTGTCCCTTATCTTATCAAGTCATTTCAATTCTGGGAGGCTTGGGGCCATTGACAAGATTCGCACTGATTCTGCTGTTGATTGCAATTGCAGCCTGTTCATCGAGCAAAACCACGACGGATGCGAAGGTTTCGGAAGAAAAAAGCATTCCTGCAGCGGAAGCCTCCACACCTGTTAGCCAGCCGATTGTCGCTGAAATTCAAGATACTTTACCGCCACCTTCCATCGTCAGTTCCGACAGCGCCGAATCCCCTCTTGATACCTTATTTGCTTCCACAGACACGACTGCAGACGAAAGCGAGGCGATTGCACGACGCCTTGAGGAGGCGCGACAGTTCTACCTTGAGGCTCTTGCCGCCCAGGAAGCCGGCGATTCGACCGCCTGTCAGGAGGGCTTCGAACGTGCCATCGATGTTCTGAATGAGCTCTCGTACTACCCTGAAATCGAGTCAAATCGCGACTTCGCGGACCTCAGCAAGAGCTTGATCGAGGATTACGAGAAATACATTCAGTCAATTGCAGAATTGGGCCCGGACGCGTCGGTTTTTGCCTTGAGGGAAAAACTGAGCTTGGTGGTCGAAGAAGCGGATACCTCAGACGTGTTCGAAATCCCGAGAGACAGCATCCCTGGTGTTTCAGTCCCCCTGCCGTACAATGAATTTGTTGACCGGAACATCAATTTCTTCCTCGGCAAGGGAAGAGAGCATATGGAGCGCTGGCTTCACCTGGGGGGCAAATACCTCCCGATGATGAACCGGATCTTCGAAGAAGAAGATGTTCCGCAGGAACTTGTTTATCTGTGCATGCCCGAAAGCGGTCTTCGAACGGACGCCCGCTCGTGGGCGAAGGCGGTCGGACTCTGGCAATTCATGTCCGGGACGGGGAAGATGTACGGCCTCAGGGGCAACTGGTGGTTTGACGAGAGGCGGGATTTCGAGAAATCGACCCGTGCAGCTGCGAGGCATCTGAAAGACCTCTACAGAGAATTTGGCGACTGGCATCTGGTGCTCGCGGCGTACAATTCCGGCGCCGGGAGGATTTTCAGAGGAATTCGAAGGAGCGGGTCAACGGATTTTTGGGAAATGCGGAAATTTCTTCCCAGGCAAACCCGGAATTATGTTCCGCAGTATATCGCCGTTACAAGAATTGCCATGTTTCCCGAGAAACACGGATTCAGGAACATAGAGAAAGCCGATTCACTCGCTTATGATGTGGTTCTCATTGACGATTGTCTCGACTTGCGAATCCTGGCAGAATGTGCCGGAACCGATGTCGCGACGCTCAAGAGTCTGAACCCCGAACTTCTCCAATGGTGCACCCCTCCGGGAGTCACAGGCTACCGATTGCGCATTCCGCACGGCACCGCGGAGACATTTCAGGAACAGTATGCAGCGATTCCTGACGAACAAAAGAGAGATTGGGCGGTTCATAAAGTTCGATATGGCGAAACGCTTTCACAGATTGCAGGACGATACGGGCTCAGCATCGGAATCTTGAAAGACGTCAACAGAATCAAGGATGTGCGAAAGCTCTCGATCGGGTCGGTGCTGACGATCCCCCTTCCCTCGGGCGTCGTAGCCGATAACACGAAAGTTCCTTTTGACTACTCGAACGACCACAAACCGGTGGCGTTTTCCCGCTCCAGAGCGGCAGCTGCGGGCAGCTCAGCGCGTGCAATCGCTTCGAAATATGCCGGAGCCAGAGTCCGTTCGACGAAAGGGAAGGAAAAACTCGAGTATCGCGTGAAACGAGGGGATACCATCGGCCACATTGCCGAATGGTACGGAACGCGCGCCAGTGACATCAGAAACTGGAACGACATTGCTTACGGCAATCACATCTACCCCGGTCAAAGGCTTGAAATCTGGACGGAACCAGGGAAATACACCCGATACCAGGGAGTCAATGAGATGTCCTTTGCCGAAAAACAGGAGATGTTGCTTGTGTCCCGGCGAGAGAACGGACCCGCGGCGAAGGTGGATCAGCCCCCAACGCGCAACGGACAAGGGTGGCGCCAGTATATGGTCCGCGCCGGTGATACGCTTGATAAAATAGCCCGCGACCATGGTGTTTCGGTAGGCGATTTGAAGAGTTGGAATAAAATCAGGGGAAACAGGATATATGCCGGACAGGCGCTCGATATTTACAGCGAGCCCGAAGAGCGCACCAGGATCATTCCTGCTGTCCCGCAGAAACCCGGCACCGAAGACGCCACCGGGAAAGCGCAGAGCGGGCAGGACCTTTCTCTCGAAGAACATTCCGTCCGCCGGGGGGAATCACTTTTTCAGCTGGCAAGGCTTTACAGTACGGATATCGAGACCCTTATCGCTTTGAACAATCTTTCATCCACTGTTCTGTCGGTCGGTCAACGGCTGAGGGTTCCCAGCGATGCGGGGGAAGTGACGTATTACAGGGTCCGCAAGGGGGATACGCTTTGGAGTCTTTCAAAGAAATACGGCATAAGCGTCAGATCTCTTGAAATCGCCAACAACGGGCTTGCCGACCTGAGAATTGGCGATCGTATAGTCATTCCCAGCCGCTAACTCCTCCCGCTCAAACACTCCCTTTTTTCTCCACCTCATTCTTCTCGCGAAGCACGCCTCCCATCCGACGGAAGAAGAGGCAGGCCGAAGTGTGTTCTCAGGCGTTGAGAAAGCGGAAGTCGAACACCTGCCTTGCGGAGAATTGAGGGGTCGTCAAGGATTGCACGTGGTTCTCCGTAGGAGTGAATTGCCCCCTGCGACAGTACGAGGATCTTTGAGCAAAAAGGGAGGAATGATTCAAAGTCGTGCGACACGATCAACAGGGTCTTTCCCCGTTCGCGCAGAATCCCGAAGGCCTCCAGGAGAATGTCCCGCTCGGGGAGGGAGAGCTGTACGGTTGGCTCGTCGAACGCCAGGAGAGCAGGATCGGATGCCACGGCTGAAGCAATGGTCAGAAGTTTCCGCTCTGCGAGAGAGAGATCATATGGATGCAGCGCAGCAGTCCCTTCGATCCGAAAGAGGCGAAGGGCTTCGGCAGCGAGCTCTGCCGGATTCTCCCTCCGCAGGCTGCGCGGCCCGAACTCGGTTTCGCGCTGCACGGTAGGAGCAAAGATCTGATGAGAGGGATTCTGAAATGTCACACCGACGTGGGCGGCAAGGGTGGACGTGGGATGCGAAGCCGTCGAGAGGCCGTTCACGATAATCTCGCCGGATGTGGGATGAAGAATTCCGTTGAGGAGCTTTAACAATGTACTCTTGCCCGC
>CAZRPU010000043.1:0-20511 GCA_964602055.1 uncultured Ignavibacteriaceae bacterium
AACATCCATGCGCTTCCGCTACTCCCAATGGACCACCCATTCGCTCACCGATGAGCAGCGGCTTCAATCATTGATGTCGCTCTTCAGCTATCTCCTTATTCAGTCAAGCGGGGATGTGGAAGAAGCTATGGAATGGCTGCGACAACTGGCGGAACAATACGGCTTGTTCGACGAAACCCTTTCCATGGACGAACTCATTGCAAAGCTGAAGGAACAAGGGATTCTTGAAGAAATAAAGGGGATGCCCGTTCTCACAACCAAAGGCATTCAAAAAATCCGCCAGGATGCCCTTCGCCAGATTTTCTCGTCACTGAAGAAGGCCCCCGAGGGAATGCATGAAACTCCCTTTACGGGAAAAGGCGTCGACCGGTTGAGCGAAACCAAGAAGTGGTCTTTCGGCGAGCATCCCGCCAATATTGATCTGACATCAACGCTGACAAACGCTCTTCGGCGCGACGGCATCGAAGAATTTTCCCTCCAGGAAGGGGACCTCGAGGTCTATGAAACGGAGCACATGACCACCTGCGCCACCGTGCTCATGCTCGATATCAGCCACAGCATGGTACTGTACGGCGAGGACCGGATTACACCCGCGAAGCAGGTCGCGCTGGCACTTGCAGAACTGATTCAGACAAAATTCCCCAAGGATTTCCTTTCATTGGTCGTCTTCGGCGACGATGCCAAGATTGTCAGCCTCAACGAGCTCCCCTTTCTGACGGTAGGGCCGTACCACACCAACACCAGGGCGGGCCTTCAGCTGGCACGAAGTCTGCTCCGCCGTTGCGGAAACGTCAACAAGCAGGTCTTCATGGTGACGGACGGAAAGCCGTCGGCTGTTTTCGACGACGCCGGACGACTCTATAAGAACTCGTTTGGACTCGACCCCCGCATCGTGAACAAGACCCTCGACGAAGCAGTGCAGTGCCGCCGTGAAAAAATCTCTGTCAGCACCTTCATGGTTGCCCAGGATCCCTATTTGATCAATTTCGTGGAAGAGTTCACCAAAGCCAACCAGGGCCGCGCCTACTATTCCTCCCTCAACAATCTCGGCGAGTTCATTTTCGTCGACTATATCCGCAATCGGCGAAAGAGACTCTCCGGGCGCTGATTTTTTTCCTTGTCGCGAAGAAATCCTTCATTCCTTCCCTTTTTTTTACTATTATGAGGAATTGCTTTCCATTTCACGACGATGTAAGGGACGATCGTTTTCATGTCCAAACCATCCCGGGGCAGGCCGGATGTCGACAAACGCGCCCAACCCCTTTCAACTGAACAATTCACATCATCACTCCCTGTTGCCCTCGCTTACCTCGAACTGACGACCGGCGGGAAGGGGCCGCGCGCGCGCGACACCATCCGCGAATGGAACAAAAGCGCTGAACGGTTGACAGGCGTCAAGCGCGGGACAATTCTCGGAAAGTCCTTCAGCACACTCCTCCGCCCGCAAGCACTCGCCCCACTTCTGGCAGAATGCCTGAAAGTGTCACGCACCGGGAAGACCCGGAACGTTTCCTCCGTGGAGATCCGCATTGGCCGGCGATCGCTCTCCGTCGACCTTTCCCTGTGGAAGGCGGGAAAGCATGTCGGCATGCTCCTCGCGCCGGCGAAGCCCGAATCAAGCGAAGAGGATTTCTCCCAGTCCGTCAATATTCTCGACAGCATTACGGATGCATTCTTCCTTCTCGATGCCGAATGGCGCTTTGCGTACCTGAGCCCGAAGTCTGACCAATTCCTCTCGAAGATGGGCCTCCGGATTGCCGATCTGATCGGAAAAAACATCTGGACGGCCATCCCGGAAGCCAAAGAAACACGCGGCTTCGGTGAATTCAAGAAAGCACTTGAAACAAGATCCGTCATGGAGTTTGAAGAGTATTTCAAACCCCTCAAAACGTGGTTTGAGGTCTTTGTGCATCCGATCGGAAGCGGTCTGTCGGTCTACGTCAAAGACATCACGCGCCGCAAACTCGCAGAAACCGCGTTTCTCAAACTCTCGAATGCCGTTGAGCAATCTGCGGACGCCGTGTTTGTTACCGGCATCGACGGGACGATTGAATATGTGAACCCTGCATTCGAAGCCATGACGGGATTCGCACGGTCCGAGGCGCTGGGGAAAACGCCGAGAATTCTCCGCTCCGATGACCATGATGATTCTTTCTTCAGGCAGATGTGGGATCAGGTTCTCTCCGGCGAAGTGTTCCGGGCAACGCTGACCAACCGTCGAAAGAGCGGCGAACTGGTGTACGTCGAAGAGACGATAACACCCGTGAGGGATGAGCAGGGCACCATCACACACTTCGTCGCTTCTCTCAGAAACATCACCGAGCGAAAACAGAGCGAAGAGCGGTTCCGCGCACTGATAGAACACAGCTCCGACGGCATCGCCCTCCTTGACCAAGAGGGAACTGTCCTGTACACGGGTCCTTCGACAAACCGGATCCTTGGATACAAGAACGTGGACTTTACAGGCCGGATGGCATTCGAGTTTGTCCATCCGGATGACCGGGACAACACCCTGCGCGTGTTCCGCTCGGTAGCCAACCGCCCGGGGCAAATCGTCCTCCTGCAGTATCGCATGCGCCACAATAACGGAACGTGGAGATGGATCGAGGCCACCGCCAACAATCTTCTCGAAGAGCCGAACGTGCACGCCGTCGTCGTGAATTACCGCGACATCACCGATCGCAAAACCATGGAGGAGGCCCTCCGAAAGTCCGAGATCGAGTATCGGAACCTCTTTGACCGTGCAAACGACGCCATCTTCATTTTTGAGCCGTACGGCGAAACAATTCTCGAGGCGAACGACAAGGCATGCCAGTTGTACGGCTTCACCAAGGAAGAACTGCTCGGCATGAGTCTGAAAGCAATTACCAAGGACGTGGCTCGGGGCGAACAGGAAATCCAGGACCTCTTGCGTCATCAGAGTTCGCGGAATTTTGAGACTGTCCATTTCGACAAGAACGGACGCCCCATGGAAATGCTCGTCAACTCGTCTGTCGTGGAATACGCGGGGCGAACCGCCATTATGAGTATTATCCGCGACATAACGGAACTGAGAAGACTGGAGCATCAGCTTCGGCAGGCGCAGAAGATGGAAAGCGTTGGAACGCTCGCAGGAGGCATTGCGCACGATTTCAATAATATTCTCAGCATTATCCTGGGATATACCTCCCTGCTCAAGAGAGGCAAGATTGATTCATCCAAGTTCACAGACAGCCTCGACACGATCACGAAGGCGGCGCAGCGGGGCGCCGTGCTCGTAAAACAAATCCTCACATTCGCCAGGAAGACGGATGTCGTTTTCGAATCGGTGAAGGTCAATGACCTCATCGCGGATCTTGTCAATCTGCTCGGAGAGACTTTTCCCAAAACAACGGAGTTCAAGCTGGAGCTCGACTCCTCCATCCCGACCATCGTCGCAGATCCCAATCAATTGCATCAGGTGTTCCTGAACCTCTCCGTCAACGCACGCGATGCCATGCCCCGCGGGGGAACCATAACATTTTTCACGAAACTTGTCCCCGGCCTCTCTCTTCAGGGACGTTTCCCGGAAGCCAGGCAAAGCGAGTATGTGCACATAGCGGTTTCCGATACCGGCACCGGGATGGACGAACAAACCCGCATGAGAATCTTTGAGCCCTTTTTTACGACGAAAGGGCAAGGAAGCGGTACCGGACTGGGACTGGCGGTTGTGTACGGAATCGTCAACAGCCATCATGGGTTCATCGAAGTGTCCAGTGCGATGGGGAAAGGCTCCACGTTCAACCTCTACTTCCCCGTACAAATGAGGGCCTTTGAACAGCTTCAACCGCAGGAAGGATCGGTCGAACAGGTTCCCCGAGGCGACGAGACTGTCCTGGTGGTCGAGGATGAACTCATGTTGCAGGCTTTGGTGAAGGACCTTCTCATGAACCACGGCTATACGGTGCACACCGCAAGCGACGGAGCGGAAGCGGTCGAACTGTATCAGCGGCTTGGAAAGACCATCGATCTCGTTTTGACCGATATTGGTCTGCCCAAACTCAACGGCTGGGATGTCTGCAGAAAGATTGTCTCCTTGAATCCGAAGGCAAAAGTTCTCGTCGCGAGCGGATATATTGACCCGAACGCAAAATCCGATCTTAAGGATTCCGCTGCGAAGGGATTTCTCCACAAGCCTTATCTCCCCGAAGACATCCTCCGGCAGGTTCGGACGGTGCTCGATCAGTCCTGACTTTCTTGAGTTTCACCGAAATATTCGGCATTTTCCTTCAATCAAAAGGCTGATTCTTCTCAGCCTTTTCCCTTTTTCCGGCACGAGACGATGCTTCTGATCTTCCCATCCATAGAAATCCGGCAGGGCCAATGCGTTCACCTTGTACACGGTGAGCCGGGGTCGGAACAATCCTATTCGATCGACCCCGTGAGGATGGCGACACTCTGGAGAGGTGAGAACGCAAAGACCCTCCACGTTGTGGATCTCGACAGTATTCAAGATGGAAAAATCCGCAACGCCGCTATCCTCCGCAAGATGATCCAGGCTGTCGATATCCCCATTCAGGTTGGAGGCGGATTGAGGACGTTCGAGGATATTCGGGAAGTCTTTGAGCTTGGGGCGTATCGCGTGGTGTTGCGCACTGCCGCAATCGAGACCCCGGAGCTGGTCAGTCAGGTGATTCACGAATTCGGCGCCCGGAAACTCGCCATTGGGATCGAATCCGCCGGCGGCAAGTTACGGGGCCGGGGGAAAGAGGTGCTCGAAACGACTCCCGCGGCGTTTGCCCTGGAAATGAAAAAACTCGGAGTCAGCCGCATCCTCTTTTCGGTTGTCGGTCCCGACGAAACGACAAAGATACTCGATAGCGAGGCTATCAGAGAAATGGCCCTGCAAACGGGGATGCGGATTACGGTGCAGGGAGGGATACGGAACTATCAGGACCTCTTGAAACTGCAGGAATTGGAGAAACTCGGCGTCGATTCTGTTGTCATGGGAAAACCGCTTTACGAAAACCAGTTTCCCTGTCAGAGGCTCTGGAGGCTCAACGAGCGCGATCTGACCGACATGGGACCGACAAGGCGCATGTAATCATGAAGATCACCGTCATTGGGCACCTCTGCCTCGATACCATCCATTTGCCTACGCATGAACCGCCTCGCCGCAGCTATGGTGGAATAGCTTTCACACTCGCAACGCTTGCCAGTCTCATGGGTCCGGACGATACGGTCACTCCCGTCCTTGGCGTGGGCCGGAATGAGCATGCAGAGTTTCTCGAGTGGCTTCAACAATTTCCCCAGATCAAGACCGAAGCGATCTTTACGCTTCCCGGCCCTACTAATGAAGTACATTTGTTTTATGAAGGTACAGGCGGGTCCAGGACCGAATGTTCAAATCACATTTCGCCCCCGATACCCTTTGAAGCGATCAAGCCCCATCTCTCATGCGACGGGATCCTCGTGAACATGATTTCCGGTTTCGACATCACGCTGGAGACCCTCGACAAGGTGAGGATGGAAATCCGGGAAAAAGGAATTCCGATTCATTTTGATTTTCACTCGCTCACTCTGGGTGTCGACAAGGAATTCAAGCGATTTCGCAGGCCGCTCTCCGACTGGCGGCGATGGTGCTTCATGCTGCATTCCGTTCAGCTGAGCGAGCTCGAGGCTCAAGGCTTGACGGCGGAGCGTTACAATGAGGAACACCTGATCAATCAGATGATGCCTCTCATGGTTTCCGCCCTTATTATTACGAGGGGAGAAAAGGGCGCGACACTGGTAAGGCAGGAACACAAGAAGCTTCTGCGCCATGAAGAGCCCGGCATTCCCCTTCCGGCGGCGATCGACCCGACCGGCTGCGGAGATGTCTTCGGAGCTGCCTTTTTCCTGCAATGGCTTCGAACGAAAAATCTTGTCGGCGCGGTGCAATTCGCGAACCGCGTCGCATCCGCCAAAACTGCATTTTCAGGTCCCGAAGGCTTGCGCGACCTCAGAGAAATGGCGGTCTAATCATGGCTTTGAAGGAACAAATCGAGCAGTTTTACGCCGCAGATGCAAAACTTCTCGACAGGCCTTCTGCACTGCGCGCCTTCCATGAACTGAAGTTCTTCCTCAACGGCGGGGAACTGAGAGCCGCCCAGCGTTCATCCGATTCTCCCACGGGATGGGCGGTCAATGAGTGGGTCAAAAAAGGCATCCTGTTGGGCTTCAAGCTTGGAGAACTCGCCGAATTTCCCGACAACGATCATGTCCGGTTTTTCGACAAGAACACCTATCCGTTAAAGAGATTGACGTTGGACCATAATATTCGCCTGGTGCCCGGAGGGTCCAGCATTCGTGACGGCGCCTTCGTGGCCAAAGGCGTCGTTGTCATGCCGCCTGCCTATATTAATGTGGGAGCCTACGTGGACGAAGGTACGATGATTGATTCACACGCCCTGGTGGGTTCATGCGCCCAGATTGGAAAACGCGTTCATTTGAGCGCGGCGAGCCAGATAGGAGGAGTGCTGGAACCCATGGGAACCCTCCCCGTCATCATCGAGGATGATGTGTTTGTCGGAGGCCAGTGCGGAATATACGAGGGTACGGTGATACAGCGAAGGGCCGTGCTGGGAGCCGGTGTTGTTCTCACCAGGTCGAGCCGCGTCTTCGACCTGCCACAGAAGCGCATTCTCGCCCGGACCGCGACCAACCCCTTGATTATTCCGGAAGGAGCTGTTGTGGTCCAGGGAAGCCGGCCTCTCGATCACGCATTTGCAAAATCGCACGGGCTTACTGTCTCGACACCCATTATTGTCAAATACCGCGATGACAAAACGGATGCCGCAACGGCACTTGAAGAGAATCTGCGATGAAACGGATTCTGGTGTGCGGCAGCAACGGTCTTCTGGGACAGCGTATTGCAATGATGTTGGACGGCAGGACCGAATACGAAGTGCTCCATACATCCCGTCACCGGTCGTTTGTTTTCGATCATCAGCTCTTTGACTATACCCAGCTCGACTTGACGCATAAGAGGGATGTGAAGAGCCTCGTGTCAAGCTTCCAGCCCGATGTCATTATGAACGCGGCGGCAGCAACCGACGTGGATTGGTGCGAGGAACACCGCGAGGAGGCTTGGAACGCTAATGTGGGCGGTGTCGAACATCTTGTCGAGGCTTCGCGCAAAGTCGGAGCAAAACTGATTCACGTTTCCACAGATTATGTTTTTGACGGAAAGTCGGGGAACTATACGGAGGACGACAAACCCAATCCCGTCAACTATTACGGAAAGACCAAGCTCGCCGGAGAAAACGCCATTCGTATTTCGGATATCGATCACGCCATTCTCAGAACCATTGTGGTCTACGGATACGGCATCAGCGTGAAAAGGAATTTTGCACTCTGGGTCATTGAGAACCTTCGCGGGGGCAAAGGAATTCGCTGTGTCGATGATCAGGTGGCCAATCCCACGTTCGTGACGGATCTCGCCCTCGCAATGATCCGTGTCGCAGAGCTGGGGAAATCCGGCATATTCCATGTGTGCGGGTCCGAGCAGGTGAGCCGTTTTGAATTTGCGGGTCGGATCGCAGCGGTATTCGGATTCGACCCTTCGCTCATCGAACGGGTCCAGTCACACCAATTGTACCAAAAGGCGGCGCGCCCGCTGAAATCGGGATTTGTCACCCTGAAGGCGGAGACGCAGCTCGGCCTAAAAGCGATGAACCTGGAACAGGGTATCAGTCAGCTCAAGCACGAACTTCACCTGGCGAGAAGAAACTGATCATGGAATTCCTCCTTGCCCTTATCGGCGGCCTGGTGCTCGGAAGCATTCACGCGTTCGATGTCGACCATATTGCCGCGGTCACCGCTTTTACGAGCAAACACCCTGATCCCAAAAAAGCTGTCTGGTTTGGCATTGTATGGGGGCTTGGCCATACGGGAACCCTCCTCGTTTTTGGAGGGATCTCCGCCGCATTGAAGTTTGTGATTCCTCCAATTGTTGAGTCAATTGCCGAGGTCGCCGTAGGGATATTTCTCGTGGGTATCGGATTCTGGGTCCTGCGCGATTTTTCCCGCAGAAAACATATCCACGTCCATAAGCACAACCACGACGGCATCGAGCATGTCCATTTTCATTCGCACTCCGAGGCGGAAGATCATCGGCACAAGCATTCGATGTTCCTTGTGGGTGCAACCCACGGGTTGGCGGGAACGGCTTCCGTTATGGTCATCATCCCCGTCACTCTTTCACAAACGCTCGCCACCGCCATTCTCTATCTTGTCTTGTTTGGCGTGGGAACGATTGTGTCGATGGGAATTTTTGCCTACGTCATGGGTACTTTGTCGCATTACGCGAAGGGCAAGGATCTCCTCCCGTACGTCAGGAGCATCGCAGGGGCGGTGAGCGTTGTCATCGGCGTTCTCTGGATCGGAGATGTCATCTTTCGGTAACGGTAGACGGTCTTCCTTCATCACACTTGAGCCGGAAATTCACTCATGCTTGACCTGAAATTCATACGCGAAAACTTCGACACCGTCCGCAAGGGAGCGGAAGCAAAGGGCCTGACGGTGAATCTGGGAGAAATGATTTCTCTGGATGAACAGCGGCGGGCGCTGATCCAGGAAGGTGAGGCTCTCAAGGCACAGCGCAACCAGGTTTCGGGGACCATCGGCAAACTGAAGAAAGAAGGAAAGGATGCCGGACCGGTCATTCAGGAAATGGAAGTAGTGAAGGCGCGCATACAGACCATCGACGGCCAGCTGCGCGGACTCGAAGAACGACTCACGAGCCTCATGCTGACAGTCCCCAACATTCCCCATCCCTCCGTCCCTGTGGGAAAGACCCCCGCAGACAACAAGGAACTTTCAACGTGGGGCGAGGAGCCCTCCGTCGATTTTCCCCTGAAGCCGCATTGGGAACTGGCCGACCATTGGGGCGTTCTTGATTTCAATCGGGGCTCAAAAGTCAGCGGGGCTGGATTCCCGTTCTTTGTCGGGAAAGGGGCCCAACTGGAACGCGCATTGATCAATTTCTTTCTCGATCAGGCCTCCGAGCGCGGCTATCGGGAAATCGCGCCTCCGATTGTCGTGAACGAGGAGAGTGCGCGGGGTACAGGACAACTTCCCGACAAGGAAGACCTGATGTACACGGTCGAGCGGGATCAGCTTTTCCTCATACCCACCGCCGAGGTTTCAGTAACGAACTTCCATCGCGACGAAATCCTTCAGGAAAAAGATCTTCCCCTGCGGTACGCCGCATACACTCCTTGCTTTCGCCGCGAAGCCGGCTCTTACGGAAAGGACGTCAGGGGCCTGAACCGGGTGCATCAGTTTGATAAGGTCGAGCTCGTGAAATTTGTTCATCCGGCCTCATCGTATGAGGAGCTCGAATCCCTGCGAGGCGATGCCGAGCGCCTTCTGCAGGCCCTGGGACTTCGGTACCGCGTTCTCCTCATGTGTACCGGCGATATGGGCTTCACACAATCGAAAAAATACGATCTGGAGGTATGGGCGCCCGGCCAGAAGCGATGGCTCGAAGTCTCCTCGTGCAGCAATTTTGAAGCGTTTCAGGCCCGCCGCATGAATGTTCGCTTCCGCCCGGCGAACGCATCGAAGCCGGAATTTGTTCATACCCTCAATGGTTCCGGCCTTGCTCTCCCCCGCGTGGTCGCCGCGCTCATGGAGCAGTACCAGACACCGGAAGGGAAGATGATTGTGCCAAAGGTCCTCCACCCCTACACACGATTTGAAGTGATTGGCTAAAAGAAAAACCAAGGTTCTTCGTCTCTTATATACGTCGAGGAGAGTTTTGCGCCGCATTCTGACTCTCCGTCCATTCTTCTGTTCGGGAATCATTTTCCGTGAAATCACTGCTTCGGCTCAAGCCGTATCTCCTTCGGTATAAGAAAACCCTTCTCCTCGGGCTTGGCACCGTCGTGGGGAGCAACCTCTTTGCCGTGTTCCAGCCTTTGTTCATGGGATATGCCATCGATGAACTCAAACTGGGCATCGAAACGAAGACCTATGTCACTACCGACCTGGTCCAGTGGGCCATTCTTATTGTCGCATTCTCTTTTGTCGCGGGTTTTTTCACGTTTCTGACGAGGCAAACCATCATTGTGGTCTCACGCCACATTGAATTCGACCTCCGCAACGATCTGCTCTCCCATCTGCAGAAGCTTCCCTTCTCCTATTTTCAGAACAAACCGACCGGCGACCTCATGGCCCATGCGACCAATGACATCAGCTCGGTACGGAACGTTCTGGGCCCCGGCATCATGTATCCGTCGGATACGCTGATGACCTTCACGATGGTCCTGACTCTGATGCTTGTCAGCGACTGGCGACTGACCTTGCTTGCCCTCATACCCCTTCCCCTCGTTTCTTTTGTGGTGTACTATCTGGGCAAAGTCATTCATCACCGGTTCATGGAGCGCCAGGAACAGTTTTCGCTGCTGACAACCCGGGCCCAGGAAAACCTGTCCGGCATTCGCGTGATCAAGGCCTATGTGCGCGAGGCGTATGAGATCGGCCGGTTCCGGAGCCTCAGCTGGGACTACATGAACAAGAACCTCGTACTCGCCAAGGTGCAATCCATCTTGTGGCCGTTGATGTTCCTTCTTGTCGGATTTTCGATGCTCATCACGTTGTATTTCGGAGGACTGAAAGTCATCGACGGAGGAATGACCATCGGCACGCTGTCCGCGTTCATTGCCTATCTCGTCATGCTCATTTGGCCCGTGATCGCGTTCGGCTGGGTCATCAACCTTCTGCAGCAGGGAGCCGCTTCGATGCAGCGCCTGGCTGCGATTTACGACACGGAGCCCGACATCCGGGATACTGAGCTCACCGACGTTTCGGCCACGGAGATTGGCGGGGAGATAGAGTTCAGGAACGTCTCCTTCACCCACAAGGGATCGGCGACACCCTCGCTCAGAAATATTTCCCTTCATATCCGAAAAGGCATGACCCTCGCTGTTGTCGGCTATACAGGTTCCGGAAAGTCAACGCTCGTCAATCTCATCCCCCGGCTGTACGATGCCACGGAGGGATCACTGCTGATCGACGGACGCGATATCAGGACCATTCCGCTTGCCGTGCTGCGCTCAAACATCGGCTGTGTGCCGCAGGAAACCTTCCTCTTCTCCGAAACGATTGCCGACAATATCCGCTACGGAGTGAGCGAAGGATCCGAAGAGGAAATACGGACGGCCGCTTCGATCTCGCAAATCGCCAAGGATGTTCTCCTCATGCCGAAGCAGTATGAGACGATGATCGGCGAACGGGGGATTACACTCTCGGGCGGACAGAAACAGCGGGCGAGCATCGCACGGGCCATCATGCGCAGGCCCAGCATTCTTCTTCTTGACGACGCTTTGTCATCGGTCGATACCTATACCGAAGAAGAGATTCTCAAACAGCTCAAAGTCTTCATGAAAGACCGCACGAGCATCATAATTGCGCACCGGATTTCGACGGTGAAGGATGCAGATCTCATTATCGTCCTCGACAACGGCATGATCGTCGAGCAGGGGACGCATGACGATCTTGTGCAACGAGGCGGAATCTATGCAGACCTTTACGAAAAGCAGCTCCTGGAAAAAGAGCTCGAAGCACTCTAGCGGCGTTGGTCTGTCCTCCGGCGCCTGACCACAAACATTGAAGACTGTTGCTCCTCATGCACGACGAAGAAAAACTTGGTAAAGCCTATGATGCCCGCCTCATGCGGCGGCTGCTGAAGTATTTGAAGCCCTACCGCTGGCATGTCGCGCTCGGAGTGCTCCTCGCAATCATTGTGAGCGCAACGGAGGCGGTGAGGCCGTACTTCACCAAGATAGCGGTTGACCAGGATATTGCGAATGGCGATACACAAGGTCTCCTCGTCACCGTTCTTCTGTTTCTCTCGGTCCTGATCGGCCGGAGCATGATCCAATACTTCAGCGCCTACCTCACGCAATGGATCGGCCAGCGCACCATTTTTGACCTCCGGATGGAAATTTTCGAGCATCTCCAGAGACTCTCCCTCCGTTTCTACGACAAGAATCCGATCGGCAGGCTCATCACGCGGGTCACGAATGATGTCGAGGTTCTGAACGAAATGTTCTCGTCCGGCATTGTGATGGTCTTTACGGATGTCTTTACGATTATCGGAATTTTCTATTTCATGTTTACCATGAACTGGCAGCTGGCTCTTGTTTCCTTGAGTGTGCTTCCATTGTTGTTCTACGGGACATTTCTGTTTCGGAAGAAAGCACGTGAAGCATACCGCCAGGTCAGGGTCCAGATTGCGCGCATCAACGCGTTCATGCAGGAACACATCACCGGCATGATGGTTGATCAGATCTTTACAAGGGAAAAGAAATCGTTTGATCAGTTTTCAGGGATTAATGCCGCTCATCGCGATGCCAATATCAAGTCCATTCTCTACTACGCGCTCTTCTATCCGGGGGTCGACCTTATCGGATCGATTGCCGTCGGACTTATTATCTGGTATGCCGGTGTCAACGCCCTCGAGAACGCCATAACCCTGGGGACAGTGATGGCTTTCCTGCAGTTCAATGAGATGTTCTGGCGACCGATACGGGACCTTTCCGAAAAGTACAATATCCTTCAAACTGCCATGGCGTCTTCGGAGCGCATCTTTCAGCTTCTCGACGACAAGAGCATCATCGGCCCACCGCCGGCTCCTGTTCGCCTTGAGGCTGTACGGGGCGAAATCGAATTCCGCAACGTCTGGTTTGCGTACAATGCTCCTTCAGACGGGAGCGCTTCGCCCGAATGGGTTCTGAAGGACGTTTCGTTTCATATCAAGCCGGGACAAACCGTGGCCCTTGTGGGCCATACCGGGGCCGGAAAAACCTCGATCATCAGCCTTCTCAGCCGCTTTTATGACATCCAGAAGGGGGATATTCTTATCGACGGCGTCGGGATCCGCGATATCGATCCCCGGGATCTGCGGAAACAGTCGGCCGTGGTGCTGCAGGATGTCTTCCTTTTTTCGGGCGACATCAAAAGCAACATCAACCTGGGCGATGACACGATTACGCCCGACAGGGTCAAGGCTGCCGCCCGTGTCGTCGGAGCGCACAGGTTCATCGAACAACTTCCGGGCGGATATGACGCCGAGGTGAAAGAAAGAGGCGCTACGCTTTCCGTGGGCCAGAAACAGCTCCTTTCGTTTGCACGGGCGTTGGCGGTCAATCCCCGCATTCTTGTTCTCGATGAAGCCACTTCGAGCGTTGACACGGAAACGGAAATCCTCATCCAGCAAGCCATCAAGAAACTTCTGCACGGCAGAACTTCCATCGTCATCGCTCACAGACTCTCGACGATTCAGAATGCAGACCTGATCGTTGTTCTCCACAAGGGGGAAATCCGCGAGATGGGCTCGCATCAGGAACTCATCAGCCGCGACGGAATCTACCGGAAGCTCTACCGACTGCAGTACAAAGAACAGGAGATCAAAGCCGTGCGACCTTCGCCCGTTTGACAAACCTTCCATTTTCGCCTATATTTGTCCATGATAGTTTCCTTCTCCCCCCTTCTTTCCTTCGACTGCCCAAGCGAGAAACCATGAATCAAAAGATTGTCACGATCGAGCGCCATATCGTCGAAGGTGAACGCGCACATCCGGGTGCTTCGGGCGATTTTTCAGGACTCCTGAGGGATCTCACTCTGGCTTTCAAGGTCATCTGGCGGGAAGTGAGCAAGGCGGGACTCGTGAATATTCTCGGGTTTGCCGGGAAGCAGAATGTGCACGGCGAGGAAGTGAAGAAACTGGATATGTTTGCCCACGAGACGATTTATAAAGCCATGGATCACGGAGGCCACCTGTGTGTGATGGCATCCGAAGAAGAGGAAGATGTTCTCCACATTCCCGACAATTATCCGACGGGGAAATATGTCCTCCTCTATGACCCGCTCGACGGATCATCGAACATCGATGCGAATGTCACCATCGGATCCATTTTTTCCATCTACCGCCGTGTGACCCGCTCGGGGAAAGGAACCATGCAGGACTGCCTTCAGCCCGGGTACAAACAAATCGCGGCAGGCTACTGCATCTACGGATCCTCAACGATGTTTGTCTACACAACGGGAGACGGAGTTCACGGATTCACGTTCGATCCCAGTATTGGAGAGTTCTTGCTTTCGCACGAAAACATCAGAATCCCGGTGCAGGGAAAAATCTACAGCGTCAATGAAGGAAACTACCGCTGGTGGTATGATGGCGTGAAGAAATACGTGAAGTACCTTCAGGAAGAGGACAAAGCCACGAACAGGCCTTATTCAGGGCGCTATGTCGGGTCGATGGTGGCCGATGTGCACCGGACCCTCCTCTATGGAGGTATTTTCATGTACCCGGGCGATACAAGACATCCCGACGGCAAACTTCGCCTGATGTACGAAGGAAACCCGACAGCCATGATCATCGAACAGGCGGGGGGCCGGTCGAGCAACGGAACGCAGAGGATTCTCGATGTCCAGCCCAAGACGCTCCACCAGAAGACTCCGCTGTTTCTCGGAAGCGAACGGGACGTCGCAATCCTCGAGGAATTTATTCAGGGAAAAAGGGATCTTTCAACAAAGGGATAACCATGGACCAGGACCGGCCGATCGATGATACAACTTTCGTCGTTGTTGACGTCGAAACGACAGGCATGAGCCCTATCAGCGACCGGATCACGGAGATTGCCATGATGAAGGTCCGGAACGGAGCCATCGTCGACGAGTTCTCGACTCTCGTCAATCCGCTGACCACCATTCCGGCGTTTATCACCGATATCACGGGGATTGACAATGTGATGGTGTACAACGCTCCCACGGCGAGGGAGGTGGTTCCCTACGTCCAGGAGTTCCTGCACGACGCTGTGTTTACGGCTCACAACGCCGCGTTTGACTGGGCCTTTGTCACCCATACGGCCCGGAGGGAACGTGAGCTTCAGCTCGTCAACAATACCTTATGCACGGTGAAGCTGAGTCATCGAATTCTTCCTTATCTCGCAAGCAAGTCGCTTGCCCCCGTTGCACGCCATCTCGATGTGGAAATCCCACAGAGACATCGGGCATCGGGCGATGCATTCGCGACAGCCCGCATCCTCATCAAGTTCCTCGACTACCTCAAACAGCGCTACGCGCTTCGCACTGTCGGGGAAATTCTCACCTTCCAGAACCTGACCACCATCCCGGTGAACTAGGCTGTTCTTCCCGAAGCAAGCGCCACCCTGCGACGCTAAGTTCTCTTGAGACAAAGGAGTCCGAACTTGGCAAGATCTATGGAGAGCGCGCCATCCTCCTCGCGGAGAATGCGCTTCCATGCTGTCCGAACGGGGCGGGACCACCAGTAGATGTCGTCGAAGATGATGCAAGCCCGTTCGGCAAGAAAGGGCTTGATCTGACGGAAGTAGTCGAGGGTCGCCTGGTATTCGTGATGACCATCGAGAAAAACCATGTCAATCGGCGTGTTGCGCCGGAGAACCTCGGGGAGCACATCCTGAAATCTCCCTGCAACGATATCGTACGCCGACGGACTCACGCTGCCTATGGTTGAGCGCGCCTTCGCCGCGAGAGTGGGATCTCCTTCGATCGATATGAAACGCCCCTGCGGACCCGTCCGATCCAAGGCACTGCGGATATATGCTCCTGATACCCCCAGATGCGCGCCGAGTTCAAGCACGATCGACGGCCTCCATTCCCTCACCAGCGCAAACAGGAACACTCCCCACCAATGCGGTACGGAAGACGTTCTGTGCATGGATGAAATCGTCCGCTCTACCGATTCACCCTTTCTGCCGGCGCCATGGTCATTCACGGTCAGCGTATCATGCGAGCGTGCAAGCCTGGCACGGACGTGGACAATGGCTTCCAAGGCACGATATTCCTCCGTGTTCATCGGACGTTCGAGCACTCTCCGGAGCACGTCCGATTCTGTGGGGTGTGAGGAGGACAATTGCCCCGGCAATACCAGTCGCAAGTATGACCACAGGAGCTTCACATGCCATGAGTTGACCTGGTCCATGTCAGTCGGGAACGGCCTCGGGATATTTATTGCCGGCAGCGGTGTTGAACAAGAGCACGACATCCTTCGATGTGACCGAACCCTCCTCTGCCAGCCTTTGCAAGGCCACTACCCCCGCCGCACCCTCCGGGCAGAGAAACAAGCCGTCGTCCGATGCCACTTCTTTTACCGCACCGAGAATTTCTCCGTCGCTCACGGCACATGCCGTTCCCTTGCTCGCGTACAGGGCATCCAGGATCAAATGGTCTGCGAATGCCTTCGGAACCCTGAGGCCCGAGGCGAGAGTTTCTGCATTATTCCAGAATTCTGATTCCTTTTTCCTCTCCCTAAATGCCTTTACGATCGGGGCGCATCCTTCTGCCTGAACGGAAATCATCCTGGGACGCTCCTTGCCAATCCAGCCCAAAGTTTCCATTTCTCCAAAGGCCTTCCACATGCCGATCAATCCCGTCCCGCCCCCTGTCGGATAGAGGATGACGTCGGGCAGCTTCCAGGAAAATTGCTCCGCCAGCTCATATCCCATGGTCTTCTTTCCTTCGAGGCGGTATGGTTCCTTGAGTGTTGACACATCGAACCAGTCGTCGTGCTTCTTTTTTTCTTCGTTCATGGCCTTCGCGGCATCGGCGATAGTACCGTTCACCAGCCGGACGTGCGCGCCGTAGGCGCGGCATTCCTTGATGTTGATGACCGGCGTATCCTCGGGGAGGAAGATATGACACTCGATGCCCGCACGTGCGCCATAGGCAGCCAGGGCCCCCGCCGCGTTTCCCGCAGAGGGGATGCAGACGCGTTTCACCCCAAGCTCCTTTGCTTTCGAAACAGCCATGCCAAGGCCGCGCGCTTTGAACGAGCCTGTGGGAAGATGACCCTCATCTTTTATCCAGATTTGACCGATTCCCAGCTTCTTTTCCAGACGACCAAGCCGCAGAACGGGAGTCGTAACCTCTCCAAGGCTGACCCTGTTGGCTTCCTTCTCAATCGGCAGGAGCGGAGAAAATTTCCACCATGAGGGGACTTGATGCTGGAACCATTCGCGGGTGAGGTGATGTTTGGCAGACTGGAGATCATAGACCGCTATCAGTGATTTTCCGCATGAGCGGCAGACTGTTTGAAGTTCGTGAGGCGAATGACGATCGCCGCACACGCTGCAATCAAGATGCGACAAGAAATTGACCATCTGTTTTCTCCGAAAGGCCTCGCTAAGGTAGGATGAGAAGGGAAGAGAAGCAAGCAAAGGGGCGTGAGGTTTTCCCTTGAACCGGAGCGTCATTTCGTTGTATATTCCCCAAGACCTCATCACCACGACACTTACTACGGAACTTTCATGAGATCGCTCCTCACATTTCTTGTTGTTCTCCTCGTGCTTCTTCCTCATACGTCAACGTCGCTGCCGAAATTCGCGAGCCGCACGGGCCTCTCCTGCTCGAGCTGTCACGTCAATCCCGCCGGCGGAGGAATGCGCAACGTTTTCGGCTCGGCTTCGTACGGACGGGAAGATCTTCCTATCCCCACGTGGCAGGAGGAATATGGCCTTGATGGATTCTCCACCAAGCTCACTGACTTCATCTCGGTCGGCGCAGACTTCAGAACGATCTATTTTTATCAGAAGACCGGCCTCTCTTCCCGCAATTCCTTCTTTCAGATGCAGTCAGATCTCTATGTTGCACTCCAGATTGCCAAAAAAACGCTTTTCTATTTGAATCGGGGAAATGCCGGCCGATACGAGGCATTCGGGCTGGCCGAAGTCTTTCCGTGGAAAGGCTACGTCAAGGCCGGGTGGTTTGTGCCCAACTTTGGCCTGCGGTCGGATGACCACAATATCTTCACAAGGGAAAAGACCCTCTTTGCGTTCGGAGGAGGCCAGGATGCGGGCGTGGAGGTCGGTCTTGCCCCGGGCATGTTCAACTTCAGCGCTTCGCTTTCGAATGGATCAACAACCGACAGAGACAACAACAAATTCAAGGCTCTCGCGGGACGCGGGGAAGCACGCCTCGATATTGCGGGCTTCAATTTGCGGGGGGGCGGTTCGTACTACAACAACGCACACGCGGGCGGCGTTACGACCCTCCTGGGCGCCCACGGTGCCGTTTCCTTCAACGAGAACCTTACGGTCCTCGGTGAATTCGTCAAACGGCGCGAGTACTCCAATAGTACCGCCCTCAAAACCCTTTCCAGCATTTTCTACTTTGAGGCGGACTACGTGCTGACGCAAGGCGTTGATCTCAAAGTAGGATATGAATTCTTCGATCCCAATACGCGCTACCAGACGGGGACCGAATCAAGAATGGTTGTGGGACTGGAGTTCTATCCTCTGCCCGGGGTTGAGCTTCGTCCGCTCTATGTCCTTCGGAAGGAAGATCCGGTTGACGCCGAGAACGACCAGGTAATCCTCATGATGCACCTCTATTTCTAATCCCTCATTACAAAAGGAGCAAGGATGAACTTCCAACGTATGGCCGGTATCGTGTTCTTGTCGGGGATTCTGTGCAGTATCAGCATTGGTCAGAAGAAAAGCCTGACATATGCCAAGGATATCTCCCCGGCCGTCTCAAAATTCTGCCTCCCGTGCCACTCCGCGGAGAATGACAATTCGAGCGAACTGGTTCTCGACTCGTTTGACACGATGGTAAAGGGGGGGAAACATGGAAATCCCGTTGTCGCAGGAAAGCCGAAAGAGAGCAACTTGTACCTGAAGCTGACGGCCGATCCCCCTTTTGGAAAGCAAATGCCCCGGGGACGAGGACCCAAGCCGTCGGAAGAAGATATCAAACTGATCTACCAGTGGATCGAGCAGGGAGCAAAGAAAGAATAGCTTTCACGAAGTGTTGCGTTTGAGCCCGTTTCTCTTTCGAGGACGGGCTTTCCTTTTTCTCTGACCCGGGAAACCGATGAGTTTTGAATCTCTTCAGAATCTCTCTATCTTTCGGCACAATCTCCTGAGGAAAAAACCATGAAAACCGTTTCGCTTCTCCTCTGCACGCTGTTCATCGTGTCGGTGTTCCACGCCCAGACGCTGTACAAGACGCCGCCGAAAGATGTTGTCGCGCTGGTAGATGCACCTCCGACGCCCATTGTTTCCGTCAGCCCTTCCCGCACTTCCTTGCTGTATATTGACTACCAGCCCTATCCGACGATCAGTCTCGTTGCACGTCCGTTTCTCAGAATTGCGGGCATACGCATCACACCCTCCACTTCGACGCGGCAGCATCTGACGCAATACACCGGCTTCAGCGTTCAGGACCTCGTCACGCTCAAGAGGACGCCCATCAAGACTCCCGCAGGAGCGGCCCTGGGATTTCCCTCATGGTCATTCGACGGAAAAAGCATCGCCTTTACGCGGGAGACCGAAAGAGGGCTGGAGCTTTGGGTCGCCAGCGCCATTACAGGAGAGTCCCGCATGATCAAAGGCGTGATGCTCCATGACGTGATCGATTCCCCGTTTGAATGGATGAGCGACAACAGGACTCTTCTCGTCAGGATGATTCCTCCCGGCCGGGGCAAAGCCCCGCAGGCTCCCGCCGTCCCCGCCGGACCGAATGTGGATGAAACGTATGGAAAGCTCTCCACGACGCCGACGTACCAGGATTTGCTCCGTACGCCGCATGACGAAAATCTGTTCGAATACTACGCGACGAGTCAACTCGCAACGGTCGATGTAAAGAGCGGAGCCGTACGGACAATTGGAAAACCCGGGCTTTACAGCAGTTCGACATTTTCTCCGGACGAAAACCTGATTCTCGTCACCACCCTCCGCAGGCCCTTTTCCTTTCGGGTTCCCTATTCACTTTTCAGCAGAACATCCGAGGTGTGGGACAAGACGGGAAAACGGATTCGTGTCATAGCGGAGCTGCCTGTTTCGGACGACATCCCTACCCAGGGAGTGCCAACGGGGCCCCGATCGCTGGTTTGGAATCCTCTTGTCCCCTCCACCATCCTCTGGGCGGAAGCGCTGGACAACGGCGATCCTTTGAAAAAAGTACCTCATCGGGACAGAATCATGTCCCTCGGTCTTCCGGGAAATGCCGATCCGGGCGAAGTGATGAAGCTCCAGCATCGGTACTCCGGCTTTACCTGGCTGCAGGAAAAAAACATGGTGTTGGTCTCCGAGTACGACCGCGATCGCCGATGGAGGACAACGTCGCTTCTGTCGCTGGACGACGCCGACAGAAGGGTTGTCTTGTTCGACCTGAGTATTCGGGACGCTTATAATGACCCGGGCCGCCCGATCTTCAGAACGGACTCAAAGGGACTGACCGTTGTGCAGCAGGATGGTGATTGGATCTATCTGACGGGCCAGGGCGCTTCGAACGAGGGTGACAGGCCCTTTCTCCGGAAGTTTCATCTGAAAACGAAACAAACCGAAGAGATCTTCCGGTGCGATGACCGGAGTTACGAGACGTTCACCTCGTTCGTCGGAGAGGGCACCGGAAAAATTCTCACGAGATACGAAACCCAGACATCGCCGCCGAATTACTTCCTGACCGATCTTGCGAGCGGCAGCAGAACAGCTTTGACGGAGTTCAAGGATCCCGCGCCTCAGA
>CAZRPU010000044.1:0-2445 GCA_964602055.1 uncultured Ignavibacteriaceae bacterium
GGCGCGGAGCCGCCGAAGGAATACGAGATTGGAGCGGGGAGAAGGGGGATGTAGAGTGCTGGTTGCAAGGAGACAGGTACAACAAGAAAACGCCTGAGGAAATCAGGCGTTTCTTGTTTCATCGCTGGCCTCTGCGTCTACAATTTGAAATTACAATTTGCTGTTAAGTACCCGGAACCCCGACTGGAAGCGGCAAGGCAAGCCCCGAACCAAGAACGTTCGAGGTAAACAGGAGAGAAAACCATTTACGATGACAAGTGCAAAACAAATTCGCCCTCCCGAACAACAGGAGGGCGTTTTGCTTTGCAAGTGCCCGGAACAGGAGTTGAACCTGCACGTCGTTGCCGACACTAGCTCCTGAAGCTAGCGCGTCTGCCAGTTCCGCCATCCGGGCATAACAAGGAAAATGCACAATGGAGAATGGAAAATTTCTACATGATGAACATACAAAAAAATCCTGCGTGATTCAAGAAAACGCGGCTATTTGACAACTAGAAGGGAATTCACGAGATTCACTTGCCTGCCTGAGAGGCGCCCTCCTGAACTCTCGAACACCGATAGTGAGAGTACCTTCTCCTTCCATTCGCGTTATTGTGTGCTTCACGATCCTATGGTGCTCAATTGCTGCATCTTCCGGCGCCCAAACCACCTGGTTCAAGTATGTTGGCAACCCGGTTCTTGATGTTGGATCGAATGATTCTTGGGATGATGGCTTCGCAATCGTACATAGCGTGATCAGGCATGATTCCATCTATCATATGTGGTATGGTGGTTCGCACTTGGGAACGGTGGGAACGGGATATGCAACTTCTCGCGATGGTGTTGTGTGGAAAAAATATCAATCGAATCCGGTTTTGAAAACGAATGAATCAGCCTGGGACAAAGTGAAAGCATACTACACCGATGTCTTCTTCACGAAATCGCAGTATCAAATGTGGTACACTGGCGGGCCTGGAGTAAGCGTGAGAATCGGCTATGCAACATCACCCGATGGTGTTCAATGGTTAAAAATTCCGCATCCTGTCATTGATTTTGATACGTCCCGCATCTGGCACAAAACCGGATTCGCCTCTCCCTCTGTCTTCTCTGATGGTGCACTTCTCAGGATGTGGTATCATGCAATCCCTTCATCGGGTCTGGGGATCCAAATTGGATATGCGCTTGCCGCAAATGAAACTTCATGGGTCAAACATGCGGATCCAGTTGTCACGCTGGGGCCAAACGGTTCGTGGGATGAGCATCGCGTCGGGTATCCCAGAGTTCTCCATGATGGCGAATCCTATAAAATGTGGTACAGCGGAAGCAGGGAAACAAACGCAACCTTCCGAGTCGGTCTTGCGACCTCTCACGATGGGATTCAGTGGTCGAAATATCCTTTAAACCCCGTGCTGGAAGCCGGGCCACCGGGCTCATGGGACGGCTCTGGAGTCTGGACCGGGGAACTTCGTTTCGACGGGGCGATCTATCACATGTGGTATCTTGGCCATGATGGCTCAAAGGGTCGTACGGGGTACGCCGTATCCCCACTAGGGACAGAACTTATCATATCTCCATCCTATCGTCATGTCTCTCCAGACAGTCTGGTTCACATCGGCGTCAAGGTAGCGCATCCTGGTAATCTATCGTTCAGGGCGAGTATCAGAGCACCAAAGAGAGGACAATTCTTCCCCGGGTTGATAGGTCAGGCAGAGCTCCACCTCATAAAAGAGCTTCTTCTGTTTGACGACGGAGGCCACGCTGATGGGGCTGCCGGCGATGGGCTTAACTCCAACACCTGGCGGCCGGATGATGATAATATGTATGTCATCGATATCCATCTAGGAGTTGGGCGACGAAAAGACACTCTTCAGTTTATCCTGGAGCGGGCTGGGGGGGTTGCTACGTTCGGCCCGGTGAAGCTTGAGAGCTTCCAATTCATAGGAGATACAGAGCCGAATCCGGGGGACACACTCATCGTCAAACTCACCTTGCGTAACAATGGACGTATGGCCACACCCACAGGAATCTCAGCGTCGTTGTTAGCTACGGACTCTTTGGTGACCGATGTGGTCGCCGTTTCACCAGGATACGGCGTCATAGGCGGCGGGGCGGCCGCCACAACCGCTGGATATTACCGCCTCTTTGTCAGTGCGCAGTGTCCAACGAACCGCGATATAGGTCTGCATGTGCAAGTATCTTCATTAGGAATCCCTCTATGGAATGACACCCTCGTCTTTCGTGTTGCACCACATTGGTGGAGGACCAGCTGGGCGTACGCTTTCTATGTGGGTGTGACCCTTCTTCTTATGGGAGCTGCGGTCCGTTTCAGGCAATTTAGAAAACTCAAGAGAAGAGTACGCCAGCTGGAGCGCGAACAAACGATCGATCGTGAGCGGGCGCGGATCTCCAGAGACATGCATGATGACATCGGTTCCCGCCTCGCCGAAATCGTCATTCTCAGCGAGC
>CAZRPU010000044.1:2455-20147 GCA_964602055.1 uncultured Ignavibacteriaceae bacterium
AGAACGTCACTCATGATGCACTTCAAATAGAAGAGCAACTCCGGAAGATATCAGCGATCTCGCGGGAGACGACGGCCAGTATCGGTGAGATCATTTGGGCGATCGATTCGCGCAACGACTCTCTTGATGATCTTATTGCTTACATACGCCATTACGCATCGGGATACTTTGGCCCCATGGGGATAAAGTGCACATTCGAAATCCCTGATACAATCCCGTCTCTCCGCCTGTCGGCTGTGGCACGACGGAACACTTTTCTGGTTGTCAAGGAGACGCTCCATAACATTGTAAAGCACTCAGAGGCATCGGTTACGCGCATAGAGGTAGAATTTATTGGTCCCAGGATGTTGATGAGGATAGAAGACGATGGGCGAGGGTTCGACGCCACCAGTCCTCGCTTCGGTAACGGGCTCCGTAACATGGAGAAGAGGATGAATGATATTGGTGGGACTTGGCAGATCCGCTCGGGGCCAGGTCATGGGACAACCGTGACGTTGAGCATAGGGAATTAACTACTTCATTTGGGGTATTGACTAGGAAATGGGGGGAGTCTACCTTAACACATGCCTATCAGAGTCGCAATTGTTGAAGATAACGACAAGATCCGGGACGGGCTGGAAGTCCTCATCGGCGGCTCAGCAACATTTTCTTGTGTCGGCACCTGCGAAACGGCCGAAGACGCGTTAGAGGTCCTTCCCGGTGCAAAACCGGACGTCGTCTTGATGGACATAGGACTGCCGGGGATGTCGGGAATAGATTGCATCGACGAGTTGAAAAAGAAACTGCCTGATGTCCAGGTGATGATGCTGACAGTGTACGATGATGATGACCGAATATTTAAGTCTCTTGTTGCGGGCGCTACAGGTTACATTCTGAAGAACACGATGCCGGCGGAGTTGTTGGAAGCGATCCGGAATATCCACATGGGCGGCTCACCGATGTCAAGTTCCATTGCGAGAAAAGTTCTGCAGACCTTAAAGCAACTCGGCAAGCCTTCACAGGACATCGAGAACCTCTCCGATCGCGAAAACGAAATTCTTTCGTTCGTCGCAAAAGGATATCGCGATAAGGAGGTGGCGGACACGCTCTTCATCAGTCACGAAACGGTTCGCAAACATCTCAGGAATATCTACGAAAAGCTGCATGTCCGGTCCCGCACCGAAGCAGTATTGAAATTCCTTCAGAAGTAACAGAATCCTCTCGACGATCAGCTTCCCTTCACACCATCCCTCTGAATTACTCAAAAGCAGTATAAGTTAGATCTATCGCCTCGGCATTTTCAGAAAATTACTTCAAAACGGGAATTGAGATTCAACTCTCGGTCTTACTAGATTGCACGATATCGATCGGCACGAAGGCAGACAAAAAACTCACCTTCGAACATCCGAACATTCGAGGAGGTCAGGTCATGGTCAAATTAGTCCTTCGAATTCTCTGCTTTTCTCTTGCAATCGCTTCGCCCATCGCCGCGCAGACCATAGAAATGCTCGATACGGTGTATACGCCGCCCGGATATCAGGATGGTCCGCTCACCGCAACGATCTTCTTTCCGCCGTTATCCGTTGCAAAAGGCGTTGGAGTCGTCTTAGGTCGCTATACAAATGCCACTCGCTTGACTGCAAAGGTCTGGTGCGATACTCTTGCCACACGAGGGTATCTTGCTATGACAATTGACTATGGCAATCTTGATACGAGTTACTATCCCAAGCCACAGCGGGCATTCAAGACGGCAGTGGAATTCCTTCGGTCGAACGCCGTGAGATTCGGCATCACAACGAACAAAATTATTGGTTTTGGCCAATCACAAGGCGCTCTCATTTGGGGTCAAACCATGGTTTGGGACAATGACGATACCTTCTTCGGAACAGATCCTTCTGTCGATGACGGCTTGGATGGGGCAATCTTGCTGTACGGGGCTTATGACATGTTTAATAACTTGTTGCCGGTCCAAAACGACATTCTCACAGCCCACTTTTCGCCTGATCCGTCTCTGAGAGGAACGCGCGGGCAGTGCATCACAAACACAAGCAATATCCAGACGCCTGTCCTTATGATTCATGGCACGAGCGATGCCGTAGTAAATATCATCCATTCCAGGAAACTTCATGACAGCCTTCAAGCCTACGGGAAGCAAACGAAGCTCATAGAGCTGAGTGGAGCACCGCACGTATTTGACCTTGCTCCAGGTGGATCATTGACAACCTCAGGATTGGTAGCGAAGGATAGCGCGTTAGCATTTCTCGGATCTCTCTTCTTAACTTCCGTCCGAGAGATTTCCACAAATGCTCCGTTCTCGTACAGGCTTGGTCAGAATTACCCGAATCCGTTCAATCCGGCAACAACAATCCTCTTTACTCTTCGCTCTTCACATTTCACCACACTGAAGATCCATGACCTCCTCGGCCGACATGTAACAACCTTGGTGAATGAGGAACTGAGGCCGGGAAGTTACGAGGTGCGATGGGATGCCTCAGGTTTTCCGAGTGGGACATATTTCTACCGACTTCAAGCCGGGGAATTCGTGGAAACTAAAAAACTGATTCTCTTACGTTAATGTCATTTTGATGACACATCCGGTCCGTGAAACAAAAAAGCCCTTGAATCATCTGAAGGGCTTTTCCTTTGTGGCAGGATTTCCTGAAGCTAGTCTTCTCGCCGTGTTTCCTGGGCGCGCGCCTGCGGCAGGCTCACGAGATCCCACTTCACTTTCGTCGACTTTCTTCTTACGTAGACCGTTTCGCCGTGCACTGACACTTCGACGAATTCTCCCCGCATTGCCTTCACCGCTTCCTCCCAATGCCCCCATCGGCCTACAACTACATCGGGCTTGAGCTCTCCGATGGAATAGTCATAGTCGTACTTCATGTGCCCCGGATAAAACAATTCCGCCCCTCCCTCCGTTGCCCTCATCGGTAATCGTGCAATGACATTGTCGCTCTTTCCCAGAATATCGATAGCGGGACGATCGAGGACATAAGGAACAAGCCCGGCCCAAACGACCGCTACGGTTGCTTCCCGTGTGAGAAGTGTGTCCAGGCTCAACGCGGTGTGCAGCAGTTGTCGTTGGGTGTATACATGAATGGGATTCTTGAGCAGAACAACTTCCCGGAGGAACTCCCAATCTCCCCTCCGATTCGTCACGAAGAAGAGCGACACAAGCAGAAGAATGCAGGCTCCGACAAACATCCTCGATTGCGCGATGATGGGAAGGCGGTTTCTGACCCATGTTGCCATTGCCCCAAGCGATGATCCGAGCAGGACAAATGCCATGGGCAGTGCAACGGTGATGTAGCGATTGCTTTCTCCCCACCATTCCCAGGCATCCCCACCGACGAAGATGCTGTAGCACACCTGGCCGGCAATGATCATGAAAGGGAGGCCCAGACGGCTCTCCTTGTACAAGAAAAAGCCGGCTGCAATAACCATGGAAAGCCCTGCCATGCTTGTCCCCCACCATTGCGCAGCAACGGAAAGACCGCGCAGAATGCGCGGCCAGAAAGGAAATCCCGCCATCTTGAGGTAATACGTATTCGGTACTATGTCACCGTAATAGATCATGCGGGCCAATGTCTGCACCGCGATCGCTACGGCGATAGCCGAAACACCATACAGGAGACGCCTTCTCAAGGGATTCTCTTGCCGGCGGGAGTGGAACAGCACTATGATAAGGGCAGGGACAACGGCGTCGATGCGCACAAACGTCATGCCTGCCAGCACAGCGTAGAGATGCCATCCTTTCGACGAATGGTGCAGTGCCAGATATACGGCAAGAGTGACGAGCGTGGCCAGCAAACCCACCTCCATGCCCGCTATGCTCCAGTGGTTCAGAGGATAGGAAAACGCCGTGAATCCCGCCGCAGCGAGGGCGGCCCAGTGCCCCCGTTCCGTGAACATTTCCGTAATCCGATATACGAGTGTCGCGTTGACTGTTAAGAGGAGAACGGCAAGGATCATGATGGGAAGAGGCGTTTTCGACGGAGGCAGTCCCGCGATGTGAGGAATTACCATCAAGAAAGTCCATGCTGGATTCGTTATCCCTTCGACTCTCTTTTCCGATGCATTCCACACCAGACCGTTCCCCTCCGCGACGTTCTTTGCGTACTTCATCGAAACCATTGCATCATCGAAGAGCAGGAAGTGACGTTCTCCACCAACGATGACACTGCATCGCACGATGAACAGCGCGGCGTAGACGATATAAACGAAGAGGAGAATTTTCAAAGAGACGGGAGACTTCATACGAGTGCCTCCGGGCAGCTCATCGCACTCATCTTTGATTTTCTTTCATTATTCTCTATTATGAAATGTTTTCGGGAAATGAACAAGGAATAAACCCATGCGATCGGGATTTCGTCTGCATCATCTTCTCCTCGTGATTGTCGGAGGCTCGCTGACGGCTTTGCTCGTTCCGCATATGAGCCCATGGGTGACAACCAATGTGCGGCGGGTGCTGATGGATGATTCGATCTTTCTCGCTGTGCGGCTGCCCTTCGTTGCAAGTTCGTTCTTATTTTCCATGTGGACGTTTGTTGCCGCCACACTGTTTCTTCTCTTTCTTGTTGGATTGTCAATCCCGTCGGACACGTATAGGGCGCTGTGGCGCTCGGTGCAGGGGCGTCCCCGCGTTTTTCTCAGCGTGGTTCTCTCCGTTGAATTCTTTTTGATCACCCTTATTCCGGCAGAGCCGAATTTTACCAGCCAGGGCCCCGCTGTCATCACCTACCTCATTCTTTCGACACTCGGACTCGCTTTGTTCTTTCTTGGCTTCTTCCCCATCATGCGCACCGCGTTTGAACAAGAGCGCCTGCTCTCCGTTGTTACCCGGTTCTACACGCATGCGAGGTACATTGTTGTGGAATCACCCATTGCCGTGTATCTTATCGCGTTGATGCTGTTCGAACTCATGGTGACGAACGTTTTTTCCCTCGTTCTTTTTGAGCGGATTCCTCACGTTCAGGACAGCATTGCTCAGCTCTTTCACAGCAAGATCTTCGCGGAAGGAACGTTGACAGCCCCCGCCCCGCTCTTTCCTGAATTCTTCGACTATCGGCACATCGTCATCCGCGACGGCCATTGGTACTCACAATATCCGCCGGGCCACTCTTTTCTTCTGATGCTGGGATCCCTGGTGGGCGCTCCGTGGTTGATCAATCCCCTGTTTGCTGCACTGGTTGTCGGAATTGTCTATTTCCTCGGAAAGGAGCTCTATAACGAGCGCGTTGGGCGCATTGCCGCTCTCCTCACTTCCCTGTCACCGTTCATCCTGTTCATGTCTTCCGAGTTCATGAATCACACGACTGCCCTTTTCTTTTTCCTCATGTTCCTGTTGTACGTGGCAAAGTCATTGCGGAACGGCTCTTTTCTTCATGGTTTTCTTGCAGGTACCGGGCTTGGCATGCTGGTCAATATTCGCCCTTACAGTGCCGCAGCTCTCGCAGTACCTGTGTTTCTCCTGATCCTCATCGTCATCTTCAAGGATCGGTCGCGGATCCTGCGTCCCTTTCTTGGATTCCTTCTCTCCTCGTTTTTGTTCCTTGGTATTCTCCTGGCATTCAACACTCTGACCAACGGGCATCCGCTTGTTTTCGGCTTTCAGGCCCTGTGGGGAACAAAAGTCAATCCGGGATTCGGGAAAGGAGCGTGGGGAGCTCCACACTCGCCTCTCAACGGCCTTTTACAAACCTTCAGCAATTTCGACGGAATCAATAAATACCTCTTCGAATGGCCGGTTCCTTCGTTGCTGTTTGTTGCTATCCTCTTCATGACAGGGACCCGCAATCGCTGGGATTTTGTGCTGCTGGGGACTTTTCTTTCCCTCGCATTCGCCTATTTCTTCTACTGGTTCCAGGATTGGTGCTTCGGCCCTCGTTTTCTTTTCGAAGCTTCTGTCCCGCTTATCCTCCTTACAGCGCGCGGAATCGAATCGCTCCCTCTCCTCTGGAGGGATGTCCTGGGCTTCAAGACTTCGATTCAACGCGTCAGGATTGCATCCCTGGGGATACTCCTCCTCCTCTTTGGAATCGGGTTTGCATCCAACATTCCTCCGCATATGCAATTCTACGGAAATACGTACTGGGGGGTCAACGCGAAACTTCTCAGGGAAGTTGAAGCCCGCGGAATATCGAATGCAGTGATTTTTGTGCGTGCAAACTACGGCAATGGCTTTATTGGAAACGACCCGTTTTTCCGGAAGTCTGTCATCTATGCCAATGACCTCGGGGACGAAAACCGTCGCCTCATGGCTGCATTCCCCGGCTATCGATACTACCGTGCCATTGAGGATAACATCCAACCATTGACGCTACGGGAGTGAAGAGGCTTTCGTGCTGCGGACGCGTACGCCCCACTTCAACAGCGCCAGCAAAGCCCTGACGCCGTCCTTCCAGGTAATTTTTTTCCCTTCTTCGTAGCCCCGTCCCGTGTAGGTGATGGGAATCTCGTACACCCGATACCCTCCACGAAAGAGCTTCACCGTTACCTCCACTTCAAAATCGAATGTATACGACTGGATATCCAGAGATTTCAGAACATTGGATCGAATGACTTTGAATCCCGTTTCCATGTCGGTCAGCATGCCGCTGGTCATCATGTTGCAGAGGAGCGTCAGCATCTTGTTTCCCACATAATGCCAGAATAAGAATACGCGGTGCGCTCCCAGGAATCGTGATCCGTACACAGCATCTGCCCAGCCTTCTTCAATCAGGGCAAGTGCCTTCGGATATTCTTCGGGATGATATTCCAGATCAGCATCCTGTATGACGATCACGTCTCCCTGTGCTTTCGCAATGCCGGTCTGGACGGATTTCCCTTTCCCCTGATTCCGGTCGTGCAGCAAGAGCGTCAACCTTTTTCCGTGCCGCTTTTTTAGAGACGCCAGGACCTCCCGTGTGCCATCCGTCGAACCGTCATCAACGACAATGACCTCTTTGTGTAACGGGACGGAGAGGATGCGCTGAAGGATGGGAGCAATCGTTTCCCGCTCATTATACACGGGGACAATGACGGAAAGAAGCATCGGTTTTTTCTTCATGAGACCTTCTGAGCAACAATGAGCAGCGATTGGCCAAAGGGCCGCCACACGACGGGTTCGATGACCCGGATGAGCGGCATGAGAAATCTGTCAAAGAAAAGTGCAGACGATCTTGGAATCGCCTCCCTCCGCAGCACTGTGCCGGCAAACCACCATCCCAACGAACCTATCATGTTCCAATATGAGCATGAAAGAACACGAAACGCAGACCCCTGAAACAAAGCGGCCGCAGATGTTTTGTCGTAACGCCGGAAGTGCCCGAAAGCTGTGTCGAGACTTCCAAAAATCCCCTGCATGGCCGGCACCCAGTGCACGGCATGCCCCCCCGGCTTCAAGACAACATGCATTGCCTCAACTACCTCTTTGATGGCATTGTCATCAATGTGCTCGAGGACATTCGAAGAGACAACCGCGTCATAGCGGCTTTTTTCTGCCGGGCGCCGGGCGACCTCCTGCAGAGAAACACACTCGACCCTGAGCGCACCGGACGCCCGCACCCTCTGGCGATGCACTTGAAGGAGATTGTCATCAATGTCGATCGCCGTGACCTCCCGGCCGTTCTCCAGGAAAAGGGGCGTGAGGTTCCCGATTCCCGTTCCCAGCTCGAGCAATCGCGTTCCCAGGAAAGGATGCATGCGTTCGACGACGAAGCGGTTATACTGATGTGCCTCGGACAGCGTTTCGAGGGAATACGCAGGGGATGGAAGAATGGAATTCACGCGGACTTCAACCGGAAGGTGAGGGTCTTTTTCTGGACGGGTTGAGCCCCATCGAAGGTTACTCGAAAGAATTGCATTTCCTCCCGACGTTCGAACGCCAGCGAAGGAGCGGCGGAGAGAAGCCGGGAATCAGGATCGTGAAGCAAAAGATCCGCCCCCTGTCCACGATACCCTTCACAATGAACAACGTACTCCCGGTCGCTGCAGTGTTCCGAAATGATTCGCACGCCCCTGGACGTCTCCCCGGCCGTCGGCACGAAATGAGGCGGCACAAGGCCAATGCCCCCGCGATGAGTGATTTCCACCGTCATGGATCCGGCCAGTTCGAACTGCACACGCGGCGCTTTGTCATACGAGGTTACGGGCTTCTTCCATCCGATAGTCTTCGACCCTGTCCGAATTGCATCGATGACCGTGCCCAGCGGGAGCAGGGGCTGGAATTCGATCGTGAGCGGTACGTCGGTTTTCGCCGAGAAGGAGAACAGGGTTCGGTTTTTCTCCCTCTTCATTTCGCAATCGACTGTTGAGCGGCCAACTCTGATGGAGCGCACGGCGGCACTCTTCCAGTGAGGCGGGAACCAGGGCCGAAAGGTCAGATGATTCCTGATGGCATCCTGATGTATCCCCATCATCCCCTCGAGCAAGGGCTGCAGAACCATGCTTTCCGACCATGCCTGATGAGAGCACACTCCCGCCGGCTGAAATTTCTCGCCGTGAAGAACTTCTTCCACATATCCTGCCGCCCAGAACCTGCTGATCATCATGGTGCTCATGGTATGAAGAAATCCCTGCAAAGGCCTGAGTGCGGAGAATTCTGCAAGGGCTGCCCACCCGGTGAACAAGGGCCAGACACTTCCGTAATGATAACCTTCCGGATTGAACATGCGGTTGCCCGACCCGATGATCCTTACACCCCAGTCGGTGGAAAAAGCCGCTCCCCCATATGCATCGAGACAATGGTCGTCATTTTCCCGATCGGTGCAGTTGAAATAGGTTGCCACTGCGGGCAGAATGGTCTTTTCCTCGTTGTATGTTCCGTCGGCATGCTTCCCGAAGTTGTAGAATTTCGTCCTGCCGTTCCAGAATTCTTTTCGAATTCTTCGCCGCACCAATTGCGCTTTGGACCGCCATTGTTTCGCAAGGCTGCTTTTTTTCACCGCCGCCGCTACGGAGGCCGCTTCTTCAAGGGCGGCAAACCAATTGGCTGCCAGATAGATTTCTGTATGGACGGGAAAGAGTTTTCCCCCTTCGACCCAGCCGTGGCCGACGTTGGTGTTTTCGATCAGATGGTCCCCATCGGTATCCGTGCCGGCGAGGAATTCCATTGCCATGCTTAAACGGCTGAAGTGCTCTCCGGCGAAAGCGATGTCTCCGCTGGCCCGGACATATCTGCCCAAGAGTAGAGCATAAAGGGGGGTCGAGTCGGCTGCATCATAGTGGACGTGACCACTCGTCGTCATCTCGTGGAGGATTTTTCCGTTAAGGTCCTGATGCCTCCCAAGAAACTCCAGAGATTCCCTGACGGCCTGAAAGTTGCCGTACGACAGCATTGCAAAGGCCGTCCAGCACGCATCACGGCCAAAGTACCATGCATAACCCGGCCGGCCGCTGATTTTCTGGCCCCCGTTCCATCCCCGCTCCGTTGTGCCGAATCCCGCCATGAGCGATGTGCCGAGGCCGGGAGTCTCGACAAGAAAGCGCTCCGTCCCGTGCAGCGCCCAGCGGTATCCTTCGTTGAAAGAGGGATCGGGTGAATCGAGCATCGTTGCTTGCGCGAAACGGTTCCTGATGTTTTGGACCTGACCGGCAAGTACTTCGCCGGGATTGCGGACCAATTCCGTATACGTGCTGACCGCCTCTGCCTTTGCCGATCCCGCGACGACGACGGAAAAGTCGGATGTTCCTGCCGGAATCGCAAACCGCAGACCGGCGCACACCTGAACCACATCCGTTGGAATGCCTCTCAGCGTTTCATTCTCACATTCGATTGCCGAGAATTGACCGGCCAAAAAGTCCCTCGGCTCAACGGACGAACCGAACACCGACACGAGATTCTCCGCCGCGTTCGAAACAACGAAGGCCCGAAGTCCCTTGTCCCATCCGAAGCGGAGAGACCCCGACGCGTTTTCGGAGTGCGGCCACATGATTCTCTGATCGGCCGTTGCTGTGACCAGGATCTCAAGGGGGTGATTCGAATCGACGTGATAGTGAAACACTGCTCCCGGCTTGTCGACGCTGGCGACAATGGATTCCTCAATCCTGAGTTCGCCGACAGCATAGACCCGTGTGATCGATTCCGGACGAATCGTCACCTTCGGCTTTATCTGTTCAAACCACTGAAATCCTCCCGGGCTTATTTTGAAACCCGTTCTGACGTTGCGCAGCATGCGGAACGGGTGACACCATATTTCTTCGACCCCGCTCTCCTCTTTCCCCATCACGAGAATCCGGCGTCCTCCCACGTCAAAGAAGCTGTTGCCGAGCTCATGCGCTTCCCGTACCACCGCCAGCTCGGTCTTTTCAGAGGGCAGTACCTGCGACACCGTTCTCGCCGGAGGTGAATCTGATGTTGCCGCAGTAACGGACCGTTTGTCGAAGTTCCAGAATGTTTCGGGAATCCCCCGCTGCGGATGTGCAAGGAAGGCGAAACAGTTTCGGGTGAATTGTTCCAGATGAAGGCGGAAACGGTCGCGGGGATAAGAGAAAAACATGGCTGATCCAACGGCGAGGATCCGTCCCTGACCTGCCTCATATCCGGTAATCACACGCCAGTCCTCGTTCAGCCTGATATACTGACGTTCGACGGCGATGATCCTTCCTTCCCTGGGTTGAGAGGGGGCCGAATACCAGGCGCCTGCAAAGGGCATTCCTTTCTTTGGATTCCAAGTGAATACCGCTCCTGCGAGGCCGGCGAAGATCGGGTGCCCCTGATTGCTTCCGAATCCGCGCATGTCCGGATAGTCTTTGATCCACGATTCCTGATCCCATGAGCCCTTCCGGATGGTGTCGGGCCTCGCCGATTCAAATCCCAAATCGGCAACATACGGGGCGGCCAGCAGCGTGAGAAAGAGTGAGCCGCCTTTTTGGACAAAAGCAGAAATACTGTTCTTGATGCCGTTGCCTTTCGCATCCTGAGGCAGATCGATGGCTTGGTCGTAATGCCACCAGAGGATGTTGCATTGATCCAGGATCGCCGGGCTCGATGCGATTTCGTTGAAGGTGATGCGCCGTGCCTTCACCTTTTCTTTCCCGATCCAGGCCCAGGCGGACTGCGCCTCTTTGGTTTGGAGAGTCTTCGCGTGTGTAAGAAATCCCACCGTGATCACTGCAGTTCCACTTTCATCATATAGTTCCGCTCAAACAGTTCATGCCAGACCCACAGATCGGGAACAGTTTGAAGACCGAGACGAATTCCCAGTTTCTTCCCCCTCTCGAGATTCATGCCATGCGAGGGAAGCGCAGGGACTTTCACCGTCAGGATGTATGTATCCACGCGAACTCGCGCCTGAGGAAGCACACCTCGCCCCCTGATCCTGACGCCTCGTCCCGTTATCTGCACGCCTTGTTTTTCGACGTCAACGATCAGATCGGTTCGGTTCACAATGTCCCTGCGATCGCTCGGCGCCTTGGTCCAGCTCGAGCAATCCCGCAAATAGAAGTCTGCCACACTCAACGAATCTTCGTTGGTAAAAATGCGGGCCTGAATGTTGTCAAAACCATGAAACCATCCATCGGCATTTGCATCGATCTGCAGAAGGAGATTCGCGGGTCGATCTGCTTCGTAGCGCACATAGAAATACCGATCATCCCAGCCCAGATACACGTCCGCAAGAAGATCTGGTTGCTGCACCGATCCGATATAGGTCGAAACGACCCCCTGTTTGATCATCCCGTTGAACGAGTACAACGGTTCCGGATCCACCCCGTCGGCAAGGTCGTCGCCGTCGGTGTCTTCATTATCCAAAAGTGTTCCTCGAAACGTACCGGCCATGACTTCCTGAAGATCGCTCAATCCGTCTCCATCCGTGTCCGTCATACCCGGATTTCCGTTCAAGCGCTTTTCATCGAATGGGAGGGACGGATCGTCGTCGGGAACTCCGTCGCGATCGGCATCTCTTGCCTGCTGAAGAGTGCCATAGGCTAATCCCAGCCAGGCTTCTGGCGGGGCGAGGCGAATAATGTGCGCGTTGAAATCGAAATCCTCGCCGAACCTCCCGTCCATCTTCCACGGCATATCGGAATGGTAGTATTCCGGATATCCGCTTGCCTCCATCAAGGCATCAACCTGATGATGGAATTCATGAGTGATGAGCCAATCCTGGCGGCTGTACATATCCTGAAAGGGATTGGCGGTATAACCCGCCGTGGCTCCGTAGCGCCAGGGAGCAGGTACGCCGAACGTACCCCCTCCATAGGCCTGGCGTATTCTGATGGAATCTTTCTGAGGCACATCACGCATTGCTCCCCGCCGGCGGGGCGGGTAATTGACCCACGCATACGGGGAAATCAGACCGACATACTGCTCAGGTTTCCTGCCGAATTGCTTCGCCGAACGCTCGAAATCCCTCGTCACACGTTCGTTCGCAGAAAGCCAGTACGGATCCTTCTCCCCAACTTCGCGAAGCCAGAGAGTATCCTCGATGACGATGAAGTCGAAGTCAAGCACGAGGCGGCAGGAAGAATTGCGAAAGTAAAAGTCGGCATTCAATGCTGCCGCCTTCTTCAAATATTCGATTTCAGCACCAGTCAGCGTTCGCCCATCAGGAACATCAGGAAATCGATCCCGGGAGTAGGCATCCCTGTAACTTATTGTCCTGTAAGCCATTACCATGAGGGGAAGGCGGACATACGACATCATCGTTGGGTCATCGGGCGGCGTGGAAAGCGTGTAGAGCCGCGAGAAGGACGCCGCCGCAGGAATTGTTTTCAGAACCGGCGAAAGGTGGTAGTTGTATCTCTTGAGAGGAAGCAGGCCATGAAGACGGACGACATTGCTTCTTCCTTCATTCGAGACAGATGCCGTTAACGCTGCCTTCCCTGAGAAATCTATGTGTGGTTCCATTTCGATTGTCCGCGGCCATGTAATCTCCGCTTCGCTTGGAGAAAGAAAGCGGAGAGTCGGATGAACATCTTCGAGGGTCTGTCCGACAAAGATCAGACGATCGAAATCCGCAATCACCAGCGTATCACTTCCGAGTACATCAAGGCTCAGCGGGCCACGAAATCCACCGATGGACGCTGCAGTAAAAGACTTTTCGAATTCCCCCCGGTCATTAAACACGAGAACTGCGTTGACACCCGGATCGGCGACGTACAAGACCGGCTTGTCCCCAATGGACCCTGCCGTCAGCGAAGCCGGCAAGAGGGTCCTTCCAACCAGAGAATCCACCAGCAGACCTGCTGCGTTTCGTATCATGATGTTCGCACCTTCGATGGAGTACGTGCGGTCCCCAAGAATTACTCGTTGACGAAGTACCGGTGCAATGCCCGTCCGCTCACTCATAAGACGCCCATCGGCGTCCAGCGTTTGATACCTTCCAAGTTCGGGATTGTATATTGTCACTCCCGCGGAATCCTTTCGAACGTAGCGTACATGCTGAAACCGGATCACATCACCCGGCACAAAGTTTGTCAGAGGAGCCTGTTCCCGAACGGCGGCGTGCACCCTGAAGGATTTGAATTCGGCGATACCGTCGGACGCCTGGAGTCCAACATAGCCCGAGCGGTACATCATCACTGAATCGGTGCCGATGTGAGTTCCGTTGACATGCACACTGTACCGACTCCCGACCGGATCGATATCGATGCGCAGAGTCAGCCAATCCGAAGGCATCACAGGGGATGCAAACGTGTTGGTTGCGCGGTACTCTCCCGCTCCGTTGAAGTATCCCGTCAGAACGCTTTTCTCATCGAAGCGGACCATGTGGCTGAAGGCTTTTGATGCCGTGCTGTCAAGATGAAAATAGACGCCTGCGCGGGCTCCCCGCATGACAATCTCGATCGAATACGGAGTTGTCCCCAGGGCATAGAAGCGGCAGGCAAACAGGTCATCATAGCTTCCCGTAGAACACCGAAGGGACGTTCCGGTCAAGGTCCATTGCGGCGAAGTGTGGACCCATGACGATGTCACCCGCGGCTCGTAGAAGTCCTCGAGGAACCATATCGATTGGGCGAAGCCGAGGGAAAGGGTCAACGCAGAGAAGCCGGAAAGAACGATCACTCGTTTCATAGGTTGGTGCGTCTTTTCCAAAAATAGTACACAGGGATGCCGAGCGCAAGAAACGCAAGCCCGGCCCACGATTCAACGGGCTTGCTCATGAGTGTGTTGACGACAAACCACATTGCGACACCGATAAAGAGGAGGGGCGTCAACGGATAGGCAAATGTCTTGTAGGGACGATCTGCGGACGGCAGGCGTTTCCGAAAAACAAAGACCGAGGCCGCCGCAAGCCCGAAGAAAATCCAGTCGGTAAACACGACATAGGAAATCAGACTCTCATACGTGCCCCAGAGCAGGATCAGAACAATTGCCCAGACTGATTGGAAGAAGATGGAATAGGCAGGCGTTCTGAAGCGGGGATGAACTTCAGCTACTCGTTTGAAGAACACGCCGTCACGCGCCATCGCAAAGTAGATCCGGGGCGCGGTGAGAGTATAAATACCGGTCGTACCGAACGTGGAGATGAAGATAGTGAGCGCAATAAACGATCCTCCGACCCCGCCCAAAACTACGTTCATCGCATCTGCAGCAACACGCTCGGAGGACGCGACTGTCGAAAGGGGAAGCAGGAACATGTACGAAACGTTTGCGAGAAGGTACACGATCATGATCGTCGCGGAACCGATAATGAGCGCCCTGGGAACCGTTCGCTGGGGGTTGATCGCTTCCGAGGCGGTAAAGGTGGCATGCTGCCATCCGCCATAGGACCACATGACACTGACCATGGCCAGGGCAAGAGCGCTCCCGATCTGATCCGACGGCAGCGACAACGGCTGGGAAAAATCGGTGGTTTCGGAAGATCCGAGGATCAATCCCGCTCCTATGAGGACAAAGATCCCGAGAAGCTTGAGTACGGTGAAGACGTCGGAGAACACACCGCCGGCCTTGACTCCGAGAATGTTGAGGATCGTCACGAGGACTATACCTGAGATGGCGACCGCCGTCGTGCCGAGGGGACTCAAGGGAACGAAATAGCCGAAGTAGGTGGAAAAGGCCACTGAAAGGGCTGCGAGACCGCCTGTATTCACGACAAGGAAGTAGGCCCAGCCGAAAAGAAAACCCACAACGCCCCCGTATGCTTCGGAAAGAAAAACGTACAAGCCTCCTGCCCGGGGCATCATCGCCCCCAGCTCTGCAAACGTCAATGCCCCGCACAAGGCCATAATTCCCCCCAGCGCCCATACTGCAAAGATCCATAGCGGCGAGGGAAGCGCATCGGCAATGAGAGCCGGTGTAAGAAAAATTCCCGACCCGATCGAGGAGCCGATCGCGATCATGGTCATGTCGAAGAGCGTCAGTGCTCGCTTGAGTTCTGGTTTTTCCAAAATGATCGCCGATCTTCCGGTTCTGAGGACAGTGATTTTATTTTTGACGAATCGCCTGGTTTTCCACTCACAGCTGAATCATCACGGGCTTCCCGACTACGCTTTTCACATGCCGCTTTCCATCAAGCCAGACCGTGAAGTTCTTCCCCCGGATTTCGACATCGATCTGACGTCCCCTGACGAGAACATTCGTCAGACGGGCATGGCGAAGGCCGAAGGGGAACGGATCGATGGTGACGGAAAATGCATCCGCCCGGACGCCGCAAACGTACTGAATGATCAGATCGTTCACCCAAGAATGCTGATAGTCATCAATCCCCCTGTACAAACTCGGTGTGCCCGTGAGGGGGTTGTAGTGTTCAAAACAATTCGGCCGTTTCGGATCACCGTCGAAAAACATCATTCTGACAAACTTGCTCATCAATGCGGCGGTGGCTCGCTTCAATCCTTCGTCGGAAAATCGGATGGCCGTTGATGCCAATGCCTCCACAGCATGACTATTGGTCATGGGCCACACTCTGCCATTCCACGGACAATTCATTCTCTTTCCCTTCCAAAGAGGTTCGGCGGAAAAATATTCGTCGTCCATGCTGGTGGAAGGGACAGGAAAGTTCGTCCAGAACTCTTTCTTGTTCAGAAGGTGCCTCTTGAGGCCCTCCACGTGTTCCTCACCGACGAGATCGGTCATGTAAGGATAGAAACACGTTGCTGCCTTCACGCGCGTGCGCTCTTTCGTGACAGGATCGACGTCATAGAACATCATGTCGGCGGGATCCCACATGGTGGAGAGTACAACGGTTTTGATCCTATCGGCCTCGCGATGCCAAAGGCCGGCCTCCTCAGGTTTCCCAAGCCTCTCGGACATAGAGGCAAGCGCTTGTTTCAACTCGTAGACGTAGACCGTCACATCCACGCCCTTCAAGCGGAAGACTTTTCCCCAATGTTCCTTGTCCGCTTGAGGATGAACGGCAAGGTACCGGGACATGTATTCCTGTCCGGTTTCATAATGATTGTCAATGTCATACAAAGCGCTGACTTCTTCATCCCTCTCACGATCAAAATAGGCGGCATACTTCTTCAGTCGCTCATACGCGGACTGAAGAAAATCCCGTGAAGGATGGAGATAGTCAAGCTGAAGGATCGCCCTTCCCCAGTTTGCATGATAGAACATTTCCTGCCGGTAGTGATTGACGTCGATATAGCCGCGCAGTCCTCCGTCCTCCCGTTGATGGTCCAAAAATGTCAGGAGACTGCCCCGGGCGAGCTCGGGCTCATGCATCCATTTGTTTTCGAGCATATGGCATGGAGCGCTGTAGGAAATGGGAGCCCGGAAATAACCGATTCCTTCACAAACGAACGGGTGCCGGTAGTTGCCCTCGCATCCGTACATCGTATTCAAACGCAGCCCATACCAGCGATACCAGTAGTAACGGTTAAAGAATTCGTCGGAGCATTCAAAGGAAGGGACACCGGAAAAATGATCTTCCCAGCTCAAGACACTCAAGCTCAGGGGGTCTTTCTGTTTGAGCGCAAGCTTGAGGTTTCTGGAGGCTTCCGGAACGGAAGGAGCGGCGGCGCAGGCGATTGTGATCGTTTCTTCCTTTCCCCTCCCGATCGTGAGCCTGCAATGTAATGCGACAAACCTGAAATCCGCACCGGGATGCGTCGAGCGTGCACCATCAAGCGATCCCTTTGAGAATTCTTCCCGGAAGGGCGTTAAGGGCCAGCGCGGCGCAACAGCGGCAGTTTCACTCTCACAGAGAGCAGAGGAGTGCACGGGACGATTTACCCCGAGAACGCAAGCGACGGGAAGATCGGGCCGGGCGGGAGAACCGAGATTTCTCGTGAATGATGCCGTGGTGCCGAGAGAGAGCTCTGACATGTGCGCGGCAGTCCACGCGACGCAATGTACAGTGACAGCCTTTGCCGACGTATTTCTGATCCGGACGACGGAGAGGGCCACATCATTGGGAAGAATGCTCTTTTCCTCGGTGACCCTCAGATGTGCCTCGGTTGCAAATTCCTGAGACAAAGAGGCGGGAGTCCAGCGACGCTTCCGGAATTGCGTGACGATTTCCCTCCCCTCACTGTCCAACAATGTCCAGGTGAAGATCGGGCCGAGAACGTAGTTGTAATAGTGACCGTGGTCCCAGAACCCGGGTTGGTCAAGAAAGGCGGGAAATTCCGGCGTCCAGATCAGGCGATTGCCGCCCCCCAGATACCACTTGTCCGTTCGGCTGAGGATGGAGAGCGGGGACTTCGTTTTTCTCATGGGTTCGCTGCGGAGCTATCAGTTAACGAAGAGTGATTGCAAGGTCATGTCTGACAAATTCGGCCGAGGGTCCGGGCTTGAAAGCAGCATCGCTGTTTGATGCTTGTTTCGTTCGAGCGCTGCCCT
>CAZRPU010000045.1:0-19545 GCA_964602055.1 uncultured Ignavibacteriaceae bacterium
TTATCCGCAAAAAAAGTGGACCGTGCTTACGGGCGATCTATTGAATCCTTTGCAGCCCTGACTGCACGAAATGCGAGCGTACCCATCCGGGTTTTCTTCGGAAAGGCATGAACTCCACCGTTGTACTCCACGCGATAAGCGACGGAATCGTTCAACTCGGTCGATGTCCACCAGTAAATGATGGGTGAATGAACTCTCCACAAGGGCGACTCCTTGTCCGGAATGGTCTCGTACGAGGGTTTCTTTGACAGAGAATCCCAGACGCCCCCTGCGTTTGTCCCGTGTCGCACGAGTGATCGAACGGCCTCATCGACTGTGGGAAGTCTCCAGATGTTCATCGGCGTGTCCGAAAGAGTATGACCATCTTCCGCGAGATAGCGGACCCTTGCGAATGCAGAGTCCCATGTTCCCCCTTTGAAATCACTCCAGTGAGCTGGCCATCCCGGCCCCTCCGGTGCCCATTGAAGCCGTACTTGGTTTCCGTCCAGAATGCGCAGGCCGTAATTCCCGTCATCAACGCGTCCCGACACGCGCCAGGCAGGTTCAATGCTGAATCCGATCAGGATGGCGAGCGGGATGGCAACAATGATCCGATATGCCCATTTCTTCGGCTGTGGCCTCCCGAACCAGAAGAAAATTCCTGTAACACACAGGGGTAGGGCGATGAAGAAAATCGCCGCAAATGTCCTGACAAGAAGGGAAGGAAGGAGCAGGCCCACGAGCAAATACAGGCCTCCTCCGAAGCGAGGCCACCGGATTGAGAGTGCCCCCAAGCCGACGAATCCCAATGACCAAGGAAGGTATTGAATGAACGCGAGAGCAAGGTTGTCCCAAAACGATTGATAGTACCATCCTTCATGGAAATTCTCTATTGCTCCCCAAAAGGCCCAAAAGGAGGCAAACAGAGTTGAAAGGCAGACTGCAGTCCAGCCAAGAATACCAGGGCGCTTCATCGAAATGCTCCGATCCGGTGGATTTGATAATACCAACCGAATCTATCGTCATCAAGTGAAAAAAGGATGAGCATTTCCAGGAGCTGTTCCTGAGTTGCAGGGAGCCTCTGCGCACATGAAAAACAGTGGGCTTCTTGGAAAACTCTGTGCCCTCGAGTACATTGATTTTGAACCACGAAAAAGGTCTTCTTATTATGAGAGTTCGCACCTCAATTCTTCCTTTGTTCTTTTTGATCATCGTCTGCGTTTCCTGCGGCCGGCAGGAAGCAACAACCGTTTCTGCCCCTGCCGGATCCCTCTACACACAAATTCATCAAGATGGTACCACGGTCATTCCCAATGGAAGGTTACTGACACCACTCGGCAAAACGATCCAGGTCGCGCCTCATCCGTTTGGACTGGCATTGAGTCGCGATGGGTCGGTGGCGGTAACAGCCAATTCCGGAGTCGAACCGCTTTCGATCACCATTATCAGGAATGTTCTCGGAGAGAAGCCCTCCGTTCGCCAGGTTCCGCCCGGCCCATCAACCGACAAGGGAGTCCTTGCTTCTGTCTTCATGGGTCTCGCGCTCTCGAATGACGGATTGGCTGTCTACGTGGCAGGGGGTGAGTCGAACAAAATCTATGTCTTTGATACGAGGTCCGGCAACAAAATCGATTCGATTGACTGCTCAGGGTCCTCGGACGGACAGAGATACCCCGATGGCTACATCGGTGATATGATCCTCACAGGAGACGGAAAATTTCTGTTTGCGCTCGATCAGACGAACTTCCGGGTCGTATGCATCGACGCACGGCAACGATCGGTGACGCAGAGTATTCCCACGGGGCGATATCCTTTTGGCATAGCGCTCTCGCCGGATGAAGAACACCTGTACGTCGCGAACGTCGGTATGTTCGAATACAGCAAGATCGGAGCGATCGAAGAAACCAAAGATTACGACAAGGCCCTGAAGTTTCCCGCTTTCGCTTACGGCTCGAAGGAAATGAAGGAAGGTGCGGTGGTGGACTCCATGGAAGTGCCGGGACTCGGTGATCCGAACGCGCCGGAGTCGTTTTCCGTTTGGGTCGTTTCCCTCAGGCCTCCGGGCAAGAGTATCGTGACGGAAAAGATCAAGACAGGCGTCCTGGTGGGAGAGAAGGTCGAGGGAATACCGGCGGTGGGAGGATCGAGCCCGAATTCTCTTGTTGCTACATCCCGCCACGTCTTTGTCAGCAACGGCAACAACGACAATATTTCCGTCATTGACCGGATGAACCACACGATCGTCCGCGAGATCAGTCTCAAGCCGCATGAAGCGGTACGTCATTTTCGCGGAGTGATTCCCTTCGGTCTCGCCGTTTCGCCGGATGAGTCCAGGCTGTACGTTGCCGAGGCAGGACTGAACGCTGTGGGGATTGTCGACCTCACAACATTCGATGTCATCGGCCATCTTCCCGTGGGGTGGTTTCCTTCCAAGCTGCACGTAACGGGAGGGGGCAAGAAGCTCATCGTGGCGAATGCGAAAGGATACGGAAGCGGCCCGAACGGCGGGAAGGAGTTTAAGCCGGGCCCAGAGGGAACCTACATAGGAAATCTTATGAAAGGGACGGTGTCCGTTATCGACATACCGCCCGATTCTCTGCTTGGACGTCTGACCGAGAAAGTCGTGAGCAACAATTTCAGGATAGAACGGATTGATGACAAAGTACGGGAGCGGGGAAGAAACCCCATTCCGGTGTACGGAGGAGAACGGCAATCTCCCATCAAACACATCGTTTTCATCTCAAAGGAAAACAGAACGTATGATGAGGTTTTCGGCCAGTTGGAGAAGGGGAAGGGCGACCCATCGCTCGCCCGCTATGGAAGAAACGTGACATTTTCGAACCGCAAGAAGACCGCTACGGTTACCGGGGCAACGGTTATGGCGAACCATTTGAAGCTCGCGGAGCGATTCGCCGTTGCGGACAATTTTTATGTCGATGCCGACGTTTCAGCGGACGGACACCGATGGTTGGTGAATACGTACCCCAACGAATGGGTCGAAGCGACAGCGGCTGCAAGCTATGGGGGAAACAGGACATACAACCCGGAGTCCAGGGCTCCCGGAAGTCTGGCGATGACAGGATCCGCGGGAGCGATTTACCCGGAAGACTACAATGAAGCGGGATCGCTCTGGGAGCATCTCGATCGGAATGGAATCGAGTTCTTTAATTTTGGATTTGGAACCATGTTCGAGCCTGCGTTCTATAACGAAACATTCAAAAAAGGGGGAGTCCGGCATTTTGTGAACTTTCCCGTTCCGGCCCCCATGTTTGACCGCACATCCCGGGTCTATCCCACATACAACATGGCCATCCCCGATCAGTTTCGTATCAGCACCTTTATTGCGGAATTCAATGAACGGTGGGGAGTGAACGGATCAACGATGCCGCAGGTGCTTACCATCATCATTCCGAATGACCACGGGGCAGGTGAAAGACCCGATGCGGGTTACCCGTTCCGGGAAAGCTACATGGTCGACAATGACCTTGCCCTGGGAAGGATTATCGAATTTCTTTCGCGTACCCCCTACTGGAAGGAAATGGCGATTGTTATCACAGAAGACGACGCCCAGAATGGCGTTGACCATATTGATGCCCACAGGAGCATTCTGATGGTCGTGTCGCCCTATGCCAGGAAGAACTATGTCGGCAAGGTCCATTACAGTTTCGGCAGCATTTTCAAAACGTTCTGGAATATTCTCGGAATACCCTACCTCAATCAGTATGATGCGGGGGCGACGGATCTTTCCGACCTGTTCACCGAACTTCCCGATTTTTCTCCTTACACCGCCCTGCCGGCAGACAAGAGAATCTTTGATCCTCAGAAAGCGCTCACGCCGCTTGACGAACAATTCGACTGGAAGGCACTGCAGGAGTCGCCTGACATTGACAACCCCCGGGATATGCTGCAGGATGAAAAGGAGAAGAAGGAATACCGGCTGGAGGACCAGAAGAAAAAGGAATGACGGCCCGGCCTTGTTCGATGAGTGGACCTGGACCCAACCCAGGCTCCAACGTACGGCACAGCTGATCCTGCTCTCTCCCGATACTATGCCTGAATGGCAACGGCCGGTTTTGAAGAGAACACGAGATAGCGCCAGAAGAGGAGCCCGAAAATGAGATCAAGAAATATTCCGGGTCCAAGGAACCCCGAAAGATTGGGAGGCATGGACAGAAAGAGGAGTCCGAAAACGAAAAAGAAGACCGTCAGGAGCTTTGCCCATACGAGGATCTTAATGTAGGGACGGGAGGTCGCGAGGTTCCTCGCAACTGCAATCTGAACGCATCCGTACATGGACATCGTCATGAGATTGAAGTAGACAAAGATGGGGTAGTTTGGCGCTTCGATATCGATCAATCCCGGAAGAGTTCCCACAAGAAAAATCGTCGGGATCGAGGCGAGAAAATTCCAGCCGCCTCCTGCATAGAAAATACCGCGGTAGATTCGTTCTGATTCCATAAACAATCCTCTCGTCAAAATACAGATAGCGTGAGTTAATCTCTTGCCGGCAGGTTATGCCAATGCCCGGTTTGCGGCTCGATCCAGAATTTCCCAGATCTTGTCGACCCAATCGAGATGTTCAGGTTTCATCAGGACGGAACGGAGACAGGTGACGCGGTCTTCTTTCCCAACTTTGCCGGTGACGGCCTCTGGTCCAAAGAACTCAAGCGGAAGCTCGGCAAGGGCGAGGTGGAGCTGATGACGAGCCGCTTCGTCGAAGATGGCTTTGGAGATTCGGGAGGTCTGTGCGGGTGAGGAAGCCTTCGGAATCCAAACGAGTATGTCCAGCTCAGGGGGAGAGGCGGTGAGGAAACGCTTATCTTCCCGGATCTTCTCGTACAGTTTCAATGCAGCCCGGCGTGACCGCTCGAGCGAGGTCCCAAAAGCTCCCCCCTTCGACAAGGGCAAGAGCCTTTGTGTTGCCCACAGAGCGACAGCTGAAGCGCCGGGCCGGGAACATTCGAGGCTTATTTCGCCCATGTGGAGGTCGCCCGATGTGAAATAGGTATAAGGGGAATCGTGCTTGTAGAACCTGCCCACCGTCGGATCACGGAACAGCACACACCCACAGCCATACGGCTGGAGCCCGTGCTTATGCGGATCGATGACAAGCGAATCAACCTGTTTCAGGCAGTCGAGGTTTTTTCGTGTCTCGGGTGCAAGGTTGCCGGCGAGAAGAAAATACCCGCCGTAAGCCGCGTCGGCATGAAGGCGAAAACCGTAGCGGTCCCTCAGGGCGAGCATGTCAGCCAGCGGATCCACTGCCCCCGTACTCGTTGTGCCGATGGTAGCCACAACCGTTGATATTCCACCACGCCTGAGTCTGTCCTCGAGCTTTTCAATGTCCATGCGACCCCGGGAATCGTAAGGCAGGGGCTCGAAGGGGAGCCCCAGGACTGCTGCCACGCGTTGATGCGTATAGTGCGCCTGGCCCGAGGCAACGACGGTCTTTCCCGGATTCAACCGGCCGGCGACCCACAGAGCCTCGAGATTTGCCATCGTTCCGCCACTCGTAAGATGGCCAAGATGAACGTCGAATCCGACCATTGCGGCAATATGGGCCACCGCCTCTTTCTCCATTGCAGAGCTGGCACGGCCGCCGTCGAGAGCATGATTGTTGGGATTGACCCACATGGCCAGCGCGTAGGCGAGGCGGGCAACAGGGTGCGGAGGTTTCAACATCTGACCGGCGTAGAGCGGATGAAAGTAGGGGTAGTTGTCCTGAAGGCGTTCGGCAGTTTCCAGAAGTACATCGGTGATATCCGGGCTATCCGGCAGAGCCTCTTGGAAGGGTGGAAGGTGAGAGAATCCCGGCTCAAGCGCCCCGAGCATTTTCCCCAGGATCTCGACCGAATCACGCTCAAGCATTGATGTCTTTTTCCCCGTCTTCATGGCGCGGTGGGTTCCATGAGCAGGTTCACAGGGCGCTCTTCTTTTTTCCCGAATCGATATCCCGAAGGAACTTGATCAACCCGGCGAAGTAGATCTCCTGATCATCGTACATATCCATATGACTTCCGTTGGGACAAAACAGGTAGCTTCCGTTTTGGACCTGCGTCGACATCCATTTCATATGCTCGGGATCCATCGTGTCATGCTGTGCCCCAATGACGAGGGTGGGGACAGAGATCTTCCCCAGGTCAGCTTTTCGATCCCACCGATCAAGTCGTCCCGAAATTCCGAACTCGCTTGGCCCTTGCATGATAACATACAACTCTTCATTCAGCTTCGCGAATGCCCGATTCACCGGATCGGGCCATTCCTGGGGATTCATGCGGAGAATGTGCTGCGCATAGAAATTCGGAACGAGCAACTCCATATAGCGGGGATTCTTGAAGTCCTTTTTTGCTTCGAGGGCGCGCACCTCTTTGAGCACGGCGGGATCCATCTTCGCTGCAAGAACATTATCTGCAAACGCGTCATAGTCAGGCGCGCTCGCCATCATGTTGGAGATGATAAGGCCCTTGAGATGATGTTGGTACTTGAGGGCATACTCCATGGCGAGAATTCCTCCCCATGAATGGCCGAGCAGGTAGAAATTTGTGCTGTCGAGTCCCAGCTGTCTGCGCACCTGCTCCACTTCTTCGACAAACCTTTCCGTTTGCCACAGATCTTTGTCCTTCGGCTGATCCGAATAGGCGGAGCCCAGCTGATCGTAGTAAATGAATTCCAATCCCTCCTGTGGAAGGAAACTTTCAAAGCACTCAAAGTATTCATGAGTCGCTCCGGGTCCGCCATGGAGGAGAAGTACTTTGATCCGGGGATTATTGCCAAACCGTTTTGTCCAGACACGGAAATTCCCTTTGGCCGTTTCTATGGGAATCATTCGTATCCCCCCGTTTTGCACTTGAGCGGCGTTGTCTTTACCGAAGTACTGAGGTGCCGCGTCTCGTTGCGTGCAGGAGAAAGAGAGAAGAACAAAGAAAAGGAGAAAGCTCCTGACTGATTTCATATTGTCACCAGGAATGGAATGGAGGGTGAATACCGCTCAAGCGTTTGGTTTTCTGTCGGACAAGCGTAAAAACTACTGAAACGGTGAAGAAATGTCAAGAAATCCTCCTTCGGAGCTGCGAAGGCGAGGCTGGTTCTTCCTTTTCTATCTTTCCTTCTCTGCAAAAGCCTTGAATAAGTCCAGGTACATCTGGGATTGTTTCTTGAAGGATCCCGGCATGAGAAATCCGAACAATTTCATGATGCCGTTGAACCGGAACTCGGTTTCGGCAACATGGCGCGTCGTATGACCGTTGATCGGGATAAAACGATTGCTGACGAGGTTGAAGACCCCCTTGGTTTCATAGGTGCCCGAGAACTCCTCCGGAAGCCTGCGGACGGTAATCGTTTCGATAAGCTCAACGTCCCGATTGTTCATCTTGAACTTCAACCGCGATTGTGCTCCAGGCTGTCCAGGTGTGCCGCTGATGTGCTCAAAACTCTGAAGCCCCGGCATCCATTTCTTCAGGTTGTCGGGATTATCGAACAGCTCGACGACACGCGCCACCGGCAGATGGATGATAACTTCGTTGGTGTATTTCATAAGGCCCTCATGAAAAATGGCCGCTCGGTTTGATTGTCTCCGTCTCTCTTCTTATACTTCGCAACGATCGGGAGGAGCCATGCTGCGACGACAAACGTTCTGGGTTTGGGGCGCTGTGATTTTTCAATTGCTGACAGCGGTCATCCATTCGCTGAGTTTTTTCTCGAGTCCCGTTATCACCAACGAAACCGAGAAGCAACTGATCGAGCTCATGAGTACGTATCGGAAGGATCTCGGCGGCGGTTTCCAGCCGACGATGATGGACCTCTTGAACGCTCTGAGCTCGTGCCTCGCGTTGCTCTACCTCTTTGGCGCATTGATCAATATCTACATCGTGCGGAAGAGAATGCCAGCGCAGATTCTCAAGGGGGTCATTCTGATCAATCTCCCTGTTTTCGGCATTTGCTTCGCCGTCATGGCATTCTTGACGTTCCTGCCGCCCATTGTCCTTACCGGTCTGACTTTCTTGTTCCTGATGATCTCGTACTTCTCCATCAGGCCAGGCGGTGAGGCTCCATGATAGAGAAATCTTCAAGAAGATGAAAGGTTTCGCTGCCTAATACACGGTCTCGTTTCCCCCGGCGCCGATCCGGCGAACCCTGACTGCGTTTACGCCGGAATACTCGAGAATCCACAAGTCCCCGTTTGCCGCAATGAGTCCTCCGCTTGGTTTCCATCCCCCCGTTGAACGCGCCATGGTCGTGATTGTTCCGCCAGCACTGATCTTCTTCACCTCGTCGTCCGAGGGCGCCGCAACATAGACGTTCCCCTTGGCGTCCGTCCATATTCCCATAACCGCATGGTTATCGATTGTCCCGAGAAACGACCGTCGCCGACGCACAATGTTGCGCGCCATGGTCGACACCGTTCCATCCGGTGTGATGCGGACAAGATCATGGAGATCCACAAGATACACCGTTCCATCACCAGCCACGGTCATCTCGCGCACATTGCGAAAGCCGGCTCTTGCAAGAACAGATGAGGGATTCCCGGGAGGTCGTTTTTTGATCGCGGTCGTATCTCCACGAAAGGCCCAGTACATTGTTCCGGTTTTGTCGCGCGTAAAATGAAAATCTTCGTAGTCATGAAGGAATCCGCTGCGTGCAGGAATGACCTCTGACAGTGTTCCGTCAGCGCTCAACATCCAGACCCTGTGGCCCCAGCGGTCCGTCGCTTCTCCCTCATACCAGAGGTGTTCGCCGAAAAGATTATCTTGTGCGTCGATAAGCAGATGATGCGTATGCACATTGCGAACGGTGATCTGTTTGGTTCCATCAGGGCTGATGCGCCAGACATGCTTCAGGTCGGTAAAGTACACGTTGCCCCGGCTGTCGCGGACGATGCCAACGCCGGGATGTGGGTAAACCGCAGTGAAGGACAGGACACCGTAGAGCACCAAGCGAAAGACATTCGTCATACACTTGCTCCGTGGAATGGCAGTACGATGCCGAAGAAGGAGCAAACGTTGGGATTCCTGTCTCAGGGGCATGGTTCGCGACAAACCCCCATTATTCACTGTTTTGTATAAAAGAGCTGCACCAATCCCGACGAATACGTTTGTGTGTTCTTCAAGACAAAGGGAACCCGGCCCCGGATTCCCTGGAACAGCGGTTTCCCTTCACCGAGGAGGAGAGGATGAACGGCGAGCCAAAGTTCGTCGACCAACTGCTCGTTGATGAATGAAGTGACAAGACTTGCTCCTCCAAACAGCCAGATGTCTTTTCCTTTTTCCTTCTTCATGCGATTCACTTCCTGCACAAGATCACCGCCGATCAAGACGGAATTCGAGTCGACCTTTTTAAGAGATTTTGAAAACACAAAGTTTTTCAGGTGCTGATAGGGATTTTGGCCGGACATGCTCGAGGCAACTTCATAGCTCTTCCTTCCCATGAAAACGGCATCGATGCGTTTGATGAATGCGTCCATTCCATAGTCCTGGTCGGTGAAACACCAATCGAACTCTCCGTTGGGGCCTTCGATGTATCCGTCGAGGCTGACCGCAAGGTTGAGGATAATGGAGCGCATAGAGAGTCCTTTCCAGGTTGGACGACAAGCAGGCGCCTCTTGACAGGCGTTGGAGTACGATGCTGACCGAAAAATACAAAGTTGCGCGGGGGAAAACAACCGTGGGATTTTGGAAGAAGGGCCTTCGAAAAGAGTACGGGGGCGGTCAACCGCCCGCAAGAACCCTGTACACCACCATCCCGACACCGATGCAGAAGATGGTCGTGAAAATGACTTTGTTGTTTTTTGCGAGCCAGAGGGGGAGATAGATATCGAAGTTATCCAGCGTCTCGTCGGTATACCTCCTGGCCAGAATGGTGAGGGGACATCGGCCGCTATTCAGCAGAAGAACCAGGCCCTCGAGGATGACCAGACCGATGGCAATCCATACAGCCAGAGTGACACGGTTGAAGAGGCCGGCGTACACAACGAAGCAGATAACAGAAACAAAGAAGGCCCAAATAGCCGTGTGGAGAAGCTTGATGAGAACCAGTTTCTGTGCATTGCTCACAAGACACCCGGCGGGCGAGCTGGCGTGATGAAATGGGTGAGACTCATGAGATGATCACCGGCGTCTTGCGGAGATAGGTGTCGTCCGTAAGCTGCCGCAGCATGAACTCCGCAACATCGGAACGGGAGATGCTCGGCGTCAGAATCCAGCTTCGCCAATCGAGGCTATGACGGTAGATTCCTCGTTTCTTGCCGTCGGTGAGCCGGCCCGGGCGAACGATGACCCAATCCAGCATGCTTTTCTTGATCAGATCTTCCTGCCGTTCCTTGTCCCGGAAGTAGAAATAGAGAATCACAGGTTCGACAAAGAGGGTATAATAGAGACCCATCCTTCCCTTGGTGTCTCCAATCCCGAGCGAGGTTTCGCAGACAAACCTCCGGACGCCATGATGTTCCATAGCCCGAATGATATTTCTCGTTCCCTCGGAAAGGATGGTCGTTTTGATGAACCATTTCTTGTGGCCAAGGGCGGAGAGAACCGCGTCCTTGCCGCGCACTGCAGCGTTGACAGCATTCGGATCAAGAACATCGCCCTGGATGACGGAAAGCCGCTCGTGGGTCAGCTTCAGTTTCGGCTTGCGCACAAGAGCTGTGACGGCATGCCCCAGCGCGAGTGATTGCTCGATGAGTGCGCGCCCCGTTCCCCCCGTAGCGCCGATAATGAGAATGTTCATGTGGGCTCCTTGAATCCCTGCCGCGGCTTTGGACCCGGCTCGGCAAGCAGTGCTTCAGCCCTTTGGATTGCCTCCTGGAGATCTCCGCAAACGTTTTGTTCGCGGATGCGATCGAGGAGACCGGCCTGGGTAATTGCGAAGAGGGGCTGTTTATGGATGCCTGAAATGATAAAATGCGTCCCTTGATGGTTCATTTGATGCAGGAGATCCTCGAGTGCATGAATGCCTGTTGCATCGATTGCAAGAAGATTCCTCGTCTCAAGAATAAAGACTTTCGGGTTCTTTTCAATACTTCTGATTGTTTCATTAAACTGGTCAACGGCGCCGAAAAAGAGGGAACCGCCAACCTCGAAGACCTCGATCCCGTCGGGCAGGGGTTTTCCCCGGAGGCTCTCCTCTTCGCCTTCTTCGCCCTCCTTAAGATCCTTCGTCAAGGGTGTTACCTGACTGACCTCGGCCATTCTGCGAATGAAGAGCATGGCGGAGAGAATGACACCCGTTTGCAGGGCGACGGTAAGGTCCACGACGACCGTCAGGCCAAAAGTTATCACCATGACAGCAACGTCGCTGCGCGGGGATTTCATGATCTTGAGAAACGATCTCCACTCGCTCATCGTATATGCAACGACAAGAAGAATAGCCGCCAGCGTGGGCATGGGAATAAGAGTTGCCCACTTGCCAAAAACAACCATGAGGAGGAGGAGGACAGCTGCGTGGATGATGCCGGCGACAGGTGTCCGGCCTCCGTTCTTGATGTTGGTTGCTGTACGTGCAATGGCGCCGGTGGCTGGAATTCCGGCAAACAAAGGGGAGACGATATTTGCGGCCCCCTGCGCGATGAGTTCCATGTTGGAACGGTGACGGGAGCGAATCATGCCGTCAGCGACGACGGCGGAGAGAAGCGACTCAATGGCGCCCAGAAGAGCGATCGTGACGGCGGGAGAAAAAACGCGGGTGATTGTACTCCACGAAACATCGGGCAGGCGGGGGGAGGGAAGGGCACTCGGTACATTCCCGAATCTGGATCCGATGGTTTCAACCGGTATGGAAAAGAGATGCACGACGGCAGTCGCAAGAAGAATGGCGATGAGCGAGCCGGGAACACGCGAGCCGATCCGCTGGAACGCCACGATAACCAGAAGTGAACCGCCCCCGACGGCAAGGGCATTCATATCCAGGGCGGTAATCCTCTCGGCGTAGACGATCCATTTCTCCGTGAAATCGGCCGGCAGGTCGGTAATGCGCAAACCGAAAAAGTCGTTTAATTGCGAAGAGAAGATGATAAGCGCTATGCCGCTGGTAAATCCGACAGTCAATGGATAAGGGACAAACTTCAGCAGAGTGCCGAAGCGGGCTAATCCCATGATAATGAGCAGCACCCCGGCAATGAGGGTCGCCGCAGCCAAACCGTCATATCCATAGTTCTGCACAATCCTGTAGACGATGACGATGAATGCACCGGTAGGACCTGCAATCTGCACGCGGCTCCCGCCGAACGCAGAAACGATAAATCCGGCGATAACAGCGGTGTAGAGACCTTGCTCCGGATTGACACCCGATGCTATTGCAAAGGCGATCGCGAGGGGAAGGGCGACAATTCCGACAAGAACGCCCGAGGTAAGATCTGCGAGGAACTGGTCTTTGGTGTAGCCGCTCTTCAGAATCGTGAACAACTTTGGCTCAAAGCCGGGGAGCATCAAGGTCTCAAGAATGCGAGGGGAGTTGAATTACGAACGATGCAAGGAAATCAGAAATGTCCGGATTTCAAAATGAAAAAAAATTCAGAATCCAGCCATGAGACAGACAGGGTGGTTGGAATTTTTCGGTACCCGGCAAACGCCAGCAATGGAACAATGCCGTTCCTTGATCGGGAACCAAGTGTTACTTCGCCTTCTTCCTTTCGTCAAGGACGCTCAGATACTTCTTCCACGGGCCGACGTCATTTTCATAGCGCTTCCCGAGAATCCGGGAGATTTGATGAAGATGATCAAGGTCGTGCACAACCCACGTCGCGAGGAGTTGGCGGGTTGAAACAGGGCCAAGCTCGGGATGGACCCCCCGACGGTTCATGTCGATACCGGCGCTCAGATGCCGCTTCAACGCGGCGATATTTTCCATTCGAAGCTTGCCAAACTCGTCCAGCAGCATTCCAAGAGATTTTCCTTTGCTGCGCTCGAATTGAGCTTCACGGTCAAAGGTAGGAAAGGGTTTCGCTTCGCCCTGTTCCAGGATGATACGGAGCCGCGGGATCCAGTCGGTTTCTTCCCCGTGGATCAGATGACCTACAACATCGTAAGCGCTCCACGTGGATCCCCCCTCTGTTGCTTTGATCCAGTTTTCCGAAAGTCCTGCGAGCAACGCACGGAGTGTACCGGGCGTTCGGGACAGGATCTCGATTGCTTCGTTCGTGATGAAATTCATGATATCACAGACAGTGTGTTGTCGGCTGGCTCTTTTCTTGGGGTCATTACTTCGACACAATGACGCCCACGATCAGCCCGGCGGCAACGCCGCCCAATCCCCAAACGATTTTGTCCAGACGAAGGCCGCGTTGTTCCGCTTCAATGATTTCTTTTGCTTCACCGAGGAGACGCTTTGTTTCACCAAGGTCGCTGGAGAGAGCCTCCATGGCCTTTGCGGCGGCGGACAGGCGCACAGAAGATTCATTCAGTTGTTTCTGGGTTGTTCCGCTTAGCGTAAGAAAATGGGAGCGGAGCTCGTCATACGACTTGCCTTGTTCTTTTATGCGATTCTCCTGCAAGCCGAGGATTTCTTCGTAAGACGACATTAGATTGGTTATCCCGGATCCTTTCCTTCTCAGGTCTTTATAGGCGGAATCATAACGTCGAAAGGTGAGCTTGTTCATCACGAAGGCGGTGTCGCATTGTATGCTGACAACGTCGCCTCCAACAAAGATGACACTTTGAAGTGTCTCTGCGTCATCAAAGAGTTTCGTTTGGGCATGGGAAAAAAGCGGAAGAAGAACCCAGGGCCAAATCAACAGGAATAATCGGGAGATCCTCATACAGTTTCTCCGCCTTCACTGCTTCTTCTCTGGACCAACCACAGGAATTTCGGGAAGTTCTTTCCCGGTGTTTTGTATTTCTTTATACAGCTCTTTGAGCCTTGCTTGAATTTTCGCCTGCTGACCGCGGAACCGGTCATCGTCGGCTCTTTGACTAAGATCCATGATCTCCACGCGGCCCTGGATATCCCTCACATAGGCTCCGAATCGCACGAGATCACTCTGTACTGTATCGATGGCGGATTTCGCCGTGGCGAGTGATCGAAGTGTCGAGTCGATCTTCTGTTCGGCGGCGTCGAGGCGGTCAAGAGCTTCGTTCAGGCGGCTTTGCGAGAAAAGGAGGAGGTAAACGAGGATGAGCAGAAGCACCAGCGCCACGAAGGGGAAATATCGCGAGACTTTGTCCATCAGGTCAGTCGGGCCTGCTATGATGCAATCGTTCGAGAGAGCGCTTCAATACCCCATTTGTACTGCGGTACCGGTACTCAGTGAAGTCGGACTAAGGTAGGAAAGGGGTGAGGGAAAGTCAAGGAGCCGCAATGGCTTCCGAGAAACGGAGGAAATCGACGGTCAAAGTTTTCCGCACGAAACGCACAGTCTTGTGTAGGGGACAGCCTCGAGCCTTTCAGCTTCGATGAACCCTCCACACGAACTGCACGCGCCGTATGATCCTTTCTCGATCCTGAGAAGAGCGGATTCAAGCGCATTCAGCAATTTTCGCTGCCGGTCAATCATCAGAACGGTCTGCATCGAGCCGGTGATTTCCTCGGGCTGTTCCCCCTGCGCGACAACCTCCGGCATAAGCGATTCATTGAGGGAATCGATTTCATGGACGGTTTCGTCCCTCAGGGCGACAATCATGGAACGATAGTGATCAAGGTTCAGCTTGCGTTTGGCCAGAGGCCGATTGCGTTTTTGGGATTTTTTTGCCGGCTTCCCGCGGTCCGAGGTTTTTCGCGCACCGTGTTTTGTTCGCAAAGCAAGTCGCGTCTTTTGCATTACTACTCTCTCCAGGAATACACTTGCGTGGGATCAGGCCAATGGCCAGAAGGGTTGGGCGCTGCCGTGACAACGCGCTCTTACCCGAAGAAGGGAAGAAAATTGTTTTCTGTCAAGAAAAATCGGAGGGAAAGTGATCTCAGAGGTTCGCAGGTCAGCGTGAAGAAACCCCGGCGGTCTAATGGGCCCCGCGGACGTCCTCAGGGGCGAACTTGGTCAGTTTGATTGCCCTCGCCTGATGGCGGTCAAATGAGGGAACCACCAGCAGAGCCTGTTTGGCATTTTCGGCCTCGATGATTGCCCAGCCGCAATGCTCTCCTCCTTTGCAGCCCCAATCAAAATGAGTAATGTATCCCATTGCTTCAATCTGCTGAAGAGTTTTTGTGCATCCTTCAAGCGTGTGGGGGGCAATCACAATAAAACGATCCATAGTTCTTCTCCTGATGACGACTCATTTTGCCAAGACCATTTTTTTAACAACGGATTTCTCCCCGAACGCAAGACGGGAGAAGTAGAGACCGGAAGAGAGATTCAGTCCTGAGAACGTGACCTCATACAAACGACCGGCTTCGGCATTTCCGTCGAACAACGTCGCGACGATTTCTCCCAAAAGAGTACAGACGGTCAGTGTCGCTCTGCCAGATGCTGGAAGAGAGAAGCTGATTGTTGTTGAAGGATTGAAGGGATTGGGATAGTTGGATCCAAGGACGAGTTTCAGAGGGGTGAGGCCTATCTCGACCTCGGTGGCCGCAAAAGAGGTCGCAACTCCGCCGTGATCGATTTGTCTGATGCGGTAGGCATAACGCCCCGCGCGGAGGTTCCTGTCGACCCAGGAGTACTCCCGGAATGAAGAGCTCGTGCCGGATCCGGAAACGAAGCCGACGGCCGACCAGGGCGCAGGTGAGCCGGATTGTGCCGACTGCAAAACCGGTCTGCGCTCAATCTCGAATCCCAGGTTGTCAATTTCAGTCGCGGTGGTCCACCGCAGGATTGCAGACAACCCATCGCCTGAGGCTGTAAACGAGGTCATCTGGACGGGCAGTGGAGTATTCCCGCTCCCCGTCATAGTCCCGTTGTTGGTGAACGTTCCCTCAACAATAAGCGAGCTGCCAGCAGGTACAAAAACAGTGCACCCCTCTGCAATCGTACAGTCGTTACGCACCGTGAGTGTTCCGTTGATGGTCACAGTTCCCTGCGTGTTCATCACCAAATCATAAAGAACAAGATTCAGCGAAGAATCGACGATGAGGCTCTGATCCGACGATCGGTTGAAGGTCACTGTGCTGGTGCCGGGAACGAACGATGAGCCTGCTTTGCTTTCCCAGGTAACGCCTTCAAATGAGAGCGATCCGGAGCCGGCATCGAACATGCCTCCATTATGGAAAGCGATCTTGTTCTTGAAAATGATTGTCCCCGAACCGAGGTAGACCGCTCCGAGGTTCTGGAGCTTCTCCGATCCCCAGACGAGGAGGATTCCGAACGGGTCAAAGCGTAACACCCCTCCGTTCGAGAGCGCGAGATTTCTGATTTGGGCGGTATCGGATCCCTCGGGAGTCGGAACATAGACGTCAAAAACGCTCGGCGAACTCTCGCTGATAAGGACATCCAGCGACGGAGACGGCACGCCGGCATTCCAATTCAATGAGTTCCGCCAAAGGTTGTCCATGCTTCCAGCCCATTGAGTTCTTGCCTGGGCGGAGAGATCCGGTGTGGAGAGAAGGCAAAGGGTAAGAATGGCGAATAAATCTCGATATTTTGCAGCTGAGCCCAATCGGCGGACGATCTCCTGATTGTTCACAGGATATTGGGGGAGGAAAGAAAGAGACCGTGCGAGGCGTCTGTGAGGAGGGGAGTGCAGGTCTCTTTCGCTTCTGCACACAAGGTAGGGATTTTCAGAAGCCGAGTCAATTCTCCTGAATGCTCCTGTTTCCCGACTAGGCCGCTGCTTCCCCATTTGCCCATACAATAAGGCCGGGCTGATTCGGATTATCCAGTTCTTCATGGCGGGGGAGGATGCGAATGGTGTGACCGAGTCTTCCGCTCGTTTCCATGGTTATCGTTCCTTCGTACTCAATCCTTGAGCCGCCTTTTTTTCCCGTGCTTTTCATCAGGGCAAGTTTCGGAGTTTCGATTTCTCCCTCGGCGTTCAGAACGCCGTACCACAAATCGACGAAGACATCGTTCGGCTTGAGATCTCCCAGCTCCACCCAGGCCCGGACAGCAACCGATTCCCCGACCTTCAGTTTCTCCGGTTTCTCGATTGCCACGTCCCCAATGCGGATTCCGGCCCACGCCTTGGCGAGGTGCTGCTTCCAAGAAGCGAGGTCCTTTGCTTTTGCATATCCCTGGGCCTTCATGCTGACGGACCGCACTTCTGCCGTGAGGTACATGTGCTCCATATATTCACGGACCATTCTGTTCGTATTATACATCGGTCCGATAGTGCGCATGGAGCCTTTCATTTTTCCGATCCATTGACGCGGAAGATCATCGGCCCCACGCGTATAAAAGAGCGGAACGATCTCCTTCTCGAGCAAATCGTACAGAGCGTTCGACTCCACTTCATCCTGGAGTTTCTCGTCTTTGTATTCCTCGCCCCTGCCGATCGCCCATCCTGTGTGCACGGTGTACGCTTCGTCCCACCATCCGTCGAGAATACTCAGGTTAATCGCTCCGTTGAGAGCCGCTTTCATCCCGCTCGTTCCGCTTGCCTCCAGAGGCCGGCGCGGCGTATTGAGCCAGATATCGACGCCCTGTACCATATAGCGGGCCACAACCATATCATAGTCTTCGAGGAACACCATGCGGTTGCGTATCCCGTTCTGGCGCTCGAAATGTACAATCTGCCGGATGAGTTCCTTGCCGGGATTGTCAAGCGGATGCGCTTTGCCGGCAAAAAGAATCTGAACGGGCCGCTCCTTGTTTGTCAGCAGACTGGTCAATCGTGCGGCGTCTTTGAGGATAAGGGCGGCGCGCTTGTAGGTGGCAAAGCGCCGGCCGAAACCGATGGTCAGGGCCTGCGAGTTGAGTACTTCTTTGGCCATCTCCACTTCGACAGGCGGTGCGCCGCGGGCGGCAAGCTGATCAACCAGCCGCGCTCTGGCATAGGCCACGAGGCGCTCGCGGCGCCTTTCATGCGTTCGCCAGACCTCCTCGTCCGGGATATGGTGAACCCGGCTCCACAGAGCAACGTCTCCGCCGTCGTCGCGCCAACGGGGTCCGAGATAGCGGTCGAACAGCCCTGCCATGTCTCTGCTGATCCACGAGGGGCCGTGGACGCCATTGGTGATGGAAGTGATGGGAATGTCGTTTGCGGGAATCCTTGGCCAGACGTTCTTCCACATGGACCGGGAAACCACGCCGTGCAGCTTGCTTACGGCGTTCGATTTTCCCGCCACGCGCAAAGCGAGCACCGTCATACAAAAATGCTCCTGTGCATTGTCCGCATTCTCGCGGCCGAGGGCCATAAATTCTTTTTCGCCCAGGCCCAGATCGGAGCGAAATGTGCTGAAGTATTTTCCCATGAGTTCGGGTGTGAAGAAATCGTTGCCGGCAGGAACGGGGGTGTGCGTGGTGAAGACAATCCCTGCGCTTGCCGCTTCGCGGGCCGCTTCAAACGAAAGTTTGTGCTCCCTCATGAGGTCTCGGCATCGTTCAAGGATGAGGAACGCCGAATGGCCCTCGTTGAGATGAAAGACACCAGCCTCGATGCCCAGCTTTTTCAGAGCCCGGTACCCGCCCACGCCAAGGAGGATTTCCTGCTTGATGCGCATTTCCCGGTCTCCTCCGTAGAGCTGGTCGGTAATGTCCTGATCCTCGCGCGGATTCTGCGGAATATTGGTGTCGAGAAGATAGAGCGGAACGCGCCCGACACGAACGAGCCAGATTTGCGCCGTCACGGAACGGCCCGGAAGCTCGATTGCAATCGTCAGGGCTTGCCCCTTATCGTCCTTCTGGAGCTCAAGCGGCAACGTGTAAAAGTCGTTTTCGGGATATCGTTCCTGCTGGAATCCGTCGGCATTCAGGTATTGCCGGAAGTAACCCTGCTGGTACAGGAGCCCGACGCCGACGAGCGGAATGCCGAGGTCGCTTGCGGCCTTCAGGTGGTCACCTGAAAGTATCCCAAGCCCGCCGGAGTAGTTGGGAAGACACTCGGTGAGGCCAAACTCGGCAGAGAAGTACGCCACCTTTGTTTTGAAAATCTCCCCGTAGGTCTTCTTGAACCAGCAGGAACTCGCCTCCCTGTATTTCTTGAACCGATCGTAGAGGCGATCCACTTGCGCGAGGTAGGCTTCATCCCGCGCGGCGCTGTTCAACCGTTCCTGCTTGATGCTGCCGAGGAGGCGGACAGGATTGTGATGGGTCTCCTCCCACAAGTCGGGATCGAGACGGATGAACAATTCCATCAATTCTTTGTCCCATACCCAAGAAAGATTGTAAGCGAGTTCCAGGAGGCACTCGAGTCCTGGCGGAATGGAGGGATCAACGGTATACGTCTGAAGTGGCCGGGTCATACAATGAATCCTTCCGAGAGATAAAAGCTTATGCGAGGATTGGCTGAAAGACTACTGAGAAGGAAGAAGAGGTCGTCCGTGTGCTTCATGGAAGAAGCCTTGAGAGTCGGAGAGGGCAGGCGAAGTGTATCGCGTTGCCACAATCACTGTACGGAAGATTGGAGAGAAAAGCCAGTGGGTCCGGCTTTGCTACTTTTCAAATAGATGATTCCACAATATCGGCAAGAGAAAATATGCCCAACTCATCCCGGCCGCAACGAGGCCGCCCAGTCCGACGACAGCCCATCCTGCCATCCTGATTTCTCC
>CAZRPU010000046.1:0-18897 GCA_964602055.1 uncultured Ignavibacteriaceae bacterium
GTAACCCACCTGCAGAACAAAACCGGAGAATTCCCGTGATCATTGTGATTCCCAAAGAGGTGTCGCCGGGTGAAACCCGCGTAGCGGTGATACCGAGTATGCTTTCGACGTTCATTCGGGACAAGCATGAAGTGCTCGTAGAAGCCGGCGCCGGTGCGGCAGCCTCGTTTTCTGACGAAGAGTATAAGAGCGCAGGGGCGACGATTGTCGCCGATGCGGCCGCTCTCTATCCCAAAGCAAACATCATTCTTAAAGTGCAGCCGCCGACACGCACCGAGGCAGAACGCTTTCCCGCGCATTCGACGTATATCGGTTACCTGGCGCCTCTGGCGAACGGCGAAGTGGTCCAAATATTGGCCGGCCGGAACATTACATCCTATTCGATGGAATACATCCCACGCATTACCCGCGCCCAGAGCATGGATGTCCTGAGTTCGATGGCGACGATTTCGGGCTACAAGGCCGTCCTGCTGGCTTCCGACAAGTTGACCAAAATGGTGCCTCTTCTCATGACGGCAGCGGGAACGATTCCGCCCGCGACGACTCTTGTCCTGGGTGCAGGAGTTGCCGGTCTTCAAGCCATCGCGACTGCAAAGAGGCTCGGGTCGAAGGTAGAAGCCTTTGATCCGCGTCCCGCGGTGAAAGAACAGGTGAAGAGCCTTGGAGCATCGTTTGTCGAGATGGAAATGCCCAAGGACGCCGAAACTGCGGGTGGATATGCCAAGGAACAATCGGCGGAGTTTCTGAAAAAGGAGATGGAGGCAATTGCAGCGAGGCTCCCCAAAGTCGATGTCGTTATTTGCACGGCACAGGTGTTCGGCAAACGAGCTCCTGTTCTGATCGACGAAGCCATGGTGAAATTGATGCGCCATGGTTCGGTGATTGTCGATCTTGCTGCGGAGCAGGGCGGAAACTGTGCTCTCACGAAAGCAGGGGAGACGGTTGAACGCCACGGCGTCAGCATTATTGGACCTGTCAATCTTCCGGCTTCCTTGCCGGTCGATGCAAGCCGCATGTATTCAAAGAACATTACCACCCTCTTCAAACTGTTATATCCAAAACCGGATGCGAAGCCCGACGAGAACGACGAAATCGTCAAAGGGAGCTGCATTACGCGTGGCGGATCGATTGTCAACGAACAGATCAAAAAGGCGCTGCAGGGAGGAAAAGTCTCATGACCGAAACATTGATGGTATCCATTTATATCTTCGTCCTGGCCGCATTTGTCGGAGTTGAAGTCATCAGCAAGGTGCCGCCGCTCCTTCACACACCGCTGATGTCGGGATCAAATGCGATTTCAGGGATTACACTCGTCGGCTCGCTGATTGCGGCGGGTGAAGGTCATGCGGGCCTCAGTGTGATGCTGGGAATGATCGCCGTGGTGTTTGCCACGATCAATGTGGTGGGAGGATTTCTGGTGACCGATCGCATGCTCAAGATGTTCAAAAAAGAACCGACCAAGAAAAACTAACGTGGAACCGGGTACGTAACCTATGAATGTCCTCACAGAACTCATGTATCTTGTGGCTTCGGTCCTGTTCATCATGGGGCTGAAGATGCTCAGCTCTCCGAAAACGGCGAGAAAAGGCAACGGCATTGCAGCTCTTGCCATGTTGCTCGCGATTGTGGTAACCCTCTTTGATCAGAAAATTCTCGATTACACCTACATTCTCATCGGCCTGCTCATTGGATCGGGCATTGGACTCTACCTCGCCTTCAAAGTGCAGATGACCGGCATGCCTCAGATGGTGGGAGTGCTGAACGGCTTTGGCGGCGGCGCTTCAGCGTTGGTCGCCTTTGCCGAATACCTGAGGCTCTCAGGGGATACAAGCCTGAGCGTGTGGAAAGGGGGAGATGTGAATCTCGATGTTCTGATCACCATTGTGCTCAGCCTGTTGATCGGCACGGTGACGTTTGTCGGCAGCGGCGTTGCATCGGCAAAGCTTCAGGGAATCATGCGCGGTGCGCCGATCCTCTACCCGATGCAGAAACAGATCAATGGGTTGATGATCGTCGCAGTGCTCGTTCTGGGTGTTCTCTTCGTGCTCGATCCTTCCCGGTGGTACCTCCTTCTCATTATCGTGGGGCTCTCCATTATTCTCGGAATTACGAGCGTCATTCCCATTGGGGGAGCTGACATGCCGGTGGTTATTTCTCTCATGAATTCGTATTCCGGACTGGCAGGCGCCATGACGGGGTTTGTACTCTCGAACGATGTCCTCATTATCAGCGGGACACTCGTCGGGACATCGGGACTTATTCTGACAAATATCATGACCAAAGCGATGAACCGTTCGCTGGCAAACGTTCTCTTTGCAGGCGTTGGGGCAGATTATGATCCCACGGTGCAGGTGACGGAACAGCGGTCGGTCATCCGTTATACGCCCGAAGATGCCGCGACCATCCTCGACGGAGCCCAGTCGGTGATTATCGTGCCCGGTTACGGACTTGCCGTTGCACAGGCGCAGCATGTTCTGCAGGAGCTCGTCAACATTCTCACGGCGCGCGGAATGCAGGTCCGGTATGCAATCCATCCCGTTGCAGGCAGAATGCCGGGCCACATGAACGTGCTTCTCGCCGAAGCAAATGCACCGTACGACATTCTTCTGGAGATGGACCAGATCAACGACGATTTTCAGAACACGGACGTCGCACTGGTCATTGGCGCGAATGACGTGGTGAACCCTGCCGCCCGCACGAAAAAAGAAAGCCCCCTCTATGGCATGCCGATACTGAACGTGGATCATGCACGGACCATCATGGTGTGCAAGCGCAGTCTGAACCCGGGATTCGCCGGTGAGGATAACGAGTTGTTCTACGATCAGAAAGCAATGATGATCTTCGGCGACGCCAAACAAACAGTGACGCAACTGGTCCAGCTGATGAAACAATAAGTCGCGTCTCGTTGTCAGAGAAACCCGGTTCCGTTCTCGCGGAGTCGGGTTTCTTGTTTTTGATACCACAAGAGCAGCGCTTCTCTTGCATCCCGAAAGCGCGAGCGGTATCTTATGTCTGTCATCACCGCCAGGAGGAGAGGTCGTCGGTCATGGATCTCATACTGCAAATGATTCTTACGGCATTGGCGCTTCTTGTCGTGCTGATGACCGGATTGTGGGTGGTGGGGCGCCGCATCGACAACGCCGCCGTCGTCGACGTTGGATGGGGGACGGGGTTCGCGATCCTGGCTCTCGTCTATTTCATTCTTGGCGACGGGTTCTTTGATCGCAGGCTCCTGATGATGATTCTGGTTGTCTTCTGGGGCATCCGGCTTTCTCTTCATCTGTTCTTCGACAGAATTCTTTCTTCCCGGCCGGAAGATGGCCGTTATGCCGAGTTGCGCAAGAAATGGCAACCGCGTGCCGGCGCGAAAATGTTTCTCTTTTACCAGTTTCAAGCCGTCCTCATCGTGGTACTCTCCCTTCCCTTCCTCTTCATGGCCCTCAACGCAGAGGCGGAGATTCTCTGGATAGAATGGTTCGGAGCGGCATTGGTGGTGATGGGCGTTGCGGGAGAATCCGTCGCGGACGGGCAGCTTCGCCGCTTCCGAAAGAATCCGGCCCATGCAGGAAAAGTGTGTCAGGTGGGCTTATGGAACTACTCCCGGCATCCGAACTACTTCTTTGAATGGATTGTCTGGGTGGGGTACTGCACCGCCGCACTCCCGTCTCCATACGGTTGGGCATCATTCAACTCGGTTCTCATCATGGCCTACATCCTCACGCGTGTAACGGGGATTCCCATGACGGAGGAGCAGGCGATCCGCACACGCGGAGACGCGTATCGCGAATATCAGCGCACGACGAGCATTTTCGTGCCATGGTTTAAAAAAGCATGAAGAAGGAGAGCATTCATCAAGGGCTTTCAGCTGAAGAGACTGCCCGCTATGGACGGCATCTTGTCATGCCCGAAATCGGAGTCGCGGGTCAGCACAAACTGCGCGAGGCAAGCGTGGTCATCGTCGGCATGGGAGGATTAGGTTCCCCCGCCGCTCTGTACCTTGCCGCAGCCGGGATAGGAAAACTCGGCTTGGTCGACTTTGATAAAGTCGAAGTGTCGAATCTGCAGCGTCAAATTCTTTTTGACACCGGTTCACTGGGGCAGTCGAAGGCAAAGAGTGCAGGAAAGAAAGTCAGCGCGCTCAACCCCGGCGTGAATGTGGTGATCCATGATGTCCGGCTGACTTCCGAAAACGCGCTGGAGGTCCTTCGCGCCTATGACGTTATCCTGGATTGCAGCGATCGTTTTGCCGTGAGATATCTTGTGAACGATGCCGCAGTCCTCCTCGGCAAGCCCAACGTGTACGGGAGCGTTTATAGGTTCGAAGGTCAGACGACAGTGTTCGATGCAAGCCGGGGGCCCTGTTACCGTTGCTGGTATCCCGAACCCCCTCCACCCGAACTTGCACCGAATTGCGCGGAGGGAGGAGTGCTGGGAGTTCTCCCGGGCATCATCGGAACCCTCCAGGCGTCGGAAGCGATCAAACTGATTCTGGGCATCGGCGAGCCCCTTCTTGGGCGCATAGTAATGATCGACGCGTTGCAGGGCAAGACGCAGGAAATCCGGCTGAAGAAGAACCCGCGCTGCGCGGTTTGCGGGGAGCAGCCAACCGTGACAGCGTTGATCGATTATGAAGAATTCTGCAATTCCGGCCCGAAGGAAACCGCCGATACGATTTCCGTCGAAGAATTGAATAGCCGGATGAAAAATGCAGAGAAAGTTTTTCTCTTGGATGTGCGTCAACCCTATGAATTCGATATTGCCAATCTGGGGGGGCATCTGATCCCGCTCCAGGAGCTCTCTCGCAGGCTGGGGGAACTCGATCCCGGGAAAGAGATTGTCGCCTATTGTCATACAGGAGTGCGCAGTGCCCGTGCAGTCGCCATGCTGAGAGCCTCGGGCTTCACAAAAGCCAGAAATCTCGTCGGCGGGATCGATGCGTGGTCCGTCAGGATAGACAACAGCGTTCCCCGATACTGAGACCACGATGGCGGGAGCTCATCGTCCGACGTTCCTGGGAAAGAACAAAAAATGCCTTCATATGATATAGACCGTTATCGATCGCTCTTTCCCTACCTCAAGAAAGGCATGATCTATCTGGATCACGCCTCTGTCGGTCCGATTTCCACCCCTGTCAAGAAAGCTCTCGAGGAATATCTTCAGAAGAAATCCGAAACGGATATCAATATTTACGCGGATTTTCTCAGGACCGTTGCCGCCACGAAGGATCAGATTGGCGTTCTCCTGAATTGTGAAAAAGACAGAGTTGCGTTCACCGACAATACTACCAACGGGCTGAATATTCTTGCGGCAGGGTTTCCCTGGAAAAGTGGAGACCGCATCCTCCTCACCGACGTCGAATTTCCCGCCAATATCTATCCCTTCCTCAATCAAAAGCGTCATGGGGTTGAGATTGACATTCTCAGGAGCGACAATGGAAGAATTCTCCCTGAAGATGTTGAACGCGCCATAACCCCAAAGACCCGCATCCTGTCCATCAGCCATGTCCAGTTTCTTCACGGATTCCGCGCCGATCTCGAAGCGATAGGCCAGGTGTGCCGCCACAAAGGCGTCGTCTTTTGCGTGGATGCGATTCAATCGGCCGGTGTCGTGCCCATTGACATGAAGTCCATGAATATCGATTTTCTTTCGAGCGGATGTCAAAAATGGCTTTTGTCTCCCGAGGGGACTGCCTTTGTTGCCGTCTCCGAACAAACACAAGAGAGAATCCAGCAGGCTTACCTGGGCTGGACCAGCATCAGGGATTTCTTCACCGATTTTTTCCGTCATCGTCTTGATATTGACCCGACTGCGCGACGCTACGAAAACGGCACATTGAATTTTTCCGGCATCATCGGACTCCATGCCTCTCTCAGCTTGATTCTCGAGGTGGGCATTGCGAATATCGAGAAATACCTGCGGGAACTGACGCAAGGAACGATTGAGCAGCTCAAAAACATGCCCGTGAAGCTCCTGACACCGGACGAAGGATCGTCACGAGCGGGGATAGTCACGTTTCGACCGGAGAATGCCCAGGCCTTGTTCGATCGTTTGAAAGCACGGAAGATCTTTGTCTCCCTCCGGGAAGGATGTATCCGGTTCTCTCCTCATTTCTACAATACTGCGGATGAGATTTCGTCTGCAATCGACCATTCCTTTCATCTTCAAAAAACATAAGGCCTCTCGAGGGACACATCTACGCGTGCGCAGCTGCGGTTGAGGGCCTGCGGGCATTTTTATTCCATTGCACTTCCGTGGCTCTCTTGTTACCTTTTGCAGAGCCGTGCAAGCGAATTTGTACATCGCGCCGAAAGGTCTCAGCACGAAGATGATCCCTCATGTTTTCTAGAATCTCTCCGAGTCTTGCTTTGCTTTGTTTGCTTCTGACCTTCGGTCAGGCGCAGGAGAACATCACCCTGCGTATTGCCGATTGGGCCGATCTGGCCGAAATTCCGCTGACGGAAAAAACTCTCGCCGCTTTCAAAAAACTCCACCCGCACATCGACGTCTTGTATGAACCCAACCCAGGGCGCGTGTACGAGGAAAAAATCCTGACTGCGCTTGCGACGAACGAACCACCCGATGTATTCTTGCTCGACTCAAAGCTGATCCCGACGTTTACCAACAAAGGAGTCCTTCTTGACCTGAGCTCCTCGGTAGAGCGATTGGGCATCGACACGAATCAGTGGTATTCGAACGTACTCCGCATAGCACAACGGGATGGGGGGCTGTATGCATTTCCCAAAGGGTTTTCCCCCCTGATGATTTACTATAACAAACGCCTCCTCCGCGAAGCCGGGCTTCCGGCTCCCCCGGCGGCATGGACCCGCGATGACTATCTCCGCTATGCTGCTGCCTTGACGGTGGATGCCGACAGGGATGGAACGCCGGAACAGTACGGCACGGCGTTTTCGAACCGCTTCTATTACTGGATTCCGTGGGTGTGGTCGGCCGGAGGCGACGTGGTAAGCCCCGACGGGACAAGAGCTTCGGGATTTCTGGACTCGCCCGAGACAGAATCGGCCATACAATTTCTGATCGACCTTGTTCACAAGGCGCGCGTGGCACCTGACCTTGGAAGCTGGACGCAAGTGGAGAAGACGGGATCAATCACCGCTCTGTTCGCCAGCGGAAGGATAGGCATGATCATTGACGGACACTGGCGCATGCCGGAGCTTTTTCGCTACATTCGGGAAGGGCGGCTCGAAGTGGGTGTGGCCCCTTTCCCTTTTTCCGCTGAGGGCTCAAAAGTCAACGTCATGTACGAATCGGGGTGGTGTGTCCCGGTGAACGCGCGCCATCCGGAAGAAGCTGTCCTCCTGGCGGAGTTCATGGCAGGAGAGGAGGCCTGCAGGATCCGGTCGACTAATCATCTCGAAATTCCGGCGGTGATTTCCGTTGCCGATGCCATCGGACGGACCGACACGCTCGGGCTCGAGCAGGCGTTTCTCTCGGAGATACCATTTTGTCGTCAACCCTGGGGTTCTGTCATAGAACGCTTCAGTCAAATCGAATGGACCTTGCAGGATGCGGTTGATGAAGTGATGGTGAACAAGAAGCCCATGCATGAAACCATGGTTCGCTACGCCTTGAGGATCGACCGTGAACTCGAGAATATCAGGAGCCACGAACGATCGGTCTTCAAGCCAATCCGGCAACACTCCGAAATTCCCCTGTTTCTTGCAGGCGTGTTCACCCTCGCGGCAGGCGGATGCGTTGTTCTCTACGCGAAAGCGCGCGGAAAGCAGCGACGGACGGTTGGAACTGCCGTCGGTTTTCTGGCGCCCTCCCTTCTCCATCTTGTGGTGTTCATCTTTACCCCGATTGTGTTTGCAGCGTACCTGAGCACGCATCAGTGGGATATTGTCGTTCCCGATAAGCCGTTCGTGGGTTTCGGGAATTTTGCGGAGATGATCGACGACCCCTTCTTTTGGAATGCTCTGCAGAACACGTTCCTCTATTCGTTGAATGTTCCGATCGGCATGATCGTTGCCCTTTCTGTTGCCCTGATGATGCATCAGCGCCTGAAAGGTGTCACTCTTCTTCGTACCCTGTACTTTCTTCCAAGTGTGACGTCTTTCGTCGCGATTGCCCTCGTGTGGATGTGGATCTACCATCCAAGCTTCGGCATGGCGAACGCAATACTGGGAGCTGTCGGGATTCCCCCGCTCCAATGGCTCAATGCCTCAGAGACGGCAATGATTTCGGTGATTCTTTTTACCGTCTGGCTCGGGATAGGATATCAGATGGTTATTTTTCTCGCCGGCCTGCAGGGCATTCCGGAAGAATTGCACGAAGCAGCACGGATTGACGGGGCGACACACTGGCAGCGTTTCTGGAGAATCACGCTTCCCCTTCTGAAACCGACAACCTTTTTTGTTCTCGTCACCTCCTTCATCGGTTCATTTCAAGTGTTCACTTCGATCTATGTAATGACGGCCGGCGGCCCGACACGCAGTACCGATGTTTTTGTCTATCATATCTATCAGGCAGCATGGGAACAGCTGAGAATGGGATACGCTTCGGCAATGTCCTGGGTCCTCTTTGTCATTATCATGATTGCAACATGGATCCAGTTCAAACTGATGGGGAAGGAAGGAGAGTACGGATAGGGAGGGGATGGAGGTGTCAGTCGGGAACCGTGAGATTCAGAAAAAGAAAGATGCGTCGTGTGAGAAATACGTGGTGTTTCAAACAAACTAATGAAAGACATCAATGAACATGCATCTGATTCGCTACGTGTCTCTTGTTCTTGTCATCCTTGTCTTTGCGTCATGCGGGAGAAAGGAAACAAAAGCTGAGAAGGTCATCGGAGTTTCCCTTCTGACACGAGGTCATGTTTTCTACCGTGATCTCGAAGCAGGCCTTGTCACCGAGGCACAACAGCACAACTATGAGCTGATCATAACGGCGGGTGAGTTCGATCTGGGAAAACAGATCGGTCAGATCGAAGACTTCATTGCGAGAAAGGTCGATGCCATCGTTCTCTGTCCCGTGGATTCGAGGGGAGTGGGACCGGGAATCAAGCGGGCGAATGAGGCAGGCATCCCCGTCTTCACTGCGGATATTGCTTCCCAGGAGGGAGATGTCGTCTCGCATATTGCCTCGGACAACGTGGCGGGGGGGCGACTGGCAGGGAAATACCTCGCAGAAGCGCTGAAAGGAGTGGGGACAGTGGCAATCATCAATCAGCCGACCGTCACCTCCGTGCTCGACCGGGTGAAGGGTTTCAAGGATGAACTGGCACGCCATCCCGGAATTTCCATTGTTGCCGATGTCAATGGCCAGGGAGTACGCGACAAGGCAATGCAGGCCGCGGCCGATGTCCTCCAGGCACATCCAAAACTCAACGGCGTTTTCGGGATCAACGACGACTCCGCCCTCGGGACCCTCGACGCGGCGCAGCAATTCAGACGCTCGGATCTTATCATCATCGGGTACGACGCGACGCCGCCGGCCGAAGACGCAATCAGAAAGGGCACTTCCCTTAAAGCTGACGTCGTTCAATTCCCTGGGAAAATCGGCACGATGACCATGCAGCAGGTAAAGGCCTATTTTTCCGGCAGTTCCGTCCCGGCAGTCGTTCCGGTCGAAGTGGGTATAGTCGACAAGGACGCTTTGGAAAAAAGGGGAGACAAGCGAACACCGTGAGCACACTTCTCTCCATGGAAGGAATCACGAAGCGCTACCCGGGGGTTATTGCCCTCGACAGCGTGGACTTCGATCTCGAACAAGGAGAGATCCACTGTTTGGTGGGGGAGAACGGCGCCGGGAAATCCACCTTGATGAAGATCCTCGGCGGTGCAGTTGTCATGGATGAGGGGAAGATCACGATCAACGGATTGACGGCGATGGTTCGTTCTCCGTCCGAAGCGCGGCACATGGGCATCGGCGTGATCTATCAGGATTTCAAACTGGTCCAGGACATGTCGGTTGCCGAGAATGTACTCTTGGGAGAAGAACCTCTCCGGGGCTTTTTTGTCGACAAGGGGCGGATGCATGAACAGGTGCGTTCTCTTCTCGGCCAACTGGGCGAAGAGCTCGATACGCATGAGCGAGTGGGAAGGCTCAGCGCGGCCAAACAGCAGATCGTGGAAATCGCAAAGACCCTGGCGAGGCGCGTACGTATCCTGGTGATGGATGAGCCTTCGGCGGCTCTCAGCGAACAGGAAATCCGGAATCTCTTTGAAGTCATCCGAAGATTAAAGAGCGAGGGAGTCGGTATTATCTATATCTCCCACCGCATGGATGAGATTTTCGAGATTGCCGACCGTGTGACAATCCTGAGAGATGGCAAGAGGGTGGAAACATTGCCCATGAAAGAAGTCGACCGCCGTACGTTGATCCGCCTGATGGTAGGGAGGGAGCTGGAGCAGGAATACCCGAAAATCGTTCTGGAGAGGGGAGAGGAGATACTCCGGGTCGAACATTTGTCGGCAGGCATGCTGCAGGACATCAGCTTTACCGTTTGGCGGGGGGAAATCTTCGGCATTGCGGGCCTTGTGGGGGCAGGCCGCAGCGAGCTTGCCCGTGTCATCTTTGGGGCAGACAAGCTGGAACGCGGCCGGGTAATGCTGGCCGGGCGGGAATACGCGCCGCGGTCGCCGCGTGAAGCCATCGAAGCAGGAGTAGGATTGCTGACTGAAGATCGCAACCGGTACGGTCTGCTCATGCAGATGAACGTCAGAGAAAACATTTCGCTTTCGAGCCTCGGCGAACTACTGCGTGGATTCAGGATTGACCGGCGGAAAGAAAAGAGAGTCGTGGAAGAGTTCGCGGGTCAGCTGAAAATCAAAGCGCCATCGGTTGAGGTGGAAGTTGAAACGTTAAGTGGCGGGAATCGCCAAAAAGTGGTTCTGGCCCGATGGCTCAGCACGCAATCCAGGCTTCTCATTTTTGACGAGCCAACGGCCGGGATTGACGTGGGTGCCAAATTCGAAATCTACAATCTCATGAATGATCTTGCACAGAGGGGCGTCGGTGTTATCGTTATCTCGTCGGAACTGCCGGAATTGCTGGGAATGTGCGACCGCATCGCCGTCATGTGTGAAGGACGAATGACGGGAATCCTTTCCAGGACCGACGCGAATCAGGAAAAGATCCTCGGCCTCGCCACACAAACGATGGAGGAGGTCGCCCGTGCGCGCTGACGTCCCCGCGAGAAAGCTCTCGGTTCTTTTTTCCGAATATGGCATCGGGGCCGCATTTCTCCTCGAGATGATCCTGTTTGCCATCCTCTCCCCGTACTTCCTGACCACGGAAAACCTTCTCAATGTTACGCTGCAGACCTCGATCACAGCAATCATAGCCGTGGGGATGACCTTTGTCATCCTTACCGCAGGGATCGACCTCTCCGTCGGCTCGGTTGTTGCTTTCGCGGGCGTTCTGACAACTCTCATGCTGAAGCTTGATGCTCCGCCGTTCCTTGCCTACTCTTGTGCCATAGCAGGCGGCCTGGTGTTTGGCGCGGCAACCGGGAGCGCGGCGGGAATATGTGTCACGAAGTTCCGCATCACACCTTTTATCGTGACTCTCGCGCTCATGACCATCTGGCGCGGCGCGGCGTTTGTCGTCACCGAAGGGAGGCCCATCTGGGAGCTCCCCGAGGGCTTTGCTGTTCTCGCCCGCGGACGCATTGCAGGAATACCCATCCCCACCATCATCATGCTCGTCGTTTTCGGCGCGGCGCACGTAGTTCTGACGCAAACACGTTTCGGCCGGTATGTGTATGCCGTTGGCGGCAACATCGAAGCCGCCCGGCTGGCAGGAATCCGGACGCAGCGGGTCTTGATACAGGTCTATGTCATTTCGGGTGTTCTTTCCGCCCTGAGCGGTATCCTCCTCGCCTCGAGGGTCAATTCGGGCCAGCCGAACGCGGGTCTGATGTATGAACTCGATGTGATCGCCGCGGTTGTCGTCGGGGGAACCAGTCTTTTTGGCGGACGCGGAACGGTCATCGGCACCCTGATCGGATCGCTTCTCATCGGAGTTCTTCGAAACGGCTTGAATCTCCTCAATGTGGAATCGTACGTCCAGCAAGTCATCGTCGGCATCGTGATTCTCCTGGCGGTGATGATGGATCGACTCAGAAAATAGACGTAGAACCGGGACCTGCAATATGAAAACAGCCAAATACTTCCTGCTGATCGTTCTTCTCACATCTGCTGCCATGAGCCAGACCAGTGTGGACAAACTCGTCGAGCGGCTCGAGTTCCTCGGAAAGGGGTCAATTGACAACTGGAAATATTCCGTCAATCCGCCGGGAGACCCGACCAGACCCGATTACGACGATTCACAATGGCAGATTCTTCGGTTGAACGAATCGATTTACCCCGACTCGTGCTGGCTGCGGCGCGTGATTGTTCTTCCCGACAGGCTGTTGGGGGAGCCTGTCCGCGGGGCGGTACGATTTCTCGTTTCGGTGGATGATTACGGCTATCTCTGGGTTGACGGAGAAAGCAAGGGGCATTTTCCATGGGACGGTGAATTTGAGATGACGAAAGATGCAAAACCGGGGAAGAGGATGGTTCTCGCCATCAAGGCCATCAACACCGGTGGACCCCTCCGCCTGATCAGGGCTTCTGTTGAAGCGGATGTTTCAAAGCAGCATGCGGCCACGGTTGACGACCTCATTCTCAGCTTTAAGGTGGGTCAAAAGCTCCTCAGCTTCGATACGTATCAGACCAATGCGCGCCGTCGCTATGATCCCAAAACGGATAAGTCGCAGACCGATCGATCGGAAAAAGAGCGGTTGAACAATCTTCTCCAGAGAGCGGCAGGGAGTGTCGATGTTGAGGCCCTGCAGGAGGGGGATATGAAGCGGTTTATGGCGTCCGTCGACAAGGTCCGCCGGGATGTTCAGCCTGTTTCTGCGTTCGCACGGCGCTGTACGCTGTATTTTGATTCCAACGCGCACATTGACGCTGCATGGCTCTGGAGGAAGGGGGAAACCGTTGAAGTCTGCAAGAATACGTTTTCTTCCGTTCTCTCGATGATGGATGCCCGGCCCGATTTTACGTACACGCAGAGTTCGGCAGTGTACTATGAATGGATGCGAACGCAGTATCCCGATGTGTTCCGGCGCATTCAGCAGCGCGTACAGGATGGGAGATGGGAAGTCATTGGCGGCATGTGGGTTGAGCCGGACTGCAATCTTCCGGGCGGTGAATCATGGATGCGCCATCTCCTGTATGCAAAGCGGTACTTCCGAAAAAATCTTGGAGTCGATGTCACCATCGGTTGGAATCCCGATTCATTCGGGTATAACTGGAACATGCCGCAGTTCTATCGGCTTGCGGGGATAGATGCGTTCATCACGCAAAAAATAGGATGGAACGATACCAATGTGTTTCCTCACAGGGTCTTCTGGTGGGAAGGGCCCGACGGTTCCCGCATCCTGAGCTATTTCCCTTTCGACTATGTCAATGAAGTCAGCTCCCCCTACCAACTGGTTGATTGGCTGAGGCAGTTCGAAGCAAATACCGGGTTCGTGAATATGCTCGTGCTGTTCGGCGTTGGGGACCATGGAGGTGGGCCGAGCAATGAAATGCTTGACCGGATCGACAGGCTTCGGAATGTCACCATCTATCCCACGATTCGTTACGGGACCGCAAAGACGTACCTTGACTGGCTGCGGTCGCAGGATTTGACCACTCTGCCCGTTTGGAACGATGAACTGTATCTGGAGTATCATCGCGGAACATACACTACGCAGGGAGCGATGAAGGAATTCAACAGAACGAGCGAAGTGCTCCTCACCAACGCTGAAAAAATCTCTTCACTGGCCTCATTGCACGGTGCACAGTACAATCGCTCGGCGCTGGAAGATGCCTGGCGGCTCACGCTCTTCAATCAGTTTCACGATATTCTCCCCGGGTCGAGTATTCGTGAAGTCTACATTGACGCAACAGAATCCCACCAGGAGGCACAACGCATAGGGAAGTTTGAGCTGCAGAGAGCGCTCGATCGCCTTGCCGCTTCCACGAACACCTTGTCCCTTGGCAAAGGAACGCCCCTGCTCGTTGTGAATACACTCTCGTGGCCCCGCAGCGAAGTCGTGAGATATGCTCTCCCGATGGGAGGAGAGGAACAGTATGCGGTGTTCGACCCGAACGGAAAGGAAGTTGCTTCTCAGATCGAGCGCGTCGACCGGTACAACCGTGCAATTCTCTTTCGGGCATCGGAAGTGCCATCCATGGGTCACAAGACCTATCTGCTGAGAGCACACAAGCCCTCGATCCAGTCAACAGGCCTCCGTGCCGGAACAACAGGTCTGGAGAATGAATATTTCACCCTTGCCATCGACACGGCGTCGGGATGGATCACTTCAGTTGTCGACAGAAGATCCTCACGTGAAATCCTCAGCGCTCCCGCCAACCGTTTGCAGCTTCTCGAAGACCGGCCGTCGGCCTGGGACGCATGGAACATCGGCCTGACGGGTACGGAATACCCGTCCCACCTGAGGTCGATCGAGGTGCTGGAAAGAGGCCCCGTGCGTGTGGTCGTGCGCCTCACGAGGGATTACCGCAAGCCCGGAACATCGGCCGCCTTCCCCACGGAACAGTATCCGACAAGTTTCTTTACGCAGGATATCATCCTGACCGCCGGATCAGACCGGATTGATTTCCGGACGGCCGTCGATTGGTGGGAAGAGAAGACCATGCTCAAGGTTGCTTTCCCTGTCGCTGTGAAAGCCCCGATGGCAACGTATGAAATCCCGTACGGCAGTATTGAACGGACAACGGAGAGGAAGAACAGCCTCGACAGCGCGAAGTTTGAAGTAGCGGGAATCCGCTGGGCGGATCTGTCAACCGGGGATTATGGTGTCAGTCTCTTGAATCGTGCCAAATACGGTTATGATATCAAGGGCTCCACCATGCGGCTTTCTTTGCTGCGGTCACCCAAGTGGCCCGACCCGACGGCAGATCGGGGGAAACATTCCATCGAGTACGCCCTCTATCCTCATGCGGGGAAGTGGACGAGCGCCGGGACAGTGCAGCGCGGGTATGAGTTCGATCATCCAATGATTGTTGTCGCCTCGTCTGCACACGGCGGGCCGGTTCCTCCCGTTCATTCCTTTGTAACCATCGCTCCGTCGAACCTCATCCTCACTTCCCTGAAAAAAGCAGAGGACTCCGATGCCTGGATTCTCCAATGGTACGACGCGCTCGGTCAGGACACCGAGGCGGTCATCACCCTCCCCCTACCGGTGAGGAAAGCGAACAAGACCAATGCCCTGGAAGAAGATCAGGAAAAACTCCCGGCGGAGAGAAATACCGTCAAAGTTCACACGAAGAAACACGGGGTTATGACCATCAAGGTGGAGTTTTGAAAAGCGGGACGAAAGGTAAGGGAAACAGGCATTTCTGGAAATCGCTCGGGAGGAGTGCGCTCTACGGATCCCTTCTGCTCCTGGCGATCTCCATGCTCCTTCCTTTCTTTTGGATGTTCAGCACTTCCCTCATGACGGACCTGGAGGTCTATCAGTATCCTCCGCGGTTCTTCCCGTCGGAAATGAAATGGTCGAACTTTCCCGAAGCGCTCCGCTTACAGCCCTTTGGCCGGTTCTTCCTCAACACGGCAATCGTTGCGGGAGCCTCGGTCGCCGGACAGCTCCTCTTTTGTTCGATGGCTGCCTATGCATTCGCCCGGATGCGCTTCGCCTGGCGGGACCGGATCTTTGCCTTGTATCTCCTGACGATGATGATCCCCGCCATCGTTACCATCATTCCGTCGTTTCTCCTCATCAACGCGTTCGGATGGATGAACACCTATTGGGCGCTCTTCACCCCGACGCTCTCGAGTGTCTGGGGAATTTTCTTGCTCAGGCAGTTCTTCATGACCATTCCGCGCGATCTGGAAGATGCAGCCCGCATCGACGGGGCCTCGGAATTCTCGATCTTCTGGAGGGTGATTCTACCGCTCTCCAAACCGGCCCTTGCCACGCTGGCGATCTTTGCGTTCATGGGAAGCTGGAAGGATTTTCTCTGGCCTCTGCTTGTCACCAACCGCACGGACATGCGAACCGTCGAAGTCGGTATCGCAAATTTCAGCACGCTCTATACGACAGACTGGCCCCATCAAATGGCGGCCGCCGTTGTCGTGATGATCCCCGTTGTGATCATTTTTCTTGCAGCTCAGAAGTATTTCGTCCGGGGAGTCACTCTGACAGGGCTGAAGGGATGACGGGGGGAGGTAAGGTAAAGACAAAGGTAAAGGTGAAGGTAAAGGTAAAGGTAAAAGGTAAAGGTAAAGGTAAAAGGTCTTCATAAAGAGCAGTTCTATGAAAAAACTGTTGCTGATGACGATATTTCCGGTCGTTGCGTGGGCCCAGGCAGGGTTCATTCCGGCATTCAAGATCGAGTCAAACGACATTGCGCTTTCGCGGCCCGCTCAACCGGGAACGTATTTCGACAAGGTCGGCCGGAAGTTTGCAATATTGGGCTCTGAAAGCGGATCCTTCGAGGCCTGGGCCTATCCCCTCAAGCTTCTCCGCAACTGTGAGCTTTCCTTCTACACCGGGAGTTCCACTGAACCGATTCGTGCACGCGACATCGTCCGTTTTGTTACTGCCTCGCCTGAGGCAACAACGCTCACCTTCACCTATCAATCCTTCACGGTGAAAGCGATTTTTGTTACTCCTCTGCAGGAGCCCGGCGCTCTCATTCTTCTCGATGTGCTCACCACCGAACCTCTGACCGTGGTCTGCAGTTTTCTCCCTGTCCTCCAACCGATGTGGCCCGCCGGGATAGGAGGACAATCCGCACGCTGGCTCGATGATATCAAGGCGTATCAGATATCAGAGCCCACAAAGCAGAACTCCGGGTATATCGGCTCTCCGGCCGCGTCAGGCATTTCGTACACGCCCGCCCATATGCTCGCCGACGTACCCAATCAGTTCAAAATCGAAATCAAGGATCCCGCTTCGACCAGAGGAAAGTACGTTCCCATTGTTCTGGCCGGGGGCAAGGGAAATCGGGACAGCGTCAAGGCTGCGTATCAGTCCATCATGAAAAATCCGGAAGTATTGTATCGGCGCAATGTGGAGTACTACCGCAAGCTCCGGGGAAGCACTCTGCAAATCGAAACCCCCTCACGGGACCTCAACCTTGCTCTTGAATGGGCAAAGGTGGCCTATGACAACCTGATGGTCGAGAATCCCGATCTCGGCTACGGCATGGTAGCGGGCCTGGGTACTTCGGGCACCGGAGGGAGGCCGGGATTCGGATGGTTTTTCGGAGGTGATGCATACATCAATTCTTTCAGCATGAACAGCTACGGAGCATTTGAGACCGTGCGTGCTGCCCTTGCTTTTACCCGGAAGTGGCAAAGGGCGGATGGAAAAATGCCGCATGAGCTCTCCCAGGGCGCAGGATATATCGATTGGTTCAAAGATTATCCCTACGCTTACATCCACGGCGACACAAGCCCGTTTTTCATCTGCGCTCTCTATGATTACTACAAGATGTCGGGTGATGTTGCTTTTGTGAAGGAGAGCTGGCGATCGGCTCAGCGCGCGTACGAGTGGTCCATAGCGACAGATGAGAACGGCGACGGCCTTATGGATAATAGGAAAGCAGGCCTCGGGGCATTCGAATACGGCCCGCTGACCGACATTCAGTCCGACATCTACACAGCGGCCGTATGGGTTCGTGCGGCCAGGGCCATGGAGTTCCTCGCACGTGCGGTGGGCGACAAGGACTTCGAAGTAAAAGCTTCGTTGTATGCCGAAAGGGCATTGAAATCCTTCAAGGAGAAATTCTGGGACGAGAAGAATCAGCAGTACTCCTATGCCTTCACTGCCAAGGGTGAGCATGTGGATCTTGTCTCACCCTGGAGTTCGGTGGGACTTCATTGGGAACTGGGAGATCCGGACCGTTCAGCGAGGTCGCTTCTGAAGCTGAATTCTGCCGAACTCACCACGGACTGGGGTATCCGCAGCATCTCCAATAAAAGCAAGTACTATGAAGCGCTCAACTACAACTACGGAGCAGTCTGGCCCTTCTTGACGAGCTGGGTCGCAACGGCACAGTATAAGCATGGCTTCGCCTTGCAGGGATACCATTCCCTCATGTCTTCCGTCCGACATACCTTTGACAACGCGCTCGGCTCTGTGACCGAAGTTTTCTCGGGAACGCACAATATCTGGCCTCAGGAAGCGGTTGCCCATCAGGGGTTTTGTACGGCAGGAGTCGTGTTGCCGCTCGTACGCGGCATGCTGGGACTCGAAGCGGATGCGTCGCAAAAGACTATTTCCTTCTCACCTCAAATTCCGGCAGATTGGAAATCGCTCACGATCAAGAACTACAGAGTGGGTGATGACTATTTCTCATTTGAGTACAGAGATTCAGGAAACAAGAGGTCGTGGAAGGTGAGCACAACCGGGAACGTTGAATACTTTCTCAGGTTCAAGCAGCGCCTATCGCCGGCGGCGAAGGTCACATCTCTTCGAGCATTCGACAACGGACCTGACATCCGAGGCACGGTCGGAGAATCATCGCTCGTGCTTGAGACGCCGGTGCGGGGCACGCGGACCATCGAGATGCAGGTCGAGGGAGGATTCGAACTCCTCCCTCCCGAGATCCGGACAGCCACAGGAGATCCGAACAAAGGTCTTAAGATAGTTTCCACGTCATGGTCCGGAAAAAAGCTCACGGTGCTGGTGGACGGATTGGCAAACGAAACGTATGAATTGAAATTCGTAAACGGGGAAGCCATTGCATCCGTTCAGGGCGGAATTCTTCAGGGAGAGAAAATCATTCTTCGCATACCAAACGGGCCAACGGGCGAATTTGTCAGACATGACCTTGCAATCACTCTTCGTTAACTGACGAGCGCAGCCCTGAAGGGCAGCGCTCGAACGAAACAAGCATCAAACAGCGATGCTGCTTTCAAGCCCGG
>CAZRPU010000047.1:0-17549 GCA_964602055.1 uncultured Ignavibacteriaceae bacterium
AAGGGAGACACCGACCTGCCTCAGGTGGCCTATGCACAGGCACAAATCGCAAAGAAATAAACTCTGTGGCACGAATTTTCAGAAAGAGCCTGGCGAAAGCCGGGCTTTTTCTCTGTTCGGAGGTCAGACCCACGGGAACTCCATTCTGCCTCCAGCCGTCGAACAACAATCCCACTCTCTGGAGACAATGTGGCTTAATTTTAGATCGTCGCCCTCTTCGTTTTACTTTGAGCGGTTTCTCCCGTAGTTTCTATCACGAGAGAATCTTCCCATGACCACCTGTTTCTTCGCGTCAGACCTCCACGGCTCGACAGACCGATATCAGAAGCTCATTTCGGCAATCGAAAAAGAAGTGCCCGCGATCGTGTTCCTCGGAGGCGACCTTCTCCCTCCTTTCATAGACTCCCTCCGCCGGGAAGAGGCGACAGGATCGGATTTCATTCACGGATTCCTGAAGCAACAGTTTCGCAGGCTCCAGCAAACGCTGAAAGACCGATACCCGTCCATCTTCCTTATTCTTGGGAATGACGATCCGAGAATCGAAGAAGAATCTATCGAGGAAGCCGGCAAGAATGGATTATGGACCAATCTTCATGGACGTGTAGTGGCCTTTGGACCTTTTACACTCGCAGGGTACGCATGTGTTCCTCCCTCTCCCTTTGCATTGAAGGATTGGGAACGGTACGATGTTTCACGGTTCGTCGATCCCGGCTGTATTCCTCCCGAGGAGGGTTCATTTTCCTTAACCGTCTCGAAGAGAGAAATCTCCCGACAGACAATTCAGACAGACCTTGAACAACTGACGAAGGGAATCGACTTCGTAGAAGCTGTTTTTCTTTTCCATTCACCCCCGTACGACACCATCCTCGACCGCGCAGCGTTGGAAGGACGAATGGTCGATCACGCGCCGCTCGATGTTCATGTGGGCAGTATAGCAATCAGGCGCTTTCTCGAACGTAAGCAGCCTCTTGTAAGCATGCACGGCCATGTTCACGAGTCTGTAGAACTGACAGGATCATGGAAGGGGCAAATTGGCAGGACGCACATCCTTGGGGCCGCCCATGCGGGCCCCGAACTGGCTCTGGTGAAGTTCAGCCTTGAGAATCCGGGGGAGGCGTCGAGGGAGCTTTTATAGGTCCAAGAGGAAGTTTGCGAGCCTGGTCAGTGACCGCGCCGATCTTTACCGCGAAACTTGTTCGTTTGCGAATATCCTCATCTGTCACCAGGTGTATATCGAGCAAACCCGAAGTCTTGAGTCCCGTTCTCAGGTAATTCATTTCACTCAAAGCAAAACTCCATCCGTCAAGCCAGGTCATGAGCACTTCCTGTTGTTTCTTTGTGCCACTCACATGGATGATGAGATCGATATCGCTTTGAGGCCCTGCGTTCACGTTTTTAGTGCTGCCGGTGAGATACACGGCCTTCACGCCAAACCGCTCGGCGTCCATTGCAGAGGCGATTTCTTCCGCCATATGCTGACGCCATCGCCAGTGGTCGTCCGTTTCCCGCTGTTCAGCTACCACCCCTCTTTTCTTGGGTGAGGGTTCGAGGGCGATGGTGGGAGCCCCCAGAATTCCAACTGCCCGATTCACTTCGTCATTCATCAGCACATCCAGGACATGGCCCCCAGTTACGCGCGACACATCGATCACCCTCAGGACATTCTGAAGCGATGCATGTTGCGGCAGAAGGTCCGCAAGCATGTTCTCAGATCCACGAAGGAAAGATTCATTGAAATCGACGTCTGGATCATCGGGAAACAGCGGCAGGTAGCGGATCGATTCCTCGACCAGGTCCTGGAAAAAATGCGTCCCAAATGAAACCTCCGGCACGTACTCTCCCTTCTTTCGGGCAATCTCAATGAGCATTGACGTATTGTTGATGTCCGAGTATGTGACGCTTACGCCAAGCCTGATATCCCCGCGGCTTCCCCATCGGCCCGGCCCCATAAGGATAAAGCGCCTCTTCGGCAGAATTTTGTTCAACATGCTCACCGCCCTCCCGACCGAAAGCAGCTCACTCCGTTCGCCGAGGCTGCTGTAGGCATCGGGGTCGACGTAGACAATATGCGTTATTCCTCCAAGGGCACCATTTGAAATATACCTATTGGCCGAGAAGACGATTTTTTCTTTCGGCACATCGGACGGAATTACCGCGGGAGCACTTTCAGGCCTGTAGCTTTGAGGTCTGCATTGCAGCAGATAGAAGCTTTCTCCGTCAGAGGCAAACTCGATATCGACAGGCATTCCGAGCTTTTGCTGGAGAATCCTCATGATGAGCCGAATCTGCCTTACGAAGGTCGTTCTCGCCTTGAGCCCTTCAAACGTGACCACAAAAGGCTCCCTCGAGTAGTCCACATGCATCCCCATGGGTTGTCTCAGGCGATCTTGATCCAGAATAGACACGATTTGAGGCGTGCCAGGGAACACCTCCCCGTATTTCCCTATGAAGTCCCGAATATCGATCGATTCAAACGTATTCGTCTTCAGATTGATCACGTCCATCTTCTTGGGTGAATACCTGATGGATTCATCGAGGGTCACATTCACGTGAAGGTCCGGTTGCCCTGGTGCGAAAAGGATGGGATAATCGTCACTCAATCGATCTACAGCGCGCGTTCCCAGTCCCGTAACAAGCCGAACCAGGCCATCTTCTCTTTTGATTCTGGAGGACCATCGAAACTCATTGTTGGAGAAGCAGACTCCCGCCCACGAGGGGAGGAAATAGTCCCCGATCCGTTTCCCCACGACTTCCTGAATCATGATTCCCATTTCCTCATGGAAATCCATCAGTCCATGTTCTGCCCGATATTGAATGGGGTCAGGACTGAACACCGAAGCATACACTTCTGCCACTGCATCCGTCAGGGCAATCAGGCGCTCCTCTTTCGTCCCCTGGTTGGCAATGAAAAGGCTCTTATATTTTCCTGCGAACGAAGTTCCCATCCGATCTTCAAGAAGGCTGGAACTCCGGACAATCAATGGGCGATCCCCGAAATCATCGAGCGCGAGAGACAGTCCCTTCACGATCTCAGGGGGACACTGAGAGTTCTTGAAAACCTGAACCACATACGGATATTCCTGTCGTACCTGGCTCAAATCCTTGTACTTCTGATCGATGACATCTTCCAGGTTGTTATGGTACATGAAATTGAGAATCCCGTCCGACGCCAAATACCAGGTTTTCGGAATCCGGACGTTGTACAGGAGTTCATTCTCTTCCGTCGACTTCTCCAGAATCGCGGAGGCCAGCAAAAGGCCAGAGCTCTTCCCGCCAAGCTTTCCATGGCTTCCCGCAGGAAACACCACCCGATGAAGGAGGTTCTGAAAGTCTCGCAGCGCAAAGAAGTGTTTCGCAACAGTAATCGTTTGAGGTTGGTCGGTGAGGAACCTCCGGATCATCGAAACCCTGAATGTGACATCCCTTGTAGGAGAGAGCTCACCACCCTCAGGGTCGATGTGATAATAACGATCCAGAGCATCCACCACTTCCGTGTGAGACGACGCAGGATTGTCGATCACACTCACAAGAAAAGAGGAGCGATCTTCTCTGATCCATCGCTGCACAAGAGCCAGAGTTTCCTTTTCACCAAGAAAGTCCATCGCGATCCTGAACACTTCGTCGACCTTTTGCAGAAACACCTGAACCATTTCCTTCGGCCTCGGGCGGTTCACATCTTCACCGAGACCCGCTTCGTTTGCACCTGAAGCCGGGCTGAAAGTTGCGAGGAGTTTCTCGGCGTCCTTGCTCCCGCTCCAGCACAAGTAGTTTGTCATCTTTCGTGCAATCCTCAGCAGAAGCTGCGGATTCGTTCTCCTGAGAAGCTCCAGGACCGCCGCCCAACCACCGGAACCGCGGTCGACATCACGTTGCTGTTCGAAGACCTCTCCCAGCTGTCGATGAAGAAGATAGTGGCTCAGCCATTCTGCTATGTTTCCCAGAAGCTTCCGTTCTTCCTTCAGGAATGGCCCATCGGGTGAAGGAGGAACTTCATGCGTATAGTAGACACTGATTCTTCCAGCCACTTCATCCTGTACCACAATGTCCGCCGATTGCACCAGGGGGGTCGGCCGGAATCCCTCGGGCTCATGGACATTATCACCGATTTCGATTCGCGCGACGCAGGCCTCGGGATACTGCCACCCTCGCGGGATCACCTCGATGATCTTCCGCATCACCTCGCTTTGTTTCAGGTCCGTTTGATTCGTGATCTCAATGACGGCGTACAGGCAGTTGAGCTCCTTTGCCCGTTCTTTGAGATCGCGCAAAAGATTATCAATAGGTATGTTCTGTTCTTTCACAGGTCTTCTTTTATGAAAAGCGTTTCGTCATTTTTGGATCACACCCATCCCCTTGCGTCCGTCAACCTTGATCTCAAGAGGTTTGCTGAGCCGGATGTGACGCACAAGCTGTGTTTCATGGACCGCCTTCTGGGAGTTGAGCCAGGACCAATCGACTGAAAACCGACTTTCATGGTGCACAGAGAAAAAACACACACCAAAGCTTGTAAGATTGTGAAAGAAATGGGAGCCCTGGCTCATATCTACATTCATGGAAGGCAGAGTGGCCTCGATGATCGCCCGTGCAGAGGAGATCTGTCCCCAGTTGACGGGAATTCCCAGCCATGGATCCGAGCTTCCCCAGCGCCCAAATCCTATCATCAGACTCTGGCGTCCCTCTTCGACAAGGGAACGATTTATTTTTTCGAGGTCCGCCGCAATCATGCTTGTCTTGCTCTTATCGAACATGTCAGGGACCACGTAGACGACGTCGCTGATACCGTTGTTCCGGCCATTCCCACAGGCTTTGTCAGATGAGGCAAGCACAAGGTCCCCCGAGAGTTCCTGTTCTCTGATTTCCACCTTGTCGCTCGAGACGAGCATTTTCCGGACCTGCAGGGACCCAAACCGCAGGGGCTGCAGGGTCATGGCAAATTCGATCTCAACGGACGCCGACAGGTCTTTTTCGCACGCAGCAAGAAGTGTCCGTATGATATCGTTCACGGGAAGATGGTTCGACACAAGCATTGGGGCAAAGGTGAGAATCCGGGCCCCGCGGTCCGCAATTCCGACTGACAACCGATCTGATCCAGGATTCAGCGTGGAAGCAAGCATGCCGAGGGTACCATCCTGTTCCGCGTCCGCCAACGAACCCTTGAAAAGGTACTCCGTCTCCTTCATTGGATCGTATGCCGGGGGTGGACCCATATTGACCGACCAGAACTCCGTTTGCGTTTGCTCAGCAAGTTCATGGACGTTCGCAAATGGAGGGCTTGCCTTAGGGCGCGAGGGGGAATAGGTCCAGCAAAGCCCGCCATCTACAATTGTCTTGCCGAGTCCAAGAGCAAGCTGGGCGACACCTTCTTCTGGCTTTGCGGAACCGGTTGGATAAAAGTTCCACGATCTCGCGACCCCCGAGAGTTCCGGATAAAACCGATTGCCGTGCGTGTTTCCAACCACTTCCTGGATGATGACGGACATTTGTTCTTCAGGTGCATCGGCAAGAGCTCTGCGATATGATTTTGCAGACTGAGAGTAGGTTGACGCGTAGACAAATTTTACCGCTTCGACCAACTTCGCGAATCTCGTGTCAATCTCGGGCTGGTTGTTTGGAATCATCTTCGTCTGGTAGATGCCTGCGAAGGGTTGATGCATTGCATCTTCGAGCAGGCTGGAGGAACGGATTGCCAGCGGGGTATGGACTTCAGCGATGAGCGCACGCAAGTCACCAACGAGCTCAGCAGGAAGATCGGCTTTCAGGAATTCACGCGTGATTCTTTCGTCCGGCTCGTTTGACAAGGCAAGATCGCTGAGACCGTTGCGATCCATGAATGCAGCAAAGTGATCGGTCCTGATGACGGCGAGACGGGGAATGGATATTTCAACTTCGGAGAACCGGGCACATTCGTCGGCATGATGGTCCAGGATATTCTGAAACATCTGCAGACCCTGCGCCTTTCCCCCCACTGACCCTGAGCCGATTGCGGAAAATCGCTCCTCGGCGCCGAAAAAGTTTCTCGAAAAGACGGACGGTGTACTTGTCATCGTTCTCCTGCCGCCCCCAACGATCGTACTTTCAATCAAATCCAACCGCGGTCGCGACAAGCCTGCGCCACCCGGCCAATGGCAATAACGTAGGCAGCGTCCCGCATCGGCAATCCTTTGGAGCTTGCAAGATCGGTAACGGCATTGAACGCAGCCGTCATCTTGATGTCAAGTTTCCCCAGCACTTCGTCACGCGTCCAATAGTAGTTCATATTGCTTTGGACCTGCTCGAAGTAGCTGCACGTGACTCCACCGGCATTCGCCAGAAAATCGGGAATAACAAATATCCCGCGCTCCGAAATTACCTTGTCCGCACCCGGAGTTGTCGGTCCGTTTGCCCCTTCGGCAATGATCCTTACCTTCTTGCTGATAGAGCCGACGTTCTCTTCCGTAATCTGGTTTTCAATCGCTGCAGGAATAAGAATGTCGACGTCCTGGGTCAACCACCCTTCCCCGGGCTGAACCTCGTAACCTAACCCTCTCGCCTTCGATTTGTCGATTCCACCGAACGGGTCTGCAATGCGTTGAAGCTCGGCCAGATCGATCCCTTTCTTTCTCAGAAAGGTATACGACGTCTGATCCTGCTGGTCCCAGCACGACACACACACAACCTTACCTCCAATCTGGTGATACAACTCTATTGCATATTGAGCGACATTCCCGAATCCCTGCACGCTTGCAGTGGTGTTCTCAGCCCGCAGCCCAAGCTGTTTCAGCGCTTCACGGAGCGTGATCACAACACCGTAACCGGTTGCCTCCTTCCGTCCCAGTGAGCCGCCCATTCCCACGGGCTTTCCTGTGATCACTCCCGGGTATCTACCTCCACTGATGGTCTCAAACTCATCCAACATCCAGAGCATGTGCTGTGGGCCCGTCATGACATCCGGAGCGGGAACGTCAAGCAACGGCCCGATGTCGCGAGAAATCTGGCGGATCCAGCCGCGGCAGATCTGTTCCTGTTCGCGGGGACTCAGACCGTGAGGATCGCAGATGACCCCCCCCTTGCTGCCCCCCAGCGGAATGTCGACGACAGCACATTTCCACGACATCCACATGGCCAACGCGCGGATGGTGTCAATGGTTTCCTGAGGATGAAAACGAACCCCACCTTTCCCGGGTCCGCGGGCATCATTGTGTTGAACTCGAAAACCGCGAAAAACCCTGACGGTACCGTCGTCCATCCGAACAGGAATGTTGAAATGATATTCTCTCATCGGAGTCCGCAGGAGATCGCGCGTTGCACGATCGAGCTGCAGCTTCTCGGCTATCCGATCGAATTGTTGTTGAGCTACTTCAAATGCGTTAAACGCCTTGTTTGCCATGAGTTCATACTCGGATTTGGTTGCTAGGGATTCATTCTAGGGGCATTCCGACTGCGAATGCAGGCTTCTTAGAAACGGGAGACAAGAAGTGTGCCGCGTGGAGCATCCAAAATTGCGCGGAAATCCCCTCATTCGACACAAAATACTGCTGAGTTTGGCAAACATTGGTCACGAAATTCCCGTTTTCAGAATCGATGGTACATCCACATCGAAAAAACAAAAAAGGCCCGCGAGGCGCCTTTCGTGCAAAGGTAGCAAGAGGGCCAGGTCTTCCTTTCCCCTCAAGGGTAACACCAAGACGAAAGGAAAGCATCCTGAGGCATGGTTGCACCAGCAGGTTAGATTCCCTACTTGGAGACTCCAACCACTCCGCACGCCAGCCTCCCTCCCGCGTTCCCCGTGGGCTGCGTTTTCAGGTCGTCCTCTTTCTCATGGACAATGACCGCGCGGCCGAGGATGGAGTTTCTTCCTTCAAAAGTGATCAAAGGATCCACGTACTCCAGACGCGCGTTGCCATCCTTGTCGGCATCTATGTTTCCCAAGTCACCGACATGTCTCTTCTCGCTCATCGGCATGCTATGAGGCATTTCCCCGGGATTAAAGTGTCCACCCGCCGAAGTTCCGTCTCCTGAACTGCAATCTCCGTACTCGTGCACGTGAAATCCATGCTTGCCGGGAGCGAGTCCCTTGAGGTGGGCCGTAACCTTGACTCCGCTCTTCTCTGCTTCAAACATCACGATGCCAGAGACGGCCGACCCCGACGTGGGAATGAGCACGGCTATCCCTTTTGTGACAGGTTTCGTCTCCATCGATGAGTGATTCATTTGAGCGATGGCTCCCGCCGAAAAAAGAATTGCTGATCCGACGAGCACCGCAGTACGTGTGTGTGTAAACATCGAATCCTCCTTTGATATTCTCTGAGACTTGGGGTCCGTCGGGGATCTCTCCTTTTCGTCCGATCGGAGATCGGACTCGGTCCATTTTGTTCGATCGGAGATCGGGCTTCCTCCTTTTTGTCCGATCGAAGATCGGGCTTCCTCCTTTTTGTCCGATCGGAGATCGGACTCTACGGATGACGTCAATCACCAAAAGAGATACCAAGATCCCGGGCTGTCAGCACCGTATCGGAATCGAGGGGAACTGCTTTCATCCTGCTTGTCGCTTCTTCCAACGGCACGTAACGCACGGTCGGAGGGTCCAATGCCACCATGACTCCGCTATGTCCTTCCTCTAAGGCGCGTACGGCGGCAGCACCAAACCTGAGAGAAATCAGCCGGTCGAACGTCGTGGGAGTCCCTCCTCTTAAGAGGTGGCCGAGCACGACGCAGCGCGTTTCCTTCCCCGTGGCCTGTTGGATCTCCGACGCAACCCTTTCCCCGATGCCTCCCAGCCTTTCAGCCCGGCCCACCTCTTTCGACACGACGGAATGCGTTCCGCCTTTTGGTTTTGCCCCTTCGGCGACCACCACAATCGCAAATTTTGCTCCGTAACCGTACCGCTCCTCGATCTTTGCTGCGACCTTCTGAATGTCGTACGGTATTTCCGGAATCAGAATAACATCGGCAGTCCCCGAAACGCCCGTATTCAAAGCAATCCAACCCGCGTAGCGGCCCATGACCTCGACCACCATGACTCTTTGATGGGCCTCGGCCGTTGAGTGCAAGCGATCGATGCACGAAGTGGCAAACGACACCGCAGTATCGAAACCGAACGTTATGACGGTCTTGTCGAGGTCATTGTCGATTGTTTTGGGAACTCCCACCACTTTCAAACCTTTCAATCCAAGCTCTCTTGCAATGGAAAGAGACCCATCGCCTCCAACGGCAATGAGGGCGTCGATCCCATGCTTTTTCAGCTCGCTCACAACGTCCCCGCTCCGATCGACTTCCTTCATGCTCCCATCTCCCTGCTTGACGGGAAATTTCAGCGGATTCATCTTGTTGGACGTTCCGAGGATTGTTCCGCCGAGATGGGTGATGCCGCTGACGGAACTCCGGGTCAATGGTATCAATCCACCTCCGGGATACGCGGTAGGGGCAAGCACTCCGCCGTATCCCTCTCGAATGCCAAAGACCTCCCATCCCCTGTTCAAAGCAGAGACCACGGATGACCGGATGACGGCGTTGAGGCCCGGGGCATCACCGCCCCCCGTCGTAATCGCCAGGCGCTTGATCGTTGATTTCTTCATGCTGTTGAATCCTTGTCGGAAGCATCCTCAGTGAAAACATGACACAGAGAGCACAGAGATCCACAAAGAAAACAGAGATCTACTGCAGTTCTTGGAGCAAATAGGCATAGGTCAAAGCAATTCTTTCCGCACGCTGACGATTGGTCGTTGCTCCTGCATGACCTCCCTCGGTGTTCTCATAATAGAATACCTTATGGCCCATGGCTTCCATCTTGGCAACCATTTTGCGCGCATGGCCGGGATGGACTCTGTCGTCGGCTGTCGATGTGTTAAAGAATACGCGCGGATATTTTGCATCTTTCTGCACATTCTGATACGGCGAATACTTGCTGATGAAGGACCATTCCTCAGGCAGGTCCGGATTCCCGTATTCCCCCATCCAACTCGCCCCAGCAAGAAGCTTGTTATAACGGCGCATATCGAGAAGGGGAACACTGCAGACCACGGCGCTAAACAAATCGGGCCTCTGTGTAAATGCAACGCCAACAAGAAGGCCTCCATTACTTCCCCCTGAAATGCCCAGGTGTTTTGTCGAGGTGATTTTCCTTTTGATCAAATCCTCCGCGACAGCAAGAAAATCGTCATAGGCGTTCTGACGTTTCTCCTTCAAAGCCGCCTTGTGCCATTGAGGCCCGAACTCTCCGCCGCCCCGGATATTCGCGACGGCGAACACTCCCCCGCGCTCCAGCCAGGAGCGACCCACAGCCGCCGAATACGAAGGCCGCCGTGATATTTCGAAGCCTCCATAGCCGTCCAGCAATGTCGGATTCTTTCCGTCGGCCTTCATTCCCCGGGGATGAACGACAAAATAGGGAATGAGCGTTCCGTCTTTCGAGACGGCCTCATACTGCTTCACTTCAAAACCACTCCCGTTGAAAAACGCAGGCATGGCTTTGAGAAGGATGGGTTCCTGGGCATTTCCTGCCACCATCGACAGGCTGACAGGAGTGAGAAAATCCTGATACGTGAAAAAATAGCGATCGGAATACGTGTCCGTTTCCACGACGCTGATGGTTCCGAATTCGGCGGTCTTGACTCTCGTTCCATTCCATGTTCCCGACTGAAGTCTGTATTCGTACAATTCGCTCCGCACATTCGTCAGCTTGTTAACGAGAAGAAGATTCGCTGTGGTCGAAACGGATGAAATGCTCGACCGGGGATCGGGCTCTACGATGACCGAGAAATTGCGGCTTCCTTTCATGAACGCGTCGTAGTCAATACTGATGAGGGATCCTGTCTTGTAGGAGTTTTTACCAATGGACCAGTCCGATTTCAGACTCAAGACTAGCTGGTTCGCAACAATGGAAATGTCGGCATCTTCGGGAATATCCAAACGCACCATGGTGCCCTGCTCAATAACGTATACTTCCCGATGAAAGAAATCCTTCGATCGGGAAACAATTTCGTACTTGCGCTGCGGCGTCACCGCAACATCTCCCCAAACACCCATGTCCTCAGTTTTCCCTTCAAAGACCATTTGCGCATTTTCCAGCTTTGTCCCCCGGGACCAACGCTTTGTCATCCTCGGGTAGCCGGAGGTTGTTGTCGTCCCTTCACCGAAGTCGGTTGAGACATACAGTGTGTTCTCGTCTTTCCAACTGGCCGAACCTTTCGCCTTCTTCAGAAAGAAACCACCCTCCACAAATTGTTTCTTGCCTGCATCGAACTCGCGCATCTCAGCCGCATCCCCGCCGCCAGGTGAAAGGCTTACCATGCACCGCGTCATGTCAGGGTAAAGCCACGCTGCTCCTTTAAAGACCCAACTCACCCCCTCGTTCCTCGACAATTCATCGATATCAAGCACTGTTTCCCACGCAGCCGAGTTTTCCAAATACTGTTTCAGCGGCATTCTTCGCCAAACCCCCCTTTCGTTCTTCTTATCCTGCCAAAAATTGTAGACGAAAGAGCCGACGACCGACGGGTACACAATGCGCTCATTGGAATTGAGAATTTCCAAATTTACTTCCACGAGCTCCTGGTAGGCCTTGTGTTGTTGAAGACGGCTGATGGTGGCCGCATTCCTTTCTTTGACCCAGTCCATGGCCTTAGCCCCATGGACCTCTTCGAGCCAGAGATATGAGTCGGCAGATTCCTGTGAAAAAACAGGAAGGGCGATGAGCAGGGTGCAGATGAGGATACATGATTTCTTCATGGGAATGTCCTTGGAAAGAAAAATTCGCCTCAAAATGGATAAACAAGCACTCCTCAATGTATTCTTCGGAAATCCAAAGTGCAAGGACACGGCAACGGTTCGTCTTTGATTTAATACAAGTTCTTGCTATATTAGTCGGACTTTTTCTGAAATTTGAGAATCATTGTGGGTAAGAAACGAATGAGCACATCGGTTCCGGCTATGGCAACGAAAAAAGCTTCCCCGCGGTTCATGGGACTCTCGCGAGAAACCCTCCTTCAATGGTATGACGACATGCTGTTGGTCCGCCGTTTTGAGGAAAAATGTGCACAGCTCTACGGCATGGGGAAAATCATGGGATTTTGCCACCTTTATAACGGTCAGGAGGCAGTTTCGACCGGGGCGGTGATGGGCGCGATTCAGCCTGATGATTATGTGATCACGGCCTACCGCGACCACGGGCTGGCAATATCCAAAGGTGTGGATCCCAAAGCTGTCATGGCTGAGCTCCTGGGGAAACACACCGGAACGACAAAGGGAAAAGGCGGATCAATGCACATTTTCGACCGCGACAAGAACTTTCTTGGCGGTCACGCCATCGTTGGCAGTCACATCCCAATCGCCGCCGGCGTTGCTTTTGCCTCGAAATACCGGGGGGAAAAACGGGTTTGCCTTTGCTTCATGGGAGACGGAGCAACGAATATCGGCGACTTCCATGAATCGTTGAACCTTGCTTCCCTATGGAAGCTGCCTGTCGTTTTTATTATTGAAAACAACATGTACAGCATGGGAACCTCCGTTCGGCGTTCTTCCGCAGTGGAGGACCTGACAAAGAAAGCCCTCGCTTATGACATGAGGAGCGATGTCGTTGACGGCAACAGCGTCCTGGAAGTGTATAAGAAGGTAAAAGCGGCTGCAGATCACGCCAGGGAAACCCATGAGCCATCGCTGCTGGAGGTCCGGACGTACAGATACCGTGGCCATTCAATGTCGGATCCGGTCCACGGACATTACAGGTCGAAAGAAGAAGTAGAGAGCCAGAAACGGCACGATCCCATCACCCTGTTCGGCGATCTGTTGAAGTCAGGTTCGATGATTACCGATGAAGAGATTGAGGACGCCGAAAAGAGAATCAAGAAGATCGTCGAAGAGTGTGTGGAATTCGCAGAAAACAGCCCGGAACCACCTCTGGACGAATTATGGAACGATGTCTATTACGGAGAATAATGCATGGCGGTCGTTAGCTTGCGGGAAGCACTGAACCAGGCTATGGATGAAGAGATGGCGCGCGATGACCGCGTCTTCCTGATGGGTGAGGAAGTGGCACAGTACAACGGTGCTTATAAGGTAAGCCAGGGACTTCTTGCAAAATGGGGTGAAAAACGGGTCATCGATACGCCCATTGCCGAATCGGGGTTTTCCGGAATCGGGATCGGAGCGGCCATGGCAGGGTTGAGGCCGATCGTGGAGTTCATGACGTGGAATTTTTCACTCGTCGCTTATGACCAGATCGTCAATCAGGCTGCAAAGATGCTTTCGATGTCCGGGGGGCATTTCAATGTGCCGATCGTTTTTCGCGGCCCGGGGGGTGCAGCGCACGGGCTTGCGGCAACCCATTCTCAGGCCCTTGAATCGATTTACGCTCATATTCCCGGACTCAGGGTCGTCATGCCTTCAACGTGCAAGGATGCAAAAGGCCTGCTCAAAACTTCGATTCGGGAAGAAAATCCGGTGATCTTCATCGAAAGCGAAGTGATGTACGGCGACAAGGGAGAGATTCCCGACGGGGAATACACGATTCCGCTTGGTGTGGGTGAAGTGAAGAAAGAAGGTTCCGACGTCACCATCGTCTCATGGTCAAAAATCCTGGCACACGTCGTTCTTCCTTCGATCGAGAAGCTGGAGCAGGAACTCGGGGTCACGATTGAAGTCGTTGATCCGCGCACTATCAAACCGATGGACTATGAATTGATTGTTGATTCGGTGAAGAAGACCAACCGTGTGGTGATTGTGGAAGAAGGATGGCCCTTTGCCGGCGTCGGTGGTCAGATCGCCTACGAAGTCACCAAACGGGCATTTGACTATCTGGATGCACCTGTTGAGCGCGTGACTCAGGAAGATGTGCCTTTGCCGTACGCCAAAAGCCTCGAAAAAGCCTCCTTGCCGTCCTACGACAAGGTCAAGCGTGCTCTCGAGGCAGTACTCTACAAGAATGACTGAGAGACGAACGATCGATGGCCACTAAGATCATGATGCCGAAATTGAGTGATACCATGGAAGAGGGTGTCATTCTCAAATGGCTTCGAAAAGAGGGGGAAAAAATCAAGCAGGGTGAAATTCTTGTCGAGATCGAGTCCGACAAGGCAGACATGGAGCTTGAGGCCTATGATTCGGGCATCTTGAGGAAGATCGTTGTCCCCGCCGGGGGCAAAGCCCGCATTGGCGCCCTCATTGCCATCATCGGCGATGCGAACGAAGACATTTCCGCCATCCTGACAGAAGCTCCTCCGGCCGAGAAAAAAGTTCAGGCACAAGATCCCAAGCCCGTACCACCCGCTCCTTCAAAAACAGCCGAACCTGCCAAAGCTGCTTCCGTCTCCGGGGATGGACGCGTCAAAGCCTCTCCCCTTGCGCGAAAGATTGCACAGGAGCGCGGCATTAGTCTCTCCGGCGTCAGCGGTTCGGGCCCGAGCGGCAGAATTATTCGCCGCGACCTCGAAGGAACTGTCGCAGGCGGTTACACGCCGAAACCCGCCGGTCCGATCACACCGGGAACCTCCGAAGAGGTGCCACTTTCTTCCATCCGAAAAACCATTGCAAAGCGCATGGCGCAAAGCAAAACCACGGCTCCCCATTTCTATGTTACGGTGGACGTCAATATGGAGCCGGCAATGGCGTTTCGCGAGCAGATTCTGAACGCCACCGACCTCAAGATCAGCTATACCGACATCCTTGTCAAAGCGAGTGCCACCGCCCTCATGCAGCATCCGTTGGTGAACGCATCGTATCTCGGGGATTCCATGCGCCAGCATCACTTTGCTCATATTGGCGTGGCTGTCGCCCTTGAAGAGGGTCTGGTGACACCCGTTCTTCGCAACTGTGAACAGAAGAGAATCGATCAGATCAGCGTCGAGTTACGGGATCTTGTCGAACGAGCCAGAAACCGAAAGTTGAAGCCGGATGAATACCAGGGATCGACGTTCACCATCAGCAATCTCGGGATGTTCGATGTCGAGGACTTCGTCGCAATTATCAATCCCCCCGAGGGCGCCATTCTTGCCGTGGGTTCGATTGTCGAGCGCCCGGTCGTTCACAGCGGGAAGATCAGGATCGGCCATACCATGAAGATGACTCTTTCTTCTGATCACCGCGTTATTGACGGCGCTGTTGCCGCGCGCTTCCTCCAGGACCTGCGAAAATACCTTGAGAGTCCTGCTGCTCTCGCAATCTGACGGATCGCTTTTTCCCATCGCCAACGAAGAACCCGACGAGATCGGGTTCTTTTGTATTGCCGCATCATGACTTCCATCCGCGAACAATTCCAGCAGGAAATAACGGGTCCGGGACTCCCCTTCGTGGCATTTTGCATCGCTCTGAACCTTTCTGCCGGACAACTTGCATCCCTCCTGAAGCTTCCGATTTACCTTGATTCCGTCGGCACGGTGCTTGTCGCGGTTCTTTGCGGACCATGGTCGGCCATGGTTGCCGGCGTGCTTTCCAACGTCCTTGCATCAGCTTTCGGAAATCCAGCAATGATGTTCTTTTCTCCCGTCATGATCGTGATCGGAGGATTCACCGGCATCCTCGCCCGCCTCGGATGGTTCCGGCACTGGTATCTCGTTCCCCTGGGCGGAGCCTTGCAGGGAGTGCTCGCCGCCGTCGTTTCCGCACCGATCGCTACATACCTTTTCAGCGGAGTCATGCTCACCGGCACAGATGTTCTCGTCCTGTATTTTCGTTCCGTCGGCAATTCCATTCTGCAGAGTGTCTTCTATCAGGGGCTCTCCTCTGATCCGGTAGACAAGATCATCACGTATGTCCTCGTCTACCTTCTCTGCCGCAACCTGCCGCTCCGCGTCATGCAGCGGTTCCGTGGCGGCAATAACATTCCCCGTCCCGCAGGAGCGAACCGAATCCATGCGCATTGAAATCGGCGAAAAACTCTCGGGGATGCTCTTTTTGTTCCTGGTTGCGGTTGTCTTCCCTTGGCACATCAATGCGCTTGTGCTGATCCTCCTCGTCGCCCTCCGGCAGTTGTTTCATCCATTGCGCCCTCTGACGATACAGTCGGCAAAGCGGTTCTGGAGGATTATTCGTTTTTTCGCGGCTGCGGCTGCGGTGATGATGCTTGTCAATGGCCACCTGATCCCCGGTGAAATCCTCTGGGAACCCATGAAAGGATATCCCCTGACCAGGGAAGGATTGGCATTCGGACTGGGGACCGGCACCCGGCTGCTTTTGATCGCCACGGCTCTGCTGATATTCTTCGGGTCAACGCCCCTTCGGGATATTGCGGACTTTCTTCAAAGCAGAGGATTATCCGGTCAAATCGTACTAACGATACTTCTCACCATTTCTTTTTTTGAAACTCTCCCCGAGCGCATGACCCAGATTTTTACGGCGCAGGAAGCCAGGGGCGCTCCTGTCCGGTCGAATTTTGTCGCGAGGACAAAGGGCCTCCTCCTCATCCTCTCTCCCCTTTTCCTGTCTTCCATGGTTGAGAGTATCGATCGAAGCATGGCTCTTGAACTCAGGGGATTTCGCCGTGAAACAAGGCTGTCCTTCGAAGGAGAGTCCCAAGGAGCCGCAAACGTCAGCCCCGTGACTCTCCTGTTTCTCCTGCTCTCTTTCTTGCTTCTTCTCTGGATGGGTTCTCAATGGCTCCTCGGCTAGAAATCCAATCTCTTTCCTATTCCTATTTCGATGGGTCGCCGCCGGCCTTGACCGATATTTCCCTCAAAGTCGCCGGGGGAACCTGCACGGCACTTCTGGGTCCGACGGGCGCCGGCAAGACCACACTCGTACAGATTCTGTCCGGAGCCGGAAGCACTCAATTTTTTACAGGAAGAGCATCAGGAAGGGTCCTCATCGGATCGGACATTCACGATCCCATCCCCCGATCGATTCTCTTTCCTCAGGTAGGATACTTCATGCAGGACGCATCTGTTCAGCTTTCCGGCATCAAGGAGACGGTCTCGGCGGAGATAGGATTCACACTGGACAATATCGGCATCACCGGACGGGAACGATCAGACAGGATCGCTGCCGTTCTTTCGCAGCTCGGCCTGACGGCGCTGTCCGGCAGAAGACCTCAGCATCTTTCGGGTGGCGAAATACAGCGGGTCGCGCTTGCATCGCTTCTTGTCGCCAGACCGCAGATTCTTCTTCTGGACGAACCGTTGAACGGCCTCGACGCTCTCGCCCAGCAGCGTCTCGTCGCTTTGCTCCGCAGTCTCAAAACAACGACGACAATACTGTTTACCGATTCGGCCATCGACCTGGCCATGGCCCTCGCTGATCAGTTCATCGTGCTCGCCGGTGGACAAATACTTTTTTCCGGCTCTCGCGATGCGTTCCTCATCTCCCTTCCTTCATTTGCAGAAGTGCTGCCTGTCAGGTTGTGGAATGATCTCCTCGAGGCATCTGTAAGCGCTCGTGCTGCGCCGCGCATTCAAAGGATCCTCCGTCCATCATGATTATCCGACTCGACAACGTATCGTTCTCTTACGAGGAGGGGAACAAGGTCCTGCGCAATCTCACCTTACAGGTCGAGGCAGGTGAAGCGCTCCTTGTGGTAGGACGCAACGGTGCGGGCAAGAGTACATTGTTAAAGCTCCTCAACGGAATTCTTCATCCCACATCCG